>JBKBPL010000019.1:0-82792 GCA_046293075.1 Hyphomicrobiaceae bacterium | reverse complement strand
GCCACCACTTCGCGGTAGGTGGCGGAGGCGGACTTCGGAATCTGAACCACACTAGAAGCATGGGCTTGCTCGTGTCCTTTCGATCGCGAAGTTCGTTCGAGAGCCCGCTGCAGATGGTGACAAACTTCGCGATCGGGACACTAGGCCGGCGAACGTTGCTTCCCTGACCACCAGGCAATGCCAACCAGCACGAGAGCTGCGACAACCAGAATGGCCAATGTCGTGTCGGGAAGATAGAACGTGCGGTGCACCTCCCACCCCAAGGCGCGCAGCACCTTGGACAGATCGGTGTAGATCCCGGCGAGATGGCCCCCGAGCGTGCCGGTGATGCCAAGCAGGCCGGCGCCGAGGATCGCGAGGCCTGCCATGATCCAGCGGCCGAGCCCCGACCAAATGTGCTCACCTTGCAGGCGGCGCGTGATGAGCATCACCGTCCAGTATGCTGTCGTCCACACGGCCAGGAGAATGTGGTTGCGCCCCATAGGAGAGGTCGAGACGGCATCCCATGGCCATACCATCAGGCCAACGGCGATCGAGACCAGGCCGGAGGCGAGGCCAAGCGTCAGCAGTGGCACCAGTGCCCGATCGATCGCCAGGGCGACGGGACCATTGGACAATGCCCGCCAGACGATGGCCAGCGCTGCCGTCATCCAGAGTGCGATCGGAAAGTGGACGAGTACGACGTGATAGGCCGCCATGATCAGGCTCCTTTGCCACGCTTGAGTGTTGCATTCACGGCGAACGCGAAGCCGGCGATGAGTAGCAGGCCAGCGAGCATCGTCAGCAGCCATTGCCGCCGGATCGCGTCATTGAACTCCATCTCGATGCCGTAGTGGGCAAGCTCCAGCTCGCCGTGGCGGAATTTGACTGGAACGCCAGCTCGTACCTTGTCGGCGCCGGGATGCCTGGCGCTGTTGACATGCGCCCAGCTGACCTGACCCGGATAGAAGAGCGTCATGGCCTTGGCCGGCTGGTCCCACTTCGGGGCATCGCCATCGAACCGGACGGCGCTGATTTCGGCGTCGCGGCCGAGCCCGACGGTGACTGGCAAGGATACGTAGTGCCAGCGGCCGCCGGAGGCCTGACGGTGGACGGCGAAGGCGACATGATAGACGCCGCGATCGACCATGATCTTGTCGTCGAGGCGATTGCCGGTGTCCATTTTTCGCTGCAGCACCACGTCCCAGGAGCCGTCGGCCCAGCGGCCCGTGCCGGCCACCTCGATGTCCGCGCGCGAGCCGTCGCCAACACGGATGATCCGCCGCGGCAGGGTGTCGCCTTCCTTCCACGCATAGGCCGGATCGAACGGGGCGGCGATATCCTCCCGCAGCGCGTACTGGGCGTCCTGACCGATCTTCCCGCCGACGATGTCGTCCCACTTCAACGCGGCGTGACCGGCTTTGGCGGGATCGAACATAAGCCGCGGCAGCTGCTTCGCGCCATCCCAATTGGTCGCATAGGGGCCCTTGCCAGCATCTGAAAGACGCGCCTCGGCGACGTGCTGATCATCCGACAACTTGACCGGATTCGAGCGCGCCGCGCGCCAGTGCCACAGGTCTAGGAAGTATCCGGCGGCGCGCTGTGCTTTGAGTTCATCCTCAGGCACGACGGAAAGGTAGTCGTTGATGTCGCGCCGAGTCGCCGGGAGATACTTCGTCGGCTCGTCCTGCTTCAATTTCTTGCCGAGATAGGCGTGCTCCTTGATCCGTTTCTCGTCGACCTCGTTGGTGAAGCCGGCCAGCCCCTGTCCAACGGTGATATAGCCGCCGTAGCGCGAGAACTCGGGCACGCTGCCGTCATCGACCATCATGGCGATGCGATCCTCGTGCAGCCCCTCTGGCTGTGAGCCCGGCACGGCACGACCGTGAACCACCCATTTGCCGCCCTCGAAGCGCAGCATGTCGTGGAAGATGCCGGGTTTTGGAGAGGGCCAGCGATAGCGGAAGAAGATGTCCTGGCCGTTGTATGCCGCCTGCACTGATAACGGAATGGTCAGGGTCTCAGGGACGGCGATGTGGCGTTTGGGGTCGCTCTTTACGACGCCGGTGCCGTGCGTAAACCAAGCAATTCCGAGTGCCCCCACGAATACCGCTACGGCGGGCACGAGCAATGCTTGAGTGCCACCACTCTTTGTCATGGTTTCCTCGACACTGCATGATTTCTGCAACAGGAATCGTTGCAGTTGAAGCGTCGTCCTTTGAGACTGCGCGAGCCTTGATCGAAGTCAACTCAGGCGGAAAAAGGGGAGGCAGTTCATCGCGATACGTTCGCCATTCATGGCGGGATGCGGATGCCGACGGGACGAAGAACATAGTGCCCATTAAGCGCATGAAATGGGGGCGATCGAGGTCGCACGCAGCGGCCATCGAGAGTCGATCATTGGGCTGAGGAACGCCGAGGTTCCCAATCCTGCGGCCAGTGGCTTTGACTTCCGCAGTCGTCACGCGGTGGAGGGCTGTCGGTCCGATCTCCTCGAGAAAGCCGCGCGCGGCAGCCGCGCGTCTCCATTCCTCTGAAAATACCTGAGAATTTGGCACTTCGCCGCTGTTCATGGGACGCTCGACGAGCTATGAGTCACAGCTCAAGCTGCGGAGTTCGCGCGTAAATGCGACCCGAGACGCGCTATGCGAAGAGCGGCGACCTCCACATCGCCTACCAGGTGATCGGCGATGGTCCGCGCGATCTCGTGCTGTCGCCCGGCTTCATTTCGAATCTCGACCTGCATTGGGAGGAGCCGGGCTACAGCCGGCTGCTCAGAACGCTTGGGGGCTTCGCCCGCGTCATCCATTTCGACAAGCGGGGCACCGGGCTTTCCGACCGTGTCGGCGGCATTCCAACGCTCGAGCAGCGCATGGACGATGTGCGTGCGGTAATGGATGCCGCCGGCAGCAGATCGGCGGCGATCTTTGGTGCCTCGGAAGGCGGCGCCATGGCGATGCTGTTCGCCGCCACCTACCCGCGGCGCACCGAAGCGCTCGTCCTCTATGGCAGCTATGCCCACTTCCACGCCTGGGTTCTGACGCGCGAGCAGCTCAGCGGTTTCGTTGCCAATGCCGAGAAGACCTGGGGCAGCGGATCGAGCCTGAAAAGCTTCGCGCCGAATCTCGTCAATCATCCGACTTTTGCCGACTGGTGGGCGCGCTACGAGCGGCAGGGGGCGAGCCCCGCCGCCGCGATCGCGCTTGCGCAGATGAACGGCGAGATCGATGTGCGCCACATCCTGCCGCTGATCCGCGTGCCAACGCTGGTGCTGCACCGAACGGGTGACCCGCGCGTTCGAGTCGAGGCGGGCCGATACTTGGCGCAGCACATCCCAGGCGCCGTCTACAAGGAGCTGCCGGGGAATTCGCATCCGATCTGGACTGGAGAGACACAGGATATCACCGACGCGGTCGTGGAGTTCCTGACCGGCCAGCGCGCGGATGTCGAGCACGACAGCGTGCTGGCGACCGTGCTCGCGCTCGAACTCACCGCCGCGAGCGCGGGGGCGCACGCTCACGGGGACGTGAGCGATCGCTACCGCCAGGGGTACGAACTCATAACGAGCGCCATCGAGCGGTTTCATGGCCGGCGGCTTTCGTCAGGATTGAACACCGCATTGGCGGCGTTCGACGGCCCGGCACGGGCCGTGCGATGCGCGAAGGCGATCCGCACGGCCCTGGAGGAGCTTGGTCTCCTGGTTCGCGCCGGCTTGCATGCCGGCGAGCTGTCGACCGCGCCGCGCGAGCTGTCGGGCCTTGCCGTGCTTGCAGCCTCGCGCATTGCGGCAGAGGCCGCTCCCATGCAGCTTCTCGCATCGAGCACGGTCCGTGATCTCGTCGCCGGGTCCGGCCTCATGTTCCGTGAGCACGGGACCTGCAGCCTGGGCAGCAGTCTCGGCACGACCAAGGTTTACGCGGTCGTCGAGGCCGGTACGGCCCCGCCGGGGGCCCCTGTGACCCGCGCGGTGACACCCGCTGCACCGAGCCCATTGACCGCGCGCGAGCGTGACATCGTGCGGCATCTGGCGCACGGTCTCACCAACGCCGAGATTGCCGCCGCGCTCGACCTGAGCGAGCACACCGTCAAGCGCCACGTTGCCAACATCCTGACGAAACTCGACCTGCCCTCGCGCGCGGCCGTTGCGGCATTCGCCGCTCGTGAGGGGCTCATCCGCGGCGACTGACGGCTGGCCCAAGCGAGCCATGCGCGCCGTGGCCCGTCGGGTCGAAGCTGTTCCCTGCGCGCGTCCCTAGTCTCCGCTTCAGCGATTGGGACCAGGGAGGACGCGATGGCTCAGGCAGCGGCAGCGACACGGCCGGTCGACGAGGACAAGCTCAATGCGTTTGTCGGCAAGATGCTGGGCGACATGGGTGCTGCGCTTGGCGGCACACTCGTCCACATCGGCGACCAGCTCGGGCTTTACAAAGCCCTCCTCAAGGGTGGTCCGGCGAATGCGGCGGACCTCGCCCAGCGGACCGGAACGGCCGAGCGCTATGTGCGCGAATGGCTCGCCCAGCAGGCCGCCTCCGGCTACATCGATTATTGCACGGAGACGGGCCGGTTCTCGCTCTCACCCGAGCAGGCGGCGATTTTCGCCGACGACTCGAGCCCGGTCTTCATGGCTGGGTTTTTCGATATCGCCGCAGCAGCCTATCGCGACGAGCCGAAGATCCTGGAGGCGTTCCGTTCCGGCGCCGGCGTTGGCTGGCACGAGCACGACCGCTGTCTGTTCTGCGGTACCGAGCGCTTCTTCCGCACCAGCTATCGCCACCAGCTCGTGCAGGCCTGGCTGCCGGCGCTTGACGGCGTGACGGGCAAGCTCGAGCGCGGTGCCCGCGTGGCCGATGTCGGATGCGGCCATGGCGCCTCGACGATTCTCATGGCGAAGGCGTACCCGAAATCGCACTTCTGGGGCTTCGACTACCACGCGCCTTCGATTTCCTGCGCCCGCGCCGCAGCCGAAGAAGCCGGCGTTGCTGACCGCGTCGTCTTCACCGTCGCGGCCGCCAAGGAGTATCCCGGCGAGCATTATGACCTCGTCACGTGCTTCGACTGCCTGCACGACATGGGTGACCCGACGGGCGCCGCCAGGCACGTCAAGAGCACGCTAGCGCCGGACGGCACGTGGATGATCGTCGAGCCATTCGCCAATGATCGGCTCGAGGACAATCTCAACCCTGTCGGCCGGCTCTACTACGCCGCGTCCACCATGATCTGCACGCCAGCCTCCTTGTCCCAGGAGGTCGGACTTGCGCTTGGCGCGCAGGCCGGCGAGGCGCGGCTGCGCGAGGTCGTGACGGCTGGCGGGTTCACTCGTTTCCGCAGAGCCACGGACACGCCATTCAACCTCGTGCTCGAAGCGCGCGCCTAACTGGATGCGGGGTGCAGGTGGATTTCCCCGCCTTCAAGTCGGCGACGGAGATCGTGCTGAGGCTGGCGGGCGAGAAGGTCAGGAAGTCCGCCGGGAAAGCACGTGTGGCCAAGAGCAAGAGATTGGCCGCGCCCGCAACGCGCAACGATTCCAGGTGGCTTCCGTCAGAAGGAGAATGACTATGCGACGCAGGATCATGGCTCTTCTGATCGCCACGCCGGCTTTGGCCATGGCCAGTCCGGCGATGGCTCAGTCCGGCCCACTCGACGGGAAGAGCTTCGAGGGTACCTTCCTCGAGAAAGGGAAGAGCAAGGGGGACCCCGACACGCTCATCTTCAGGAACGGCCGCTTCCGATCGGTCGCCTGCGATCGCTACGGCTACGCGGATGCGCCATACACGGCCGTGGTCGATGGCGACCAGATCCGTTTCGAAGCTGAGACCAAGAGCCCGCGCTACGGCACGCTGATGTGGTCGGGCGTGGTGCGCGGGGGCCGCCTCGAAAGCACGGCACTCTGGCTGCGGCAAGGCAAGGCGCCGGTGGAGAACATCGTCAACGCGACGCTGAAGCCCTAGTTGCGGCAGCCGCTCTCCCATGACACACGCTGGAGCACGCCCATCGAAGCCTACAATGTCGTGAAGTTCACGGTGAAGCCTGGCCACGAGGCGAGCTTCCTGGAGGCGCATAGGAACGGCAAGGCCAAGTGGCCCGGCCTCGAGCGGGGCACCATCATCAAGACCTGCGAGCGCACCTACTGCCTGATTGGAGAATGGTCGAGCCCGGAAGCCCTGGCTGCGGCCCGGCCAACGATGATCAAGACCCTCGATAGCTTCAGAGCCGGCTTGAGGATCAAGGCAGCGGGCGCGGTGTGACCGATGCCGTATCGGGCACCGTCGTGCTCGACTTCTAGAATGCGAGCGCCGACGCGACAGCTCGGCTTCGCGCGCACGGACACGGTGCGCCCTATGTATTCGCGGCGATCGGTCGCGCCCTCGGCGTCATCGCATGACGCTGCCGGCAGCAAGGTGGACTGCGTTTCGCGCGCGTGGGCGCAGTGCCCGGGCGACACGCACCTGACGCCTTCCCGCTCCCGCGCTGCGGGCGCGCAATCCTCATATCTCGCACGCGCATTTGATCATGCGCCCGCCCTCTGTCATCCTCGGCGCCCTCAGCGACGGGGAATTCTCACACATGCGCATCTTCACGGCCACGCTCGGCACCGAGACCAACACCTTCGCACCGATGCCGACGGGCCTCGCGGACTTCAAAGGGGTCGGCTACGACGCGTCCGCAACCCCAACCGAGCTGCTGCCTGCTTTTGGCCAGCTCTGTCGCGCCCTCCGCGAGCGTGCCGCCGAAGGCGGCTGGACGGTGATCGAGGGCAAGATTGCGTTTGCGCCGCCCTCCGGCATCACTGTCCGCAGCGCCTACGAGCTGCTCCGCGATCAGCTCCTCGCCGATCTGAAGGCCGCGATGCCGGTCGATGCGGTGCTTCTCCAGATTCACGGCGCCATGATCGCCGAGGGTTACGAGGACGCCGAAGGCGACCTCCTGACCCGCGTCCGTGAGCTGATCGGCCCGAAGGTCTTCCTCGCCGCCGAGCTCGATCCGCATTGCCATCTGTCGGCGCAGAAGGTCGGCGCCGTCGACCTCATGGTGCTTTTCAAGGAATATCCGCACACCGATATCTACGACCGGGCCCGCGATCTGATCCGCCTTTCAGAAGATGCGATCGCCGGACGGACGAAGCCGATCATGCGGCTGCGGGATCTCGGGTTCATCTCGCTCATCCATACATCGCGTGAACCGGCGCGGGGCCTCGTCGACCGCCTGCGCGCACGAGAGGGAAGGGACGGTGTGCTCTCCATCTCGATCGCGCATGGCTTCCCGTGGGGCGACAGCCCTGACCTTGGGACACGCCTGCTCGTGGTCACCGACGGCGACGCCGCCAAGGCCGAGCGGCTTTGTCAGGAGATCGGTGACGAGATCATTGCGCTGCGCGAGAGGTTCGCGCCGCCCTTCCCTGATGCCGATGCCGCCATCACGCGCGGTCTCGAGAGCAACCGGATGTCCGTCGTGCTCGCCGACAGTGCCGACAATCCCGGCGCCGGCGCAGGTGGCGATTCGACCTTCATTCTTGCGCGCCTGCTTGAGCGAAAAGTGGAAAATGCCGTGCTCGGCCCGCTCTGGGATCCCGTTGCCGTGAGCTTCTGCCATCAGGCTGGCGAGGGGGCCACGCTGCAGCTTCGGGTCGGCGGCAAGGTCAGCCCGTTCTCGGGATCGCCGCTCGATGTGACGGCCGAGGTGCTCGCTGTGAAGAAGGCTGCGATGCAGGATGGCTTGAGCGGCACGATCGCACCGCTCGGTGACGTCGCGGTGGTGCGCATCGACGGCGTCAAGGTTGTGCTCAACACTTTTCGCACGCAAGGCTTCGGCACGAACCTCTTTACGCAGTTCGGGATCGATCTTGCTCAGACCAAGCTCATTGTCGTGAAATCCTCGCAGCACTTCCACGCCAGTTTTGGGCCGATCGCGAGCGAGGTCATCTACGTGGAAACGCCGGGCGTGGCGCCAGGGAATTTCCGCTCACTCCCATACAAGCACGCGCGCAAGACCATTTGGCCGCTGATCGGCTGATCCGCGGCACGGGGCCGAAGAACATGCGCAAGCTCTGAGACGTTCGGGCTGACGCCCGGCACGGCGATCATCGCCTCGGCTGCCGAGGAGGATCGGCAACCCTGCGCGCCCGCTGCCGTTCGCGCGGCTGAAGCGCGTGCTCCTTGCGCCCTAAGGCCGGGGCGGAAGGCAGTTGGCGCGAATTGCCCGCCGCTGCACAGCAGTACCCTGGCGTGGAGACCTCGAAAAGCATCTTCCTCCGACATCGTCGGGCGTGCCTGCGAGCGCGACCGCCGCCGCCATTGCAAGAGTGCGACGCGGCCATCGGCAGCGGAGGGCGAGCATCAGATCAGGCCGCACGGTTGCGGCGTCGCGCCCAGCCGGCGGCAGGCCGATCCGTGCGCCACAGCGGCGCTTTGCCCGGTTCTCGGCGGGTGATGCACATTCTATAATGTCGGCGTTCAAGAGTGCGACAATGCCGTAAGATGTTGAATAATAGTATTACATGCTATAGATTGTGCTCTTGGAGAAAATTATGGGCGTCGGATGGGGTGGCGCTTTGAGGAGATCGAGCGTGCGAATGATCGGGCTGATCGGTGGCATGAGCTGGGAGAGCACGGCTGTCTACTACCGCCGTCTCAATGAGCAGGTGCGAGGGCGCTTCGGGGGGCTGCACTCCGCCGAGATCCTTATGCGCTCCGTCGATTTCGAGGCCATCGTCGCCCTTCAGAAGGCCGGCCGGTGGGACGAGGCAGAGCGCGTCCTGTGCGACATCGCGCGGGATCTCGAAAGGGCGGGCGCAGCCTGCCTGCTCATCTGCACGAATACCATGCACAAGCTCGCCGACCGGGTTGCGGCGGCCGTCCAGATCCCGCTGCTGCATATCGCCGACGTGACGGCGGAAGCCGTGAAGGCCAAGGGGCTGAAGCGTCCGCTGCTGCTGGCGACGCGCTACACGATGGAGCAGGACTTCTACGTCGGCCGGCTGCGGACGCGTCATGGACTGGATCCGATCGTACCGGATGCGGATGACAGGGCCATCGTCCATGATGTGATCTTCGACGAGCTTTGCTGCGGCGTCGTTTGTGAGGCCTCGCGCGCGCGCTATCTCGCCATCATCGAGCGCGGCCGGGCAAAGGGTGCCGACAGCGTCATCCTCGGGTGCACGGAGATCGGCCTCCTCATTGGGCGCGAGCACACCGACATGGTCGTGTTCGATTCGACGCTGCTGCACGCCGATGCTGCAGTCGACTTCGCCACGGATGGTCTGTCGGTCCAATCCAAAGGCGACGCGCGCGCGTCTGCGTAGTTCTCGCATCGCGCAGGTTCGAGCGGAGGCAACAAGGATGGGCGCGCGCCTCGCCGGCCGATGAGGTGCGCCGTGGATCGAGAGGCCAGCCTAACGGCGCGGCATCATTCGATGTGGTGTTTGCCAATGAGGCGAACGGATGTTGCCTGGGGGCCCTTGTCGCCGCTTGCTTCCGAGAAGCGCACTTCCTGTCCAGGCCTTAGGTCTTCGAGCCTGGCACCGATGACGCTGTTGCGATGGAAATAGATCTCGCGCCCGTCTGATGCGGCAATGAAGCCGTGGTCGCGCTCCGGAACAAGCGAGGCGATGACTCCGTGCGGCGGCGCCTCGTGCGCCTTGACGTCGCCTGAGATCTTGCGGACGTGATCCTGAAGCTGCCGACCGGCCGCATCGAAGGCGTCTCTGATCGTGACATGGATATCCTCATGCCGGCCGGTGGCGGACGGATCGCGGCTGATGTCGATATGTCGGCCGCCCGGAACGGCGATATGGATGCGAACGGTGTAGGTGTCGCCCTTGGTGTGCCGGTGCTGCGGTCGTGCGAGCACGACACGCATGGATGTTATTCGGTCGTGAAAGCGCTCCAGCCGCTGTGCTTCCCGGCGTACGGCCGCCTCCAGGGCATCCGAAGGATCAAGATGCTCGAAGGCTATCTGGAGTGGAACCTGCATGGGGAGGACCTCTGGATCTGTTGCTTGCGCACACGCGAAGGCAGCGCTTCAATGCCGTTCTCATTGCTTCTAGTTCAGCGGGCCGTCGCGACATTGACCGAGGTCAAAGTGCCGACAGCCCCGGACCGGATCATTGCGGGTCATGAGTTCCTGCGAGGCTCTGTCGTGCGAGGAAATCCGCGACGAGTGTGCTGAGGCGTGGGGCGCCCATTTCGGCAAATTCGTAACGCGCCCGCAGGACGGGTTTGTTGATGTGCATGATCTGTGTCAGATCGCTTGGTGTTCCAGCGATCACCACATCGGCGCGCGATCCGTTTATCGTTGTTTCCAGCTCATCGCGCTCCCTTGCCGAGTAGCCCATGGCGGGGAGGACCTTGCCGATATGCGGATGAGATCGGAACACTTCGGCGATCTCGCCGGAGGCGGACAGCCGGGGATCAACGATCTCGGCGGCCTGCGCCTCGACTGCCGCGACATAGCCGGCCCCATAGGACATGCCGCCGTGTGTGATCGTTGGGCCATCCTCGACGACGAGGACGCGCTTGCCCGCGACTGCGGTCGGATCGTCGAGCGTGACAATCGACGCCGCCCGGCAAATGGCTGCATTGGGGGCGAGGCGGCGGGCGGTATCTGTCACAGATTGGATGGCTGCTTCCGGCGCAGAATTCGACTTCGCCACAACGACGATATCAGCCATACGCAGCACCGCTTCACCGGGATGATGGGTCGTTTCGTGCCCCGCCCGCAGAGGGTCAACGAGGACAATCTGCAGGTCCGGGCGGATGAAGGGAAAGTCGTTGTTGCCACCGTCCCAGAGCAGGATGTCGGCCTCGCTCTCCGCGAGGGCAAGAATGCGCGCATAGTCGATGCCGGCGAAGACGGTGCTGCCTGTGTTGATATGCGGCTCGTACTCCTCGCGCTCCTCGATGGTGCAGTGGGCGGCGTCAAGATCGCCAAGTGCGGCGAAGCGCTGGACAGCCTGGCGCTCGAGATCGCCATACGGCATGGGATGGCGCATCACGGCGACACGCAAGCCCCGGTCCTTCAGGAGCCGTGCCAGCCATCGTGTGGTCTGAGACTTCCCGACCCCCGTGCGGACGGCGCAGATGGCGATGACGGGGAGACGCGAGGTGAGCATGGTCTGCCTGGGGCCGAGAAGCGTGAAGCTCGCGCCGGCCGAGAGTGCGATCGACGCCTTGTGCATGACCAGGGTGTGCGCGACGTCACTGTAGGCGAACACAACCTCATCGACCTGATGCTCGCGACAGACGGTCTCCAGGTCGGCCTCATCGACGATCGGTATGCCATCGGGGTATCGCTCGCCAGCAAGCACGGCCGGATAGCGCCGCCCGGCGATTCCAGGGATCTGCGCGGCGGTAAAGGCGACGACCTCGCTGTTGGCATCGTCGCGGAAAGCGACATTGAAATTGTGAAAATCGCGGCCGCCCGCGCCCATAATGACCACCCTTCTTCTCATGGCGGATCACCCCTTCTCATGCCTTGCGTGCAGCTATGCTCATTGTAGGCCGTGCGGGCCGAACTTCTTGATGCTGGTCAAATGCCACGATCCCGAAATGGTGGAGACGTTGGGTAGACGCGTTGATGCTGCCGGCAGCGCAGAGGCTCTGCTACAGAACGTGCCTGTGACAACGGCCAACTGAGCATCCGATTGCCATGAAGCCACAACCCGTGCAGCAGACCCCCATCGAGGTGCGCATCCGCGAGGTCGGCCAGCTCTTCAACTCGCTCGATCCATCACCCTTTACCGAGCGCGATCTCGACGACAAAGCAGAGGCCTACATTGTCGGCTGGGCGCGGGAGGTGGATGTTGGCGCCCCATTCCGGATCATTGTCCATCTGCCGGCTGACGAGGCGCGGAAGGCTCAGCAGCACGGACTGGAGGCCGCCATTGGTCACTACTTCACCTATCGTGCCGGCATGCTGGAGCGTGATCTGAGCGATCTTGCGCGCGTCGGGCGCAGGTCGCTTCTGATCGGTCTTGGTGTGCTGGGCGTATGCATCGGCGTCAGCCAGCTTCTGATCGCAGCCCTCCCGCATTGGGCGCTTGGGCAGCTGTTCGCGGAGGGGGTCATGATCTTCGGCTGGGTCGCCAACTGGCGCCCGGCTGAGATCCTTCTCTACGACATTTGGGCAGTCCGTCGCCGTGTAAAGCTCTATCGGCGGCTCGCCGAGGCTCAGATTGAACTCAAGCAGCTTTGACGGCTTCCCGGCTGGCGTGGTGTCTGAGGCCCGTCCGTCACCTCATCATCATGCCTTCTCTATGAGGATCTCTGCCCCATTCAAATCTCCGAGCAGGCTCTCGCTCATCATCTCCATGAGCTCCCCGATGCTGGTAGACTTCTGTAGCCGCCGATCCTCGATCCGCGCCCACACCGCAGCGAACGCTGCCCCGAAACTCTCGGCATCCGTAATCTCATGGACGCCATCGTAAAGGACAGCTCTCTTCTTTCTGATGACGAGCTTAACCTTCATGGCTTCATCTCCTTGAGCCCTGGTGTCATGACTATCCAGAAAGATTCCTTATCGGGAGCGCAGCGATAAATTGTGCTGTAAGGAATTGCATCGTCAATTGATAGCGCTCAATGCTTGCGTGCATAATTAACAGTCCGCTACGGGCGCCACTGGTGGGCGAATTGCGCCTCGGCCCATTCGGCCTGCGGCCTCGCCCCCAAGGCCGCACGGGAGATGCTTGGTGAGCGCGAGACCGCAACTGGACGCACAGGCAGAGCCGACGCTGGCCGATAAGGTGGCGTTCCTCAGCCGCGCCGAGGTCTACGCCCACCCCGTCGACACCGTGACGTGCCGGGAAACCCATATGTCATGGGTCTTTCTGGCCGGCGACAAGGTCTACAAGCTGAAGAAGCCAGTGCGCTTTCCCTACCTGGATTTTTCGACGTGCGCCCGTCGCGAGGCCATGTGCAGGGCCGAGTTCAGCCTTAACCGGCGCCTCGCAGCGGATGTTTATATCGGCGTCGTCCCTTTGGTCGTCTCGGGCCACGGGCTATCGCTAGGGGGCGCAGGCACTGTCGTAGATTGGCTGGTGGTCATGAACCGGCTCGACGAGCGATGGTCGCTTGAGCAATTGATCAACAGCCGTGCGCTTGAGCCCATGCAACTTCAGCGCCTCGTCATGACGCTCGCGCGCTTCTATCGCCGGGCTCGACCGGTCCTGATCTCCCCCGCGGCACACCTTTCCGAATGGTCGCGCAATCTCGCCTTGAATCGCAGCGTGCTGCTTGATCCGCGCTTGGGCTTGCCGGCCCGCCTCGTCAGGCGGGTTGACCGCGTTCTCGCTCGCTTCCTGACAGAGCGACGGGGCACTCTCGTGGAACGTGTCCGCCGCCGTCGCATCGTGGATGGTCATGGTGACCTGCGCCCGGAGCACATCTGGCTCAATGACCACGTGAGGATCATCGACTGCCTCGAGTTCAACGCGCGTTTGAGAGCCATCGATCCTCTCGACGAAGTGGCATTTCTGACACTCGAGTGCGAGCGGCTCGGCGCGCCATGGGCGGGGCAGTACATCCGAACAGGGATCGAGCGCCGCTTGCGCGAGCAGGCACCGTCCGAGCTGTTTCTCTTCTATCGTGCGTACCGGGCCCTGCTTCGGGCCCGACTGGCAATCGCCCATCTGCTCGACGCGCATCCGCGAACGCCGGAGAAGTGGCCGCGTCAGGCGCGCGCTTACCTGGCCATCGCGGCACGGGATGCCCGTAAGCTGGAACGGTGCCTCAGAAAACGACGAGGTCAGTGAGTGCGCGCTCGTCATGGAGGCGCGCGATGGCTTCGGCCAGCAGCGGCGCTGCCGGCAGGACCACGAGCTTGTCCCGCGCGGCACCCGCCGGCAGGCGAAATGGCGGCACAGCATCTGTGATCACAATCTCGTCGATCGCCGGATCGGCAAGCGCATCCGCGGCGCCAGCCATGAACAGGCCATGTGTCGCGAGGGCCGCGACGCGGCGCGCGCCGGCTTGGCGGGCAGCTCTGGCCGTGCGGAGGAGGGTGCCGCCTGTGCTGATCAGATCATCAATGATCAGCGCGGTGCTATCCGCCACGTCACCCGCGAAGAGGTTGCCGGAGACCACGCCTGCGCTGCGGTGCTTTTCGGCAAGCGCTGCGCCGACCGGGCGGCCGCTTGCAGCTTCTAGCATCTCACGGAACAACTCCGCGCGTTTGACGCCCCCAGCATCAGGGGAGACGACGCATAGCTTGTGGTCCGCGAGCTGACTTGCGTAGGGGATCAGCAGCGGTGTGCCCGTCAAAGTGATCGTCCGGCAACGGAAGGCATTCTCGAAGGCCGCCGGATTGTGCACTTCCAGCGTGACGACCGTGTTCGTGCCGACGGCCTCAAACATCTCGGCGACATATCGGGTGGTTACTGGGTCATTCGGCTTGGTCCGGCGATCCTTGCGCGCATAGCACAAGTAGGGCGTGACGGCCGTCACCCGCGCGGCGCCGGCGTCCTTCAGCGCCCCAATGAAGAACAGGAGCCGGCAAAGCTTGTCGTTCGCGCTCATCTGAGGCCCGCCATGCAGGCTCTCGAGGACATACACATCCTTGCCTGCCACGGGATCGAGCGGCCGCGCCTTGTGCTCGCCGTCCTCGAACTCGCGCTCCTCATGGCGCGCCAGGGATAGCCCCAGCCTGCTTGCGACGGCCGCGCCAAGCTCGGCGGTTGCCTTGAGTGCAAAGAGCTGCATCCGGTCACGCGACGCCGGCCGCAGGGGAGCCTGAGGACTCCAAAGCGTGGGCTCGGTGCTCATGGCGGCATTCAAGCCCTGGGGATCGGTGCGCCGCGCGATCATTGCTTCAGGCGCGCGTGGTACGTCTGCGCGGTCTCCGGCCAGAGCGCCTTCAGCTCAGCGGGAAGCTGCGCGATGACGTCGGCGATCTCGCCCTGATCGCAGTGGTGCGTGAGAAGGGCAAACACGTCCCGGGCTGCGGCTTCGGCCGCAATTGGGTGCGGCCTGAGCTTGGTCGTGACGCCGTCGAGGAACTCCTGCTTCGTTCTCACCTTCTCGGGTGTTTGCCGCGGGCGCCAGCCTTCGAAGTAGATCCCGCGGACGATGAGCGGCAACTGCGCCGCGAGATCTGTTGCCTCGTCCGGCGTCAGCCGGTCGCGAAGCTGGTGCAGAACCGCCCGCAAGACGCTGTAGGCTTCAGCCTCGTCGGCAAGGTCGCCGTTGTCGCGAAGCTCTTTCAGCCAAACCTGTATCTGCTGAACGGCATGACTGAGCGTTGCAGGAAGCGTCATGACGGGGTCTCCTTTGATCGGGTGCGGCTTTCCTTTCCGGTACGTCCACCGGTACGTCCATATGCTTAGAGCATCTGTGCAAGCGACCGGTGTGCCATTGATGGAAGTCAAATGTGCCGCGGCGATTGGCGGGTTCGCCGAGAGCCCGTCGCGCGGCTCGGGGCGCGGGCCAGCGCTACGGCTGACCGCTGTGGTTCTGCGCACGGATGAAGGCGCGTACCTCGGGCAGAATGCGCGTGCGCCAGGTATTGCCATGGAAGAGCGAGAAGTGCCCGCACCCCGGTACGAGCAGCTGCCGGCGATTTGAGTTGGGAACGGAGACGCACAGATCATGCGCCCGCTGGGTCTGCCCCGGCGCCGCGATGTCGTCGTTCTCCCCCTCCACGGTCATCAGGGCTGTTGAACGCATCGCGGAGAAATCGACGGGCACACCGCGCGCCTTCAGCGCGCCGCGCCAGATCGATCGTTCCTGATAGATATGGCGGACGATGTCGAGAAAGACCTCGGCAGGCAGATCCATCAGCGCCGAATAGAGATCCAGAAAAGGAAAGCGCTGAGGATCAAGGCCGTCATCGTGCATGAGCTTGAACATGAGCTCGCCGCTCTGAGTCAGGTGGCGAGCGAGATACGCCTGCAGACCAAGCAGTTGCACTTCGGCCGGGTAGACCAGCCGTCCCTCGCCGCGGTAAGCCGGCGCGACAGGCATGATGACGTTGCGCTCATACCAGGAGAGCGACCGCGCCCGTATGAGGCGGACGACGCGCGTCGGATTGCTTGTCGGGTCGATCGGTGCGGCGATGAGCACGAGACTGCTCGGCGCAATGCGGGCGTTCGTCTCCGCGAGGTGGGCCGCGGCCATCACGGCCGGCACGCCGGCTTGGCACAGCGCGATGATGTTCGGCCTCGGGCCGAGGCACTCGATCATGTCGACAAACCAGTAGATGTTCGCCGCGAGATCGAACGGGCCGCAACGTCTGGGGATGTGGCGGGCATTGACCCAGTCGCTGTAATAGACCTCGAAATCGGGCAGCAAGCCAACGACGAGGTCCCGCAGCAGGATCGGGAAATGGCCGGAGAGCGGCGCAAGGACGAGGACCTGCGGGAGGTTCCTCTTGTCCGTCCGCGCGAGCATCGTGAGGGCGCAGAACGGCGTCTGCAAGACGTCTTGCGTAAGGATCGGAATGCGCTGGCCCCGAGCATCGATCGCGTCGATCTCCAGACCAAGCCGCGGCGGCTGGTCGGCTCCGGCGTAGAGCCGGGGTCTCGGCACGGCAGAACTCAGGTCATGGGGTCCTCGCAAGGCGGATGCGCTCTTTCTGGGCCGCAGCAGTTACTGCTCTTTTCTCCCCTCGCTCGGCTTTCCCCGATTGATCCGGGTCAAGAATGCCTCATTTTGAGGTCGAAATATACGTCCGACCAAGCTGGCGGAAGCCGTTGAGGCCCCAGGCGCTCCGACCCGCAGCGCGCCCCGGCGACGACAGCAGCCGGGCCCCATGGGGCGCCTGTGGCGCGGCGTTCTGCTCAGCCGCCCAGCAGATTTGGAAGGAACATCACGACGCCTGGGAACAGCACGAGCGCGACCGTGAACAGGGCCATGATCGTCAGATAGGGCAGCGTCACTTTTGCCAAATAGGACAGGCTGTCTCCGGTAATGCCCTGAATGACGAAGAGATTGAATCCCACAGGTGGCGTGATCTGGGCCATCTCCACCACGAGAACGATGAATACGCCGAACCAGATAGGATCGAACCCGGCCTGCACGACGATCGGCAACGCGATCGGCAGCGTCATAACGATCATCGAGAAGCCATCGAGGAAACAGCCGAGAACGAGATAGAAGAGGATAAGCGCCAGCAGAACCTGAAACGGCGAGAGACCGAGACTGCGGACGAAGCCGGCGATCTTGGCCGGAATTCCAAGGAAGGCCGCCGCCGAGCCGAGGATCGAGGCGCCGAGCAGGATCAGAGCGATCATGGCGCACGTAACGATAGAGCCGATGGCGACTTGGCGCGCTGCCTCGACCGTGAGCGATCGCTGCGCCAGGCCGACGACCACGGCGCCGAGCACGCCGACTGCCGCTGCCTCCGAGGGGGTCGCGATGCCGCCATACATGGAGCCCAGCACGCAGGCGATCAGGAAGATCGCGGGGGCCAGATCCTTCAACGCCGCGAAGCGCGATACCCAGTTGACGTCACGCAATGCGCGCTCACGCTCGGGGACAAGATCCTTGCGGATGCTGGTGTGCATCATGACCCACGACATGAAGCAGCCGGCGAGAAGCAGGCCGGGAATGAGACCCGCAGTGAACAGCTTGATGATCGAGACGTCGGCCAGAACGCCGTAGATGATCATGATGTTGGAGGGTGGGAGGAGAAAGCCGAGCGTGCCGGCGCCGGCCAGTGAGCCAACGGCGATGTCCCGGGAGTAGCCGCGCCGAAGCAGCTCGGTCAGGGCGATCCGGCCTACGACCTGTGTCGTGGCTGCGGACGAGCCCGAGATCGCTGCAAAGATGGTGCAGCCGGCAACATTCACATGCAGGAGCCGCCCCGGCAACAACCCCGCCCACGGCGCCAGCCCTGTGAACAGCGACCTCGACAGATTCGTGCGGAACAGCAGCTCGCCCATGAGGATGAAGAGCGGAAGGGCCAGCAGTTCCTGCGTGGTGAGGATGTTCCAGGCGTATTGCGGGATCAGCCGATACAAGGGGATGTCGCGGAACAGGAACAGGAGAACCGTACCGGTGACGCCCAGCGCGAGGCCGATCCACAACCCTCCTGCCAGTAGTCCGAAGAGAACCGCGAACATGGCAAGGACTTCGATGGCCATGGAGGATCTCCGTGACTGGCAAGGTGCGAGGTGGCGCCACCAAGGGGCCTATTCGACTGGGTTCGAGGCCCGCATGGTGGGATCATCGAGTTGGAGGCCAAGGCCCGCTCTGATGGCGCGGGCCAGGAACTGGAGCGTGAGCAGCATCATGCCGATCGTGACCAGTGCCATGGGGGGCCATACGATCGTTCCCGATGCGATAGACACCTGGCCACGCGCGTACGAGTTCCAGGTGAAGATGGCCATTGAGACGGCCAGATAGCCCATCGCAAGGAAGGCGACGGCCGAGGAGACGATCTCAAGTGCGCGCTTCAGCCGCGGTCCGACGTTGGCGAGCAAGACGGTGACGCGGATATGTGCGCCGCCCCTGAGGGTCATGGCCGCCCCGAAGGTGAAGGCGGCGGCCATGAGATAGGAGGAATACTCCCAGGCGTTGGGTACGGTGCCAGGCCCTATTCCGAACACGTTCGACAGGAACCGGGCAATCACCTCGGACAGCATCAGGCACGTCAGCGCCAGAAGGCAGCCGGCCCCGATCCAGCCGTCGACGCGGCCAAATCGGTCGACCGTCGTGAGAAACTGCCGGATGCCCGGCGGCGCTCCGGCATTGAGATCGAGATGAGGGCTCGCCATCGGTGGGCGTGCCGTCAAATGCGTTTGACCTCGGCGAGATAGGCCTCGATTGGGGCCTTGGCTGCGGGCACGCGCTTGATGAAATCCTGCACCAAATGGGCTGTGCGCTTGCGCATCTCGTCCATCATCGGTGCCGGGATCTCCACGACCTCCATGCCGCCCTGCTTGAGACGGGCGAGGCTGTCGGTATCAGCCTTGACCGATGTCGCCCAGAACTCCGGCTCCAGTCTTTTGGCGAGACCTTCGATAGACGTGCGATGCTCGGCGGACAGCTTCTTCCAGGCGTCCATGTTGACGTTCACCATCTGGCACGACCAGACATGGTTCGTCGGATAGACGTATTTCAGGAACTCCCAGAACTTGCCGTCGACGCCGGAGACGGCCGAAGTCGAAACTCCCTGCACAGCGCCCGAGTGCAGGGCCGGAATCGTCTCGCCCCAGGGAATGACGACGCCGGTCATGCCGAGAGCATTCACCATATCCTGCGCGCCGCGGTCGGGGCAGCGCACCTTCTGGCCGGCCAGCCCTGCCAGCGTATCCGCCTTGACCTTGAGGTGCAGGTACTGGGTCGGCCAAGGCACGATGTAGAGATTCTTCTGGTTGTTGCGCTCGGCCACCTGCTCGAAGATCGGCCGGACGTACTTGTGGTAGATGCGCAGCTCGTCGATCGAGCCGACGAGAAAGGGAATACCCTCGGCCCCGAGGATCGGCTCGTCGCCGATCTGCTGGATGTTGAGGACGTCGGCGATCGGTACGAGGCCGTCGCGCACGGCGCGCAGGTGCTCCGGCCCCTTGAAGCCAAGCTGTCCACCCGACTTCACCGTGATGTTGACCGCGCCGCCCGTGATGGACTTGACCTCTTCGGCGAAGCGCTTGGCATTGATCGTGTGGAAATTGCCTTCGGGCCAGACGGTCGAAAGGTCCCAATTGGCTGCCCGTGCCTGGGCCAGGCTCGGTGCAAAGAGGGCGGTGCCGGCCAGCCCGGCGACAAACTGACGGCGATCGAACATCGACGGAACTCCTTTAACCGGTTTGTTGGACAGCGCTCCCCTTGAGGCGAAGCGTTCGGCGCCTTCGCCCGCCTTTTGGATCGCTGTCGATCGGTGGGGAGAAGCTCGAAATTCGCTGGGCGCAAGCGCAGGCTAGCGCGCAGCGCAGACCTTCACCGGCCCCGACGGCCAACGCGATCGTTCGCGACGATCGTGCAATGAAGATCATATGTCAACATGTTATCGACGATTTATCGCCTTATCTTTTTGCTTTCGGCAAGAAAATGTTGCAATTTATCAAGCCGTTTTGCTTCGAGGCCGGACAATCGCGAATGAAACCACCTTCTCCGCTCGGCCCCATTGTGTCCTCGGCTCATCTCGCTGCGGGGGAGATGCCCGCGCTGTCGGAGTTCGAGTTCGGCCTGATCATGGTGAGCCATGCCTTTCACCGCTGGACGGTGCGGTGCGCAGCGGCCGGCGGCGCGCCGGGCCTTTCGGCGCTCGAGAACATGATCTTGCACACCGTCTACCATCGCGGCCGGCCGAAGCGGCTCGCAGACATCGCCCTCGTCCTCAATGTCGAGGACACCCATCTCGTGACGTACGCGGTCAAGAAGCTGGAGAAGGCCGGGCTCATCAAGGGTGAGAAGATCGGCAAGGAGAAGGCCGTATCCGTCACGAAGAAAGGTGCAGAGGCCTGCGCCCGCTATCACGAGATCCGCGAGGCGCTCCTCATACAGGGCGTCAAGGCGTTCGGCACGGATGCGGCCGTGCTCAGCCGGATCGCGACGGAGATGCGCGCCCTGTCAGGGCTCTACGATCAGGCAGCGCGCGCGGCGGCGAGCCTCTAGCTCATTCCCCCGCGCGCCTTTGCCGGTCACCGGCCTCCTCCCGTCGTTCGACACGATCCCGTGGGGCCGGGCGCCTCAATCGATCTTCAAGCGCCGTAGATCTTGGCCCCTTCGGGTGTGACGAGCCCCTCGGCCATGTCCCGCGACACGGCCGCGCGATCGCGCTCTCGCGGATCGCCGAGGCCACCGCCACCCGGCGTCATGACGACAAGCCGGTCATCGGGCGGGATGAGCTGGAAGCCTTTGCCCTTCAGCTTCCGCCCCGACTTGAGCGCGACGGCGCCCGCCGCGCCATCCCTGCCGCCGTCCCGGCCACGCGGCGGATGGTCAATGCGGTCGTAGGCTGCCAGCAGCTCGAAAGGCCGTCCGATCCGGCTGCCGACTTCGATGCGCTGGCCGAGGCCGCCGCGCGTGCGCCCCGCGCCGCCCGAGTCCTCGCGGAACTCCTTGCGCCAGAAGATGAGCGGCGTGATCGACTCGGCAATCTCCACCGGCGTGCCCTTGACGCCAGAAGGATAGGCGGTCGCGGAGAGACCGTCTTTCATTGGCCGCGCGCCAGTCCCTCCGTTAGAGGTCACTGCCATTGTGAACCCGTAGTTGCCGAGGCCGGCATCCTCGGTTTCGCCACGCACGTTGAGATTCCAAAGGCACGATGTGCCCTCGGCTGGCACACGGTCAGGAACGGCCTGGCGGAGTGCGCCGAAGACGACATCGGGCAGCATCTGGCCGATGACGTGGCGCGAGGCGACCGGCTTTGGCTTCAAGGCATTGACGATGCAATTGGGGGGGGCGGACACCGTGAGGGGAGATAGCGAGCCGGCATTATTCGGGATATCCCGGCCGACGACACAGGCGAGACCAAAGACCGTGTAGGCGGTGGTATAGGCGAGCGGCACATTGATGCCGCGTCGGGAGGCCGGTCCCGTACCGGCGTAGTCCACATGGATGCCCTTGTCGGTGACCGCCACGGTGCAGGCGAGCGTCACCGGCTCGTCATAGCCATCGACCGTCATGGTGTTGGACCACGTGCCCTTGGGCAGTCCCGCAATGGCCTCCAAGACCGCGGCCTTTGAGCGGGAGAGGATGTGCTTCGAGAGAACGTCGAGGCTTGCCAGGCCGAATTCATCCATCATGTCGGAGAGCCGCTCGCAGCCGACATCGTTGCAGGCTGCGAGCGAGTACACATCGCCCTCAGTGTCGATCGGCAGGCGCGTGTTGGCACGGATCATCGCCATCAGCGTCTCGTTGAGCTTGCCGCGGTCGGCCAGCTTGAGGAACGGGATATAGAGCCCCTCCATGAAGACGTCCGTGGCGTCCGGTCCGAAGCCGATGCCACCGATGTCCATGAGGTGGCTCGTGCAGGAGAAGAGCCCGACCAGCTTGCCCTTGTGGAAGGCCGGCGTCGTCAGCACGAAGTCGTTGAGATGCCCCGTGCCCATCCAGGGATCGTTGGTGATGTAGATGTCGCCGGGCTTCATCGTGTCGACCGGGAATACGCGCAGGAAATGCTTCACGCTCTCGGCCATGGAGTTGACATGTCCGGGCGTGCCGGTCACGGCCTGTGCGAGCATGTGCCCCTCACAGTCGAAGATGCCGGCGGAGAGGTCGCCAGCCTCGCGCACGATGGGTGAGAAGGCTGTCCGCAGGAGCACCTGCGCCTGTTCCTCCACTACCGCGATCAGGCGGTTCCACATGACCTGGAGCTCGATCTCGGAAAGCTTGCTCATGATGGTCACTTTCCCTTCCCCGGAGCGGGCTTGGCGGTCTTGCGGGCTGTGAGCACGAGGCCAAGCCCGGCATCGACTTCAGCGGTGAAGGCCGCGGCCACAAACGTCGAGGTTCCCGCTTCGACAATGATGGCCGGTCCCTCAATGCAGGTGCCGGGCACCATGGCCAGGCGATCGTACATCGGCACCTTCACGGACTTGCCCGACTTCGCGTCGAAGACGGGCCGCGCACCGATCGGCTTCGGCGCTGCCTTGCGGCGCGGCCTGTCGAGGCGCGGTGGCTTGGCGGCATCGGTGGTGACCAGAACGGCCCAGGAGAGGATCTCGATTGCCGCCCCCGGGATGTGGCGCGCAAAGAGCTGCCGGTAGCCGGCCTCGAAACGTTCACGCATGACCGTGATGTCTTTCTCGCTGAGCGCGCGCGCCGGCAGTGGCACCGCAATCTCGTGGCCCTGCCCGGAATAGCGCATGAAGGCGGTGCGGGTTTCCGTGAGCTTGCGGCTGCCGGCTGCAGCTTTGGCCAAGCCTGTCGCCTCCTGGCTCATGGCGCCGAGCAGGCGGTTGGCGGCCTTGAGGTCGAACTGCTCGAGGCGCATGAACTTCGAATGGACGAGTTCGTATGCTGCCGGCGCGCGCAGGAAGCCGATGGCAGAGCCGACGCCCGCGTCGGCCGGAACGATCACGCGGCTGATGCCAAGCTTCTCCGCAAGCCGCGCGGCGTGGAGTGGTGCGGCACCACCAAAAGCAACCATGGTGTGATCGCCAATGACCACGCCGCGCTCGACGGCATGAACACGGGCTGCATTGGCCATGTTCTCATCCACGATCTCGCCGACCCCATGCGCGGCCATCGGGATGGAAAGCGCGAGTGGCGTACCGATGCTGCTCTCAAGAGCGCGCTCCGATCTTTCCGGGTAGAGCGCGATGGCACCGCCGGCAAAGCGCGCCGGCTCGATCTTGCCCAGCACAACATCGGCATCCGTGACGGTCGGCGACGTGCCGCCCTGACCGTAGCAGGCCGGTCCCGGCTGGGAGCCGGCCGAGTCCGGCCCGACGGTGATGCGCTTCAATGTGTCGACGCGCGCGATCGAGCCGCCACCTGCGCCAATCTCAACCATTTCAATGACCGGGATGCGCACCGGCAGGCCCGACCCCTTCATGAAGCGCGACTGGCGGTCGACCTCGAAGGTCCGCGCCTTGTACGGCGTCGCATGGTGGATGAGGCAGATCTTGGCGGTCGTGCCGCCCATGTCGAAGGAGAGCACCTTGTCCTCGCCCCGCTCTGCCGCGATGTGCGCGGCGAGGATGGCACCTCCAGCCGGACCAGACTCGACCAGACGAACCGGAAAGCGGGCCGCTGTTTCGAGGCTGGCTAGCGAGCCCCCGGACGTCATCAGGTGGATTGGTTTTCTGTAGCCCTCGGCGGCGAACTTCGCCTTGAGGCGTCCGAGATAGCCCGCCATGAGCGGCTGCACATAGGCATTGGCAACGGCCGTCGAGGTGCGTTCATACTCGCGCATCTCAGGGCAGACTTCAGAGGAAAGTGTCACGGCGATCTCGCCGGCTTCCTCGGCGAGGATGGCCCGCACCCGCTCCTCGTGCGTGTTATTCGCATACGAATGGATGAGGGCGACGGCGACAGCCTCGACTTTCTCTCTCTTCAAGGTCTTGGCGATCTTGCGCACTGCGCCTTCATCGAGCTCGACCCAGACCTTGCCCGTGACGTCGATCCGCTCGGGGATGGTGAAGCGCAGTTGCCGCGGCACAAGCTGGCGCGGCTTGTCGATGAAGATGTCGTACTGATCGTAGCGTCCCTCGTCGGCGATTTCGATCACGTCGCGGAAGCCGTCGGTGGCAATGAGCGCCGTCTTTGCTCCTTTGCGCTCGATGACTGCATTGGTGGCGAGCGTCGTGCCGTGGACAAAGACGTCAAGGTCGGCGAAGCCAAGCCCGGCCTCTTTCAGAACCACGCGTGTTCCTTCGACGACGGCCTCTTCGGGCGCGTGGGGCGTCGTCAGCACCTTGGCGGTGATCCGCTGACCGCCCCGCTCGAGCACGATGTCGGTGAAGGTGCCGCCGATATCAGCGGCAAGGCGCGCGGGTTTTGATGAAGCCATCGTGTCGCAGATCCAATCCAGTGCCTACCAGGCCGCTTTGCCCTCGGTGCAGATGCCGAGCCGGTCCCGCGCGAACCTCGTGTCGGGCGAAACTCAACTGCGGGCGCGAACACTCGCGCGAGCTTCTGATATTGTCAACATTTCATCGATAATTCGTCGTTGAATTGCTGCCCATCCTTTAGTCACGCCTGCCTCTTCAATTGACGAGGCTGGGCGCGGCGGGCACCGCGCGGCATCAGCCGGGGGGCCGCGCGCCGATGCTGGGCTGAGGCGCGGCGCGGTGCGATCCCGCGCTGCAGGGAGGGGCCCTGGCCCTACCTCCTGCCGATCGCTGCAAGCGCCGGGGCTTCTTGCCGCCGCCGCGCGATCCAGTAGCCGACGATGAGTGCTGCCGGGATGCACGCTGCAGCGGCGAGACCTTCGCTGGGGGAGAACAGGATGAGCATCGCGAGCCCGCCCAGCACGAGCCGAATGCTGTAATCCACGCTCTTGCGCTCGCTGAACGTCGCCTGCAGGCTGAACATGAGCGCGATCGTCGACACTGAGACGAGGCCGAGCGCGGCAAGTTGTGTCGCGCCCGGCTCGAGCACCAGCTCCGGCCGGACGAAGGCCGCTGCCATCAGCACGAACAGCGACGAGCATAATGTGAGGGCCGCCATCAGCGTGCCCATGAACGGTGCATCGGCGATCTTGGCCGTTACGGCGGCGACGACCGACGTCGGCGGCGTGAGTTCGCCCCACACGGCGAGGAAGAAGGCAAAGAAGTGTACGGACCAGGGATTGACGCCGATCTTGATCATGGCGGGCGCAATGACAAGCGCCGTCAGAATATAGGTCGGTGCCGGCGGAAGTCCCGTGCCGAGAAAGGCGCCGAAGAGAAAGGCGACGATCACCATGACGAACAGGTTGATGCCTGCAGCTTCCATCAGGATGAAACCGATCTTGGTCGGCACGCCGGTGATGACGAATGCACCGGTCATGATCGACAGCGTGGCGAGCAGCAGAGTGAGATCCGCGGTCATGGAGCTGAAGCTGTCAAGGAAGCGAAGGACAGGCCTCGCGAGGTTCTTGAGCGTGAAGCCGCCGCCTGTGATCAGCTCAGCAATGTGCTTCAGCAGGAGCAGCGCTGTCACGCAGAAGAACACATAGAGCGCTGCAAACATGGGGGCCACGAACAGCACGGCCATCAGCAGAATGAGACCGGCGACGACGAGCACGAACGCCGCGAGATTGGTCCAGTCGCCCCATCTCATAGGGGCATCGGCGAATGTCACGCGACCATTGGTGCCATAGCGCACTGAAAGCAGATAGACGCCGACCACAACGCCGATGAAGAAAACGATCGCGGGCGCATAGCCGCGGGCAACGACGTCGAAGTAGCTGACGCCCATGAAATCGGCCATGAGAAAGGCCGATATGCCCATGACGGGCGGCATGAGCTGGCCGCCGAGCGAGGCCGAGGCCTCGATTGCGGCGGCACGCTGACGGGGCATTCCAGCCGCAATCATTGCCGGGATCGTCGCCGAGCCGGTGGTGATCGCATTCGCCGCGCCGCTGCCACTCACCGCACCAATGCCGAGCGAGCCCAGAACGGCGGAGATCGGCACCGTATGCGCCGAGCGGGCGGCAATCTGCCCCGCGCCTCTGAGGATGGAATCGATGCAGCCGAACGCGCGCAGCGCGCTCAGCACCAGAATGAAAGAGCCGATCAAGGTGAGCGCGAGCTGCGGCAGGCGCGAGTAGATGCCCGTTGCCATCTCAAGGCTCATCGCGGTCAGAACGCGCTCCCAGTCGAGGCCCGGATGGCGGAACATGCCCGGTACGGCCCAGCCGTAGACGCAATAGACGATCAGGAGCAAATTGATGACGAACAGCGGAAAGAAGCGCTTGCGTGCGTACTCCATCACCAGCAGGACCATCAGGGCGCCGAAGATCATGTCCGGCGTGTTCCAGAAACCGGCACGCGCGAAGCCGATCGCGTCGAACTCCAGGACCATGTAGATCGATGTTGCGATGGCGAGCGCGCAATAGATAGCGGCGATCAAATAGTTCAGAGGGCGCCCGAGCGAGGGGTAGAGATCGTTCTCGCGCAGCGCGCTGAGCGTGAAGATCACGAAAGTGAGGGGGACGAGCATCGCCGCGAGCTGCGATGGTCCCCCCAGTCCCGTCATGTAGTACGCGAACAGGAGGCTGAAGAAGATCGCTGCGGCTGCATAGTAGGCGACGTCGATCGCGATTTCGGGCCAGGGCCGCGCCACGGTGTCGTCGCTCATGGTGCCTGCCTCATCGCGTCGCGAGCCGCGGCGGCCTCGACTATGAAGAATGCGGCGGGACGATCGCGGCCCGTCGCGCCAAAAGAAAAGGGCGCCTCAGGCTATTTTGCCTTGGCGATGCGCGCATCCCATTTCGGGTCCCAGGCCCCCTTCTCCTTCATGTATTTGGCGAGCCCGGGATGGATCTCGACGAGGTCAACCGACGACTGGATGCCACGGCGCTGCATGCCGACCATGTCCGCAGCGACCTGCGCGAAGGAGCCATCGGCCTTCGCAAGCTGTGCCGCATTCTTCTCGACGATTGTCAGCTTCCGATAGACATCGTCCGCTGAGACATCGAGGCCGACATGGAACCCGTAATAGAACGGCAGCAGCGTGACGCTCTCCACGCCGATGTCCTTCTTGAAGACCTTCGCCGGCACGGTCGTCGTGGCGAGGCCCTTCGCTTTCAGGTTCTTCAGCTCCTCGGCGTTCGGATTGAGGGCAACCCAGTCCGTGCTGAGGGAGGCTTCGGTAATCCAGGGCGGAACGCTGGTCTCTGCGTTTGTATAGATGACGAACGCCTGGAGCGTTCCGGCGTCGAGGAGTGAGCCCGCCGTTGCGAGGTCAACCTCTGTATAATCGTGCTTGATACCGAGCGCCATGAGACCGCGCTCCGTCTGCGCGCGCGTATCCCACGGGCGCGGGCCCGTGAACGTCTTCCTGCCAACGAGATCAGCCCAGCTCTTGATCCTGTCCTTGTCGCGCCTGTGAATGCCGAAGCCCACCTCGGTCGTGAAGACCCACATCGACTGAACCGGCTCGCGCAGCACGCTGGATTTGAACCCCTTGAAGCGGGCGATATCGTTTGCGTACTCGTAAAAGCCGATATCGGCACCGTAGAAGCCGTCAAACTTGTTCGTCGCGAAACCCTTGATCGTGAGGATGGCGCCGGGGGCCGGCTGAACCGTGACGTTGTAGCCGGACCACTCCTTGTTCAGCACCTCGGCGAGATTGACGAGGGCCTTGTGGCCAGCCGATCCGACAGCGGACGTTCCCCACCGGATCTCCTTGGCCTGGGCCGCAGCGGGACCCGCCGCGCCGCCGACGAGCGCCGCCAAAGCGAGCCCTACGAAAGCTTTGCTGAGCATTGTGCAGCCTCCCTTGATAAAAGCGAACTGGGCCTGCCTCGGGCCAGCTCGCATGGTTCGTCATGCCGTGGGGTGCTCTGGGAACGCCCCGGATCCGCGGCTGGCGATTGCTTATTGCTTTTCGTTCAGAGAAGACTATGGGCGCATGGCGGGTGTGTCAAACCATGCGCACCGCCGGACGCACCTGATTCAAGACGCAGCAGGGGCTTGTCACGCGCGAGAACGGCGGCCAGAAAGCCAGACGGGAGCAAATGAGCGAGACGCGACTGCCGACCGCCGACGATCGCGCAGCGGCTGCCCGCGCACTCGAGGCCGTACGCGCAACCGGCGGCTTGAAGGCGCGCTATGTCGTCGCGAACGGCGCGACGCGCATCGATACGCTGACAGAATACGGTGGCTACCGCCTCCGCTTTCCGCTGACGCACGCGGCGCATATCGAGGCGAGCCAGATCAACACGGGTGGCGGCGTGGCGGGCGGCGACAGCCTCGCCTTCGCACTTGAGTTGGGCGCAGGCGCCGAGGCCGTCCACACGACCGCGACCGCCGAGCGCATCTATCGCTCGCTCGGCCCGCCGGCTCGCATGGATATCAGGCTCAGCATTGGCGAGGCCGCCCGTCTCGACTGGCTGCCACAGGAAACGATCCTCTATTCGGGGGCGCGCCTCAACCGGCGCTTCGAGGTGGACATGGCGCCGGATGCGCGCCTGCTCATGGCGGAGATCGTCGTCTTCGGGCGCATCGCGCATGGTGAGGTTCTCGAGACCGGCGCGTTCAGCGACAACTGGCGCATCCGCCGCGGCGGTGCGCTCGTGTTCGCCGAGGCCGCGCGTCTCGATGGCCGCGTGGCCGCGGCGCTGGCGCGTCCCGCCGTCGCGGCCGGCGCCCGCAGTGCAGGGCTCATCCTGGCGCTTTCGCCGCACGCTGGGGACCGGATCGAGGCCGTGCGCGCAGTGCTCGCCGATGCGGGCTCCGCGTGCGGTGCCAGTGCGTGGAATAGTATGCTGACTGCCCGATTTCTAGGCACGCCTGAGGATGTCCGACGTGACATCATTCGCGTAACAGAGGTGCTTTCAGGTCGCGCGATGCCGCGTGTCTGGATGACCTGAGAGACGACCACAGGAGGGGGATGCCCGTCGCATGAACCTGACACCACGCGAAAAGGACAAGCTGTTGATCGCCATGGCGGCCAACGTGGCTCGTCGGCGCCTGGAGCGGGGCGTGAAACTCAACCATCCCGAGGCGATTGCGCTCATTACGGATTTCGTCGTCGAGGGCGCGCGCGACGGGCGAAGCGTTTCCGAGCTCATGGAGGCCGGCGCGAAAGTTCTGCGCCGCGACCAGGTCATGGAGGGCATCGCCGAGATGATCCATGACGTTCAGGTGGAGGCGACCTTTCCGGACGGCAGCAAGCTCGTCACGGTCCACAATCCCATCCGATAGAGAGATCGTCCAACGGAGCCGCCGCGCAATGATGTCCGCACGCCACCTGCCACTCGTCCTCGCTGCCGGAGCCTCGCTCCTCATGGCCGGGCCCGCCACAGCGCACACTGGCCTCGAGACCGGCTTCTCGCTCATCGACGGCGCGCTTCATCCGCTGGGGGGGATCGACCACCTCGCCGCCATGATCTCGGTCGGCCTCTGGGCCGCGCTCGCCGGTGGAAAGCGCGTCTGGGGCTGGCCAGTCGCGTTCGTCCTCATGATGCTGGTCGGCGGCTTCATCGGGCACGCAGGCATTGAATTCCCGGCTGTCGAACCGGTCATTGCACTTTCCGTCATCGTGCTGGGCCTTGCCGTGGCGCTCGGCATTCAGGCGCCGCTTGCCGTTGGGATCGTGCTCATTGGCGCGTTCGCGCTGTTCCATGGCCACGCGCATGGCGCCGAAGCCCCCGCCAGCGGCTGGTACGGCTATGCGGCCGGCTTCGCGGCCTCAACAGCCCTTCTCCACATCGTCGGCATCGTGATCGGTCTTGGGATCGCGCGCCTGGCGAGCCGCAGACCGGCGCAGGTGATCGGTGGCGCAACCGCCGCGCTCGGTCTCTTCCTGATGGTCGGCTGAAAGGTGCCCGATGAAACCCGGTGAGATCATCACACCTGACGGCGAGATCGAGCTGAACACAGGCCGATCCGTCACGACGCTCACGGTGTCGAACACCGGCGCGCGCCCGATCCAGATCGGCAGTCATTATCACTTCTTCGAGGCCAATCCGGCGCTCAGCTTCGATCGGGAGGCGGCGCGTGGCACACGCCTCGACATTCCTGCCGGCACGGCCGTCCGCTTCGAGCCCGGCCAGACACGCGAGGTGAAGCTGATCCCGCTCGTTGGCGCCCGCATGGTCTATGGCTTCCGGCAGGAGGTCATGGGCAAGCTCGACCCCTAGGAAATTGCGCGCGCGAGGCTGACAGTACGGTGCACGCCGCGGTCACCCTCACGCATACCAGACCATAAGGTGTTCCCGATGCCCGCCAGAATGTCCCGTGCCGCCTATGCGCAGATGTTCGGCCCGACGAAGGGCGACAAGGTCCGCCTTGCTGACACGGATCTGATCATCGAGGTCGAGAGGGACTTCACGACCTACGGCGAGGAAGTGAAGTTCGGCGGCGGCAAGGTCATCCGCGACGGCATGGGCCAGTCGCAGGTCACGCGCGCCGCCGGTGCCGCCGATACTGTCATCACGAATGCTCTGATCCTCGATCACTGGGGCATCGTCAAAGCGGATGTGGCGATCAAGGACGGTCGCATCGCGAAGATCGGCAAAGCCGGCAATCCCGACATCCAGCCGGGCGTCGATATCATCATCGGCCCGGGCACGGAGATCATCGCGGGCGAGGGCAAGATCCTGACTGCCGGCGGCTTCGACGCGCATATCCACTTCATCTGTCCTCAACAGATCGAGGACGCACTCATGTCGGGCCTCACCTCCATGCTGGGTGGCGGCACCGGCCCGGCTCACGGCACGCTCGCGACGACGTGCACGCCGGGCCCCTGGCATATCGAGATGATGCTGCGCGCTTCGGATGCCTTTCCGATGAACCTCGGCTTTGCCGGCAAGGGCAATGCGTCGCTGCCGGGGGCTCTCGAGGAGATGGTCAACGCCGGCGCCTGCGCGCTCAAGCTGCATGAGGACTGGGGGACGACGCCGGCGGCGATCGATTGCGCGCTTTCGGTCGCAGACGACCACGACGTGCAGGTCATGATCCACACCGACACGCTCAACGAGTCGGGCTACGTCGAGGACACGATCAAGGCTTTCAAGGGCCGCACGATCCACGCCTTCCATACCGAGGGTGCCGGCGGCGGTCATGCGCCGGACATCATGAAGGTTGCCGGCCTCAAGAACGTGCTGCCATCGTCGACCAATCCGACGCGGCCATTCACGGTCAACACGATCGATGAGCACCTCGACATGCTCATGGTGTGCCATCATCTGTCTTCGTCAATTCCAGAGGATCTCGCGTTCGCCGAGAGCCGCATCCGCAAGGAGACGATCGCGGCGGAGGACATCCTGCATGATCTCGGCGCGCTCTCGATGATGTCGTCGGACAGCCAGGCCATGGGGCGTGTCGGCGAGGTCATCATTCGCACCTGGCAGACCGCGCACAAGATGAAGCAGCAGCGCGGGCCGCTCCCGGAGGATGAGGGGAAGGGTAACGACAACTTCCGTGTCAAGCGCTACGTTGCCAAATACACGATCAACCCGGCGATCGCGCACGGGGTCTCGGACCACATCGGCTCGGTCGAGCCCGGCAAGCTCGCGGATCTCGTAATCTGGTCGCCGGCCTTCTTCGGCGTGAAACCCGACTGCGTCATCAAGGGCGGCGTCATCGCGGCGGCGCCGATGGGCGACCCCAATGCCTCGATCCCGACGCCGCAGCCCGTTCACTATCGGCCGATGTTCGGCGCTTTCGGCGGTGCGCGCACGCGCACGTCGCTGATCTTTGCCTCGCCCGCTGCCGTTCAGAACGATGTCGGCAAGCGGCTCGGGCTCGCGAAGGACGTGGTCGCGGTGCGCAATGTGCGAGGCGGCATCTCGAAAAAGAGCATGATCCACAATGATGCGACGCCGGACATCACGATCGATGCTGAAACATACGAGGTGCGCGCCGATGGCGAGCTGCTGGTCTGCGCGCCCGCAAAGGTGCTACCCATGGCGCAGCGCTATTTCCTGTTCTGATGGTGTGAGGAGCGATGACGGCGAGTCCGTTGCGTGCGTCCGCGGTTCTGAGGGCCGATGGCCTGGCCGGCACGGCGATCGTGGACACGATTACACTCGACCGGCAGTCGCGCTTCCGCCGCCGCGTTCTGCTGACGACGGATGGCGGGCGCGAGCTGCTGCTCGATCTGCCGGAGGCGACCTATCTCGCCGACGGCGATGCCCTGGCCGTTGACGGCGGCGCCATTCTGGTCAAGGCGGCAGACGAGGATCTTCTCGAGATCCACGCGCCCGACGCGCGGGCACTCGCGACGATCGCCTGGCACCTCGGCAACCGGCACACGCCGGCCGAGATCGGTCGCGGTGCGATCTATATCCAGCCGGACCACGTGCTCGCCGAGCTCGTCGCGCAACTGGGCGCGCACGTACATCGCGTGCGCCGGCCTTTCGAACCTGAGGGTGGTGCTTACGGCGGCAAGGGGCCGCTCCATTCGGGGCATCACCACCATCATGGCGGCGCGCACCATCATCATCACCACGATCATGGGCACGATCATGGGCACGATCATAGCCATGACGCGCATCAGGAGGCTGGTCGAGAGCCGAGCCGCAATGTGAAGCTCACCATCGTGCAGGGCACCTTTCGTCCCGACAAGCGCGAGTCCTGATGTCGTGTCTGGTCACCTGCCCGCATCGCACGCGATTGCGCCGGCGGAAAGGTCCTTTCCGGATGGGCAGGAAGCGTCGGGTCCCAAAGCTGGGGCGGACACATATGCGCCGCACAGCTTTGACCCCCGTCTCCTGATTTGGCTCTCCCCCGCTTTTCCTGTCGGTGCCTTCGCCTACAGTCACGGTCTCGAGTGGGCCGTGGAGCGGGGCTGGGTGCGCGATCAGCCGACGCTGGTCGAGTGGCTGCGCGATCTCGTCGTGCACGGGTCGATCCGCAATGACATGATCCTGCTTGCCGCGACGTGGCGCTGCGCGCGCGATGGGCGATGGCCGGATGTCGGCGAGGTGAACGCGCTCGCGCTGGCTCTGCAGCCGTCGGCCGAGCGCCACCTCGAGATCGTGACACAGGGCAATGCCTTTCTGGAGACCGTGCGGGCGGCGTGGGGCTGCGCAGGGCTTGATGCTGTTGCACGGACGGTCGCGCCGGACGTTGCCTATCCGGTCGCGGTCGGCGCCGCTGCGGCCGTGCACGGCGTGCCGCTTGGAGAGACGCTCAATGGTTTCGGGACCGCGGCTGTCTCAAACCTGACGTCCGCCGCGATCCGCCTTTCAGCCGTCGGCCAGACGGACGCCCAGCGCGCCATCGCTGCGCTGCTGCCCGATCTCGTGGCCTGTGCGGCGGCGGCCGGGCAGGCGTCATTGGACGATCTCGGCAGCGCGGTGTATCGCTCGGATATCGCTTCCCTGGCACATGAAACCCAGTACACGAGGTTGTTCCGCTCATGAGCACATCACATGGTCCGCTCCGGGTCGGGATCGGGGGGCCCGTGGGCTCCGGCAAGACCACGCTCACGGCTGCGCTCTGCCGCGCTCTGCGCGATCGCTACGATATCTGTGCCATTACTAACGACATCTACACCAAGGAGGATGCCGAGATCCTCATGCGCATGCAGGCCTTGCCGCTCGAGCGCATCATGGGCGTGGAGACCGGCGGCTGCCCGCATACGGCCATCCGCGAGGATTGCTCGATCAATCTCGCGGCGATCGAGACCATGCGGCGCAAGTTCCCGAACCTCGACATCATCCTGATCGAATCCGGCGGCGACAACCTTGCCGCGACCTTCTCGCCCGAGCTTGCCGACCTGACGATCTACGTCATCGACGTCGCGCAGGGCGAAAAGATCCCGAGGAAGGGCGGGCCCGGCATCACGCGTTCCGATCTTCTGGTGATCAACAAGACCGATCTCGCCCCACACGTGGGTGCCGACCTCGTCGTCATGGAAAACGATACGCGGCGGATGCGCGGCGAGAAGCCCTATGTCTTCGCGAATGTCCGCGCTGGGTCCGGAGTCGACGACATTGCCCGCTTCATTGAGCGCATGGGCGGCCTTTCGGCCGCCGCATAGGAGACCGTCGCGCGGCTCACTCTATCACGGACGCGGGGAATTGTGACGCGATCGCAAGTCGCAAGGGCAGCGCCGTCCTCGCTCAGTGATGCTGCGTGACGTGCAAACACCGTACCGACGCCGATCAGCAGCGGCCCGGTCCCGCTCCGCAGAATCCCGGCAGTTGGCAGCGTGGCGAGCGTGCCCTGCCAGCGCGCTTCGTCGGCGCGCGTGAGGCCCGCAACGGCAACCGCCGGCGTCCTGGCCGGCAGGCCCTCGGCCATCAAGCGTGCGGCAAGCGCCTGTGCCGTGCGCCCGCCCATGTAGATGACAAGCGTTGTGTCGGGATCGGCGAGGCCGCGCCAGTCGAGGGTGTCCGGCAACCCGCCGGCACGCGAATGCCCGGTGACGAAGCGGACGGATTGGGCGTGGTCCCGATGCGTGAGGGAGACGCCGAGCGCTGCCGCCATTGCGCTGGCTGCCGTGATCCCGGGCACGACCTCGAATGGAATGCCGGCGCGCTCGAGCTGATCGATCTCCTCGCCGCCGCGGCCAAAGATCATCGGGTCACCCGACTTGAGGCGAACGACGTGGCGGCCCTGCTCTGCCAGCCTTACCATCAGCGCGTTGATATCGTCCTGACGGCAGCTCTCGCGACCGCTGCGCTTGCCGACCAGCATGCGCCTGGCCTCGCGCCGCGCGAGTTCCAGCACCTCGTCGGAAACGAGATCATCGTAGAGAATGACATCGGCAGCCTGCAGCGCGCGCACAGCCTTGAGGGTCAGAAGCTCCGCATCCCCCGGGCCTGCGCCAACGAGTGTTACGCGGCCCATTGCGGGTTGTGCTTGCCTGGAAAGTGACCCGATGAACGCGCTGAGGTGCTCGACCTGATCACGCGTCGGCGCCGGGCCGAAGGCGCGATCGACGAACTGCTCCCAGAAGATGCGACGGGCCGCGCCCGCTGACAGATGCTCGCCGACGCGCTCACGTATCTTGCCTGCGAGCTGCCCCCACAGCGCGAGCGCTGGCGGCAGCAGTGTTTCGATGCGGCGGCGGATGGCCTGACCGAGGATCGGCGCCGCGCCGGCAGTCGAGATGCCGACGACGACCGGTGAGCGATTGACGATCGCGCCGAACTGGAACTGGCAGTAGGCGGGTCTGTCGATGACGTTGACCGGAACGCCCGCCCCCCGTGCGGCCGCATGGAAGCCGGCGGCATCGTCGTCGTCCTCTGCGTCGGCGATCGCAAGTGCCGCGCCAGCGAGATGATGCGCAGTCCATCGTTCGGCGTGCAACGTCAGTGCTCCGGATGCTGCCCCCCGCACGAGCAATGCCTCCATCTCGGAAGAGACGTTGATGGCGTAGACGTGCACGTCGGCACCGGCGGCGGCGAGCAGCTCCGCTTTCCATGCGGCCGCGGCGGTACCGCCGGCCACAATCGCGCGCTCACCTTGCAGACCCAGGAAGACGGGCAGCGTGGCGAGGGCCGCCATCCGTGGCGGCGCCTGCTCAGACGGTTTCCGGAATGCGGGCCGCATCGAGAATACTCCTGATCTCCGCGCGGCAGGAGCCGCAGTTGGTTCCGGCCTTCACGCACGCGCCGACGGATGCGACCGTCGTGGCGCCGTGCTTCGCGATCGCTTCGGCGATTTCGTTGCTGCCGACCTCGAAGCACGCGCAGACAATGGGGCCGCGGTCCCTGCTCTCGCTGCCCGGGCGGCCGGCCAGCAGCCGCAGGCGTACCGACGGCGCTTTGGGCTCGAGCAATTGCGCGGCAATCCATGCGCGCGCACACGAGAGAGCGCCGCGCGTGATGAAGAGGGCGCCGACGAGGCGATCTCCATTGAAGGCGGCGAAGCGATGCTGGCCGGTAGCGCTGTCCTGGTACGCGAGCAGCTCGATGCTCGCCGAGTCGCGGCCCATGAGAAGCTGCCGCGCGAGATCGTCCCACCTCTGAGGGGGCTCGCGCAGGGCAAGCTCTGTACGAAAGCCGCCATTCACCATGGCCGTGGCGAAATAGGCGCAGTCTGGCGCGTCGGGCGATTGGCGTGAGACCGCAAAGGCCTGCCATGGTGCATCGAACGGCCGGATTGCAACGGGCGTGCCCTTCAGCTCGGGTTGTCCCGAGACCGGGTCCGTGGCTGCGGCGATGAGGGTGCCGACGCGCGCGCGGCTGGCGATCTGGCTTGTCCAGTGCATGGGAACGAAGAGCGATCCGGCGCTCTGGCGATCGGTCACGATGGCGCGGCAGACGATGGTGCCGCTGGGGCTCGCAAGCTCGGCAAGGGCACCGTGCACGATGTTATGGCTGGCGGCATCCGCGGGGTGGATCTCGACGAACGGCTCCGGCGCATGACCCATCAGGCGCGGCGACTTGGCCGTGCGTGTCATCGTGTGCCACTGATCGCGGATGCGGCCCGTGTTGAGCCTAAGCGGAGCGTGCGAGGTCGTCCTCTGCGCGAGCCCGCGGTAGGGTGTCGGCACGAAGCGCGCGCGACGGTCGGACGTGAAGAAACCGCCATTGGCGAAGAAGCGCGTCTCTTTCGGAACGCTGCCTGCGGAGCGAGGCCACTGGAATGGGGTAAGAGCGTCGTAGTCAGTGCGCGACAGCTCCGCTGCACCGCTGATGTCGAGGTCACGCGCGCCACCATTTTCAAGCCCGGTCAGCCGCGCATACTCGGCAAAGATCTCGGCCGGATGGGTATAGGCAAAGGCGGCGCCGAAGCCCATGCGCTTCGCCACTTCCACGATCTGCCACCAGTCCGGCCGCGCCGCGCCAGGCAAGGGCAGGAACGCGCGCTGGCGCGAGATCCGCCGCTCTGAGTTGGTCACGGTGCCATCCTTTTCGCCCCAGGCGGCCGCAGGCAGGAGGACGTGGGCCAGCGCGGTCGTGTCCGTGTGGCTGTTGACGTCTGACACGACGACGAAAGGGCAGGATGCGATCGCGGCGCGCACACGGTCGGCTTCAGGCAAGCTGACGACCGGGTTGGTCGCCATGATCCAGAGCGCCTTGATGCGTCCGCTCTCGACGGCGCGGAAGAGATCAACGGCCTTGAGGCCGGGCCTCTCGGCCATCCGCGGCGATTTCCAGAACGTACGGACCAGATGGCGATGCTCGTCGTTATCGAGCTCCATGTGTGCGGCGAGCATATTGGCGAGGCCGCCGACCTCCCGCCCGCCCATGGCATTGGGCTGTCCGGTGATCGAGAAGGGCCCCATGCCCGGGCGACCGATGCGTCCCGTCGCCAAGTGGCAGTTGAGGATGGCGTTGACCTTGTCCGTGCCGGCAGATGACTGATTCACGCCTTGGCTGAAGACGGTGACGACCCGCTCCGTGCCGGCGAACAGCTCGTAGAAATCGGCGATGACCGCGGCGGGCAGCGCCGTTGTTGCGGCAATCTCCGCGAGGCGCATGGCGGAGGCGGCCGCGAGCGCGGCAGGGAGGTCGAGCGTATGTCGCGCAACATAGTCCATATCGAGGCGCCCACGCGCCACGAGATGAGCAAGGAGGCCATTGAAGAGGGCAACGTCGGCACCGGGCGCGATCGCGAGATGCAGATCGGCGATCTCGCACGTCGCGGTCTCGCGCGGGTCGATGACGACAACCTTGATGCCGCGTGCTTCCCGTGCGGCGGCCAGGCGCTGGTAGAGCACAGGGTGGCACCAGGCCAGATTCGAGCCGACGAGCACGACAAGATCGGCGAGCTCGAGATCCTCGTAGGTGCCGGGTACCGTGTCCGTGCCGAAGGCGCGCTTGTGACCGGCCACGGACGAAGCCATGCACAGGCGCGAGTTGGTGTCGATGTTGGCCGATCCGATGAAGCCTTTCATCAGCTTGTTGGCGACGTAGTAGTCCTCGGTCAGGAGCTGCCCGGAGAGATAGAAGGCGACGCTGGCGGGCCCATGCTCGGCAATGGCGGCGGAGAATTTCTGCGCGACGAGGTCGAGCGCGTCATCCCAACGCGCCGATGCGCCGCGGATCAGCGGATGGACCAGGCGATCCTCGAGCGACAGCGTTTCGCCGAGTGCGGCGCCCTTCGAACAAAGGCGCCCGAAGTTGGCCGGATGCTCGGGATCTCCGGCGATCTCGGCGGTTCCGTCGGGACGTGGTCGGGCCAGGATCCCGCAGCCGACGCCGCAGTAGGGGCAGGTCGTGCGCGTTGCGCCTGCGCTCATGGCCGTGCCTCAACCAGATCGTGCCAGAAGCGCATCGGCGTCGATGAGGATGCGCCCCCTCTCCACGCGCACGGCGAATGTCTTGACCTGGCCTTCGTCCGCGCCCTCCGCGCGTCCGCTTTCGAGCGAGATGACCCAGTTGTGCAGCGGGCAGGTGACCGTGCGGCCATGGACAATGCCCTGGCTCAGGGGCCCGTGCTTGTGCGGGCAGCGATCGTCGAGTGCGTAGACCTCGTCCTCCGCCGCGCGGAATATGGCGACACAGCCGAGCGGCGTCTTGACCACGCGGGCACCCAGCCGCGGAATGTCGTCGAGGGCGCCGATATCGATCCAGGCCTTTTCCATGACAGTCATTCCGCGGCCTCCGCGCGCGTCAGATCGGCGAGAGGGCGAAATTCGTGAGCATCCTTGCCCTGGGCGCGTTCGGCCCAGGGATCGCTCTGCGCGAACGTCTGCGCGTGGACGAAGCGGTCATAGAGAGCGCGGCGGTGTGCCAAGTCATCAAGCACGCGCTGGCGGATCGACGCGATGCCGACGCGGCGGGCCCATTTGTAGATGCGCTCGAGATAGCGGCCCTGCTCGCGATAGAGCTGGACGAGCGCGACGATGACCTCGACGACCTCGTCTTCCGTATCGACGTGGCCGAGCAACTCGGTCTGCTTGACATCGAGGCCGGCGGCGCCTGCGAAGTGAATGTCGTAGCCGGACTCGACGCAGATCACGCCGACATCCTTGCACGTGGCTTCGGCGCAGTTCCGCGGGCAGCCCGAGACGGCCATTTTGACCTTGGCGGGTGTCCACGAGCCCCACATGAAGCGCTCGATGCGAATGCCAAGGCCGGTTGAATCCTGTGTCCCGAACCGGCACCAATCCGAGCCGACGCACGTCTTCACGGTGCGCAGGCCCTTGGCGTAGGCCGCTCCCGAGATCATGCCGGCGGCGCCGAGGTCGGCCCAGACGGCGGGGAGATCCTCCTTGCGCACGCCGAGCAGGTCGATGCGCTGGCCACCAGTGATCTTGACGGTCGGGATTGCGAACTTGTCGACGATGTCGGCAATCGCGCGCAGCTCCCCGGCGCTCGTCACGCCACCCCACATGCGCGGCACGACCGAGTAGGTGCCATCCTTCTGGATATTTGCGTGCACGCGCTCGTTGATGAAGCGTGACTGGCTGTCGTCCTGGTATTGGCCGGGCCACGTTGCGAGCAGGTAGTAGTTGAGTGCGGGGCGGCACCTGGCGCAGCCGCACGACGTCTTCCACTCGAGCGCCTGCATCAGCGCCGGGATCGACTTCAGCTCCTGCGCGACAATGAGGCGGCGTACGTCATCATGGCCGAGGTGTGTGCAACCACACATGGGCTGCACCGCAGCGGGATTATAACGATCCCCAAGCTTGAGCTTCAGGATCTGCTCGACGAGCCCCGTGCACGAGCCGCACGAGGCAGAAGCCTTCGTGCGCGCGCGCACATCATCGAGCGACGTAAGCGAGAAGGCGTCGATCGCGCGGGTGATCGTTCCCTTGCATACGCCATTGCAGCCACATATCTCCGCCTCGTCAGGCAGAGCCGCGACGGTTGCCGTAGGGTCGCCGGCAGCACCTCCTGAATAGCCCGGACCGAAGATCAGCGTGTCGCGCATGGGCGAGATGTCCGTGCCCTTGCGCAGGAGATCGAAGAACCAAGCCCCATCGGCGGTATCGCCATACATGACCACACCGATCACGCGGTCGTCCTTGAGCACGAGGCGCTTATAGATGCCGCGTGCGGCATCGCGCAGCACGATCTCCTGGCGGTCCTCGGCATCGGCGAAGTCGCCGGCGGAGAAGAGATTGATGCCCGTGACCTTGAGCTTGGTCGCGGTTGCGCCCGGCACGAAGCGCGGCTCGGTATCGCCGGCGAGATGCGACGCGGCGACGCCGGCCATCTCGTAGAGCGGCGCGACGAGGCCAAAGACCTGGCCGTCGACCTCGACGCATTCACCGAGGGCAAAGATGTCCGGATCGCTGGTGCGCAGTCCGCCATCCACGACGATGCCGCGCCGGCATTCGAGGCCAGCCGCCTTGGCGAGCGCGATATTGGGGCGGATGCCGATGGCCATGACGACGAGGTCCGCCGGAATGCGCGTGCCATCCTCCAGCTCGACGGCTTGAACCCGGCCAGGGCCCAGGCGGATATCCGTGCCGATCAGCGCCTTGGTATTCGCCTTGGTGATGACCTTGATGCCGCGGGCCTCGACGGCCTTCTGCAGCAGATGCCCGGCCGCCCGATCGAGCTGACGCTCCATGAGCGTCGGCATGAGATGGAGCACGGTGACGTCCATGCCCTGTTCCTTGAGGCCGGCCGCCGCCTCAAGGCCCAGGAGGCCACCGCCGATTACGACCGCGCGTCCGCCGGCCCGCGCCGCAAGCAGCATCGCGTGCACGTCGTCGAGATCGCGGTAGGTGAGGACGCCCGCAAGGTTGTGGCCCGGCACGGGCAGAACGAAGGGCAGAGAGCCGGTGGCAATGATCAGCTTGTCGTAGGGTGCGATCTCGTCCGGCTCGGAGCGCACCGTCCTCGCCGCACGATCGATCTCGACCACCTTGTGGCCCTTGTAGAGCGTTATGCCACGCTCGACGTACCAGCCGTCACCGTGAATGACAATTTCCTCGAAGGTCTTCTCGCCGGAAAGCACGGGTGAGAGCATGATGCGGTCGTAGTTGACCCGTGGCTCGGCATTGAAGATCGTGACGTCGTAGGCATCGGGTGCGAGCTCGAAGAGCTTCTCAAGGGCACGTCCCGGCGCCATGCCGTTGCCGATGACGACGAGCTTTTGCTTCTTCATGGCGTTTCCGTCTCCGGTCTTGCAGGTTCCTGAATGTGCGAGGCCAGTCGCTCGTGTGGTGATTCCGAAGTCCGCCACCACGTCGCGGCAGGTGTCGGAGGCGGACTTCGGACTCTGGACCACACGAGAAACATGGGCGTGCGAGTGTCCTTTCGATCGCGAAGTTCGTTCGAGAGCCCGCAGCAGATGGTGACGAACTTCGCGATCGGGACACTAGGCAGCCTGGAGCGCCGGCGCGCGGTGGCGCTCGTAGAGGAACTTCAGCACGGCCTCGCGGGCGCGCAGATAGGTGGCGTCGGAGCTCAGCTCCAGGCGCTTGCGCGGCCGCGGCAGCGCGACATCGAGGATCTCGCCGATCGTGGCGGAGGGACCGTTGGTCATCATCACGATACGGTCCGAAAGCAGCACCGCCTCATCGACATCGTGCGTGATCATGATGACAGTGTTGCCGAGGCGCGCGTGGATCTGCATCACCGAGTCCTGAAGGTGCGCGCGCGTCAGCGCGTCCAGCGCGCCGAAGGGCTCATCGAGCAGAAGGACCTTGGGCTCCATCGCGAGCGCGCGGGCGATGCCGACGCGCTGCTTCATGCCGCCGGAGATCTCGGCGGGAAGCTTGTCCTTGGCGTGCACCATCTGGACGAGCTCCAGATTGTGCATCGTCCAGGCGTGCCGCTCGGCACGTGACTTCGTCTGTGAAAATACCTTGTCCACGGCGAGCTTGACGTTGGCATAGACACTGAGCCACGGCAGCAGCGAGTGGTTCTGGAAGACGACGGCACGGTCGGGACCGGGCGCGCTCACCTCCTGGTTCTCGAGCAGGATGGCGCCGAGCGTGATCGGGGTCAGGCCCGCGATCAGATTGAGTAGCGTCGACTTCCCGCAGCCCGAGTGCCCGATAATGGAGACGTAAGCGCCGCGCGCGATGGTGAGATCGATATCGCGCAGAACCTCGGTCGTGGCATGGCCACGGGCGAAACTCTTGGACACATGATCGACCTTCAGAAATGGCGTCATGACGTGCCTCCTCAGGTTGCCTGGGTGCCCCGGGTCGCCAGGTGGCCGATGCCGGCAACCAGACGGTCGAGCACGAAGCCGACAATGCCGATGTAGACGAGCGCCACGACGATGTCGGGGAGGCGGGAGGAGTTCCACGCGTCCCAGATGAAGAAGCCGATGCCGACACCGCCGGTGAGCATCTCAGCCGCGACGATCGCGAGCCAGGACAGGCCGATACCGATCCTGAGGCCCGTGAAGATGTAGGGGGCGGCGGAGGGAATCATGATCCGCCAGAAGAACTCCAGGTGATTGAGCCGGAGCACGGCGGCGACGTTGCGGTAGTCCTGCGGGATGTTGCGGATGCCGACAGCCGTATTGATGATGATCGGCCAGATTGCGGTGATGAAGATCACGAAGATGGCCGAGGGGTTTGCATCGCGGAAGGCGGCGAGCGAGATCGGCAGCCAGGCGAGTGGCGGCACAGTGCGCAGGACCTGGAAGATCGGGTCGAGCCCGCGCATCGCCCACACGCTCTGGCCGACGAGGGCGCCGAGCATGATCCCGGCGAGTGCAGCGAGGCCGAAGCCCACCGCGACGCGCTGGAGTGACGTGAGCACGCGCCAGCCGAGGCCGATATCCTGCGAGCCAGCGGCGAAGAACGGGTCGAGAATAAGGTCACTCGCCTCTGCCCAGATCTTCGAGGGGGGCGGCAGGCTCGCCGTGGGGCTGCTGCTCGCCAGCTCCCAGACCAGAAGCATCGCGCTCAGCACGATGATCGGTGGCACGACGACCGCGAGCCATCCTTGTGCTGCCACCGACACGCGATCGCGCAAAGGCGCGCGCGGGGGCTCAAATGCAATGACCTCGGCACTGCCGCTCCGCGCCGCGGGGCCGGTCACGGCGGCAGGATCCGGCGAGTTCACAATGAGTGTGCGCGCGCTTTGCGCCGTCATCGGCTGGCTCTCCTCGGTTAGGATTTCGGGGGGTGTCACGCGGCGTCTCAAACCATCGCGCGTTTGATCGCGAGCGATTTGAGATAGGCCATGGGATCGGCGGGATCGAAGACCTTGCCGTCGAAGAACTTCTCGATGCCGCGGCTCTCGCCCGTCGGATGGTCCTTGAGGCCGAGGCCCTTTGCCGCCTCGATCCAGAGGTCGGAGCGGTTGGTCTTTTCGACGAGGGCCTTGATGTCCAGTGCGGGCTCGAACTTGCCCCAGCGGATGTTCTCGGTGATGAACCAGGCGTCGAGGCTCTTCCAGGGATAGGATGTCTCGCCCTTCTCGCCCCAGAACTTCATGCGCAGACCGGAGCCCTGAACCGTGCGGCCGAGACCGTAGTTGATATCGCCCTTGATGCGACCGATGATGTCGGGGACGGGAACGTTGAACCATTGACGGCGGCCGATGATGGCGGCCATCTCCTGCTTGTTCTCCATCTTCTCGCACCACTGCTGCGCTTCCATCACCGCCATGAGGATGGCGCGTGTCGCCTTCGGATGGGCGTCCACCCAGTCGGCGCGCAGGCCGAGAATCTTCTCTGGGTGTTTGAACCACAGCTCGCCCGTGGTGAGCGCGGTGTAGCCGATGTTCTGGTTGACGAGCTGCTCGTTCCAGGGCTCGCCGACGCAGAAGGCATCCATGTTGCCGACCTTCATGTTGGCAACCATCTGCGGAGGTGGCACGACGATCGTCGAGACGTCCTTGTCGGGATCGATACCGCCGGCGGCGAGCCAATAGCGGATCCACAGATCGTGCGTGCCGCCGGGGAAGGTCATCGCGACCTTCACTTCTTTCCCCGAAGCCTTCTTCCTCTCGAAGGCAGCCTTCAGCGGTGAGGAGTCCGCGTTGATGGCAAGCTCTTTGAACTCGTTCGAGATCGAGATCGCCTGGCCATCCTCGTTGAGCCGCAGCAGCGTGTACATTGGCAGCGGCTGGTTGTTCTGCATGACCTTACCGGTCGAATAGAGATGGACTTTCGGCGAGAGGATGTGGCCGCCGTCGATTCCGTTCGCCTTGGTGCCGAGGGCCATGTTGTCGCGCGTCGAGCCCCAGGAGGCTTGCTTGACGATCTCGACGTCGGGCACGCCGTGCTTGGCGTAGAAGCCCTTCTCCTTGGCGATGATCAGCGGTGCAGCGTCGGTGAGCGCGATGTAGCCGAGCTTCGTGCCTTTGACCTCCGGGCCGGTGCCCTGCGCGAACACGCCGCCAGGGAAAGCTGCCTTGATCGTCGAGAGCAGTGCGGCCGTCGCGGCTGTTGCCGAAGCCCGCCGCAGCAAGGTGCGCCGGTCGATCGTGGCTGCAGCGGCTGTCGGACGACGGACGGAGGACGACGCGCTTGTCTTGGGCATGCTCATGCTCCTTGCTCGATCCCTTGACGCATTCACCCGCCCTCCGGCTTCCCTCCCCTTCGCTGACGCCTCACCCCCTCCGGGCATAAAAAAAAAGCGCCGCGACATGGACGTATCGGCCTTCGAAGAAGGCCCTCCGTCCTGTCAGCGGCGCTGCCGGTAGCCCGTCGTTGGGCTGGGAAACGTGGGACTGGCTTTGGATAATCTACAAAGCAGGAAGCGTGCCACTTCCGGAGCGGTTCCAAAACAGACTTCAGGTCAGGCGCTTAGCTCATCGCGCGGGGTTTGGCGCGAGACCCGCGGGGGTGCCGGTGGCGCCGGGAAAGTGGGCGATTGCGCGCTTATTGTGCAGCGCACCCAATGGCGCGTCAGGCCGTATCAGCCGCCTTGACGGGCGTCGCGGCGAGGTAGTCCTCGAGGCGCTCGGGATCGAAGACCGCGCCATCGAAGAAGCGATCGGGCCCGAGAAAGAGCCGCCCGACTGTCGACGGTACCGGGGTCTCGACGGCGAGGGTGCCTTCGATCTTGGCGCTGGCCGTCGGCAGCGGCACGCCGAGCGGCGCGAGCGCCGCGCGATGAATATCGGGCCGGTAAGTCGACTGCGCGCGCGCATAGCCTTCTGTGCTCATCCGCACCTCGCCCCATCGGACCATCTGCGCGTAGAACCATGCGGCGTGGCTGGTCCAGGGGAAGGTCGCCGCCCGTCCGGCAAAGTTCAAATATCCATCGACGAGGACCTCGCGACCGTCATCCAAGAGGATGCGCCGCTCGAGGTTGGCCCGCAGGATGTCGACCGGCAGGTCGAAGATCTCCGGGCGTGAGAGGAGTTGCGCGAGTTCCATACGGTGGGCGGGATCATCGCACCATACGGCAGCCTTGTAGATCGCGCGGACCAGCCGCAAGTGGCGTTCGGGTTCTTCTTCGGCCCAATCTTTGGCGACGCCCAGGACCTTCTCCGGGCTCGAGCGCCAGATCGCGACATTTGTCGTGACGACACGTCCGGAGCCGGCGGTGGAGGCAACGCGGCCCCACGGCTCACCGGCGCAGAAGCCATCTATCTGGCCGCCGGCGAGCGCGGCCGGCATCAGAGGCGGTGGAACGGCAACGATGTCGATGTCGCGATTGGGCATGATGCCGGCCGCCGCGAGCCAGTACGAGAGCTGGTACTGATGAGCCGAGTGCTGGTGGACGACGCCAAAGACCAGCTTCGGCGCGCCCAGGCGCTGGCGCACCGCCACCACCTCGGCCAGAGCCCGGGCCGTGCCCGCGGCCTCAAGTCGCGTCGGCGCCCCCGCGGCCTTCAGATCCGCCCACAAGGAGCGCGAGACGGTGATCGTGTTCCCGCCGAAGCCGAGCGTGATGGGCACGATGAGGCGATCGACAAGCGGCGTCAGGCCGAGGTTGGCCGCAATGGGCATGGGCGCCAGCATGTGGGCGGCATCGAGGTGGCGTACTGCGATGCGATCGCGCAATGTCGCCCACGATGCTTCCTTGGCGAGCTTCACGCGCAACCCCTCAGCCTCCGCGAAGCCGAGCAGGCTTGCGGCGACCACTGGCGCGCAGTCCGTAAGCGGCATGAAGCCGATGCGTACGATGTCGGCGGTGCTGGCCGAGGTTGCACGGGTCATGTGCCTTCCTCCTCGCCGAGCAGCCGGGCGGCGGTGAGCAGGCTCTCGGCAATTTCCGCGATGCGTTTGTTCTGCTGCATGGCAGTCGAGCGCAGGAGGGCATAGGCACTCTCCTCGCTGAGGCCGCGGGTGCGCATCAGGATGCCTTTGGCGCGCTCGATCCGCTTGCGCTCGCCGAGCTCGTTGCGCGCCTGAGCGAGCTCATCGCGCAGGCGCTCGAAGGCGCGGAAGCGGCGGATCGCGGTGTCGAGAATGGGCTTGATGCGCTCCTTCTTGAGGCCGTCCACGACATAAGCCGAGACGCCGGCATCGATCGCCGCTTCGATCGAGGCGTCGTCCGTGCGGTCGACGAACATGGCGACGGGGCGCTTGGCGGCCCGCGAGACCTGGAACATGTGCTCGAGTGCGTCGCGGTTGGGGCTCTCGAGGTCGATGACGATCACATCCGGGTCGAGCTCGACGATCCGGCGCATGAGCCCCTTGGCCTCATCGATGACGGTGACGCGTGCCTGCCCGGCCTCCTTCAATCCTTCCTCGATGATGGAGGCCCGGATGCGGTTGGCGTCGATGACGAGGATGTGCAGAGCACGATCATTCATCGCGGCATTTTGTGTGCGCCGCACAATGGCGGCAAGAGGGCGGAATTGCTGGTTTTTTCAGCGGTGTTGGCTGGATTTCCGCCAGATCCGGAACCCGCCACTGGCGCCGCGGGGGCAGGATGGCCGCGATCAGCCGCACGAAGGGCAATGCCCAGCCCTCTACGCCGCCGATCAGATGGGCCACTTGCTGATGGCGAGCCTGCTGCCCGTGGCAGCGAGTGCCGCATTGAGGGCCGCGCGCCCAAGAAGACCGCGCTGGGTATCAATGAAGCCGACGACGGAGGCAGCGTTGAGGGCGGCGGCGCGCATGGCATCCTCGGGCGCGCGACCTTCCGCGAGGAACGTCGCGAGCGTGGCGGCGTAGGCATCGCCGGCGCCGGCAGTGCCGGCGACCACCGCCGGCGGTGCGGCGGGGCAGAAACGGATGTGCGCGCGGTCGGCGAGAAAAGAGCCGGCGGCGCCATCCGTCACGAGTACGTAACGCGCGCCGGCGTCGCGCAGCGCTGTGAAGAACGCGCGCAGCCCCAGCTGATAGCCGCCACCCGTGAGGCCCTGCCGGGCGAGCGCGCTCGGCGGCTCCTCGCTGTCGGGTCCGAGGGGCGGGCCGCCTTCGCCGATCCTGCCCGCGATTATCGGCACCAGGGCGGAGGCCTCGATCTTGTTGACGACGAGGAGGTCGATGTCGGCGAGCGCGTCCTGCAGTGCGCCGCCGCGGCTTGAAAGCTGGCGGATGCCGGGGTTGACCGAGAGGAAGGCTCCCGTGCGCTTGGCCTCGGCAAGGATTCGCGGGAGGCGGTCGGCGGATTGGTTGGACAGCGACGAGACGTGCACGAGATCGACCGCGAAGGCGTCGGGCTTGAGGTCGCCGTCCTCGAGAAGTGTGTTGGCGCCGCGGAAGGTGAAGATCGCCGCGTTGCGCTCGTGCGAGGAGATCATGACCGCGGCGCCCGTCGCGGCGCGATCGTCGCGACCGATCCAGCGGGTCGACACACCCTCCTGCATGAGGCCCGCGAGGATCGTTTCGGCGCGCTGGTCGCGGCCGAGCTTGGCGAGCGTCGCGACATCGACACCGAGCCGCGCCATCGCGACCGCGGTATTGACCGCGCCGCCGCCAGTGTGGGTCGAGATCTCAAGTGCCTCGGTCTTGTGGCCTTCCGCCAGCAGAAGGAATGACGTTTCCGCATTGAGCATGGTCATGCGCTCGATGCGACTCGATTCAATGATCGCGATGGTGTCGATCATCGCGCTTCCGATTGTAAGGGCCTTCATTGCTGCGTTCCGATGGCCTTCCCGTGGGTTTCTTCCGGAACTCCAGGCGCGTTGCGTGCGTTTCAGGCTCGGCGCGGCGGGGTTCACTGCGGTTCCGGCGCGCCCGCGGGCGCAATGGGGGAGGTTGCGTGCCCCGGCATTGCGGTCCAAACTAGCACGGATCGAACGACCGCAATGCAGTGCAACTACATCTTAGACGCGTTGCCCAGCATGAGCGGCGTCTGGACGCGTGGTGGCCCATGGGGCCCGCTGACGCGTGAGGCTTTTTCGGCGTCCATCCGGATGCCGCCCGGCGCCGCTATCGCCACCACAACAGGGCCACTCGAACAACGCCATTCGGAGGAGAGCACCGTTCTTAGTCCCATGTCGCTACCGACCCTGAGCGAGCCCGATCGGATCGCCTTCTTCCTGGATTTCGATGGCACGCTCGTTGAGCTTGCCGAGCGGCCGGATGCCGTACGCCTGACCGAGCGGACACGCGACGCACTGGGCCGGCTCTCGGACGCCACAGGCGGTGCCGTCGCCGTGATCACGGGCCGCGAGATCTCCGATCTTGATGCGTTCCTGGCGCCCCTGCGGCTGCCTGCTGCCGGCGTCCATGGGCTGACGCGCCGGACGCTCTCGGGCGAGAGTCTCGCAGCGCCGATCGACGAGGACTTCCTGCGCCACGCCGAGCTTCTCCTGGCGCCTCTGGTGCTGAGTGAGCCGGGGCTGCTGCTCGAGCGCAAGTCGAATGCCGTTGCACTTCACTATCGCGCACGCCCCGATCTCGAGACGGCTTGCGGTGAGGTCATGGACGAGCTCGCCGCGATCTCGCGCGGCATCCAGATCAAGCGCGGCAAGATGGTTTTCGAGGCCAAGCCGGCGATGGCCGACAAGGGCACCGCGATCCTGGACTTCCTCAAAGAGGCGCCGTTTGCGGGGCGCCGCCCGTTCTTCGCAGGGGATGATGCAACCGATGAAGACGCCTTCGCCGCGGTCAACAAGCTCGACGGCATTACGGTCAAGATCGGCCCCGGCGCGACGATCGCGCGCTATCGGGCGGACGGCACCGCGGTGTTCCTCGACTGGCTTCACGCAGTCTCGCTGGCATTCATGAGCGAGGTGTCGAATGGCTGAGGTCACGAACGCCCTCAATGCCACGCTCGATCTGGCGCTCATCGGCAACTGCTGCATCAGCGCGCTCATCGACAAGCGCGGCCGCATCGTTTGGAGCTGCTTTCCGCGCTTCGATGGCGATCCGGTCTTTCATGCGCTGCTCGGTGCGCCGAGTGGTGAGCCAGGCGACGGCTGCTTCGAGATCGTGCTGGTCGATGCGGCATCCTACAGCCAGAGTTATGTGGGCAACACGGCGCTCGTTCGGACCGTCGTCGAAGGTCCTTCCGGCGCCATCGAGATCATCGACTTCGCACCGCGCTTCATATGGATGCAGCGGCGCTTTCGACCGCAGATGCTAGTCCGGCGCGTCAGGCCGCTGAGAGGGAGCCCCCGCATCCGGGTCAGGGTCAAGCCGCGCTATGAGTACGCTCGTGCAGCACCGCTTGTCGCCTATGGCTCCAACCACATCCGCTACATCGGCGCGAGCGTATCGCTGCGTCTGACGACCGACGCGCCGATCGATTACATCATTGCCGAGACGGCCTTTATCCTCGATGAGCCGGTCAACCTGATCTTCGGCCCCGATGAGACGCTGACGGGCGGCGTCGCCGAGACCGCGCGCGACTTCGAGGAGCGCACGACGCAGTACTGGCGGGAGTGGGTGCACCGTTTGGCGCTGCCGCTCGAATGGCAGGACGCCGTTATCCGTGCGGCGATCACGCTCAAGCTGTGCAGCTACGAGCCGACCGGCGCGATCGTCGCCGCCATGACGACGAGCATTCCTGAAGCTGCGGGCTCATCCCGCAACTGGGACTATCGCTTCTGCTGGGTGCGCGATGCGTTTTTTGTCGTGCGTGCGCTCAACTCGCTCGCCGCCGTGCGCACGATGGAGCTCTACTTCCGCTGGATGATGAACGTCGTCGCCGAGGCGCGCGAGGGGTATATCCAGCCGGTCTACGGCATCGGTCTCGAAAAGGAGCTTCCGGAAAAGGAGATTGAGGCGTTGCCCGGCTATCGCGGCATGGGGCCGGTGCGCGCGGGAAACCTTGCCTATCGCCAATCCCAGCACGACACTTACGGCAATATGATCCTCGGCGCGGCGCAGGCTTTCGTCGATCGACGGCTCTTCATGGAGGCTGGCGCGGTCGAGTATGCGCGTCTCGAGACGGTCGGCGAGCAGGCCTTCCTGCTCTATGACAAGCCTGACGCGGGCATGTGGGAGCTCAGAACGCGCGAGAGGCCCCACACCTCATCCGCGATCATGTGCTGGGCCGGCTGCGACCGCCTTGCCAAGATCGGCTATCATTTGGGCTATTCGGACCGCGCCCAGATGTGGCGCCAGCGCGCCGACCAGATCAAAGCCACGGTGCTCGAGCGCTCCTGGTCGGAGAAGCGTCAGGCCTTTGTCGAGAGCTTCGGCGGCCACAACCTCGATGCGAGCGTGCTGCTCATGGCCGAGGTCGACATGATCGATCCCAAGGATCCGCGGTTCGTCTCGACGGTCGACCAGCTCGAGAGGACCCTCGCACGCGGACCCTTCATGATGCGCTACGAGGAGCCGGATGATTTCGGCGCCCCCGAGACAGCCTTCAATGTCTGCGCCTTCTGGCGTCTCGATGCGCTCGCGCGGATCGGCCGCCGCGAGCAGGCGCGTGAGATCTTCGAGGGTCTGCTCGCGGCGCGCAATCCTCTGGGCCTCATGTCCGAAGACACCGACCCGGCAACGGGCGAGGCATGGGGGAACTTTCCGCAAACCTATTCCATGGTGGGGATCATCAATGGAGCTGTGAGGCTCTCGAGGCATTGGGAATCGACCGTATGAGCCGCCTGATCGTCGCTTCAAATCGTGTCGTCGATATCGACAAGGCCGTGCAGTCGGGCGGGCTCGCGGTGGCGCTCGAGGACGCGCTCCAGCGCGGGCGCGGACTGTGGTTCGGCTGGGACGGAACGACTGTCGACGATGACGCCTCTCTCGGCATCAGGCTGCAGCAGCATGAAGGCATCCGAACGGCGACCATTCCGCTGACACGCCGCGATTATGAAGAATATTATCTCGGCTTCTCCAACCGCGCGCTGTGGCCCACCTTTCACTATCGCCTCGATCTCGCACACTTCGAGCACGTGTTTCTCGAAGGCTACCGGCGGGTCAACGAGCGGTTCGCCCAGTCGCTGGCTGCGCTCGTGGAGCCTGGCGATCTCATCTGGGTGCACGACTATCATCTCATTCCGCTTGCCGATGCCCTGCGCCAGCAGGGCGTTAAGGAGAAGATCGGCTTCTTCCTTCACATCCCATTCCCTTCGCCCGACTTCTTCTCGGCCATTCCCGAGCACGCATGGCTTGCTGAGGTCATGTTCTCCTACGACGTCGTTGGCTTTCAGACGTCGAGCGATGCCGCCAACTTCGCACGCTACGTGGTTGAGAGCGCGGGCGGCGAGGTTCTTGGCGAGGATCGCCTCAAGGCATTCGGCAAGACGATCACTGCGCGCGCCTTTCCGATCGGTATCGATCCCGATTCCGTCTACCAGATGGCGCACACGCCGGAGGCGGATGCGCATATGGCGCGGCTGCAGCGTCGCAGCATGGCGAACATGTTCGTCCTCGGCGTCGATCGGCTCGACTACACGAAGGGTCTGCCCGGCCGCATGCGCGCCTTCAGGCGCCTGCTGGAACTCTATCCGGAGCTGCGCAAGCGCGTCACCATGATGCAGATCGCGCCGCCGACGCGCGAGGAGGTGGAGGCCTACACGGATATCCGCCAGGAGCTCGAAGGGCTTTCCGGCTCCATCAATGGCGAATTCGGCGATTTCGACTGGACGCCGGTGCGCTACATTCACCGCGCCATCCCGCGGGCGACGCTGACGGCGCTGTTCCGCGCGAGCCAAGTCGGTCTCGTCACGCCGTTACGCGACGGCATGAATCTCGTGGCCAAGGAGTACATCGCCTCTCAGGACCCGGATAATCCGGGGGTGCTGATCCTCTCCAAGTTTGCGGGTGCTGCCGAGGATCTCGTGGAGGCCATTGCGGTCAATCCCTACGATACCGATGAGATGGCCCAGGCGCTGCATTCGGCGCTCACCATGCCCGCCGAGGAACGCCGCGAGCGTTACGAGCGCCTCATCGTGCGCGTCCGAACGAACAATGTGTCGCGCTGGCGGGAGACATTTCTTGAGGCTCTGCGGGCTGCGCCGTCGGAGCGCGCGTCATGAAGCCCGGCCGGATCGTCGCCGACGTGGGCGGCACCCGCAGCCGCTTCGGGATCAGCGGCGGTCCTGGTGATCTGAGCGATGTCCGGGTCTATGCGACGGCCGAGCGGCCGACGTTTGTCAGCACGCTCGCGGCCTTCGTGGCGGACATCGCCGCCGGGCCGGTCGAGAGCTGGTGTCGCAGCGTGCACATTGCGGCCGCAGGCCCCGTGGACCGCGGCACCGTGCAGCTCACGAATGCGGCGTGGTCGATCTCGGCGCAGGAGGTCTCCGACAGCGTCGGTGGCAGGCCGGTCACGCTGGTGAATGATCTCGAGGCCGTGGGTCTCGTGCTGCCGCATCTGCAACCAAGCGACCTCGCGCCCGTCGGGACCGTAGCCAGTGCCGAGCTTGTCGGGAGCCGCATTGCGATCAATGTCGGAACGGGGTTCGGTGCGGCGTCGGCTATCCGCTCGCGAAAGAGGCGCTGGGCTGTGGCAGCAGGCGAGGCCGGGCACATGGTGCTCGCGCCGTCCACCGCCGAGGAAGGCGCCGTGCTCGGCTGGGGAGGGACCGTTGAGGATTTTCTTTCGGGTGCTGGCGTCGCACGTCTCTACGCGGCGCACGCTCGTGGACGGGAGGGCGATGCCGGCAGTGGCCAGCACACGGCCGAGGCCGTATTTGCTCTGGCGGGCAGGGACCCGGCCGCGGCGCGGACGGCGCAGATGTTCTCGCGGCTGCTCGGGCGCGTGGCGGGCGATCTCGTGCTGGCGACGGCCGCCTGGGACGGGGCATTTCTTTGCGGCAGCGTCGCCAAGGCTTGGCTCGAGGTGGCGGACCTCACGGCCTTTCGTGCTGCTTTCGAAGCCAAAGGACCGATGCGCGCCCGTATGGCCCGCGTGCCGACCTTTGTCATCAGTACGCCCGAGCCAGCGCTGCTCGGGCTCACCTATGGCGAACCGCTCGCAGATTGAGCGCCGATGCCATCGAGGCCGCGTGTCCCTAAATGTCCTCGCGTCCGGGGACGATCTCGGCAGCGCTTGGCAGACATCGGGGACGGCCCCGCAAAGAGGAGATCGTCACCATGGCGTGGGTGCTGCTCGTCGCGGCCGGCATTCTCGAAATCGGCTGGGCCATCGGTCTCAAGTATGCCGACGGCTTCACGCGCCTGTGGCCCTCGGTCTGGACGATCGCGGCCATGGTGCTGAGCATGTATCTGCTCGCCCTCGCCGCGCGGACGCTCCCGATCGGCACAGCCTATGCCGTCTGGGTCGGGATCGGCGCGGCTGGCGCCATGGTGCTCGGGATGCTGCTGCTCGGCGAGCCCAACACGGCCGGCCGGATCGTCTGTGTTGGCTTGATCGTGGCTGGAGTCGTGGGCCTCAAGCTGCTGGACCCGGCCTGAGTTTTGCTCGAGCTGAACCGTCGGGCGGGCTCACTCCGACTGAGCCATGGTCCGCTTCGTCCCCGGTCCCGGTTCCATTAACCGCATCCAATCGAAATAATGTCATAGGATGGGTTGAGCCCGGTTCTTGCGGGCGCGGGTGGCGTCCGGTGCGGGTGGCCGCGGTTTTCGCCCAAACTGAATGAACCAATTTTCATCTCGGTGCGACAGAGCCCATAGATCCAGGTTGCGCAATGCAGGACCAGACGGATGACCGGACGCTGATCACTCGGATCGCGGGTCAGGATCAGGCGGCACTGCGGGCGCTGCTCGGACGACATCAGCTGCGCGTCTACCGGTTCGTTTTGCGTATCGTTCGCCGGGAGGCCGTCGCCGAGGAGGTGACAAATGAGGTTTTTCTCGAGGCATGGCGGAATGCCGGCAGCTACGAGGCCCGGTCCGCCGTCGGAACCTGGCTTCTCTCGATCGCCCACAACCGCGCGGTCAGCGCCATGCGCCGGCGCCGCGAGGAGGCCATCGACGAGGAAAGCGCGGGCGCGATTGCGGATGAGGGCGATGACCCCGAAGTGGTCGCGCAAAAGCTCGACAAGGCCGCACAGATGCGCCGGTGCATTGCCGAACTCTCGGCCGAGCACCGCACGATCATCGACCTCGTCTATTATCACGAGAAGTCGATCAACGAGGTGAGCGAAATTCTGGGCATCCCGCTGAACACGGTGAAGACGCGGATGTTCTACGCACGAAAGAAGCTCTCGGAGCTGCTTGCGGCAGCAGGAATCGACAGAGGGTGGCCATGAGCGGGATCGACGAACAACTTTCCGAGCGCGAGGAGATCGAGATGCTCCTCCCGTGGTACGTGACCGGCAAGCTCGATGCTGCTGACATGGCCCGTGTCGAGGCTTATATCGCGCGCCATCCCGATGTGCGGCGCCAGCTCGCGCTGATCGCTGAAGAGCAGACGGCGACGATCGAGGGCAACGAGGCCATCCGCGTGCCCCTCACCTCCGCCAACGCGCTGCTGGCCCGCACGGCGACCCCGGGCCAGGTCGCGTGGTCGTGGATGGCTGGCATTGTCGATGGCGTGCGCGGGCTCTTCGAGGCGCCGACGCCTGGAGCCGTGCGCTGGGCGGCGGCAGCGGCGGCGGTGATCATCGCCCTGCAGGCGGCGGCGCTCGGCACGCTGCTGACGCGGGACGACAGCGGCTATCAGACGGCCTCGCGGCCGGCTATCGAGTCCCAGCTCGCCCCAGTGGCGATGATCGCCTTCACGGACAGGGCCTCCATGGCCGACGTCGCCCGCATTCTGGCCGAGAACCGCCTGCGGGTCGTCGATGGCCCGCTGCCGGGCGGCTTTTTCAGCGTGCGCTTCGAGGACGAGGCGACGGGAGCCGAGCAGCAGCGGCGTTTTGATGCCATGCTCGCGCGAAAGGATATCGTCAGAGCCGTGATGACGAGCCGTTGAGGATAAGACGGGCGTATGATTGTTAGGGGAAAGTGATTGGGATGCGCACCATGAGCTCACACGTTCTCTGGGCTTCTCGCGCCCTTGTCCTCTCAGGTCTCGTGGCGCTTGTGGCGCTTGCCGCCCCGCGTCCGGCCGAGGCCCAGTTCACGCTGCAGCCCAGTACCAGTGACCGCGGCAAGCCGTCCACCGGCGGTCGCAGCATCTCCCCCGGCGTGCCGAACGTGATCATCAGGGGGGCGATCGGCACGCTCGCCCGTCCCGGCGAGGAGGATGGCACGCGCAAGCCGCGCCGGCGTCCGCCGACCGGAAAGCTCACGGAAGAGAAGAAGCCGGCCAAGCCGCGTTGCGGCGTGCGCGGGCGTCCCCCGTGCCCGGACAAGTCGGCTGAGGACAAGAAGCCCACGTGCGGCGTGCGCGGGCGTCCACCCTGTCCAGGCAAGACGGCCCGCATCCCGCCCCTCATCGTGCTCCCGGATCCGGGCCCTGGCGACGCGGGTCCGCCGCCTCGCGCGTACGGCAAGCGCGAAGAGCGCGCGCCGCAGGGCCGCGCGGCCGCGCCGAACCTCTCGGTCCCGCGCCAGGTTCTCGTCCTCGTTTCCGCAAGCCAGCCGGGGACGGCCGAAAGCCAGATCGCGCGCACGCATCGACTGCGGCTCGTCAGCAGCACCGACGTCCCGCTGCTCGAAGCGCGCGCGCAGGTCTACCGCATCGACGACCAGCGTCCGGTGCAGGCGGTGATCGCCGCGCTCTCATCGGATCCGCGCGTGATGATGGTCCAGCGCAATATGGTCTATCGGCGCCAGAGCGGGGCTGGCGGGGCCGCGCGGGCGGCACAGTATGGCCTCGACATGATCGGGGCGCCCAGTGCGCACGAGCTTGCCACCGGGCGCGGCATCAAGATCGCGGTGATCGATTCGGGCATCGATCAGGACCACCGCGACCTCCAGGGGGCGGTCGGCGAGGCGTTTGACGCGACGGGCACCAAGGACGCCAAGCCGGACGTTCATGGCACGGCAATTGCCGGCATCATTCGTGCCCGCGGTCTGGTCTCGGGCGTGGCGCCCGACGCGACGCTGCTCGCCGCTCGCGCGTTCTTCGCGGTGCCGCGTCGCGACCTGCCGGAGTCGACGAGCTTCATCGTCCTGCGCGCGCTCGACTGGTCCGTGCAGCGCGGCGCGCAGGTGATCAACCTGAGCTTCAGCGGTGCGCGCGATCCAGTAATCGAGCGTGCGCTTGCGGCGGCGGCACGGCGCAACGTGATCCTGGTCGCCGCTGCCGGTAATGGTGGACCGAAAGCCGCGCCGGCCTACCCGGCTGCCTATCCCGAGGTCATTGCCGTGACCGCCCACGACAGCGCCGACCGCCTCTATGCGCACGCCAATCAGGGCGCATACATCTCCTTGGCCGCACCGGGCGTCGATATCCTGGTGCCGGCGCTGAAGAATGGCCACATGTTCATGTCGGGCACGTCGATGGCGGCCGCGTACGTGTCCGGCATCATCGCCCTCATGCTCGAGCGCACGCCGCAGCTCCGGCCCGAGGATGCGCTGCGCGTCCTGAGCGAGACTGCTGCGGATCTGGGGCGCGCCGGGCGCGACGAAGCCTTCGGCGCGGGGCGCGTGCACGCAAGAGCCGCACTTGATGCGCTCCTCGATCAGGCCAAGGCCGTCGGCGCACGGCAGTAGCGGGCCGATCTCTTTGCATGCAGGGACGTTTTCTCCCAAAGTGCATTCGCAAAAGGATGCAGGACTGAGAGGACGGCATGGAGAGCGTGAGCTTCTACAGCGAGGGTGTGCGGCTCGAGGGCAATGTGTTCCGGCCGGATGCCGCGGCGTTCCCGGGGGCGCGGCCGGTGGTCGTGCTCTGTCATGGCTATACTGGCACGCGCGATCTCTATTTGCCCGATGCCGCGCGTGCGCTGGCTGAGGTCGGATATGTTGGCGTGACCTTCGATTACAAGGGCTGGGGAACAAGCGAGGGACCGCCTCGGCGGCTCGATCCTTACGGCCGCGTCGCCGATACTGAGGCTGCGATTACGCTCGCGTCGCGGCTTGCGGGCGTCGATGCCACCCGTATCGCGCTGTTCGGATGGAGCTTCGGTGGTGCGACCGTCATTTGGACCGGCGCCCACGACCGCCGCGTGAAGTGTGTGGTCAGCGCGGTCGGGGTCGGGGATGGCCCGGTGTGGATGCGCCGCGTCCGCTCGGATGCAGAGTGGGCGGCGCTCATGAAGATTGCCGACGAGGACCGCGTTGCGCGCCTTGCGAGTGGCCAATCGCGCATGACCGAGCGCGCCGACATCCTCTGGCTGGACGAGGAGTCGAAGCGCATCTCAGCGGCCGGGCGCGCCAATACGACGGCGGGAAGTGCAACTCAGATTCCAGCCGAATTCATCGATGAGACGATGGCTTTCCGGCCGCAATGGATTGTTGATCGCCTCGCGCCGACGCCGCTGCTGCTGATAACCACGGACAGCGACCTCGTTGTACCCCAGGCCGAGGCAGAGGAACTTTATCGGGCAGCCAAAGAGCCGAAACGCTTGGTCGTGCTCAAGGGGTTCGGGCACTACGCCGTCTATTCGGGCGAGGCTTTTCGCCAGACCATGGCCGAGACCATCGCATGGCTTGATAAGCATATGGCCGCCGCGGCGCAGGCCTGAACCTCGCGCTACGGGTTGCCGAGCCCCTTGGACCATGTCGAGGGCTTGCCCTCGAAGGCGGACTTCGCACGCCGCGCGAGCCAATAGCGCATCGGCGGCGGCACGAGCATGAAATCCGGATCGGCGCCGAGCTTCTGCGCGGCATCCATCGCCCAGTTGGGATTGTACATGAACTCGCGGGCGAGCGCGATCAGGTCGGCGCGGCCTTCGCGCAGGATGGCTTCGGCCTGGTCGGCATGAACGATGTGTCCGACTGCCATCGTCTTGATGGCGGCCTGCCTGCGGATCGCCTCGGCATAGGGCACCTGGTAGCCGTACTTCCTCGAGCGCTCGCCATCCATCGGCGAGTGCGCGAGGGTGCCACCGGAGGAGCAGTCGATCACGTCGACCCCCTTGTCCTTCAGGAGGCGCGAGAGCCGGATGCTTTCGGCCAGTCCCCACCCTGCGTCGTCCTCGCAGGAGAGGCGCATGAAGAGCGGCTTCTGCGCCGGCCAGACAGCGCGCACGTGCTCGGCAACCTCGAGCGCAAAGCGCATCCGGTTCATTTCATTGCCGCCGTAGGCGTCCGTGCGCCGGTTGGCGAGCGGGGAGAGGAACTGGTGGATCAGGTAGCCGTGTGCGGCGTGGATCTCGAGCACGTCGAAGCCGGCCTTGTCGGCACGTGTTGCGGCATCGCCCCACTTGCCGACGAGATCGCGCACCTCGTTGTGTGAGAGCGCGCGCGGCACCGGCGACGTCTCCGTGTGCGGGACTGCGCTCGGCGCAACCAGCTCCCAGCCCTCCCAGTCATAGATCTCGGGCTCATTGCCCTTGAGCGGTTTGCCGCCTTCCCATGGCCGTGTGAGCCGCGCTTTGCGCCCCGAGTGACCAAGCTGGATGGCGGGTACGGCGTCCTGCTGCTTGATGAAGGTCGCGCAGCGTGCGAGGCCGTCGATGAAGCTGTCGTCCCAGAGCCCGGTGTCGCCCACAGTGCCGCAGCCGTTTCGCGCGACCTTCGTCGATTCCATCATCACAAGGCCGGCGCCGCCCGCGGCATAGCGGCCCACGTTCATCAGGTGCCAGTCGGTGATGTGGCCCTTGACGGCCGAATACTGGTGCATTGGCGCGACGACGACACGGTTCTTCACCGTCACGCTGCGCAGCTCGAGCGGCGTGAAGAGCATGGGCTGCGTCATCTCTTATCCTCCCGTCACACCGGCGCATAGAAGTAGCCCCGGATTTTCATACCCCCATTGCGTGCGGAACGGAGAGGGATGACCGCCCTCGCAAACCACGTTAGCCTCACGATCAGGGAGAGAACGTCAAGGCAAAAGAAGCGGGAGGAGCGGCCATGGCCACGCCAGCGCGCTATGCAATTCAGATCGGCGCCGTAGATGCGGAAGGCGCGAGCGATGCGACGCTCTACCGCGAGGCCGTAGGCGACGCACGCCGCGCACAGGAGCTTGGCTATGATGCCGTATGGCTCGTCGAGCATCACTTCTCGGACTACTACCCGACGCCCAACCCGCTGCTGTTCCTTGCGCACATCGCCGCAGCCTGCCCCGGTCTCGGGCTCGGCACGGCGGTGATGGTGCTGCCATGGTACGACCCGGTCCGCTTTGCCGAGGATGTCTCCATGCTGCAGACGCTGACGGAAGGTCCGCTGCACATTGGCATGGGCCGCGGCACGGCCAAGCTCGAGTACGACGCGATGCGTGTGCCGATGGCCGAGGCGCGCGAGCGCTTTCGCGAGTGCTGGGACGTGATGCAGCGCGCACTCGAAGGCAAGCCGTTCCGCTACGAGGGAAAGCATCTCGTGCTCGATCGTGAGATCGTGGTGCGGCCCTTGCTCGGCTCAAGCAGGCCGCACTTCTATGGTGCGATCGGCAGTCCTGAGAGTGCGGAGATCATGGCGGAGCTCGGTCTGCCGCCGCTCTCGCTCGCGCAGTTCCCCGATTACCTCCTGCTGAAGATCCTCACGCGCTGGCGCACGCGCGCTGCCACCCTCGGACATCCCACTGACGTCACGCTCCCCATTAGCTGCAAATGCTTCATTGGCGATACGGATGAGGCTGCGCGCGAGGAGGCTCGGCATCATCTCTCACGCTTCTACAAACTGCAAGCCGCGCACTACACGGTCGACTCGACGCCCTGGGCCGACATTGAGGGTTATCAGCAGTTCGCGAAGATCTTCGGCGGGATGAAAGAGATGGCTGATCCCGCCAAGATCGACCCGATCCTCGATCGTAACCTCGTCGGCACGCCAGAGACGGTTGCAGCGCAGATCACGCGCCTGCGCAGCATCGGCTTTGACTACTTCATTGTCTCGAACGCGACGGCCGGTGTACCGCGCGAGGCGCGCCATCGCATGATGCGCCGGTTCGCGGAGGAGGTGGTACCGATCGTCGACCGGACGCCGGTGCCCGACGCGCCGGCCATCCGCGCGCGCGCAGCCGAATAATGTCAAGGCCGACACAGGAGGGACGCCCGATGACGACGAGCGAAGTCTACAAGCGGGGCGAAGCCATGCGCCGCAAGCTGCGCGGGGATGAGGACTTCAAGCGCAATCAGGCGAGCTACGCCGCCGACCCCGTGATGAAGAAGTTCATCGACGTTGCGACGGAGAGCGTATTCGGGGTGCTATGGACGCGGCCGGGCCTCGACCTCAAGACGCGCACCCTCGTCTGCGTCGTGTCGGATGCCGCGACTGGCCGCTATCCCGAGCTCGACATCCACTTGCGCTTTGCGCTCAAGCAGGGATGGACGGAGGATGAGCTGACCGAGGTGCTCCTGCATCTCACCGGCTACGTCGGCGTTCCCATTATTCGCGAGGCGATGCTCGTCGCCTCCGAGGTTTTCCGCAGTGTGAAGGAGGAGAAGGCGCAGTAATGGCGGCTACAGCCGCGGGTAGCCGCGCACGCGGGCGAGCAGATCACGCAGCGGATCGTCGGTCCAGGCGCGCAGCAGGAAGTCGTGGTGCGTCGCATCGCTGGCTGCCGGCACGATCGCGATGTGACCGGGCTCAATGCGCTGCGGCACCGTCTCGAGTGGTGCGAGGCCGTGCGCCTCGATGAGCGCCTTCAGCTCGCGGTTCCGCGCCTCGGTGGAGTTTGTGTACGTGCTGAGCAGGAAGGCGTGCGGCGAGCGCGCGATCCAGTCCGCGAAGACGCCCATGTCGCCATAGGCGGCATCGAGCAGCACGATGCCGCGAAGACGCTGGCCGAGGTCGCCATTGCGGATAGCCCAGGTGGCCGGCCCGACGCCGCCGCTGTAGGCAATGATCACCACCGGCAGACTGGCGAAGGCCGGCTCCGAGCGCGGGTCGCCGTGCATCGTCGCAAGGCGGCTCGCGACCTCGCTGACAAAATCGTGGAGGCCGCCGCGCTGCCAGAGCTTGCCGGCGCTCGAGTCGGCGGCGTTGACGGCGAACTGCGGGGCGGCCAGCACGGCGTTGGTCCGCGACGTGGACACTTGCCACGGCACGCGCTGGCGCATGAACACGTCGCGGCGCAGGTTGGCGCGGTGTCCATGGAAGTACAAAACGAGCAAGCCGGGGCGACGGATGTCGAAGCCGCGCGGGATGTGCAGGAGGACGCGGGGGTCGCTGTAGCGCTCGTCCTCCCAATAGATGCGGCCGCTGGCTGTACGGTGGAAGCGGCGCCCGTTCTCGTCGGCCTCGATGAAGGGCCGATTGGCGCCCGGGACCAGGCCCTCATAGGGGAAGGGTGCCGCGTTGAGCGACGCCAGCCGGGTGACCGATTTCGGCAGAGGGCCTTGGCGCGAGGTGACAGGGTGCGGGGTTGGTACGACCGAGACGATCCAGCCGCTCGTGGCGACACGGCGGGCGTGCTCCTGGGCCGCCGCGGGCCCGACCTGGAGGGCGCTGAGGCCTGCGAGCAGCACGGCGCACGCGGTGATTGCAGCCGCACGGCAATGCCTTGTTGCCATGTGATGGACCACTGCTATCGCCTTGGTGCGCATGTTGCCGGTCGAAGTTCCCCCTCTCGCCCGGACGATCGGGGTGCCAATCCTCACGCCGCTACAAAGCTCAAGTATGAATATAGGCTCATATTCTTGGCCAGAACGTGGTTAGAGAGCCGTCAATGCCCTGCGGCCTGCGCTGCGCGTGACGGTCGCGGCCGCGGCGGGCGAACCACCGAATGCCGGCTTCGGACGTCATTGTGAGGGCCCACACCCTCAGCTAGAGTGCACAAGCCGACAGCCGCGACGCGAGAGACGATGGCCACCATTGACAGTTCCAAGCCGGCCGCCGCCACAGGCGAGGCCGGGTCCGCCACCGTAACGCTTGCGACAGCCACGGCGCTGGCGGTTGCCGATATGATCGGGATCGGCGTCTTCACAAGCCTCGGCTTCCAGGTCCGCGACCTGCCGACCGGCTTCTCGGTGGTGACGCTGTGGACAGTTGGCGGCATCGTCGCCCTGTGCGGCGCACTTTCATACGCCGAGCTCGCGACGGCGCTGCCCCGCTCGGGCGGCGAATACAACTTTCTTCGTCGCATCTATCACCCTGCGCTCGGCTTCCTGGCCGGATGGATCTCGGCGACGGTCGGATTCGCCGCGCCAGTGGCGCTCGCCGCGATGGCCTTTGGCGAGTATTTTGCCGGCGTCTTTCCCGGCGCGCCGAAGCTCTGGCTCGCCCTCGGGGCCGTGTGGGGCGTCACGCTGATCCTGCTGAGCGGCGCCAAGCCCGGTGCGCTCTTCACGAATGTCGCGACACTTCTCAAAGTGGTCCTGATCGTCGGACTGATCATCTGCGGTCTGGCCTTCGGCACGCCGCAGCCCATTTCTTTCGCGCCTTCGGAAGGGGACCTGAACTACATCATCAGTGCGCCGTTCGCGATCAGCCTCATGTACGTGATGTACTCCTACTCGGGCTGGAATGCGGCGACCTATATCGCCGACGAGGTCAAAGAGCCGGCGCGCACATTGCCGCCCGCGCTCGTCATGGGCGTCGTCATCGTGATGGTGCTCTATGTCGGGCTCAACGCGGTATTTCTCTACACGACACCCATGGAGCGGCTGGCCGGACAGATCAACGTCGGCTTGATCGCCGGCGAGCACATCTTCGGCCCCGGCGGCGGGCGCATCGTCGGCGGGCTCATCTGCTTTGGCCTCATCTCCGCCATAACGGCCATGATGTGGATCGGCCCGCGCGTGACCATGGTCATGGGCGAGGATCTCTCCGCCCTCTCGTTCTTCGCCAAAAAGTCGGCGTCGGGCGTTCCCGCGCGGGCGCTTTTCCTCCAGCTCGGCGTTGCCACATTCCTTCTCCTCACGCAGAGCTTTGAGCGCGTCCTCGAATTCGTTCAGTTCAGCCTGCTGTCCTGCTCGCTGCTGGCCGTCGTCGGCGTCATTGTGCTGAGGATCAGGCAGCCACATCTGCCGCGCCCCTTCCGGGTCTGGGCCTATCCGTTAACCCCGTTGATCTTCGGAGTGGTGACGCTGTTCATCCTCGTCTATCTGGTGCGCGAAAAGCCGGTGCAATCTCTCGCAGGTTTCGCGCTGATGCTGACGGGGCTGGTGGTTTACGCGCTCTCGCCGAAGCGTGCGAGCGCGAATAGCTGAATGGAGCGCATCTTTCATGGGTAAGCGGTTGACCGGACTTGTCCGGTGGGCGGTACTGATGGCGACCGCGTTCGCTCTCCTCGGAGGTGGGGGGGGGGGGGGGGGGGCCCCGGGGGCGGGGGGGGGCGCCGGGGGGGGCGGCGCCCCCCCCCCCCCCCCGGCACTTTCCGCCTCGCCGAACGAGGTGGCGCGTTTCCTCGCCGGCCTGCCGCCTGAGGAAGGCTCGCCGCTCGCAGGGCTCGCACGCGAGCGCGCATGGCTGGGCCATGCCGCTGCGATGGACTCTGCCTGGACGAACATCGAAGCGCGCCAGCTGTCCAAGATCCGCGCCTGGACGGCGCGTGAGCTCACGACGCCGAGCGACGTGCTCTATTACTTCTTCAGCGGGCCGGACTTTCTCTATGCCGACGCGTTCTTTCCCTCGGCGACAACCTATGTGATGGCCGCACTCGAGCCCTCAGGGCCCCTTCCGACCATCGGCCGGCAGCACCGCGGCGAAACGCTCGGCTACGCGCTCGCGCAGTTGCGTTCATCGCTCAACTCGGTGCTGAACTTCAGCTTCTTCCGCACGCGCGAGATGCGTACGACATTGAGCGCGAATACATTCAGCGGGACGCTGCCGATCCTCTACATCTTCCTCGCGCGCACCGGTAAGACGATCGACGAGGTGACGTTCCACGATATCAATCAGGACGGCACGCTGGTGGCGGTCGGCGAGGGGCTGCCCAAGGGCGCCGCCAGCGTTGCGAAGATCCTGTTCAAGGGCAGTGACGGCCGGCAGCGCACGCTCAACTACGTGCGCACGGACCTCTCCAATGGCGGCTGGCGCAGGAGCGGCTTCAAGGCCTTCTGCGAGGCGCTTGCGCCTGGCGACGCGCTCATCAAGAGTGCATCCTATCTGCTGCACTCCAATGGCTTCAGCGAGGTTCGTGCGCACCTCCTGGAGCGTTCCAAGCGACTGCTCCAGGACGATTCCGGCATCCCGATCACGTTCTTCAAGCCGGATGAGTGGCAGCTCCGTCCCTACGGTCGCTATCTCGGCCCGATCGCGGTCTTCCCCGACAACTATCAACCGCAGCTCGCCCGCCTCTTCCGCACCGCAAACCCACCGGCCATCGATTTCGGCATCGGCTACCGTTTCCGCCCGAACGAGTCGAATATCCTCGTGGCCGACAAGTTGCACGTCAGGGCCGAGCGCTGAAAGGCTGAGCGCGGACGCGCTCAGCCAACACGATGCACGTCGATCTCAGTGGTGCTTGGCCCCGCCGTGCTGGCCGGTGGGCTGTGCACCGAGCGGCCTGACGTTGTATTCAACGGCCACTGTCCCGGCGCGCTCGAAGACCAGCGTGCCCTTGATGGTCTCATCCTGCTTGAGGGGCCGGTGGAGCCCCATGAACATGATGTGGTAGCTGCTCGGCCTCAGCTCGACACTCTCGCCCGGCTTGATCTCGAGCCCCTTCGGAAGGCGCCGCATCTTCATGACGTCGCCGGACATGGCCATCTCGTGCACCTCGAAGTCCTTGGCGACCTCTGCCGAGCCGCCGATCAGCCTGTCGGCCTCCTTACCGTTGTTCGTGATTTTCATGAAGCCCGCGCCGACCGTCGACTTGCCCGGTGTGGCGCGCGTCCATGGGGCCTCGATGACGATATCGCCGAGCTTGTAGGTACGGGGCTCCGGCGCCGGCTGTGCAGCGTGCTGACCGGGCTGGCCATGTCCCTGCGCCTGCACGAGGCGGATGGCCGGTGCCGGCAGCTTGAGATCGTGGGGGGACTGGCCGGCCGCCGGAACCTCAGTCCAGGCCGAGCTGCCTTTCTCGCACTCCTGAATGGTTGGGAAATGGACCATCTCGCCCGCCTTCAGGCTCGCCGCGACAAAGCCCGAGAAGACGAACTCGTCGAAGTGCTCATCCAGGAGACGTCCGCTCCATGAGATCTCGCGGACGCCCTCCGTGAGTGTCGCCCCGTGGAAGTAGGGGTAGCTGTTCGCATAGGGCCCCCGCTTGGTCTCGACCGTCCAGCCCGGCTTGGGTTGTGGCTTGACGCCGATGATGCCCTCCGGGATCTGCACGCGCACGCGCGTTGTGGCCGCGCCGTCGCAGCCATGGGGGACGCGCATGACGGCCTTGTACGGTGCGCCGATATGGGCCTCGCGCCGCTCGAGCGTGGGGTGGGCGCACGTCGGGCCTATTTGCGGCGCGATCAGCAGCGCGGCGATTGGCAAAGAGGTAATGATGTTCATAGCCGAGTACTCCTCCTTTGGTATGCGGTTCGCTGTGCGCTGCGGATGCCACGATCGAGCGGCACCCGCAGCACCCTGTTGATCACCAGCGGTACTTGACACCGGCAAAAACGGCGCGGCCTGTGCCCGGTTCGAAGAGCGCCGATGTCGGCTGGGCGACATCGATGATGCTTGCGCTTGCGATGTAGGCCTTGTCCGACAGATTGCGGCCCTCAACGTACGCGGACAGCGGCCCGCCATTGTCAAAGCCGAGCTTGAGGCCCCAAATGGCGTATGCGGCCGTCTTCAGTGTGTTGGCGCTGTCGACGTAGTAGGCCTGCGGGACCCATTCCATGTTCGGACCGAAGAACACGCCGCTCGGGTGCCTGTAGAGCAGCTCCGCTCTCACGAAATGACGCGGCGCGCCCGGCAGCAGGTTGTCGCCGAATTTTTCATCGTCATCGAAGCGGAAGTCGTTGAGGGTGTAGGAGAGGTTGAGCCAGAGCCGGTCCGGCGAGGGGCCGGGAGCCGCCATCCCCTTGAGCACCGCAAGACCAAATCCGACTTCGATGCCCTGATGCACGGTCTGGTCGGCATTGACGACCTGGCAGGACCCAAAGGCGCTGTAGAGGCATTGCAGCTCGTTGCTGATCTCCATGCGGTACACAGCGAGATCCCACGTGACGTCGGGCCGCCGGCCACGGGTGCCGATCTCGTACGTCGTCGCGCGCTGTGCCTTGATATCGGTGAACGAGATTGCCGGAACAGCCGCCGACGAGCTTTCACCGAAACTCGGCACCTCACCGCTTCGCGAGATGTTGATGAACGCCTGCCACGTGCGATCAATGTCCCAGAGCAGTCCGACTTTCGGACTCCACAGATCGAACGCCGTCGAACCGGAAACCGACCCGACGCGGTTCTCGCGATCGCGCGTCGCATGAAGGAACTGGGTACCCGTTACGAGTGCGACATCGGGCAGGAAGTAGAACGCGTTCTCGAGATACGCCGCCAGATTCTCCGACCGGTCGAGCGAGCTCGATATCAGAGCGCCCTTGCTCGCGCCCGGGCCATTCGCGTATTGCCGATTATCGAGCTTTCCGTTGTGTAGCTGGAGGCCGGCGATGAGGCGGTTGCGATAGCCGCCGACGATCCGGTCGTCGACAATCCGCGCGAAGCCGCCGTAGTCCTCATACTGGTAGTCCAGCCACTGGAAGATCGGGTGCATGAGGTGGCGGTCGTTGTAGAAGGCGCCGAACTCGACGGCCGTCCCCGGCGCGAGCTTGATCGTCGTCTTGTTGGCGACCCGCCACGCATCGATGTTGCGCTGCCAGTCGTTAGCCACATTGATGGCCGCTGCAGCTTTCGGATCGCTGAGCGCCTGCGCGCGCGTCACGCTGCCCGGGATGCGCTGCATGATGTCGCTGACGCCGAAATAGAAGCGCGTTTCGACATCCTCCGACAGGCGGATGCCGATGTTGCCGCTGCCTCGCTTGGACTCGCCCCAGCTATGATCGCGGAAGCCGTCCTGCTCCTGCCAGGAGGCCGTGACGAAGAGATCGAACGGTCCATTCGCCCCGGCAATGCTCGATTGCAGGCGGTGGAAGCCGAAGCTGCCAATGTCCGCACTTGCCGAGATCCGGTTCGCATCGCGCCCGGTCGGGGTGACGAAATTGATCGCGCCGCCGAGGGCGTTGGCACCGAAGCGCAGGGCATTGGAGCCCTTGTAGACCTCGACATACCGGTAGGCGCTGGGATCGATTTCCTGGAAGTCGCCATAGCCGTCGGCCGTGTTCCGCGGAATGCCGTCCTCAAAGAGCTGCACGCTGCGCAGGTGGAAGTTGCGCGACAGCCCCGAGCCGCGGATCGAGAGGCGCGAATCCTCGCCCCACTTCGGCTGCACGAATACGCCCGGCACGTAGTCGAGCACATCCTTCATTGTCGTTGCCGGCGTGCTCAGCTTATACGCTGCATCGGGCACGACGACGACGGCACCGGGGACACGCGCAAGCTCGGCCTGGATCTCGGCCGTCGTCGGAACGGTCAGGCTATTGCGGCCATCAAGCGTGATCGGGCCGCCGGCGCCGGTCGGCGAGAGTTCCGGCGGCTGCGCTGCAGCGGCCGGCGCGGCCGCCTTCGGCTGGGCTGCCGGACGCTTGGCACTCTTCGCCTTGGCCTTGCTCGTCTCGACCACGAGACCGGGCAGCGGCACTGAACTGCTTTGTGCAAGTGCTGTTCCCCCGATGGCGCTCAAGGCGCCGAGTGTCACTACGGTCGTCAGGATGGTTCTTGGACGCACGGCCTGCGGCGCGGCCGCCGGCCGGCGCGGTTGATGGCTTCTCATGTTGACGCATTTCCCCGGATGCGAATGATGCGTTGCGGACCAGCGGCAGGGCCTTGGTCCGCGGGCTCAGTCAGTCGTCATGCGGTCCGGGGCGGTCCGCGGGCCGGGGGAATGAACGAGCGCAGCAGCTCCGTGCCGCGGATGACAGGGAGCGGGCTCAGCCGGGCAGGTTGGAAAGCGACGTGGTATGGAAGGAGGTCGGGCGCTGGCAAGGCGACAGCCGACCCGAGGCCCGAGCAGAGCGGGCAGTCGTTCTGCGCGTCGGTCGGTCGTGGCACATCCGGCAGGCTCGCCGCATCAACCGTTCCCGTGCCGCTGGGATGGCAGATGGAGAGCAGGTCGGCAATCAGTGTGGTGCGAAGAAGATGCGCGTCGAGCATTACGCTGTTGTGGCGCACGAGCGCGTGCGCGTGCAGCATCACGCCCAGCAGCACCACAAAGCTGATAAATCTGCGCAGCATCCAAGCTCCCCGCTGGCCATTCTGCTCAGTTCGCCCCGCAATTCAAGGGATGATGAGGGCCGGGGCCTTTTTGCCGCTGCGCATGTCGATGGGCTGCGTTGAAACGGGAGGGTCCCGTTGCTACGCTCGACCACCCCGGAACCCACGGAGCCCTGCATGACGACCGCGCTCATCTGGCACGAGAAGCTGATGTGGTTCGATGCCGGGACCTTCGCCGGGCCGATGCCGGTCGGCGGCTGGGTTCAGCCGGGCGAGACCTCCGAGAATCCCGAGACGAAGCGGCGCATCAAGAACCTGCTCGACGCGGCCGGCATGACTGCCCACATGAAGGTCATCACACCGCATCCGGCGCGCGACGAGGACATCCTTCGCGTGCACACGCCCGCATATCTTGAGAAGGTGAAGGCCCTTTCACGGGCCTATGGCGGACAGCTCGGGGTGAGTGCCTTCATCGGGCCGGGGGGCTACGAGCTGGCGATGCTCTCGGCGGGGGCGACGATCGCCGGCCTCGACGCTGTTCTTTCGGGCGCAGCCGACAACGCCTATGTCCTCTCACGCCCGCCGGGACATCATGCCGAGCCCGATGGCGGGATGGGGTTCTGCGTGTTCGCGAATATCGCGATCGCCGCGCGCTACGCCTTCGCCCACTATAAGCTCGCGCGGATTGCCGTGGTCGACTGGGATGTCCATCACGGCAACGGCACGCAGGCGTGCTTCTATGATGACCCGAGCGTGCTGGCGATCTCGCTTCACGAGGACGGCAATTTCCCGCGCGGCGGCAGTGGTACCGTCGAGCAGACGGGTAGCGGTGCCGGGCGCGGTACAACCATCAACATACCCCTCCCGCCCGGGTCCGGTACGGCGGCCTATCGTGCGGCCTTCGAGCGCGTCGTGCTGCCGGCGCTCGACCGCTTCCGGCCCGAGCTCATGTTCGTGGCCTGCGGTCTTGATGCGGGCAACAACGATCCGCTTGGCCGGATGATGCTCGGGCCTGAGGACTTCCGCTGGATGACGATCGCCGTTCGCGACGCAGCACGCCGGCTGTGCGGCGGCCGGATCGTCTTTGCCCATGAGGGCGGCTACAGCGCGCCGACGGCCCCGTTCCTGGCGCTGCCGATCTTCGAGGAGCTGACCGGCAAACCATCCGGGATCGAGAATGTGATGGCAGCACGCATGGCGGGGTTGCCGCCGAGCGTGCTTTTTGCGCACCAGGAGGCGGTCATCGAGGCCGCGCGCCAAGCAGCCGGCCTTGGCGACACCGGCCGCTGAGTGGCCGTCGCCACCTTCCGCACAAACCCCTGAGACCGAGCGACGGATACCGCGTGCGGCCATCGTTCTTCCCGCGCGTGGGCAGTCCATCGTAGATTGCGGCTGGCTTCCGGCGTGCGCCTCGGTTTGCGACGTCGCACCTCTCAGGGAGCCGGTTTCCTGCAACTTGACGGGCATCTTGGGCTCCCCGGGGGCAGGAAAGGCCATCCTCTGAAGAGGGGGGCGAACGAGAAAGGGTGCACATGCGCAGGTCGTTTACCCTTGCCGTGGTTCTGCTGGCAGTGGGCGCGGTGGCATGGTTCGTCTACCCCGCCTCCAGGCGATGGCCTGTCTTCAGCCACGTCGGCCAGTGGATGGCTCTGCCCGCCAAGGACGTGACGCCGGCCGCAGAGGCCCCAAAAGGGTCGGCAAAAGGCCCTGGCGGGCGCGGGGCTGCCATCCCGGTTCTGGCCGCCGTGGCGGTGACTGCCGAAATGCCAATCATCCTTTCCGCCCCCGGAACCGTCGAGCCGTTCGCGACGGTCGGCGTGCGGCCGCGGGTCGACGGCCAGATCGCCGAGATCGCCTTCAAGGAGGGTGACGAGGTACGGGCCGGCGACGTGCTCTTCCGGCTCGATGATCGCCTCGTCAAAGCCCAGATGCGGCAGGCCGAGGCCAACATCGCGCGCGACAGGGCCGCGCTGACCGACGCCGAGGCCATCCTGCGCCGGCGCGAGGCCCTCGTGACGAAGAGCATCGTCACGGAGCAGGCGACCGAGACGCAGCGCAGCACCGTAGAGGCGCTGAAGGCCGCCATCGCTGCCGGCGAGGCCCAGCTCGAGGCGCAACGAACCCAGCTCGACTATCTGACCGTCCTGGCGCCCATTCCGGGCCGCACTGGCGCGCTGAAGGCCGAGCTCGGCTCGAATGTGCGCGCAGCCGATACCAGCTCGCTGGTTGTCATCAATCAGACGCGGCCGATCGCCGTCACCTTCTCGGTGCCGCAGGGCGATATCGTCAACCTGCGCCGCGCGCTCGCGGTACGTGCCGAAGCGACCATCCGCGTTGGCGGCGAGAGACCCATTGAGACCAGGGGTACCGTCACCTTCATCGACAACCAGGTGGACAAGGCGACCGGCACGCTGATGGGCAAGATCGAGGTGGCGAACGAGGATGAGGTCCTCTGGCCGGGTCAGGCTGTCGAGGTCGAACTCGTCGTCGAGCGCCGGCCTGGCTACGTCGCCGTGCCGGCGAGTGCCGTGCTGCCCTCGCAGCAGGGGATGCTGGTGTGGGTGATCGGAGCCGAGGGCAGCGTGAAGCCACGGACCGTGGCGCTGGCACGCGTGATCGGCCCCAGTGCCTATCTTTCTGATGGCCTCGCAGCCGGCGAGCGCGTGGTCACCGATGGCCAGCTCCGACTTTCTCCCGGTGCCGTCGTTACCATCCGCGAGCCGCGGCCCGCCCCGCGGGGAAAGCCAGGTGCCGAGGGCGGGCGGGCCGAGCCCGACAAGGGAGGCACAGGGCCGGCCGCGCGCGACACGCCGCAGCAGCCGGCCGGGCCGCAGCGCGGGCGCACGTGAGGGGCTCGCGGTGTCGCCGTGGCATGGTCGCGCGGCACGCGCACGCATGAGGTATCTGAGAGATCACGAGCGAAGAGGATAGGCGATGAAGATCTCGGAGCTGTGCATCCGCCGCCCGGTGATGACGATACTCATGATGGCCTCCATCGCGCTGGCGGGTCTCTTCGCGTACAGACAGCTTCCGATTGCCGCCATCCCGCACATTGACGTCCCCACGATCACGGTCTCGGCACAATTGCCCGGCGCAAGCCCGGATACCATGGCGGTATCGGTCGCCGCGCCGCTCGAGCGCCAGTTCGCGACGATCGCCGGCATCACCAACATCACCTCATCGAGCGTTGAAGGTGCGACGACCGTTACGCTCGAATTCGCCCTCGACCGGGACATCGACGCGGCCGCGCTGGATGTTCAGTCGGCCATTTCGGTCGCGACACGCCGGCTTCCGCAGGACCTGGAGGCGCCGCCCGCCTTCCGCAAGGTGAACCCGGCCGACAGTCCCGTGATCTTTCTCGCGCTCACCTCCGACACGACACCATCGTCCGACATCAACGAGTTCGCCGAAACGGTGATGCTGCCGCGCCTCTCGACGCTCCCGGGCGTCGGCGAGGTCACGATCAACGGGGCCCAGAAGCGCGCGATCCGTATCCGCTACAACTTCGACGCGATGGCGACGCGCGGCATCTCGGTCGAGGAGCTGCGGGCCGCCGTCAGCGCTATCACAGGTGTCGGGCCGCTCGGCTCGATCCGGACCGACCGGCAGGTCTACGTGCTCGAGACCAAGTCGGCCGAGGCGACCGCCGCCTACTTCAGGCCGATCATCATCGCCTGGCGCGGCGGCGCACCGGTGCGCTTGCAGGACGTGGCCGAGGTTGCCGACTCGGTGGAGGATGAAGAGGCCTATGCCGAATACAATGGCAAGCGCTCGATCATCATTTCGGTCCGCCGTCAGCCCGACGCCAACACCGTTGCGGTCACCGACGCGGTCCGTGGGATGGTTCCCCAGTTCCAGGCCGACCTGCCCCCGACCATCGAGCTGCGCATCCTTTCCGATCGCTCAGAATCGATCCGCGACTCCGTCCATGACGTGCAGCTCACGCTGATCATCACTGCTGTTCTCGTCGTCCTGGTGATCCTGGCATTCCTGCGCAACTGGCGCGCAACCATCATTCCGGCCTTTGCGCTGCCACTCTCCATCATCGGTACCTTCGCCGGGATGGCCTACTTCGGCTTCTCGCTGGACAATGTCACGCTGCTCGCGCTGACGTTGGCGCTCGGCTTCGTCGTGGACGATGCAATCATCGTGCTCGAGAACATCGTCCGCTATATCGAGAAGGGCATGGCGCCGTTCGAGGCGGCCATCAAGGGGGCCAAGGAGATCGGCTTTACCGTTCTTTCGATCACGCTCTCCCTTGTTGCCGTTTTCATTCCTGTCCTGTTCATGGGCGGCGTGGTCGGGCGCTTCTTCTTCTCATTCGCCTTGACGATCAGCATGGCCATTCTGCTCTCGGGCTTCATCGCCCTGACGATGACCCCCATGCTCTGCGCGCGCATGCTGAGCAGCAAGGTCGTGCATCAGGAGAACGCGAGCCTCCTGTCGCGCATCTTCGAGGGCGGCTATGCGGCCATGGCCAATGGGTATCGCCGCTCGCTCGACTGGTCTCTTCGCCATCGCAATCTCATGCTGCTGATCACGGTCGGGACGATGGTCGCGACGCTCTGGGCCTTCGCCACCGTCAAGAAAGGCTTCATGCCGACCGAGGATACGAGCATCATCATCGTGCGCACCGAGGCACAGTCCGATATTGCATTCCCCGCGATGCTTGAGCGCCAGCGGCAGGTCGCGGCTGCCATCCTGACCGACCCGGACGTCCTTTACATCAACTCCAACGTTGCCCGGACCAGCTTCAACCCGACGATCAATCGGGGCTCGATCTTCGTGCAGCTCAAGCCGCGGGCCGAGCGCGAAGGGCGGGCGACGATCACCGATGTGCAGCACCGGTTGCGCCGCAAGCTCGCCGGCATCGTGGGCATTCGTGCCTTCCCGGTGCCTTTACAGAACCTGCGGATCGGCAGCCGCGGTGGCGCCTAGGCCTATCAGTACACGCTGACAGGCGTGGATCGGGATGCGCTCTACGAGGGGGGCGGCCGCCTCGTCGAGCGGCTCAAGGTGACCCCTGGATTTGCGGACGTGACCAGTGACCTCGAACTCGGCGCGCGACAGGTCAGGATCGATGTGGATCGTGATGCTTTGGCTCGCTACGGCGTCTCGATGGAGACGGTGCGCTCGACGCTTTATTCGACCTTCGGCAAGCGCAAGATCGCAACCGTATTTACCCCGGCAAACGATTATTCGGTCATCGTCGAGGCGAGCAAGACGCATCAGCTCGATCCGAGCGTTCTCAACCGCGTCTACCTGAGGGCTTCGAGCGGCCAGCTTGTGCGCTTGGATGCGCTCGCGCGCGTCACGCTCGGCTCGGGACCGATCGCGGTTGCGCGCCAGAGCCAGCTCCCGGCCGTCACTGTGACGTTCAACCTCGGGCCCGGCTTCACGCTCGGTGAAGCCGTCGCCCGCATGGCCGAGGTCGAGCGCGACGTCAACATGCCCGCTGGCATCCAAGGGCAGTTCGCCGGCACAGCGCAGGTCTTCCAGGACAGCTTCCGCAATCAGCCAATCCTGATCCTGGCAGCCGTGCTCACGATCTATATCGTGCTCGGCATTCTCTATGAGAGCTTCGTTCACCCGATCACGATCCTCTCCGGATTGCCCTCAGCAAGCCTTGGAGCCCTCCTGACGCTGATGCTGCTCGATGTCGAGCTGACGATCATCGCCATGATCGGCATCATCCTGCTGATCGGCATCGTGAAGAAGAATGCAATCATGATGATCGACTTCGCAATCGAGGCGCGATCGCGCGGCATGGCGCCTCGGGAGGCCATTCGCGAGGCTTGTCTGCTGCGTTTTCGCCCGATCATGATGACGACCATGGCGGCGCTGTTCGGTGTGTTGCCGATCGCCGTCGGCTGGGGTGCAGGCGCGGAGTTGCGCCAGCCTCTGGGTCTCGCGGTGGTCGGGGGGCTCGCTGTCTCGCAGCTACTGACGCTCTACATCACGCCGGCGGTCTACCTGCTCCTCGAGCAGGTCGGGACCAGGTTGGGTGCCGGGCGCCGCGAGGCCATACCCGTGGAAGCCGCGGATGAGCCGGTGGCGGGGCGGCCGGTTCCTGTGCGTACCGCGGCGGAGTAGCCCATAGGCCGTTCCGCGAATGAATGGCATATCCTTTGCTTACGCAGGGTGTGCACGCTTGATGGAGCGGGCAATCACCATGAAGGCAGTTCGGCCCACCGGGGGCTTGGCACGTCCGGCGGGCACATTCATAACAGCCTCGCCCGGCCCGTTCTCATGGCGTGCCGATCGTTGATCAGGGAAGGCAGCGGACAATGAAGATCCTCATTACGGGCAGCATGGGCTATGTCGGCTCCGTGCTGGGACGCCACCTGCGCGCTACCTTTCCTGCGGCCGAACTCATCGGCTACGATCAGAGCTTCTTCGGTCATTGCCTGACCAACGCATCTGCGCTGCCCGAGGTCTTCCTCGATCGTCAGGTTTTCGGCGATGTGCGCGATCTTCCGGCGTCGCTGCTTGCGGGCGTGGATGCCGTTGTGCACCTTGCGGCGATCTCGAACGACCCGATGGGCAACAAGTTCGAGGCCGCAACCGGCGACATCAACCAGGAGGCGAGCGTCCGCATTGCGCGGATGGCGGCCGCAGCGGGCGTTAGGCATTTCGTCTTCGCTTCGAGCTGCAGCATGTACGGCTATGCTGAAGGCGGCCCGCGCAAGGAAAGCGACCCGACCAACCCGCTCACAGCCTATGCCCGCTCCAAGATCGGCACCGAGGAGGGGCTGCGCCGCCTGAACCTCGGCGCGATGAACGCCACGTGTCTGCGCTTTGCGACAGCCTGCGGCATGTCGGATCGGCTGCGGCTCGACCTCGTGCTTAACGATTTCGTCGCCTGCGCCGTTACGGCCGGCGAGATCACGGTGCTGAGCGACGGCTCGCCGTGGCGTCCGCTCATCGATGTCGAGGATATGGCGCGGGCGATCGCGTGGGCGATTGAGCGGCCGGCGTCGAACGGCGGTCAGCTCCTTTCGGTGAACGTCGGCAGCGACCAGTGGAATTATCAGGTGCGCGATCTTGCTGCGGCGGTCGCCTCGGCGATCCCGGGGACGCGCGTCAGCATCAACACGGATGCGCCACCCGACAAGCGCTCCTACAAGGTCGATTTCGGCCTCTTTCGGTCGCTGGCGCCGGCGCATCAGCCGCAAGTGACGCTCGAGCAGTCAATCGCGCGGCTCCGCGACGGTCTCATCGGCATGGGCTTTGCCGACAAGGAATTCCGCAACTCACAGTACATGCGCCTCAAAACGCTGGAGCGGCTGATGGCCTGCGGCCGCCTTGGCCCGGATCTGCGCTGGACGAGGACCGCGGCGGCCCCGGGTTGAAGGTGCCAGCGCTTGAGCAGGCCAGTCCCGACCGGAACTTGCCTGATGCGCGATCCCGCAGACATGCGCTAACGTTCCTCCCGTCTGTCAGGATGGGCGCGCGCCATGCATGTCATCAAGCTTCACGTCAATGGGAAGGCTTTCGACGTTCGCGTCGATCCCGACACGCCACTCATCTACGTCCTGCGCAACGATCTCGGCCTCAAGGGGACGCGGGCCGGTTGCCTCGAAGGCCAGTGCATGAGTTGCACCGTGCTGATCGACGGCCGGCCGCAGACTGCCTGCACGGTGCCGGTCGGTTCCGTTGCCGATCGGAGCGTGGAGACCGTGGAATCCCTGACCGGGAAGCACGGCAGCCACCCGCTGATCAATAGCGTTCTCAAGGAGCAGGCCGGCCAGTGCGGCTATTGCCTCGCTGGCATTCTCATGCGCGCCAAGGCTCTGCTTGCCCACGAGCCGGCGCCGAGCAGAGGCGCGATCATCGCCGCATTGGACGACCATCTCTGCCGCTGCGGTGCGCACGTCCGCATTCTGCGCGCCATAGAGCGGGCGGCACAGGTCGGGAGCACACGGGCATGACCACGCTCGCCTCGTCACCAAGCCTGACCGACAACCCGCGCTGCTGCGACTGGATCGATCTCTCACGCACCGGCATCGTCATCCTCAAGTCTGGAAAGGTCGAGATCGGCCAGGGCATAACGACGGCCCTCGTGCAGATCGCGGCCGATGAGCTGGACGTCGCACCGGAAAGCGTCGAGCTGATTTCAGGCCACACCGTACTCGGCCCGCTGGAGGCCGGCACGTCGAGCAGCCTGTCGATCGAGACGGGTGGTCGCGCCGTGCGCCTCGCGGCGTCGGCCGTGCGCGCGCTCCTCCTGGCGGAAGCCGCCAAGCTCCTGCAGGCGCCACCGGAAAGCCTCACCGTTGTCCAGGGCCGAATCATGGTGAGCGGCCGCGAGACGGATCTCACGTACTGGTCTCTCGCGCCTTCAGTCGATCTGACAGCGGCTGTCCTCGACCATGCGCGCCCGAAGACGCCGGCCGAGCGCCGGCTCGTCGGCACCTCCATGCCGCGCATCGACCTTGCGGCCAAGACCGCGGGCGCCGGGTTCATTCATGACCTTGAGTTCGCGGGCATGATGCATGGCCGGACCCTCGATCCGCCGGCTTCGGGCCGTCATCTCGAAGCGTTCGATGAGGCGGCGCTCAAGCGCGACTTCCCGGATATCAAGTTGGTCCGCGATGGCTCCTTCGTCGGGATCATCGCGGATCGCGAGGACGTCGTCGTGCGCGCGATCGCCCGTGCGCGCCGGCTGGCCACCTGGTCGCAGGGGCACAAGGTTCCAGCGCTGATGCGGGAGGCGATTGCCGCGGATTCGTCCGCACCAGAGATCGTCTTTGAGAAAGGCGATGTGGCTCGCGCAGGCGGCCGCCGCATTACGACCGAGATCGAGCGACCGTATCTTGCGCACGCCTCCATTGCGCCATCCTGCGCGATCGCGCGCTGGCGTGTCGATGCACTTGAGATCTACTCGCACAGCCAGGCCGTGCACGACATGCGCGCGCCCCTTGCAAAGGCGCTCGGCATCGCACCTGAAAAGGTGGTCGTCATCCATGCAGCGGGCGCTGGTACCTATGGCCATTCAGGCCAGGACGACGTCGCCTACGAGGCCGCCCTGCTCGCACGCGCGGTCCCAGGGCGCCCGGTCCGCGTTCTATGGTCGCGCGCCGCCGACTTCTCGCTGGCGCCGCTTGGTCCTGGTGCGATCGTCAAGGCGGAAGCGAGGGTCGATGCGGACGGGCGCATTGAAGCGCTGTCGATCCAGTCCGAGAGCCAGGCGCACGTTTCGCGTCCCGGTCGCGGCGGTACGCTCAATCTCGTTGCCGCAGAGCGCCTGGCGATACCGATGGCGAAAGCGGCCGCGAATGATGTGCCGCTGACGCGAGGCGGCGGCGCCGATCGCAATGCGATCCCGCTCTACGCCGTGCCCAACATCCATGTTTCGAAGCGCGTGCTGCGCGATCTTCCCTATCGGACATCTGCGCTGCGCGCGCTCGGCGGCTACGCGAACATTTTCGCCATCGAGACGCTGATGGATGATGTCGCGGCCGAGATCGGCGCCGATCCGGTCGCGTTGCGGCTCGCCCATCTTGACGATGCGCGCGCCGCCGCAGTCGTGGCGAAGGCGGCTGAGATGGCGGGCTGGCCGGGGGCGCACGGCCAGGGCGAAGGTCTCGGGATCGCTTTCTGCCAGTACAAGAACCGCAGCGCCTATTGCGCCGTAGTTGCCCGGGTCGTTTGCGATGAGCGCGTTCGGCTGACGCACGCCTGGGCCGCCGTCGATGCCGGTGAGGCCATCAACCCCGACGGGATCATCAACCAGATCGAGGGAGGCATTGTTCAGTCGGCGAGCTGGACTCTCAAGGAGCGCGTGCGTTTCGAGGATGATGCCGTGACGACGCGGAACTGGGAGGCCTACCCCATCCTGCGCTTCTCGGAGGTGCCGGAAATCGACGTCAGCCTGATCGTGCGGCCGGAACTGCCTGCACTCGGCGTCGGCGAAGCGGCGACCGGCCCGACGGCGGCTGCGATCGGCAATGCCGTGCACCGCGCTCTCGGCATTCGGATCCGGACGTTGCCGATCACGCGAGAGGCGCTCCTCGCGGCGGCATCCTGATGCCGCGCGTATCGGCACTGAAAGGCTGACGTGCGAGACACCGGGCGCCGCTCCCGGACCACCGCGCCCGGTCCAGCGGAGCGGAGCGCCCACCTCTTCGCCGGCATCAGGCACTCACCCGACCGCCCGCAGGCTACGGCTTGCCGCGAAGACTGATGATGTACGCGATGAGGTCATCGCGCTCCTGGCCGGTCACCACAAGATTGGGCATTGAGGCGTGTGGCGTCTGAAGGAACGCTGCGAGCGCCCTTTCGTTGATGCCTGGAAGCTGCGAGATGACCGTGAATGGCGTCGCCTCGGAACGCGGCGAGATCATGTCTGCCGGCGAAACCGCATGACATTGCGCGCATACGGCCTCGGCGTAGGCACGCCCGCGCGGGATATCGCCGAGCTCGGCGCTGGCGGCCGGCGCTGACAGCAGCGCCAGTGCCATTGCGGCAAGGGCGCTGACCTTGCGAGTGCGAATGGCTCTCGCCTGTCGATACAATGAATTGTCCAGCCTGCGCATCTTTCATGTACCCCAGGGCAGCCGCTGAGATGGCAATGGATGTCGTGACCATCAATCGGCACATCGAAGCGCCAGCAGTATCGAGCCCGGGCCGATCGTCATAGTTGATGCGGATCAAACTCAGGACGTGCAATTGGTGTGTAGAAGTTCCAATCATGCCTCAGGGGCGATCTGCACGAGCTGCTCGATGCCGGCTAGTGTGGTCACTCCGAAGTCCGCCACCACGTCGCGGTAGGCGCCGGAGGCGGACTTCGGAATCTGAACCACACGAGAAACATGGGCTTGCTCGTGTCCTTTCGATCGCGAAGTTCGTTCGAGCGCCCGCAGTAGATGGTGACGAGCTTCGCGATCGGGACACTGGCCATCAAGGGCAGGGTGCCCACTGTCGTGGGGCGATAAGGTTCGCCCGTGAGGGGCTCAGGACGTGAGACGGAGTTCGCTGCCTTGAAGCACATCCTCGTCGCGACCGATGGCTCGGAACTGGCCGGCAAGGCGGTGAGCGAAGGGGTGCGCCTTGCCTCGGGACTGGGTGCTCAGCTGACGTTTCTGACCGTGACCGCGCCGTTTGCAAGTCTAGGGGATCACGATGCCGCCTTTGCGCGGCTGCCCGAGACGGTCCGCGCTCAGGCGCTCGCGTATCTGGACAGAGAGGCCAATGAGACGCTCTCTGCGGCGCTGTCTGCGGCCCGAGCGGCAGGCGTTAAGGCCGATATCATCAAGGTCGAGAGCCGCCATCCGCATGAGGCGATCATCGCGACCGCCAAATCAAAGGGCGCTGATCTCATCGTGGTGGCTTCGCACGGCAGGAGCGGCGTCAAGTCCCTGCTGCTCGGCAGCGTGACCGACAAGGTGCTCACTCATGCGCATATACCGGTGCTTGTGTGCCGCTGAAATGAATGCAAGCTGCGGGATCCGATCATAAAAAGGGGTGCGATGGCAGGTATGTCCGATAGCAATTCAAGGCGCAAACGCTGGCTTGCGGCGGCAGGTCTCCATCTGGTCTTGCTGTGGGGCCTGTCGGCGTCGACGTCCGCGCAGGAAACTCAGCCATCGGCAGAGCGAGGCAGGGACCTGGCCATCCGCCTGTGCCAAAATTGTCATCTGCTCGATAGCGCAACCGGCCAAACGGTTCCGGCAGGGACGCCGACCTTCCGCAGCATGGCAACTGAACCAAGCCAAACCAGGGAGCGCGTCCTCGCGGCATTGATCCAGCCGCACGTGCCGATGCCGGATGTCCAGCTCTCCCGGGCTGAGATCGACGACGTCATTGCCTATCTCGACGCGATCCGAGCGGAACACGCCTTGCCGCCCCTGCTGCCACCGCTTGGCGAACCAAAACCGACGCTGCCTTCGAAATCCTAGCTTCACCTCGGACAGGCTGGCTCAGCCGGTCGCTCTGCTGTCAGAGCGCTGAGCCGCGTTGGTTCATGCATCCGGCGGCCAGCTCCAGTGCCGCTTGGAGGCCTTTCCATTGGCTGGCGCTCATCTGCCTGCTCGCCGCACGGGGCCTCTTTCAGTGGGCGGAGCGGGTGCCGTGCCGGCCGTCGGGCGCCGGGCACGACGTCCGAGCCTGGCGCTTGATCAGTGTCAAAGCGTTGTTCACTGTTGCGGGCTCGGGTAGCTGCCAATTTCCTGGTAGCGGCGTGAGCGTACGATGCCGGTCCACAATGCTGAGATTGCGGCCGCCTTCGACCACCTTGCTGATCTCCTTGAGATCGAGGGGGCCAATCCCTTTCGCGTGCGCGCCTACCGGAATGCCGCACGCACAATCGAAGATCTGCCGCGCAGCGTTGCGGAAATGATCGCGAGTGGCGAGGATCTGACCGAGCTGCCGGGAATTGGCGCTGATCTGGCGGGAAAGATCGCAGAGTTCGTCGACACGCAGCATCTCTCGGTCCTGGACGAGGTAAAGAGCCATCTGCCCGCTGGCCTCGTCGAGCTCACCAACGTGCCGGGGATCGGGCCGAAAAGGGCGCGTGCCCTCTACGACAAGCTCGGCATCCATTCAGTGGAGGGCCTCAAGAAGGCGGCGATGGCGGGCAAGCTCCGCGGCCTCGCCGGCTTCGGCGCCAAGAGCGAGGAGAAGCTCATCGCCGAGCTGCAACGCCCTCGCGAAGTGTCGCGCCGTTACCGGCTCGATGTCGCTGAGGACTTTGCTGAGCCGCTGCTCGAGCACCTGAAACGTGCCAAGGGTGTACGACAGGCAGACATCGCGGGCAGCTATCGGCGGCGCAAGGAGACGGTCGGGGACTTGGACATCCTTGTGGCGGCGGGCCCCGGCTCCGACGTCATGCAGCGCCTCGTCGCCTATGACGAGGTTGAGGAAATTGTCGCTCAAGGTAGCACCCGCGCCACTGTCATCCTGCGTTCGGGCCTGCAGGTGGATGTGCGCGTCGTGCCGCCGGAAAGCTATGGCGCGGCGTTGGTTTACTTCACCGGCTCGAAGGCGCACAACATTGCGATCCGTAAGCTTGGCTTGGCGCGCGGGCTCAAGATCAACGAGTACGGCGTCTTTCGGGGGACGCAGCGGATCGCGGGCACGACCGAGAAGAGCGTCTACGAGCAGATCAAACTGCCCGTCATACCGCCCGAGCTGAGGGAGGACGACGGCGAGATCGCTGCAGCGGCGGCACACAAGCTGCCCAAGCTGGTTGATCTGAAAGACATTCGCGGCGACTTGCACGTCCACACGAACGAGACGGACGGCAAAAATTCTCTGCGCGAGATGGCAGAAGCGGCCCGCGCACTCGGCTACGACTACGTGGCTATCACGGATCACAGCCAGCACGTGACCGTCGCCAAGGGCATGGACGCCCGGCGCCTGGCGCGGCAGATCAAAGCCATTGACAAGCTGAACAGCCAGATCAGAGGCATCCGAATTCTCAAAGCCGTGGAAGTGGACATCCTGGCCGACGGAAGGCTGGATCTGCCTGACGAGATCCTCGCCGAGCTCGATTTCACGGTGTGCGCGATCCACTACAAGTTTGACATGGCCGAGGCTGCGCAGACTGAGCGGGTCATCCGGGCCATGGACAATCGGTACTTCAAGATCTTCGCGCACCCCACGGGGCGGCTGCTCGGCGAGCGCGCCGGCTACGCCATCGACCTCGAGCGGATCCTGAGCGCCGCCAAGGAGCGGGGCTGTTGCATTGAGCTCAATGCGCATCCCAGCCGCCTCGATATCGATGAGCACGTCTGTCGATTGGCTGGCAACATGGGGGTGAAAGTTGCGATTGGCACGGACGCGCACTCGATCGACGGGCTTCTCAACATGAAGTACGGCATCGGACAGGCGCGGCGAGGGTGGCTTGAGGCCAAGGATATCCTGAACACGCGACCGCTGCCCGAGATGATGAAGCTGCTTGAGCGGAAGTGACGGAACTGGGCTGCTCTTCAGTCCGCTCCCCTGGCTCGCTCTGCTCCCGCATGGTCCTTTCCGGGCAATGTCCGCCTCGCGAGGGCCCGCGTGGCCCGCTTCTTCTTCGCCGCAAGGCCGAGGGACGCAAGGCGCAGCTCGTCCATCCCGCGCTGCCACGAGCCCATACCGCATGTCCGCCGGGACCGCGCGTTTATTCAGAGGTTCCCCGGATAATGCTGGTAATGTCTCCGCTACTTTCTGCGCGGATTTGTATTGGGGTGTACCTGATTGTATGGCGAATGGCGGCGACGGCTGCGTGGAGGAGATCCTGCACAATGTGAACAATCGGAATTGCGGGCGTCTTTCAATTGCGCGACCTGTTCGCAATCTCTGAGGCGCGGCAGGCGTTATCGCAACTCAGCCAATGGCTTGGCGTCAGCCTGTTCCAGTCGCCAAAGCGATCAGGCGTGCACGTCCGCAAGAGCGACAGGCGCGCTTGCGACGGCGAAATGCGATGCGAGGGCGAAGGGAAGGGGTTGATGCAGATCAAGAAGGGCAATCAAAGTGCGACTATGAATAATAACCATCAACTTGCTTACGCACCATCATAAGCCCTGATGTCGCCATTCGAATCGGCGGAGAGTGCGTGCCAGATCAGGGAGATGGGCGATGGCGCGCAACCGCATCCAGTTTCAGAGGGGCCTCTCGGAG
>JBKBPL010000018.1:0-84664 GCA_046293075.1 Hyphomicrobiaceae bacterium | reverse complement strand
CAAACTCAAGCATTACCGGCGCATTGCGACCCGCTTTGAGAAGCTCGCCCGCAACTTCCACTCGATGCTCTACCTCGCCGCGGCTATGATCTGGCTGCGATGAATGTCAACAGAACCTAGGCCTCCGACATCAGCCAGCGCTCGAACGCCTTGAGGCCGATAACCGCCCCCACAACGATCGCGGCGAAGGTGACGAACGAGCCGATCGCAAGCGTCGACACGCCGGTCACGCCCTGCCCGATCGTGCAGCCGAGCGCCATCACGCCGCCGATGCCCATGAGGGCCGCGCCAAGCAGCGTGCGCACCGTATCGCCCGTATCCGAGAAGGTCAGGAGCCGGAAGCGGCCCATGGACTTCGCGGCGACGAACGCCCCGAGGATCGCGCCGAACACCGTGGCGACACCAAAGCCTGGGATCGGCGCTGCCGTGTAGCGCTGCAGCCACTCGAGCGCATCACCGCTCGGGCGAACGAAGGTGAGCGAGATCGGTGCCGTCGGCCGCTCCGCCAGCTCGTCGAAGGCGAGTCCGGTGAGTGCCCAGCCCGCAATGGCGCAGAGACCGACGCCGATCCCCGACCAGACGTGCACGGGCGAGGCGCGGAACTCGGCATCCTTGAAGCAGTAGGCAAGCCCGGCCAGAACAATGATCCACGACGCGAAAATGCGCCCGAAGCCGGCCGAGAGCGCCAGCCCGCGATCGACGAGATCGCCAAGGCCTTGCGTTGCGGTTGGCAGGGCGATGCCAGTCGCCTGGTCGATCGCCGCGCGCGCCGGACCGAGGATGCCGCCGATCGTCATGTAGGCGAAGAGCCCCACGACCACGAGCGTCATCAGTGCGCGCAGGTCCCCCCCGCCGGCCCGCGCCAGATTGCGGCTCGGGCAGCCGCCGGCAAAGACCATGCCGAAGCCGAAAATGAGCCCCCCGGCAACATGGCCGACCCAGTTGAAGGTCGCTCCCAGGTACATCGACTTCGTGAGATCGACGACACCGAGCCAATGCAGGGCCTGCGCGCCTGCGAGTGCCGTCACTGCTGCGAGCACCCACGCCCGGAACCGGCGCCAGTCGCCAAGATTCACGATGTCGGAAACTGAGCCCATCGTGCAGAAATTGGTCCGGAAGACGATGGCGCCAAAAATAAAGCCGATGACGAGGCCGCCGACCGCCAGCCAATGCGGGCCGTTCTCAACAATTGCTTCTCTGAGGCCGCCCATATGTCCCTCCCCGACGCTTCCATCGCCCGCCGAAGCGGTCCGCCCCGGACCATCATATTCGAAGATGTGAATATACGAGCCTGCGATAGCGCGCAAGCTGCGCCGATCCTCAGGCCGCTCCGGCCTGAGCGCTGTCGGAGCCGTTCTCGATGATCCGCTCGGCGGTTGCAAGGTCGACCGAGACGAGCTGCGAGACGCCCCGCTCGGCCATGGTCACCCCGAACAGGCGATCCATACGCGCCATGGTCATCGGGTGGTGCGTGATGACCAGGAAGCGCGTCTCAGTCTCGGCGGCCATGCGCTCCATCATCGAGCAGAAGCGGTCGACGTTGGCGTCATCGAGCGGCGCGTCCACCTCGTCGAGCACGCAAATGGGCGAGGGGTTCGTCAGGAAGACTGCGAAGATCAGCGAAAGCGCGGTCAGCGTCTGCTCGCCGCCGGACAAGAGCGAGAGTGTCGCCGGCTTCTTGCCGGGAGGCCGCGCGATGATCTCAAGCCCGCCTTCGAGCGGGTCCTCCTCGCTCTCGATCATTTCAAGACGCGCCTCGCCACCGCCGAACAGCGTGCCGAACAGCCGCTGGAAGTGGCCGTTCACCTGATCGAAGGCGTCGCTGAGCCGCTTTTTCGCCTCGCGGTTGAGCTGGCCAATCGCGCCGCGCAGCTTGTGAATCGCCTGCTCGACATCGAGACGCTCCAGATCCATCCCGGCGAACTGCTCGTTGAGCTTCTGCAGCTCCTCCTCGGCGGCGAGATTGACGCCGCCGAGCCGCTCCCTGTCCGCCTTCAGGCGATGCAGCGCACGATCGACATCGGCGAGCGTCGGCAAGGGCGCGTCTGGCGCCACCTCGGCCAACGCGAGACAGGCCTCGGGCGCACAATCCATGGTCTCGCGGATGCGGTGCGCTTCTTCCGAACGCCTCTGACGCGCGCCTTCGAGCTTCGCCTCGGCGCGCGCGCGTCCCTCGCGCTCATCGGCAACGGCAGCCTGCGCAGCCTTGAGCGCGTGCTGGCTCTCGCGATGCGCGGATTGGGCTTCTGCCAGACGATCCGCGGCCTCGCGGCGGGCGGCATCTGCCGCCTGCAACTGGTCGTGCAGCCTCACCCGCTGCGCCTCGAGCTCGGCCGGAACCTCGGCCATCTCCGCAAGCTCGCTCTCGGTCTCGCTCATGCGCGCACTGAGGGTGGCGAGGTGGCTTCCTGCGTCCTCGCAACGCGCCTGCCAGCGCGCGTGCTCGACCTCGATGGCCGTGAGCCGCTCCGTGCGGACATGCGCATCACGCTCGAGCCGTGCGAGCACCTGCCGGATCTCGCCGACCGCGTTGCGGTGCCCGGCCGTCTCGGCCTCGGCCGCCAAAACCTCCGCTTCGAGGGCATCATCGTTGTCGAGCGCGGCCATCGCCGCCTCGCTCTCAGCGAGGCGCTCCTTGGCCTCGACCAGCGCCGCCTCGGCCGCCGTCCGGTTCTCGGCAACTGCCGCGAGCCGTTGCTCGGTCTCGCGCGCCTGGCGCTCGATCACCGTGAGCCCATCGCGCGTGCGGGCGAGCTCGGCCTGGGTCTCGCGCCAAGCCTGCCGCAGACGTCGCTCCTCGCTTTCGGCAAGGCGGTGCACCTCGCGCGCCGCTCGCGCCGCGGACGCCAAATCTTCGGCTTCGCGGCGGGCGGCATCCTCGAGCACCTCGAGTTCGGCCAGGCGGTTGCGCTCGGCTAGGCGCAGCGCCGCGGCCGTCGGCGCCGAGGCCGCGACAGTGAACCCATCCCACCGCCAGAGGTCACCTTCGAGCGACACGAGCCGCTGACCTGGGCGCAGGTACGGCTGCAGCAGGCGCCCCTCCTCGCGTGCCACGACGCCGATCTGTGCAAGCCGCCGCGCGAGCTCGGGGGGGGCATCCACCTCGAGGGCGAGCGGATGCACGCCGACCGGCAGCGGCGGGTCGTCCGCATCCCGCCCGACGCGGCGCCAATGCACGGCCGCCTCGTCCGCAATTGGCGCGTCGAGATCATCGCCGAGGGCCGCACCGAGCGCACGCTCATAGCCGGGCGCCACGCGCAGCTCATCGATCATCGGCGGCAGGCCGTCGTCACGCTGCGGCAGGAGAAGCTTAGCAAGCGTCTCGACCTCCGTGCGGAGCTGGCCTGCGGTGAGCCGCGCGGCTTGGCTCGCCTCCTCGCGCGCGCGCGCGTCGACCGCAAGCTCGGCGGCGCGCTCCTCCGCGGCGAGCGCTTGCGCCTCGATGGCCGCCGCCTCGCGCATGAGACGCTGCCCGGCCTCGGAGAGCTGCTTAAGGCGCTCGGCATCCGGTGCGCGGGCTGCGATCTCGCGGGCCTGCGCCGCGAGCGCGGCGAGCTGCTGCTCGATCCGCCTGACCTGAGCAAGGCGCTCGGCGTGCGCACTTTCGAGAGCGCGGCGGCGCGTGCGGGCTTCGATGGCGCGCGCCGTCACCTCGGCCAGCCGTGCCGCGGCCTCCCCGAGGGCCGCCTCCGCGGTCGCGAGGCGCGCGCGCGTCTCGTCTTCGTCGCGCAGGCCGCTCTCGGCTTCAGCACGGATCGTCTCGGCTTCAGCCTTCAGCCGATCCAGAATCGTGCGCGCCTCGGATACCTGCTGCTGCTCGCGCTCGATGTCGCGGCGCATCTGCTCGGCGCGCGCTTCGAGCTCGCGCTGGCGTTCGGCGAGGCGCCGCGCCTCCTTCTCGAAATTCTCCTGCTCGATGCGGATGCGAGCGAGCGCCGCGCCGCGCCGCGCCTCCTCCTCACGAAGCGGCTCGATCGCGGCGGCACGCTCGGCCTCCTCAGCGACGAGCGCGGCTTCGCGCTCGGTGGCCGCGGCAAGCGCGCCGAGCCCCTGCCAGAGGGCCGCCTCCGCAGCAACCACCTCGGCCTGCGCGGCAGTCCAGGAAAGGTGCAGCAGCAGCGCCTCGGCCTTGCGGATCTCGCCCGACAGCTCGCGGTAGCGCCTGGCCTGCCGCGTCTGGCGTTTCAGCGCCTCGATCTGGCTGCCGAGCTGGCCGAGCACGTCATTGACGCGCGCCAGGTTGGCCTCGGCGGCCTTGAGCCGCAGCTCGGCCTCGTGGCGACGGCTGTGCAGGCCGGCGACGCCCGCGGCATCCTCCAGGATGCGCCGGCGCTGCTCCGGCTTGGCATTGACGATCTCCGCGATCTGGCCCTGCCGGACCAGCGAAGGTGAGCGCGCACCCGTCGCCGCGTCCTCGAACAGCAGCTTGATGTCGCGCGCGCGCACCTCGTTGCCGTTGACGCGGTAGGCCGAGCCAGCGTCGCGCTCGATGCGGCGCGTGACCTCGAGCACGTCAGCGTCGTTAAGCTCGGCCGGCGCCGTGCGGGCCGAATTGTCGATTGAGATCGTGACCTCGGCCATGTTGCGGGCCGGCCGGGCATTCGTCCCGGAGAAGATCACGTCCTCCATGGCGGAGGCGCGCATGGACTTGTAGGACGTCTCGCCCATGACCCAGCGCAGCGCCTCGAGCAGGTTCGACTTGCCGCAGCCATTCGGCCCGACAACGCCGGTCAGTCCCTTCTCGATGACAAGCTCGGTCGGCTCCACGAACGACTTGAAGCCGAGCAGCCGGAGTCGCGTGATCTGCACGTCAGTACCCGCCTTGCAAGCGGTGATGGGCTCTTGCTTTCGACGCCATATACGAGATTGCGCTCAACGCGGCACGGAAACAGGTGTCGCGGCCACCGGGAGGCCGGCGATGAGCGGATCGATAATCTCGCGAAGCTCGGCCAGATCCAACGCCTTCTTCACGAGCTTGCCGTTGATGAAGAAGTTTGGTGTTCCGATCACCCCAAGCTCCCGACCGCGGTCCTTCACCCGGTTCAGCGCGCCGATCATGCCGTGATTCTCACGGCATCTGTCAAATTCTGCGGCTGTCAAGCCAACACTTTGCGCCACCTTGAGGATCGGCTCAATGCGCACCTCCTGCGATACCCACTGCGCCTGCGTGGAGAGGAAGCGCCCGTACAGCTCAAGGTAGCGATCCATGGGCGCACAGCGCAGCGCGATGGTGGCCATGCCGCTGGTCTTCCCGATGGGGAACTCGCGAATGATGAAGCGCACCTTGCCGCGGTCGATGTAGTCCCGCTTCAGCGCCGGGAAGACCTCGGCCTGGAATCTCCGGCAGAACGGGCAGGTCAGCGAGGCATACTTGATGATGGTCACGGGCGCGTCCCCGCGCCCGATGGAGAATTCGGGGAGCGGTCCCGGCCGCATGACCTCGTCCAGTGTCGGGTTCTCCAAGACCCGACGTACCGGCACAGTGGCCGACGGGCTGTCGGAGAAGGGGTCGAAAGCCGGTTCCGGCACGCGGGCCGGCGCACCGACGGCGGACGTCTCAACGGTCACGGCCGCCGGGCGCGACGGGTCGAGCGTCGTCATGGCATCGCCCGAGCAGCCCGCAAGCGCGAAGGACGCAACAAGCGCAGCGAACCCTGTCGGACGCCGCCCCCCCTTCCACATCGCCGTACCGGCTCGCAGGCGGGCGCGCACAGCCAATCAGCCGCCGAGGAAAGGCGCCAGCGCCTGGTCGAACGCCTCGATCGAGTCGGCCCGCCCGCGGAAGCGCTTCCCGTTGATGAAGAACGTCGGGGTCGCGTTGACCCCGAACTCCTCACTCGCGCGCTGGCGGGCGGAGATCATGTGATCGAGCGTCGTGTTGTCCTTGAGACAGGTGTCGAAGCGCTCCTGGGTGAAGCCCGCCTGCTGCGCGATCTTGAAGAGCTCGGGGACCGGATTGCCGCGCACGAAGGCCCACTTGTCCTGGGTCCTGAAGAGCGCGCTGACCATGGCGTGGGTTGCGTCGCCGCCCGCGCATCGCGCCAGCATGGCCGCCGCCGCCGCGAGATTGTCCAGCGGGAACTCGCGCAGGATGAAACGAACCTTGCCGGTATCGATGTATTTCGCCTTCAGCGCCGGATACACGTTGTTATGGAAATTGGCACAATGGCCACATGTCATCGAGGCGTACTCGACCACGGTGACTGGCGCATCGGCCTTGCCCACGATGAGATCGGGCAAAGGGCCGGGCTTCATCAGCGCCTCGACCGAGACCTCGTCGGGGCCCCGGTCACCCCGCCGCTGCGCCAGCGCGGGCGCCAGCCCCGCGGCGGTCGAGAGGGCGGCGACGCTCGCCACGCCGAGCAAGAACGCCCGGCGGTGAAAGCTACGCACGAAAAGGGCAAGTGGGGTCGCCGTCACGTCGATCTCCTTCACGGCATGGACTTACCGCCGCCCCCGTTGGACGGGAGGGGTTGGGGCTGAACTCATTGGGCGGAACCATTACGGCATTTCAGCGCCCGACGCCAACTGAACCGGCCGTGACCTTGCGAACGGGAAGGGCGCGAACCGCTCCAGCCCAATGGGGTCGCGCTCCCATGCGCACGCGCCGGGCGATCGAGCGACCATTTCACGCGGCCATGCCAGGGCCTTCGGCCCCGGACGATACTCATGCCGCTGGCTTAGATGCCTGCGGTGAGGCCAGCACCGATACCGTTCGCGGCCACCGGCCTCTGCACGGCATAGGCGGGCTCAACGGCCGGAGCATCGAAGCCCCGGAACGTGCGATCAAACTCAAAGTAGTTGCAGGTGAGTTCCTCGCCGGGGAGGATATCCACGATCGCATAGCCGACATCCGGGCGGGTGAAATCGGTGTTCGGCGTCAGGCTGTGGTTCATGAACCGGCCGTTGTCGAGCTCAAGCACGACCAAGCCTTCCCGCTCCATGTGCGGGTAGCCGTACCGGGCGAAGTACTCCTGCACGTTCGTCGGAAAACTCGCGACCTCTTCCTCGGTGAAGACCTTGTCGAAGCGCTCGTCGAGCGCCCAGATCGGCGTCCCCGCGGGTATGAAGTCCACTGCAAACACGCCAACGCCTTCGATCGCGCTGGCACGCACGGACGTAGCGACGAGCATCATGATACTTGTCTCCAGCTATTCAGGCATCTTCGAGGGAAAGATCGAGGTGATCGAGGCCAAGGTCCACTTGGCCCCGCAGTGCGAGCATTCTGTCCTGACGGACATGCGTAGGTAGTCTCCACTCACCACCCCGCGCTGTCTCGCGGATCATGATGGACGCGCAGCCTTGGAGGAGCACGATCGCCCGGAGGGTCTGGTGCGGGGCCGCGTTCCCGCGGAACCGCCCCCGTCCCCCCGAACCCAGAACGCGACTTGGTTCTGATGCGCGGAGCTTGTAGAGCGGTCGCGGCCCATGTCAAATGCCATTTTGTACGGTCTGTGAAACTGTCACCAACTTGCTACAAGCGGCCTTGGCCAAATGGGTTCCGCGACGATCGGGACGATGAAGGACACGGGGACGCTTGCCGGTGACGATGCGCGAACCAGCGTGGTGGTACGAGAGGCCGCACGGCGTGATCGCCCGGCTACTCGAACCTGCGGCGGCGCTCTGGGGCGGCCTCGTCCGCCGGCGCTTCGCGCGCGCCACGCCGTATCGCGCGCCCCTCCCCGTCATCTGCATCGGCAATCTCACCGCGGGCGGCGCCGGTAAGACACCGCTCGCCCTCGCCGTCGCCGAGCTCGTGAGCGGCATGGGCCTAACGAGCGCCTTCCTCTCGCGAGGCTACGGTGGGCGCCTCAGCGGGCCGCACTGGGTTGATCCCGAGCGCGACCGCGCGCGTGACGTCGGCGACGAGCCGCTGCTGCTCGCCGCCGCACACCCGACCTTAATCTGCCGCGACAGGGCCGCGGGCGCGCGCGCGATCGCCGCAGGCGCGCGCGGGGGCCGTTCAGCCGACGTCATCATCATGGACGACGGCCTGCAAAACCCTGGCCTCGCCAAGGACCTGAGCCTCGCGATCGTGGACGGGGCGCGGGGCATCGGCAATGGCCGCGTCATCCCGGCCGGACCGTTGCGGGCGCCGCTCGACTTCCAGTTCGGCCTGGTCGATGCGCTGGTCATCAACGGCGGCTCCGCAACGGGCGACGGCACCGGACAGAGTGACTTCGCAGCGCGACTGCGCCGCGATTTCGACGGGCCGGTGCTCGAAGCCCGCATCGTTCCAGGTGGCGCCATCGACTGGCTGGCGCCGCCGGTGGTCGCCTTCGCCGGCATCGGCGTGCCGGACCGCTTCTTCGCGACGCTCGCCGCGCTCGGCGCCGATCCGGTCGCCAGGGTCGCCTTCCCTGACCACCATGACTTCACCGCCGCCGACGCCACCCGCCTCCTCGATCTTGCACGGCCCCGCGGGGCCACCCTCGTGACCACCGAGAAGGACCGCGCCCGCCTTGCAGGCGGCGACGGCCCCCTCGCTGAGCTCTACGCGCAGACGCGGGCGCTGCCCATCCGCCTCAAGCTCGATGTGCGCGATGAGAGCCGCCTCACCGCCCTCATCGACGGAGCGGTCGGGCGCAAGGTGCCGAGGGCACGGTAGCCCTCTCCCGCGCGCTCAACTCTGGCGCTCATAGCCGGGGCGCGGCACCTGGCCCATGAGGATGGTGTTGGCACCGCCATCGACGAGCACCTCGGCGCCATTCACGTATCCGGCTCTGTCCGAGACGAGGAACGTGACGACCTGCGCGAGGTCGTCGGGCGTCGCGACCCGGCCAATGGGCACGAGCTTCGAGCGTGCCTCGAGAACGCCCGGTACCTGATAGTAGCTCTCGCTCAGCGCCGTACGCACGAAGCCGGGACTGACGACATTCGAGCGCACGCCTTCCGGGCCCCACTCATAGGCGAGCTGGCGCGAGAGCATGACGACGCCGGACTTGGCCGTGCTGTAGGCGCCCGAGAAGGGCTGCGGCTCGCTCGCCGCGATCGAGGCGATGTGCACCATGGCGCCCCAGCGGCGCTGGCGCATCCCCTCGCCGAAAGCCTGCGCTGCCAGCAGGTAGCCCGTCAGGTTCACGGCCAGGATATTGTTCCAGTCCGCGAGCGAGAGCTTGTCGAGCCCGCCGGGGCGCAGAATGCCGGCGTTGTTGACGAGGATATCCGCTCCGCCAAGTGCGGCCTCGACCTCCTTGCGCGCTGTAGCGATGCTCGCCTCGCTGGTCGTATCACAAGCGACGCCCACGGCTTTGCCGCCCTTCGCGCCGATGGCTGCCGCAGCCGCCTTGGCGCCTTCCTCATTGATGTCGAGCAGCGCGACCGCGGCGCCGACTTCGGCGAGGCTTTCGGCCGTCGCCCGCCCGATGCCGCTTGCGCCGCCCGTCACCACGGCAATGCGCCCGCCAAGTCCCAGCCAATCCCCACTCGATGCCTTTGCGCTCATCCGTGTCGTCCTCCCGGCTGCGGATCCTCTGCGCGAACGTACCGCAGTCTATGCAGTCTTGGGTAGCGCCGCTAATCTCGTGCCCTGCACCACCTGGCAAACAAGCAAGCGTGTAACTGGATGGGTCCCCGATGACGTCCCGGCTTCCCCTCGACGGCCTGCGCGTGCTCGACGTCAGCTCGTTCATCGCCGCGCCGGCCGCGGCCGTCGTCCTCGGCGATTACGGCGCCGACGTCATCAAGGTGGAGCCGCCCGGCGAGGGCGACCCGCACCGCGCCAACATCAACCTCACGAGCTTCCCCAAGGCCGAGGTGAACTATCCCTGGCACCTCGACGCCCGCAACAAGCGCTCGATTGCGCTGGACCTCAAGCACCCCGACGGCCGCGCCGCGCTCGACCGCCTGATCGACACAGCCGATGTCCTGATCACCAACTACCCATTCCCAGTCCGCGCGCGCCTGCGCCTCGGCTATGAGGAGGTTGCCGCGCGCAATCCCCGGCTGATCTACGCGTCTTTCTCAGGATATGGCGAGGAAGGCCCTGACAAGGACCAGCCCGGGTTCGACAGCAATGCCTACTTCGCCCGCTCAGGCCTTCTCGATGCCACGCACTTCGAAGGTCAGCCGCCGGGCTTCGCACTCCCGGCCCAGGGCGACCGGCCGTCGGCCATGGCGCTGCTTTCTGCAATCCTGCTCGCCCTCATCGATCGCGGGCGCACCGGCAAGGGCACCTGGGTCGCGAGCAATCTACTGGCCAACGGGCTGTGGTCGAACGGCGTCTATGCCCAGGCGGCACTGCTCGGCTCGTACCTACCCAATCGTCCGCCGCGCGAACGCCCGCGCTCGGCCCTGGCCAATATCTACCGGACCGCGGATGAGCGCTGGCTTCAGCTCAATGTCGCCCACGAGGCGCGTCTGTGGCCGGCCGTGCTCGAGGTCATCGAGCGACCCGACCTCGCCAGGGATCCGCGCTTCGCTGAGATCGAGGCGCGCCATGCGCACGCGGCCGAGCTTCGCGAACTCCTCGACGGCATCTTCTGCACGCGGCCCTTCGCGCACTGGAACCGCCGGCTGAAGGCGCGCGGCATACCCCATTCGCGCATCAATCGGCTGCAGGACATCCCCGAGGATCCTCAGGCCGTCGCCGCGCGTGCGGTTGTCGAAGCCGACACGCAGGGGATGCCCAAGACGCTGGCGGCGCCCTTCCAGATCGGTCACGCGCCACCACGCCGCCCGGGACCCGGTCCCTCGCTCGGCCAACACACAGATGTGATCCTGCGGGAGGCGGGTCTTAGCGAGAATGAGATTGCGGCCTTGAAGGCAAGCGGGGCGGCCGCGTGATGGCTTAAGAGTCCTGGAGGTCGTAATGCGCGTGTGGACGTTGCTCAAAGCTGCCGCCCCCACCTTCCTGCCGGTAGCCGTGCTGGTCTTCGCCACACCACCGACCAAGGCCCAGATCGCAAGCCCAGGGAAAGTCGCACCGGACCTCTGTCTCGCACTTGCCGAGGCGCCGCCACGCCGCGGCCCCGGCGGCATCACGGTGCCCTCCTTGGTACATCGGGCGCAGCTCAGGCTCGGGGAGACGCGGATCAGCTATGTCGGCCACTCGACCTTCCTGATCGAGACGCAACGCGGCATCCGCATTGCCACTGACTACAACGATTATGTGCGACCGGCCGTGATCCCCGAAATCGTGACCATGAACCGGGCCCACACGACGCACTACACCAACAACCCGGACCCCGGCATCCGCCATGTCCTGCGGGGGTGGAACCCGGAGGGAGGCGCGGCGCAGCACGACATCACACTCGAGGACGTGCGCGTCCGAAATGTTCCGACCAACATCCGCACCTATGCCGGGGGCACCGACGTTTGGGGCAACTCGATCTTCGTGTTCGAGACCGGCAACCTCTGTATCGGGCACCTCGGCCATCTCCACCACACGCTGACGACCCAGCAGCTCGCCCAGATCGGCCAGCTCGACGTCGTCCTGGTGCCGGTCGACGGCAGCTTCACGCTGGACGTAGAGGGGATGATGGAGGTTCTGAAGGCGCTCAAGGCGCCGCTCATGATCCCCATGCACTACTTCTCGCCCTACACGCTGGAGCGCTTTTTGCACGTGGCCCGACCGCACTTCGAGGTCGAGATGAGCGAAGTGCCGACCATGGTCGTCTCGCGGGCGACCCTGCCAAAGACGCCCAAGATCCTGGTACTTCCCGGAAGCTAATCGCCCTCAGCCGAGCAGCAGCCTGCGGATATCCGCGGCGACCTCCTCGCTTGGCGCGATGACCAGGCCACCGGTATTGTCGCCCGGCCGGTAGGCGCTGCCGTCGTGCTTCGAGAAGACGAAGCCCTGCTCGTGCGCAAGCGCGAGCCCCGGCAGATGATCCCAGGGCTCGGATTTGTTGTAGATCGCGAAATGCGATCTGCCCGAGAGCAGCCGCGGATAGTCGAGGCCGGCACAGGAGACATTCTGAAGAGCACCGAACGCCTCGCCCCGTGATTTGATCTCGGACCGGCGCGCGTCGCTCATGTGCCGGCGGCCGAGCAAGCCGATCAGTTCCTTGCGCTCGGATGGAATGCTCGGCCGCGGGAGCCGCACGGTTCCGTCCTCGCTGACGCGCCACACGCCGCTGCCGCGCTCACCCATGTGCATTTCGCCGCCCGCGGGTGCCAGTATCCATCCTGCAATCAGCTCTTCGCCGCGAACGAGCGCGACCATCACGGCGAATGCGGTCTCGCCCTTGGCGAAGGCACTTGTGCCGTCGATCGGGTCGATCACCCAGACAGGGTCGCCGCTCGCGAAGTGCGTCGTGACCGATGGATCGGCGTGCACGCCTTCCTCACCAATGACGCGCGAGCCTGCAACCAACGCCGCGAGGCGACGCGCGAGCTGCACTTCAGCAGCACGATCCGCGACCGTGACGATGTCGCTCGGTCCGCTCTTCTCGATGACGTCACCGCCCGCAAGATTGCGCCATCGCGGCATGATCTCCTCTGCCGCCACCTCGCGCATGATTCGCGCGACTCGCTCGATTTCAATCACTTCCTGGCCCTCGACAGCGCGCTCACGCGCATCTCGACGCGCATCCTTGCGCGATTTTTTTGAGGTCGTCCAGCCGCGCTGGCGACCGCACGAATATGGCCGGTTTTATTGCATTACTTGCATTTTTGCGACGCAGAAAGCCCGCCGAAAGTTTATTGGGATTATCTCCGCGGAATATCGGCATTTGAATTCATTAACTTCCCATTAACTATCAAATCACCACATTCACGACTGCAAGTGGACACGATTCGTCTTGACAGGCGAGTGACTTGCTACCGGGAAGAGATAGGAGATATCAACATGGCTAAGGTTGTGAAGAGGACCACCAAGACGATGAAGAAGGCGCCCGCGAAGAAGGTTGCCAAGAAGACGATGACGAAGAAGGCCCCCGCCAAGCGCGCCGTGAAGAAGACCGCGACGAAGCGGGCCGGCCCCGCCCGCCGCAAGGTCGCCGCGAAGGCGCGCCGCGCCCCGGCCAAGAAGGCCGCTGTCCGCAAGCCGGCGGTCCGCCGCAAGCGCGCCTAGAGCGATTCTCCCGTAGTCGCTCGCCGCGTTTCATATGTCCCCGTCGGCCGGTGCCGTTTCGATCGCGGCACCGGCCGATGCATTTTCGAGCCCTCCTTGTGGCCTCGCTCGGGCGCCGATGCTCCGAAATGACATGTATGTCCTTCCCTGAGCGCGGCGCCGCCGGGTCCGGTTGGGGTTCCCTTGCCTCGCAACCTCAGACAGACTGTGCGAAGTCCGGTGTCCGCAACAGATAGCGCAGGATCAACCTGCGGAGAAGCAGTGGGGAGGCTCGCCCGTGAACTTCGGGATCTTCAACCTTATGGGCTATCGCACGCCCGGCACCAACGCGGGCGCGCTCTATGACGGCGCGATCGCGCAGGTGAAGGCTGCCGAGGCGGCCGGCTTCGAGATAGCTTGGTTCGCCGAGCACCACTTCTCCAACTACTGCACCTGCCCATCGCCGCTGATGATGGTCGCGCGGCTCGCCGGTGAGACCTCCCGGATCCGCTTGGCGACGGGCGTGGTCGTCGTACCCCTCTACAATCCCCTTCGTCTGATCTCCGAGATCGGGATGGTCGATGCGCTCACCCACGGCCGCCTGGTGCTGGGCATCGGCAGCGGCTACCAGCCTTACGAATTCGAGCGCTTCGGCGAGGACCTCGCCGACTCAGCGCCGAAGCTCGTCGAATTCGTCGAACTCCTCGAAAAGGCTTTCTCCGCGGAGACCTTCAGCCACAAGGGCCGTTACTGGGCGCTGCCCGAAACGCACATCGCGTCGCGCCCGGTCGGTAAGCTGCCCGATATCTGGATCGCCGGCGACAATCGGACACTCCAGGGCCTCGCCGCCCGCAAGGGCTGGCCGATCATGCTGACGCCGCGCCACGCCTCGGTCGCCCAGCTCACCGAGGTGAAGACCCGCATTGCCGGAATCTACGCCGAGCAGGGCCTCGACCCGCTGGCCACGGCCATCGCGCCGCTGCGCCATGTCTGCATTACCGACAGCAAGGCCGAGGCCGCTGAGTTCGTCGACAACGTCCGCCACCAGATCCGGCTCTCGCAGAGCCTACGCCACCGCGAGGAGCTGATCGACGGGGCCATGCTGATCGAGAAGCCCTACCAGGGTGAGCCGCCGATCGACGTGCTGGCCTCATCGCTGCTCGTCGGCGATGCGGCGTCGGTCGCCGAGCGTATGGCGGCCCTGATCCGTGCCGCCGAGCCCGTGCATATGCTGCTCCAGTTCCAGGCCGGCGCCTCGACGGTCGCGATGGCGCTGAGATCCATCGAGCGCTTCGCCGGCGAGGTCGTGCCGATGCTCGAGCGCGCGCTCGGCCCACTCGACAGGATCGGCGCAGCCCGCCGTCACTGACCATCGGGGAACGAACGAATGACCGACGAGCTCATCCGGATGACGGCACGCGAGGCCGTGCGCCGCCTCAACGCGCGGGAGATCACCCCGCTCGACCTCATCGATGCTGCGGAAAGGCGCATTGCCACCTGCGAATGCGCCCTCAATGCCCTGCCGACGCTCTGCTTCGATCGGGCCCGCGACCATGCGCGCGCGCTCATGCGCGGCGAGCGGCGCGGGGCCGAGCGGGAAGCGGGCTGGCTCGGCGGGCTGCCGGTGGCGATCAAGGACCTGACCGACGTCGCGGGCGTGCGCACAACATACGGCTCACCTATCTTCAAGGACCATGTGCCCTCGGCCTCCCACCCCGTCGTCGAGCGCATCGAGCGCAAGGGCGGTATCGTCATCGCGAAGTCGAACACCCCGGAATTCGGCTCCGGCGGCTCGACCTTCAACGAGGTCTTCGGGCGCACGACCAATCCGTGGAACACCTCGCTCACCTGCGGCGGCTCGACGGGCGGCGGGGCGGCATCGCTCGCAGCAGGCGAAGTATGGTTGGCCCACGGCAGCGACCACGCCGGCAGCCTCAGGCGGCCCGCGACGTACTGCAGCGTCGTGGGCCTGCGGCCATCTCCCGGCCGCGTCACGCGCGGGACGGCGAACAACCTCTATGCGCCGCTCTCTGTGCAGGGCCCCATGGCCCGCAACGTGCCCGATGTCGCCCTATTCCTGGACAGCATGGCCGGCTTCTGCCCGCGCGATCCCCTGACCTTCGACGCGCCCGCACAGTCCTTCAGCGAAGCCGTGGCCGCCCGCAGGCTGCCGCGCCGCGTCGCGTGGTCGCCCGATTTCGGCGGCTCTGTACCCATGGACCGCGAGACGCGCGAGATCTGCGGCAAGGCCGCGCAGCGCTTTACGGAGCTCGGCGCCACCGTCGAGGAGGCTACGCCTGATGTCGGCCAGATTGCCGACGCCTTCATGGTCCTGCGTGCACAGTCCTACGTCGTCGACCGCGAGCTGCAGATCGCCCAATACCCCGACAAGTTCAAGCCGGACATCATCTGGAACACCAAGCTCGGGCTCGAGGCCACACCGTCACGCATTGCCTGGGCCGAGCGGGAGCGCGCCGCCTTCTACCGGCGCGTCGTGGCCTTCTTCGAGACTTTCGACCTGCTGATCACGCCGGGCGCCTCGACACCCGCCTTCGATGTCACCCGGCGCATGCCCGAGAAGATCGACGGCAAAGCCGTCGCGCACTACCTCGGCGGCTCACTCATCACGGCCATCCCGACGCTCATGGGCGTTCCCTCGCTGGCCGTACCCTGCGGTTTCGACCAGTACGGGCGGCCGGTCGGCCTGCAGATCGTCGGGCCGCCGCGTGGCGAGGCGGCGCTGCTCTCGGCTGGCGTCGCCTTCGAGGAGCTGACCGGCCTCGACAAGCTCGTGCCGATTGACCCCCGCACAGGCACGGTGCCGCCAGCGTAAAGGAGCGGCTACTTCAGCCGGATATCGACGCGATCGCTCTTGCCTTTGGCATCGATCACCGTGATGCGCATGAAGCCGCGCCCGTCCGGCCGCCATTCGACCTCGCGCCGCTGAGGATCGGAGGCGATGGGCGCACCGTCGGCGAGCCACGTCAATGGCAGGGCCCCGCCTTCGGCCTTGAGGATCAAGCCCGCGTCCTCACCATCATCATGCTCAAGCTCGGCACGGTCGGGCGGAAAGGCTATGCGCACCGGCGGCTCGATGAAGGCCGCCTCTTGCTGCCCACGCGCGTCGTCACCGAAGCGTCTCAGAGGTGGCGGCAGCGTGCCGCTTGTCGCGCGGATGGCACCCGGCGGAGCGGGCGGCAACGGCGTGGTCTTGTCCGCGATGCGGGCGAAGGCGTCGAAAAGCAGCGGTGCCGCTGCCGTATGCCCGCTGAGGCCCGGCGTCGCAGTGCCATCGGCGCGGCCGATCCAGACGGCGACGACATATCGTCCGTCGTAGCCGACAGCCCAGGCATCACGATGGCCGTAGGACGTCCCGGTCTTGTAGGCGATCCGCCCGCCGCGCGCGTTTGTCGGCGGCGGCGCATCCTTGAGGATGTCCGTCACATACCAGGCGGCGAGCGGCGAGAGCAGTCGCGGCGGCAGACGCGCAAACCCACGCCGTTCACCGCGCAGGTAGTTCAGCTCCATGGCGCGGCCGCCGCCAGCGAGACCGGCGTAGAGCTTCGCCAGATCCTGCAGCCGCAGCCCGATACCACCGAGCGCAATCGCGAGCGTCGGCTGCGCACCGGCCGGCAGCTCCGTCTTGACGCCGGCGCGGCGCAGGCGCCCATTGAGGCGCGCAGGACCGACCTCGGACAGGACGTGCACAGCGGGAATGTTGAGTGAGTGGCCAAGTGCTTCGCGAATCGTGACCGTGCCGCGAAAGTTCTGGTCGAAGTTCTTCGGATTGTACGTGCCGAAGCGACTCGGCCGGTCCTCGATTAGTGTCTCCGGGTGCGCGCGACCGGCGTCGAAGGCGAGACCGTAGATGATCGGCTTCAGGGTCGAACCGGGCGAGCGCACAGCCTGCACCATGTCGATGGCCCCGAGCCGAGCCGGATCGAAGTAGTCCGCCGAGCCGATGTAGGCGAGGATATCGCCGGTCGTGTGGTCAACGGCGACAAGCGCGCTCGACAGCCGGGAACCCAGGGCCTCGGTGTGCTCGCGCGCGAGCCGCTCGAGCGCCATCTGCGCATCGCGGTCGAGCGTCAGGCGGTGCACGCGCCGATCCGGCAGGCGTGCAACCTCGCTCTCGGCGAGATGCGGCGCCAGCATTCCGAAAGCGCGGCGCGCGCTCGGCACGCCCTCGGCAAACGCCGCGCGGGCCTCGTCGTCCTTGAGCAGGCCCGCTTGCACGGCCCGAGCGAGCACCCGATCACGGGCGCGGCGAGCGTTCTCCGGATGGCGATCCGGCCGCCGCGTCGCGGGGCTCTGTGGGAGAGCCACGAGGAGCGCCGCTTCGCCCGGTGAAAGCCGTCGCGGCTCCTTGCCGAAGTAAGAGAGCGAGGCCGCGCGCACACCCTCGATGTTGCCGCCGAACGGCGCGAGCCGCAGGTAGAGGTCGAGAATCTCGTCTTTTGTCAGCCTCAGCTCGAGCTGGCGGGCGCGGACCATCTGCACGAGCTTGCCTGAGAGCGTGCGCGGATGCTCGCCGATCAGCAGGCGCGCCGTCTGCATGGTCAGCGTCGATGAGCCCGAGACGATGCGTCCTTGGCGCAGAAACTGCCAGCCCGCGCGCAGCGTTGCCAAGGCGTCGACGCCGCCATGAGAGCGGAAACGGCGATCCTCGAACGCAAGGAGCATGTCGAGATAGCGCGGGTCCACGTCGCCGACCGCCAGGGGCAGGCGCCAGATGCCATCCGGGGTGGTGAAGGCCCGCAGCAGGCGGTCTCGACGATCGAGAACGACAATAGAGAGCTGCTCCGCACGCGCGAAGCCTGGTGGCGCCATCCAGCGCGCAGCGAGCTCCAGAGCCATAAACGGGGCGATGGCCAGGAGGACCGTCGCCAGCGCGGCAGTTGGCGCACATTTGGCTATGGCGCCGCGGGATCGCGTCTTCGACGTCTCACCGCGGCGCCCCGGCGCCCGACCCGTGCCCGGCGCCTCCCCCGTCTGATGCCATCCCCGTAAGACCTGTGACGGACGGCGCCATGTTGGCCGCCGGAAGAGGGCAAAAGCGTGGCGCGCCCGGCGAAATGCCCAGCGGAAGGGGGACGATCCGCGCACGTCGCCCGGCCCGGCTCGGCCGCCGTCCATGCGAAAAGCCTCCGGTTTCATTCATCTCCGCATAGATGGCACGAATTGCGGCGAAAATCGTTGGCGCAGGGCTGGTAAATGCCCCCTCTCAGGGCGCGCTCGTGCCTTTTCTTGCCCGCCGATGCCCTTCGGCTGCTTCAGTTGCGGGAAGCGCGTGGTCGTGGCGCATTTACCGACGCCAGAAGGATAAAGCCGACGATCATCAGCCAGAATGACGATCCGAGCTTGCCAGGGCTCGCCGGCGACCACAGCTCGTCATTCATTCACAAGTTCTGCCCTGAAATGCCGTTCCTCTCTGTGCGGACCGGGACGCGGACCGATGGTCAGGGCATCGCGCGGGCTCCTCCCATCACATGCAGGAACAGGCGGCGAACCCGGTTCGCCGCCTGTTGTATTCGAATCGGACGCGTCCGAAGGAGGCGCCGCCTGCCGTCATCTGCCGGGCGTAGCGTCCGGGCGGCAGGGCCGCGCCGTCAGGCGGCAGCGGTAGAACACCTGCCCCACCACGGAACCAACCGAGGAACGGCCGCACTCATAAGAGGCATCATGCGCGTGCTCGCGCGCCATGTAGCGCTCGCCCCACTGCCAGCGCGCGGTCTGCATCCACGCCTTGTCCGCCTCCTGCTGAGCACCTTGCTCGCTCGCGTACTGGTCGCCGACGACAGCGAGCTGCGGACGACACTTGTCCTCCGCAACAACCGGCGCGGTCCGAATGACACGAGCGCGGCGGATCTGCCGATCGTTCCGCTTTTCCCGTCTCAGCTCAGCGGCCCGCTCCTGCTGGCGCAAGACCCGCCGCTGCGCACGGGCCTGCGCGGCAACGGTATCTCCACGCGCTTCAGCCTGCCAACGCGGCTCCGCCGTCGCGCAGCCCGTCATGGCCGACACGGCTATGACGAACACCCCGCCAGTCAACGCCGCAGAGAAGATTGCTTTCCTCGAGCTCACGAACGCCCCCATCTGATGAATGCACGCACAAAAACGCCACAATCCCCTCTAGCCAGCGCAAAAAGGGGGGTCAATCTGAGCCCCGGAACGCGATGGTGGGTAACTTGTGCACAGTGCAATGTGTGACACGGCGGGCACCACAAGACGTACACCGCGCATCCCGCGCAGGACATTATCCTGCGCCTCTCCGTGGGGGCTCGTCCGCGACATTATTGAATGACGCGCGGATCTCCGGCGCTGGACCGCTCCACGGCTCCGGCGCGGCATCCTCCCTGCACTGTCCCTCTCGCCATAAGAGAAACCCGAACGCCTCGTATTCAAGGCGTTCCTGATTGGGACAGTTCAACAATGCGTATGTCACGTCGCGATGCGATCCGGGCAGGATTGTGCTTCGCTGGGACACTTTCCGCTCAAGGCTTGTTCAGCTCGGCGCCAGCAGGAAACCAAGTGGATACGCCATTGGCCACCTCGCTGAAACGCGACGCCGAGATCGCCTGGCAGTATTTCGCCACGAGGGCACCGGGCGCGCCGCACGGACTCGTGCCGGCCGCCATGTGGCCCGAGGGAACCGGCCTCGGGAGATACAATATCCTGACCATGTGGGATGCGGGGTCGCTGATCCTCGCCTACCTTTCGGCGCGCTCGATCGGCCTCATCGACGAGAAGGAGTTCGATCAGCGGATGCGGGCGGTCATGGCGTTCCTTCGGAACGCCACATTCCGCTGGGGGCCGCACGCGCTCCCCAACTATCGCACTCAGATCATCGGCGGGAATGCCGTCGAAGGCGGCTATGATACGACCGACACGGGGCGCCTGCTCGCCGCGCTCCATATCCTCGACAAGGTGACGAACGGCGCCTACCGGGCGAAGGAGCAGGTCGCGCGCTGGGACATCGCGGCAATGGTGAACAAGGGCCAGCCCTATGACGTCAAATCCTCGGCCCGTTTTGAAGCGCGCTGCTTCAACTATGTCCACTATATCGCCCGAGCCTACGCCTTCTGGGACATCGAGGTCGATACGCGCTTCAATCGTGAGCTGAGGCCCGGCGATACGGACGCCCGCCAGGCGTTCATCGATCATGTGGCCGCCGTCGGCCCGATCGCGAGCGAGCCGCACACCAACGAAGCCATCGAGCTCGGGCACTCGCCCCGCTCCCAGATCCTCGCCGACGCGCTCGATGCCGCTCAGAAGGCGCGCTATGCCGAGACGGGACGCCTGACAAGTGTCTCAGAATCGCCCATCGACAAGCAGCCCTGGTTCACCTACCAGGGCTACAATCTGGACGCTTACGCGGGGCCGCGTTGGCCGGTCGATGCGGTGGTCACAGAGAAGCGGTGGGCCACGCCCCAGTTCGCCGAGACTTTCCGCATGATCTCAAGCAAGGCGGCGTACCTCTGGCTCGCAGAGCGCGGCGATACCTACGCGACGAAGCTGCGCAACTTTATCGCGGCGAAGGCACCGAGCGGGAACCACGGCTTCTATCCGGGCATCTATGAGGCCTCTGGCCGCCCGCCGCGGATCATGGACGTCAACACCAACGCGGCCGTGCTCGAGTCGATCGCCTTCATCCTCGCGGACCGCAAGCCCCTCGTGGAGATGAGGCTCTAGTCCAACCGCCGAGGACGATTGCGTCACGCCGCGCCCAAACGCGCGGCGTGGCCCCGTCCGCATTGCGCGGACATGCGCCAAGGCGCCAACGCCGGGCGCTGCGCGCGGCTGCAAATGCGCGCTCCAACCTTCAATCTGCGCATTAACGCTTCATTAAACCTAAATTCTGATTGCCGCCTGTCTCAGTCCGAACCGGTCCTAAGCGGTCCCTAATTTGCGTTCCGTTCTGACGGGTCTGCACGACAGCGCGAGAGCCCGTCCCGCCGACCCAGCACAGCAATGCGTACCGCCGAGCCCGAGGGCTCAAGGCGGCCTGGGTCAGACCGGACAACATGTCGGACAAGAGCAAGCAGGTTTTCTTCGACGCGTCGGGGCGTCGATCCCCGGTGGTCTATGGCCTCGTCGGCCTTCTCGTCACCTTCATCGGCACCCTTGTGGCAGTGTTCGCGGTGAGCGTCGCCACGACGCCGGCGCTCCCCTCCGTGAAGCTCAATCTCGAGCGGGAATATCTGTCGGTCCTCGCCGTGGCGCATCGCACACCGACGCGCAGCGGACCAGGGATCAATCTCGCGCACGCCCGTGCGCGCGTCGACAAGGCAACGACCGGAACGGCCCGTTTTGCCTTCTACGTCAACTGGGACAAGAACAGCTTCCTCTCGCTCAGGGCTTCGGCGAAGCACCTCGACGGATTGATGCCCGAGTGGCTTCACCTCTCCGGCGAGGAGGGCGAAATCGAGCTCGACGACGAGCGCGAGCAGCAGAACGTCGGTGCCTGGCTCACGATCAATGCTCCGCATCTGAGGCTGATGCCGGTCATCAACAACTATGATCCGCGCACCCGCGCGTGGTATGGCGAAGCGACCGGCCGCGTGCTAAAGGCGCCGGAGGCACGCGCGCGTCTCATTCGCAATCTTAAGAACTATCTCGCAAAGGGGAACTTTGACGGCGTGGTCGTCGACTTCAAGGAGGTCCCCGAGGCCGATCAGTCTTACCTCGTCGCGTTCCTGAGCGAGCTCAGGGCGGTTCTTGCGGCCGAGCGCCGCCAGCTCTTCGCCGTGGTCCCGGCCTATGCCGAGCCCTCGCACTTCCACGAGATCATCGAGGCTGCGGACCGCGTCGTCCTCCTGGTCTATGACCAGCACGCGGCTCACGAGCCCCCGGGCCCGATCGCGTCGCAAGTATGGTTCGAGACCATGCTCGACAAGCACTTTGCGACGACGCACGGCAGCAGGCTGATCGTTGCGATCGGCTCCTACGCCATTGACTGGGCGCGGCCGGGTGACGGGCGCATCGTGTCGATCCGCGAGATGTGGGACGTGCTGGACCGCTCCGGCGCCAGCTTCACTTTCGACGGCCACGCCCTCAATTCGACATTCTCCTACGGCGAGAAGAGCAGCGGCGCGACGCATACCGTGTGGATGCTCGACGGCGTCACCATGTTCAATCAGGTCGCTGCCGCGCTTGCGATGGAACCCGGCGGCCTGGCGCTATGGCGCCTCGGCACAGAGGACCCGACCATCTGGGCAACGTTCGCCCGTGGCCGTGCGTCTGATGACGCGGCCCTCGCCGCGCTCGAGAACCTCGATCCGGGCACTGAGGTCACCTACACGGGCAAGGGCGAGGTGCTGAAGTTCATCAACCAGCCACGCGTCGGCAAACGCTCGGTCACGCACCTTCCCAAGTCCAATCTCATCACGAACCAGACGATCGTCTCCGTACCGAAGCCGATGCTGATCTCCCGCTTCGGCCTCAACCAGGACAAAGTGATCGCGCTGACTTTCGATGACGGACCTTCGCGACTCTATACGCCCGCGATCCTCGATGTCCTCAAGAAGAAGGATGTCAAGGCGAGCTTCTTCGTCCTCGGCACCGCGGCTGCCATGGAGCCCAAAATCCTCAAGCGCATCTACGAGGAAGGGCACGACATCGGCAACCATACGTTCACGCATCCGGACCTGAGCGAGATCCCGAGCGCTCAGCTCGACCTCGAGCTCAACGCGACGCAGCGTGTGCTTGAATCCAAGCTCGGCATCCGCACCGTTCTCTTCCGCCCGCCATTCGTACGCGATATCGAGCCCGAGACCTCCGAGCAGGCGCGCACGCTGCTGGCCTCCGCTGCGCTCGGCTACATCACCATCGGCCAGCGCATCGATCCGCTCGACTGGGGTCGGCCGGGCGTCGAAGAGATCGTGCGGCGCACGGTCTCATACGCCCATCGCCGCGCGGGCAACGTGGTGCTTCTTCACGACGGCGGCGGCGACCGCTCACAGACTATCGCTGCGCTGCCGCAGATCATCGATCAGCTTCGCGCCGACGGCTATCGCTTCGTGACGATCCACGAGCTGCTCGGCCTTCAGCGCACCGATCTGATGCCGACGCTCGACCAGGCCAATACGGTCGTCCCTTATGTCAACGGCATCGGCTTCTCGCTGATGAGGACGTTCAACAGCTTCCTGAAATTCCTATTCGTGACCGGTATCGTGCTCGGCATCGGTCGGCTGCTCATTATCGCCTTCGTGGCCTATCGTCAGTCGCGGCTCCAAAAGCCGATGTCCGACGCACGTCGCCCCCAGCCGAGCTTTGCCGTCATCGTGCCTGCGCACAATGAGGAGCGCGTCATCGTGGACAGCATCGAGTCCCTGCTTCGTTCGCGAAACAAGGACTTCGAGATCGTCGTGATGGACGACGGCTCCACCGACCGCACCTTTGACGTCGTCAAGCGCGCGTTTGGCGACAATCCGCGCGTGCGCCTTCTCACGAAACGTAACGGCGGCAAATCGAGCGCGCTCAACCACGCCATCGAGCGGACCGATGTCGAAGTGGTCGTCTGCATCGACGCCGACACGCGCCTCGCCCCCGACGCACTCGATATCCTGCTCGCCCACTTCCACGACGAGCGGGTGGGCGCTGTCGCGGGCGTCGTCACCGTCGGCAACCGCTCGACCATGCTGTCACGCTTCCAGGCACTCGAGTACCTGACGGCCCAGAGCATGGATCGGCGCGCGTTCGAGATCGTCAACGGCATCGCCGTCGTTCCCGGCGCGATTGGCGCCTGGCGCCGCAGCGCCGTGATGGAGGTCGGTCTCTATGACAGCGACACCTGCGCCGAGGACGCCGACATCACCTTCAAGATTGCGCGCGCCGGCTGGCTCGTGCGCAACGAGCCGCGCGCCCTGGCCGTGACCGAGGCCCCGGAGAAGGTGCGCGAGTTCAACAAGCAGCGCTTCCGCTGGATGTTCGGCATGATCCAGGTCGCCTTCAAGCATCGGGATGTCTATTTCCAGCGCGGCGCGCACGGGCTCAAGTGGTTTACGATCCCGAACATCGTCGTCTTCCAGTTCCTCTTCACGCTCTTTGCGCCGGTCATGGACGCGCTGCTTGTCGCAGCCTTCGTCTCCGATGCGTGGGCCTATGCGCACCACGGCGGCAGCCCCCTTTCGGGCCGCACCGTCGAGATCCTCGCGTACTGGGGCGTCTTCCAGACGCTTGAGTTCGCCTTCGCGGCGGTCGCGCTGTCGTTGCATCGCGAGCCCGGCAACTGGCGCCTGCTGCCGCTGACTGTGATCCAGCGCTTCTACTATCGCCAGCTCATCTTCTGGATCTCGCTCCGCACGCTCTTCGCCGTGCTTTGCGGACAATTCACGGGCTGGGGCCGCGCCAAGCGGCTTGGCCTGCCGAGCCTCGCTCGCCTGCCGCAACCCGCTGCGCCGGCGCCAGTACAAGTACCGTTACTTCAAGCTGCAGAGTAAGCAGAGTAAATAGCCTTCTCAAATGCAAACGAGGCGCCCGTTGGGGCGCCTCGTCATGTCTATCGGTCAACCCGTCCGGCTCAGAAGGCGAAGCTGAGATTGAAGCCGAAGTATGCGCCTTCTCCGCCGGCAGACGAGCGAACGAAGGTGTCGTCATCGTCGAGGAACTGGTAGCCGCCATTGATCGTCAGCTCGGGCGGGTTGCGGGTGCCGAACATATCCAGCTTGAACATCGCGAAGGCGCCGACGCGCTGCGCATCGTAGCCATCATTGCCGTGCGCTGCCGCCTCGGGACCGATGATCACGCGGCCAAGGTTCACGCCAGCGCGCACCCGCGACCAGTAGGTATCGAAGGCCGTCGAGTAGTAGCCCTCAAGAGAGAAGTAATGCTGCGGGCCGTACAGGCGGATATCACCGCCAACCCGGAAGCCGACCTCGTCACCCCTCACTGCATTGAAAGGATCGTTCGGCGTTAGGTCATGATTGTGGTAGTCGGCGCCGATGTACAGGCCGACGGCCGCGCCGGGCCGAACCCAGAGGTATCCGAGCATCGCCGCGAGCTGCGTGACGTCGCCGTCGATCGTTCCGAAGCCGCTTGCGTACTCATAGGAGCCGTAGCCGGCAAAACCCTGAAAGACGAAGCCGCTGCGCGACAGGTCGCGCTGCAGCGAGACGACCGCGCCCGAGTAACTGTAGAAGGAATCCTTCGCGAAATCGGCGCCCGTGTAGGTCGCGATCCAGGTCGGCTGCTCGTAGTAGCCGCCGTCCTTCATGCCGCCGCGCTTGAAGTCCCCGGCGAGCGCCGGCGTCCCCAGTGCATAAGCCAGCCCGATGGCCGCCGCAGCTATTCTTCCAGCCCAGTTTTTCATTGTGCAGTCGCCTTCGTTAGCGCGAGGACCGACGACGCACACGACGGACACCGGCGTGTGCGTGCACCCCGCGCGCTTCCCCTGAGGTGACAAGTGACTGATTCGAGTTAATGCTCAAGTTACACTTCGAGTTGCGACCGTGCCGGAGGCTCGATGGCACCGGATGCGTGACAATTCGATAACACCCCGCCTCCCTGCGGGTGAGGCAACCATACGGGGGCGACCACGGCAATGCGCCGGCCGTGGCCGCGGGAGGTTATCCACGCAACCCACGGCAGGCCGGCACATTTCAATAGTTCAGAAGCGCCGGGCACGCGCATGCGGGCTCCGACGTGCCCTCGAGCGGCCGGATCTGCGACCTGACAGCCGATTATGGGATGGTGCCCAGAAGAGGACTCGAACCTCCACGCCTTGCGGCGCTAGTACCTGAAACTAGTGCGTCTACCAATTCCGCCATCTGGGCAGGCGGGCTTCAGTTAAGGGGGGCGGGGGCGCTTGTCAATGTCAAGGCGCGCCCGCACGGCAGGCGCCGGCCCCCTGCACGGCGGGGGCCCCAGCATTGGCCGTCTCCGGTGCTGCGCTGGCCCGGCCTTGGAATGACTGTCCCCTAGACGTGCCCCTCGACGACGACCTCGAGGAGCTTGGCGCCGGGCGTCGATGTCGCCTTGCGGAGTGCCGGCTCGAGGGCGGCCGGATCGGTGATTCGGTGCGCCTCGAGCCCCATGGACTTAGCCAGCGCGGTGAAATCCACGGCCGGATCGGCGAAATCCATGCCGACGAACTGCTCGTTGCCATGGAAGAGCTTCAGCCGCTGCTTGATGATGCGATAGCCGCCGTTGTTGCAGATGATGTAGGTGATCGGCAGCTTGTGGTGCGCCGCCGTCCAGAGCGCCTGGATCGAGTACATGGCCGAGCCGTCGCCGACCACGCACACGACCGGGCGGTCCTTCTGCGCCATCGAGATCCCGACGGAGGCCGGCACGCTCCAGCCGATGCCGCCCGAGGCGAGGCCGTGATAGCCGTAGCGGTCGCGGTACGGGAGCAGGCTGTTGAGCAGCCGGCCGCTGGTCAGCGACTCGTTGACGACCACGGCGTCCCTGGGGATCGACTCGACGATCCTGAGCGTCATGAAATCGGGATTGATCGGCTTGCCGGCGACCGGCGTCTTCGCCTCGATGGTCGCGACGAGCTTCTTGCGCTTGGCCGACCAGTTACTCTCTTTGAGCGCCGCGAGCGCCCGCTCGGCGCGCTCCTTCAGCGCCTTGCCTCCCTTTTTGACCAGCACAGGGGTCAGCGCGCGCAGCGTCTCGCGGACATCGGCGCGGACCGCCATCTCGGCCGGATAGTTTTTGGCGAGATCCCAGTCATTGAGGCCGATCTGGACCATCGCCAGCTCCGGTGGCATGGGATCGACCGCGCTCCACACCGACATCCGGATCGGATCCGTGCCGAGCGCGATCAGGAGGTCGTAGGGCGAAAGTGCAGCCCGGACGTCGGGCTGCTCGCGGTTGAGGCCGCCGATGTAGCAGGGGTGCTCGGAGAGAAAGTGCGCGCCATAAGCGACGCTCTGCTGCAGCACCGGGCAGCCGAACGCCTCGGCGAAGGTGGCCGCTTCCTGCAGCGCATCGCTCTTCACGATCTCGTCGCCGACAATCATGATGGGCCGTTCAGCCTTCAAAATGCGCGCGGCGAGGGCGTCGATCACCTCATCGGATGGGCGTACGCGGCTGTCGACGCGGGTCGAGGCCCCGAGGTCGATGCCGCCCTCCATGTTGAGAATATCGCCCGGCAGCGAGATGAAGACCGGGCCGGTCGGCGCCGTCATCGCGACCTTGGCGGCGCGGCGCATGATCCGTGGCAAGTCCTCGAGGCGGGTCACTTCGACCGCCCACTTCACCAGCGGCGCCGCCATGGGCACGAGATCATGATAGAGCAGCGGCTCGGTAAGGCCGTGGCCCTGCTCCTGCTGGCCTGCGGTGAGGATGATCGGCGTACCGGTGAACTTTGCATTGTAAAGCGAGCCGAGGGCATTACCGAGACCCGGCGCGACGTGGACATTGCAGGCCGTCAGCTGGCCCGAGGCGCGCGAGAAGCCGTCGGCCATGGCGACGACGAGGCTTTCCTGCATGGCCATCACGTAGGTGAGGTCCGGATGCTCGGCGAGCGCGTGCATGATCGGCAGCTCGGTAGTGCCCGGATTGCCGAAGAGATGCGTGACCCCCTCGTCCTTGAGCACAGCGAGGAAGGCCGAGCGGCCCGTGATCTGGTTCTTTGCCATCGAAGCGAATTCCTTCCCCGGGGTCGCGGATATTTGAAAGCTCAGGCAATTGTGCCCCGATTGATGATGCGCTACGAGCGCGGGCGGCACAATCGGCCAGCCATGCGGCACGTGCAGACCGCGCCGCAAAGGCCGCCGAGGCGATGGGGGAGGCAATGCGCCCGACGCGGAGGCGGCTGATCAAGATGCTCTCGGCAGCAGGCCTCCTCGGCGTGGGCGCCTTTGGCATCTTCGGCACGCGGCGCGGCAATGCCTACTATCAGGGACCGGTCAGCGACCATTTCGACGGCGAGTTGTTCTTCAATCCGGGCGGACGGCAGCCGCGGGGCGTTCATCGCATTCTCCAGCTCCATTTCATGGAGACGTGGCAGAAATGGCCGGCGTGGGTCGAGAGTCCGTACGCCGATAAGCCCCCGCGAGAGGTCGCAGGCGCGCGGGCGCGGATCGCCTTCGTCGGGCACGCAAGCTGGCTGATCCAGACCAGCGGCCTCAACATCCTCGTCGATCCGCACTGGTCCGAGCGCGCGAGCCCCTTTGTGCGCGTTGGCCCAGTGCGCTGCTGCGCGCCCGGCATCCGCTTCGAGGACCTGCCGCCGATCCACGCCGTGCTCGTCACGCACAATCACTACGATCATCTCGACCTGCCGACACTCGCGCGGCTCTGGACCCGCGACCGCCCGCAGATCATCACGCCGCTCGGCAACGACACGATCATACGCCAGAGCATTCCTGACATCGCCGCCACCGCCGTCGACTGGGGTGATCGCACGGACCTCGCCAACGGCATTGTCGTGCACACGGTGCCGACACAGCACTGGTCGGCACGCGGCGCCCGAGACCGGCGGCACGCACTCTGGGCAAGCTTCGTCATCGCGACGCCAGCGGGGCGCATCTACGCCGTCGGCGACAGCGGTCTCGGCGATGGGCGTACGTTCCGCCACGTCGCCGCGCGCCATCCGGACATCCGGCTGGCGCTGCTGCCGATCGGCGCTTATGAGCCGCGCTGGTTCATGAAGGACCACCACATGAGCCCCGACGATGCGGTGGAGGACTTCCGGCTCTGCGGGGCCAAGCAGGCGCTCGGCCATCACTGGGGCACCTTCCAGCTCACGACCGAGGCACGCGACGCGCCGCCGCTCGCGCTCGCCGAGGCGCTGAGGCAGCGCGGCCTCGCGGCCGAGCAGTTCCGCGCGGTGCAGCCCGGCGAGGTCGTCGAGATCTGAGCCCGCAGGCGCCGCGCGCGGGCGCATCGCGGCACTGCATTGCCGAGCCTCGCGGAGGCTTGCGGAGTGGGCTAACGTGCGCGCAGCCAAACCGGGAGGATCAACGCGCGATGAAGATCAGGGGAGCCGTCCTTTATGAGCAGGGCCTGCCGCGTCCCTACGCCGAGAGCCGGCCGCTCAAGATTGAGACCCTTGACCTCGAAGGACCACGCGCCGGCGAGGTTCTGGTCCAGGTCAAGGCCGCCGGGCTCTGCCACTCCGACCTCTCGACCATCGAGGGGGTGCGGCCGCGTCCGCTGCCCATGGTGGTCGGCCATGAAGGCGCTGGCGTCGTCGCCGAGGTCGGCGCCGGCGTAACCGACATCGCGCCGGGAGATGCGGTCGTCTTCATCTTCGCGCCGAGCTGCGGACACTGCCGCCAGTGCATCTCGCAGCGCCCCTTCCTGTGTACGACCTTCAATGCCGCGCGCCAGAAGGGCGATCTCGCCACGGGCGGCCGGCGCCTCAGTCTCAATGGCCAGTCGATCGCCCACAACTCCGGCCTCTCCTGCTTTGCTGAGTACGCGGTGGTACCGCGCAACTCCGTGCAGAAGATCCCCTCGGACATCCCGATGCACGACGCCGCGCTGTTCGGCTGCGCCGTCGTCACCGGCGTCGGCGCGGCCGTGAATACGGCAAACGTGAAGCCCGGCGAGACGGTCGCGGTGGTCGGTCTTGGCGGCGTCGGGCTCTCCTGTCTGCTCGGCGCGATTGTTGCCGGTGCAGGGCGCATTCTCGCCATCGACGTCTCGGACGAGAAGCTCGCGCTCGCCCGCCAGCTCGGCGCCACGGAGACCTTCAACGCCCGCGACGCCGACTGCATCGAGCGCATACTTGCTGCGACCGACGGCGGTGTCGACTCGGCCTTCGAGATGGCCGGCACGATCAAAGCCATGGAACTCGCCTACAGGATCACCGTGCGCGGCGGCCAGACCGTCTCTGCCGGCCTCTCGCCCGCGACGGCACAGTTCCCCATCAATCACTATGCCATGGTGCAGGACGGCCGTACGGTGAAGGGGAGCTACATGGGCGGGTGCGTCATCGCGCGCGACGTGCCGCGCTACATCGCGCTCTACAAGGATCGCAAGTTGCCCGTGGACCGGCTGCGCAGTGCGCTCATCAAGCTCGACGAGGTCAACGAGGGCTTCGACCGACTTGCCGATGCTGCCGTCGTGCGACAGATGATCGTCTTCGATTGAGGCCGGCCATGCACACGCGAAAGCTTGTCGGGACGGTGGTTCTCCTCCTCGTCCTCATCATTTATGCGCTGGCGGTAATGGTTGCCGCGTCGGCCGTGCTGCCGGCCGGCGGCAAGATCGTTGAGCTGGCGTTCTATGCGGTGGCCGGCGTCGCTTGGGTGCTGCCGGCCGGATATCTCATCAAGTGGATGTATGCGGTGCCGCCCGAAGCGCCCTGAGCGCGCACGCCGGCAAGCGTACATCGGCCCGGACCGATGGCTCAATCCTCGCGCCAATGCTCGGCAATCCACGGCGTCGGCCGGACATGCTTGTAGAGCTTCTTGTACCAGGGCGCCGGCCAATGGCCATCACGGGCCTCATCCGGATCCGGCTTGCCGGTGAAGCATACGATCTTTGTCGCCGGAGGCAGCCTCGCGGTCATCACGAAATTCAACGGCCATGGCGGCATCAACGTGTGCTTGAAACTGACGCACCACTCGGCGGGCCAGAACGCCATGCTCTTGGCGGTGCGCGATATGAACGTCTGGCTGTTGGGAAAGCGGCTCGTGATGCCCTCCGGATCGGCGATCAGCGTCTCGTAGATATACGCGTGCGCGCCGACGCGGAAGCGATAGACCGACGTATTGCCGATCCTTGATCCCATTTGCGTCCAGTTCTCGATGACGCAGAAGGTTGCATCGGGCTCGAAATTGAAGAACTCATCGATGGAGCCCGTAATCACGACATCGAGATCAACGAACAGAACATCGCCGGAAATGCCCTCAAGCTGCGGCTGCCAGAATGCAACCTTGCGCCAGGGCTGCTGTGCTTTTTCCTCCGGCAACCTGAAGGAAGGCATCGGATAGGTCGCAACATCTGGATGAACGCCGGCCGGATCATCTGTGTAGCAAACGAGGCGGGTCTCACGCCTCGTATTGCGCCGGATCATCGCCCAGAGACAGTTCACGTAAGCGGCGGGATACCGGGTGCCCCACTTCGCACATATGACTGTCTGCGCCATCGTCCCTCCCCAAGCTCTGGGCGCGCAAATGCTCCTGGCCGGCCAGATGCGGGCGTGCCGACAATTGGCATGAAGCCTGAAGGTGAACAAGGAGCCCGTGCACGACAAAACTGTCGCACAGCCGCGCTTGAATTGTTCGAATTGAGATGATGCCCAGGCAGATACCGAGGCCGAAAGCGGGCGCGCAGCGAGGCGTCCCATGGTGCGCTATGGCGCAGACGGCCCCCCGAAGGCACCGCTTTCACGTGGCGGGGCTCTGGAGAGCACCGCCGGGTGCAGCGCGGGAGCGACGCCCGAGGCGTCCCGTGAGCTGGCTCAGCAGGCCATTACGTGCTGGAGGCATCGTGATGAGCCCAATCTCGCGGACGTGTTCGAGCGCCTACGGCCCGGCGGCGCTATCCATGGCTGACGATCTCAACGAGCCGATGCGAGCGGCTCAACCGAGATGATGGCCGGTCCATGTCCCATCGGCGCGCGCCAGAAACGCCATGATGGCGTGCAGGCTTGGTGCATCGCGCAGGAGGGGCGCGTGGCCCTGCCCCGGCACGGTCAGCACTGTCAGGTCAGGATGCTCCCGCTGCATCCGTTCGGCCGTCGCCGCGCTCAGGATATCCGAGTGCTCGCCGCGCAGCACGAGCACGGGCACGCGCGACAGCGCCTTGAACTGTGGCCAGAGTTCCGGCAGCGGGCCGTCCAGGATCGAAGCCGTGCGATTGAGCGCTTGGTCATAGCCATGCGCGGGGCGGCCGGCTTCGTCGTTGTACTGCTGGCGCGCCAAGTCCTCCCACATGTGGGGGGGCACCGCAGGAAAGTGGCGCTGGCCCATCGAGCGGAGCAGCTCGCCGGCCTCGGCCCAGGTCGCAGGCAGTGGGATGCGCCCGACGTAGCTGACGATCCGGAGCAGTCCCTCGCGCTCGATCAGGGGACCGATGTCATTGAGAACGACGGCCCCTATGTTGCCCGGGCGCACCGCCGCCATGATCATAGCCAGGATACCGCCGCGCGAGGTGCCGACAATCGCGGCGTCACTCAGGCCCACGACGGTCATGAAGTCGAGGACGTCGAGCAGCTCGTTGATGACCTGATAGTTGCGCCAATCCGGGTCGTACGCGGATCGGCCGCGGCCCCGGTAATCCATGGTGTAGACGTGGCGCGGTGCCGGCTGGTCCGGGCTCGCGAGGATGCTCGCGAGGTGGTGGAAGTCGCGGCTGTTGCGGGTGAGGCCGGCGAGGCAAAGCACCGGGCGCAAGGGCGAGCCCGGCGCCGGATAGTGGCGCGCATAGAGCCGCAGGCCATCGCGCGCGGTGAAGTAGATGTCGCGCCAGTTCTGGCGCTCTGGAATGGCCGGCAGGCTGCCCGCGGAGGAGTCGATGCCAAGGGTCGGGAACGGGGCAGTGGCGCTCGGCGATGACTGCATCATGCCTGCGCCCCTGTGCTTGCGTGCCGATCATTTCCCTTGCCCCCGGTGAGGGAGGGTAAGCGCGCGGGCGATCGCGGAACATCGGCGGCGGGAATTCCCCCCAAGCCTAACCGCCCTCCCGAAGGGGGAGGGGGATCCGACACGTCCGGCCTGGGGCACCGCATCTGCCACCCCGCTCAACTAGCCAATCAGGCGCTCCATCTCGCTGATGATGGCCCTGCCCATCTCGGTCGTGCCGACGCTGCGCATGTTGGGCTGCATGATGTCGGCGGTGCGATAGCCCTGCGCGAGCGTGTTGGCGATTGCCTTGTCGAGCAGGTCCGCTTCCTTGGCCATGTCGCAGGAATAGCGCAGCGCCATGCCGAAGGAGGCAAGCTGCGCGATCGGATTTGCAATGCCCTTGCCGGCAATGTCGGGGGCCGAGCCGTGGATCGGCTCGTAGAGCGCCTTGCGGAGCCCTGTCTTCGGATCGGGCGCGCCGAGCGACGCCGACGGCAGCATCCCGAGCGAGCCGGCCAGCATCGCCGCCTCGTCGGAGAGCATGTCGCCGAAGAGGTTATCGCAGACGATCACGTCAAACTGCTTCGGATTGCGCACGAGCTGCATGGCGCAGGCATCGGCGAGAATGTGCTCAAGCTGCACGTCCTTCGCCTCTGCCGCGTGGACGGCGGTCACGACCTGGTTCCACAGCACGCCGGTCTTCATGACGTTGCGCTTCTCGGCAGAGTGCACCTTGTTGCGGCGCTTCCGCGCGAGGTCGAAGGCGACGCGGGCAATACGCTCGATCTCGTGCGTCGTGTAGACGGTGGTATCGACGGCCCGCTTCTGGCCGTTCTCGAGCGTGACGATCTCCTTGGGCTCGCCGAAATAGGTGCCGCCGGTCAGCTCGCGCAGGATCAGGATGTCGAGCCCCTCGACGAGCTCGCGCTTGAGGCTCGACGCCTCGGCGAGCGCGGGGTAGCAGATCGCTGGGCGCAGGTTCGCGAAGAGATCGAGCTCTTTCCGCAGCCGCAGCAGGCCTGCTTCGGGGCGGATCTCATAGGGGACCTTGTCCCACTTCGGCCCGCCGACCGAGCCGAAGATGATGGCATCGGCGGCCTTGGCCTTGGCGAGCACCTCCTCGGTCAGAGGCGTGCCGTGCTTGTCGATGGAGCACCCGCCGCAGAGCGCCTGCTCGGTCTTGAACTCGGCGCGCGTCTTCTTGGCGAGGAACGCGATGAGGCGGTCGATCTCGGCCATGACCTCGGGGCCAATGCCGTCGCCGGGGAGCAGGAGCAGGTTGTGAGTTGCCATGGAGAGCCGCCGTCGGTTGCCTGGATATGGATGGGGATGGCCGTAGTGCTAGACCGGGCGACCGCGCGATGCAAGGCGGCGAGGGGATGAGGACGTATCGGCAGGGCGCCTCACCCCTTCGCCGCGCCGTCCTCGACCGGATCGAGCAGGCGGTGCATGTGCACGATGAAATAGCGCATCTGGGCGTTGTCGACCGTCTTCTGGGCCGCTGCCTTCCAGGCTTTGTAGGCCTCGGCATAGTTTGGATAGATGCCAACGATATCGAGCTTGTCGAGGTCCGCGAACTCATGCGTCTCGAGCGCTTTGAGCTCACCGCCGAAGACGAGATGGAGGAGCTGGCGCGCGGGCTTCGTCGAGGTCGGTTCGGACATGGGAGGTGCCTTCAGTGGTCGGTCGTGTTGCTCATGGCGGCAGATCGCCAAGCCCCCTGCATCGATGTGCCCTCCTCCCGCGGCAGCCCGTTTTGAGACGCAGGTTCGCGCTTTGGCCAGCCTTTTTTAGAACACTTTGAAGGCAGTCGTGCGAGACTGCAAGCCTCGTGGCCGCTCAAGAGAACGGCCAACGAGAGACAAGAGCACTGGTTGGGAAGGTCCGGCGTCGCGCCCTCGGCGCCGGGCCATCTATCCGGATGCAAGCGCGGCATATCCCATGTCGGCGAGGAAGCCGGCAAAGACCAGCCAGCCGAGATCACGGTTGGACCGGAAGCGCCGCAGGCAGTTCTGCGGGTCGGAACTGTCAAGCGTCCCCACCTGCCAGGCAAGGTGTGCTGCAGCGCCTGCGAGCGCGGCCATGCCGATCGCCCCGACCCCCACGAGCCAAGCCGCAAGCGCCCACATCGCTACCGCGAACGCATAAAAGCCGCTGAGCCACGATTTGGTGCGCGCGCCGAACCGGAGCGCCGTGGACTTGAGGCCGAGCGCGAGGTCGTCCTCCTTGTCCTGGTGGGCGTAGATGGTGTCGTAGCCGATCGTCCAGGCCACGCACCCGAGGTAAAGGATGATCGCCGGCCACTCGAGCGTACCGCGCGCTGCCGACCAGCCGACGAGCGCACCCCACTTGAACGTCAGGCCCAGCACGAGCTGCGGCCAGTAGGTGTAGCGCTTCATGAAGGGGTAGATCGCAACCAGCGCCAGCGACGAGGCCCCGAGCACAACCGTGTACCAGTTGAATTGGAGCAGGACGACGAGCCCAATCAGGCAGAGCAACACCATGAAAACGGCGGCGGCCTTGACGCTTACTTCGCCCGAGGGGATCGGCCGACCGCGCGTGCGCGCGACTCCGGCATCGATGTCGCGATCGACAATGTCGTTATAGGTGCAGCCGGCACCGCGCATCACGAAGGCGCCGATCCAGAACAGAATGGCGAACCAGATCGAGGGATACGCAGCGCCATTGGCGTGCTCGGCAAGCGCCAGCGACCACCAGCAAGGAAAGAGCAGCAGCCACGCGCCGATCGGCCGGTCAAACCGCGCGAGGCGGGCATAGGGGCGGAACCATGAGGGCGCGAAGCGGTCCACCCAGTTGCCGGGCGGCGCGTCGGGGACGGTCGGGGCATCGAGCGCATTCGGCCGCATGGTGTGCGTGGTCGCTTCCTGGTCTGATGCGCCGATCTTATGCCGCATTGCCGCGGCCAAGGCGATCCATTTCGCCGCAACGCTCAGCTTCCGCGCGCCTTGGCGCGGGAGGTCGGCGGGGCGGTGCGCGGGTCCTCGGGCCAGGGATGCTTCGGGTAGCGCCCGCGCATCTCCGCGCGCACGTCGGCCCATGAGCCAGACCAGAAGCCCGGAAGGTCGCGCGTGATCTGGATCGGGCGATGAGCTGGCGAGAGGAGGTGCAGCGTCAGCGGCAGGCGGCCATCCGCAATTGCGGGGTGCGCGGTGAGGCCGAACAGCTCCTGCACGCGGATGGCCAGGATCGGCGCGCCCTCCCCCTCGTAGTCGATGGCGTGGCGGTTGCCGGTCGGCGCGGTGAAGTGGGTGGGCGCCAGCTCGTCGAGGCGCTGGCGCGCGCTCCACGGGACCAGGGCATCGAGCGCAGCCCCGAGGAGATCCGCGTTGACATCCGCGCGCGAAGTCGCGCCGACGAGAAACGGTGCCAGCCAGATCTCGGCCGTGGCCGCCAGCGCAGCATCCGAGAGATCGGGCCAGTCGCCCGCGGTCCCCGCCGCGCGAATGAACGCAACGCGGGCGCGAAGCTGCTGCTGCGCGCGGCTCCACGGCAGGTGGCCGATGCCCAGACCGGCAAGGCCGCGCGCGAGCACCGCTGCGGTCTCGGGGCCGGGCTTCGTCGGTCGGGGTTCAGAGCGGAGCGTGATCGCGCCCAGGCGTTCCGTGCGGCGCGTGCGGACAGCGGCATGATCGGGCTCGAACGCGCTCGCCTCGGTGACCTCGATGCGATCACCGGCAATGGCCCGCACCTCGGCCTCGTCGGTCGCCGAGGCGAGCAGGATGCGCGCCCTCGCGGCAGTGCCGCTGACCTCGGCAACAACGAGAAACGGCGCCAGCGCCAGTGGATCCGCAGCATCGAGTGCTGCAGCTCGTCCGTTCGCGAGCAGGAACTGGCCAGGTGCGCCGCGCGCCATGGCGATCCGGTCGGGGTACGCGAGCGCCAGCAGCGCGGCGGTCGATGAGGCACCGCGGGCTGTGCTCCGCGCATCGCCCCCGGCCTCCTCGGCCCAACTGCGCGCCAGCCCGCGCATGTCGCTCGCGCGACGGGAGCGGTCCCCCGCGAAAGCAGCGAGGCGCTGGTCGAGATCGGTGGCGTTGCCCCCAAGCCCACGCTCGACGAGAACGGCTGCGATCTCGGCCGCGCGCGCGGTCTCTCCGAGCTCCGCAGCGGCCACGACCATCCGTGCGAGGCGCGGCGGCAATGGGAGTTGCCGCAAGCGGTGGCCTGCCTCCGTCAGCCTGCCGTGCGCATCGAGCGCACCGATCGCGACGAGCGCGTCGCGCGCGGCTGCCAACGCACCCGCAGGCGGCGGGTCGAGCCAGGCGAGCTGCAGCGGGTCGGCGACGCCCCAGGCGGCACAATCGAGCAGCAGGCCCGAGAGGTCTGCGGCCCTGATCTCCGGCGCGCGGAAGGGCAGCAAACCCGCCGTCTGCGGCTCATCCCACAGGCGCAGGCATACGCCCGGCTCCGTGCGGCCGGCGCGGCCACACCGCTGATCTGCCGAAGCGCGGCAGACGCGCTGCGTCTCGAGCCGTGTGATGCCGACGTCGGGCTCGTAACGCGGCACGCGCTCGAGACCACTGTCGATGACGACCCGCACGCCATCGATCGTGATGGAGGTTTCCGCGATCGAGGTCGCGAGAACAACCTTGCGCCGCCCAAGTGGTGCCGGCTCAATGGCGCGCGCCTGCGTGCGGCTGTCGAGGCCACCGAACAGCTGCACCAGATCGACATCGGGCGGCAGCCGGCGCGCGTCAAGCATCTCGGCGGTGCGCGCGATTTCACCCTGGCCGGGAAGGAACGCGAGGATCGAGCCGGTTTCGCGCGCCAAGGCCATTCGAATGGCATCCGCCATCCGCTCTTCGATGCGCGCGCCTGTGCCCCGCCCGAGATACCGCGTCTCGACAGGAAAGGCGCGACCTTCACTCGTGATGACGTGCACATCTTCACCGAGCAATCGGGCGACGCGCGCACCATCAAGCGTCGCGGACATGACAAGGATGCGCAGATCCGCGCGCAAACCAGCGCGTGCATCGATCGCCAGCGCGAGGCCGAGATCGGCATCGAGCGAGCGCTCGTGAAACTCGTCGAACAGAATTGCGCCGACGCCCGAAAGCTCGGGATCGGCGAGGATCATCCGCGTGAAGACACCTTCGGTGACCACCTCGATGCGCGTCAGGGGACCGACCCGCGTATCGAGGCGAGCACGCAGGCCGACGCGATCGCCGACCTTCTCGCCGAGCACGAAGGCCATCCGATCCGCTGCGGCGCGGGCGGCGAGGCGCCGCGGCTCCAGCACGACGATCTTGCGTCTGGCGAGCCAGGGGGCGTCGAGCAGCGCCAGCGGGACACGCGTCGTCTTGCCGGCGCCGGGCGGCGCGACAAGGACCGCCGACGTGCCCGCGGCAAGTGCAGCAGCAATCTCGGGCAGCACGTGCTCGATCGGAAGGGCGGTTTCGCGCGGCATTGGCACGTTGGTCGCACGCACGTCCTACTCGGCGGGCGTCGCCGAGGCCGCCGCCGGCGCACGCTGAGCCGCGCGGCGCCCGCGCCGCCATTCCGTGAGCCTGCGGATCACGATGTAGAAGACCGGCGTGAAAATGAGGCCGAACAGGGTGACGCCGATCATGCCCCAGAAGACGGCGATGCCGAGCGCCTGCCGCATCTCGAAACCCGCCCCCTTGGCGAGATAGAGCGGCACGACGCCAAGCGTGAACGCGAGCGAGGTCATGATGATGGGCCTCAAGCGCATGCGGCATGCCTCGACCGTGGCAGCCACGATCTCCTTGCCCATTTCCTCCTGCTGACGCGCAAACTCGACGATGAGGATCGCATTCTTCGACGCAAGACCGATCAGCACGACGAAGGAGATCTGGGTGAGGATGTTAATCTCCTTCCCTTCCAGCCATACGCCGAACGTCGCCGCGAGCAGACACATCGGCACAATCAGGATGATCGAGAACGGCAGCGCCCAGCTCTCGTACTGTGCCGCGAGCGCCAGGAACACGAAAAGCACCGAGAGCGCGAAGATGATATAGCCGGTGCGGCCCGCCTTCTTCTCCTGGTACGACAGGTCCGTCCATTCGAACGTGATCCCTGGAGGCAGCACCTCGTCTGCTATCCTCTGCATGATATCGAGCGCCTGCCCCGAGGAGACGCCGGCCGCCGCCTGGCCGTTGACCTCAACTGTCGGAAAGAGATTGTAGCGCGGCACGCGCTCGGGTCCGGCAATCTCGCGGAAGGTGACCAGCGAGCCGAGCGGCACCATCTGACCGTCGGTGCTGCGCACTCTGATGCGCGAGACGTTGGCTGGATCGGCCCGGAACGACGCATCGGCCTGAATGACGAGCCGGTACGGTCGCCCGAACATGTTGAAGTCGTTGACGTAGGCCGATCCCATGTAGATGCGGAGCGCTTCGAAGATCGAGCCCACCGGCACGCGCAGCATCTGCGCCTTCACGCGGTCGACATCGATAAAGACCTGTGGCGTCGAGACCTGAAAAGTCGTGAACGCCCGCGCTATGCCCGGATCCGCGTTCGCGGCCCTGATGAGATCCTGGGATGCCTTATAGAGAGCCGCCGATCCGAGCGCCTGGCGATCCTGCAAGCGCATGGAGAAGCCGCTCGCATTGCCCATGCCGCGCACCGCGGGGGGCACGAACACCAGCGCCTGCGCGTCCTGGATGACCGAAAGACGCTTGCGCAGGTTGTCAGTCATGGAATCGATGTTCAGGCCGAGCCGTTCGCGCTCGTCGTGATCCTCGAGAATGCTGAAGATTGCGCCCGCGTTCGATGCGTTGGTGAATGTCGCGCCCGAGCGTCCGACGTAGCCGGACGTGTGCTTATAGCCGGGCGTCGAGAGAACGATGTCGTTGGCCTGCTGGAAGACCTCGTTCGTGCGCTCGATCGAGGCGCCCGGCGGCAGCGTCAATGAGACGATGACGATGCCGCGGTCGGTCGCCGGAATGAAGCCGGTCGGCGTGCGCATGACGAGCCAGACGGCGCTGGCCATCAGGCCGACGTAGATGACGAGCAGAATGGGTGAAGCCCAGGAAAGCGATCGCACAAAGCGGGCATAGCCGTTCGCGAGAGCATCGAACCCCCGGTTGAACCAGCGGAACGCCGCGCGCACCGGCAAGAATATGATCTCGCCAAACGACCTGTGCCGGGTGCTGGCAGCATCGTGCCCCTCATGCGGCTTGAACAGGCGCCCAGCCAGCGACGGCGAAAGCGTCAGCGACACGAAGACCGAGATGATCGTGGCAACGGCAATGGTCACGGCGAACTGGCGGAAGAACGCGCCGGTAATGCCCCCAATGAAGGCCGAAGGCACGAACACCGCAACCAGCACCAGCATGATGGCAATCAGCGCTGTGCCGACCTCGTCCATGGTGGCGCGCGCAGCCTCCATCGGCGATAGGCCCTCGCGCAAGCGCCGCTCGACGTTCTCGACGACGACGATGGCGTCGTCCACGACGATACCGACCGAAAGCACCAGTCCGAATAGCGTCAGGGAGTTGATCGAGTAGCCGAGCGCAAGCATGACGGCGCACGTGCCGATCAGTGAGATCGGGATGGCAAGCACCGGAATGAGCGTCGCCCGCCACGTCTGCAGGAAGACGATGATCACGAGCACGACAAGGGCGATCGCCTCGAGGATCGTCAACATCAAGGCCCTGATCGAGACCTCGATGAACTCGGTCGGATTGTAGACGATGCGATACTCAAGGCCCGGCGGGAACGACGGCGCCAGCTCGGCCATGGTCCGCTTGACTTCCTGTGCGGTCTTCAGCGCGTCCGTGCCCGGTGCCTGAGTGACGATGAGGACGGTCGCCGGAACACGGTCCATATAGCCATAGGTATTGTAGGATATGGCGCCGAGCTCGACGCGCGCCACGTCCTTGAGCTTGACCGTGCGCCCGTCGGTGCCGGACTTGATGACGATCTCCTCGAACTCGCGGGCCTCGACCAGCCGGCCGCGCAACTGCAGGGATTGCTCGAAGGCGCCCTGGTTCGGCATTGGCGGCTCGCCGAGAGAGCCGCCTGCGGCCTGCACATTCTGCTGGCGCAGCGCCTGCAGCACCTCTTCGGCGGTCAGATTGAGCGCGGCAATCCGCTCCGGATCGAGCCAGACGCGCATCGAGTATTCGCGGGCACCGAAGGCATTGACGGCGCCGACGCCGGGAATGCGCGCGAGCACGTCGCGCACGTTCAACAGCGCGTAGTTCGAGATGTAGACCTGATCGTACGTCCGGTCGGGCGAGACCATGTGGATCGCCACGAGCACGTCCGGCGAGTTCTTGCGCACCTGCACGCCAGACCGGCGCACCTCCTCCGGCAGGCGCGGCTCGGCGGCAGCGACGCGGTTCTGCACGAGCACCTGCGCCTTGTCGATGTCGTAGCCGACGTCGAAGGTCACGGTGATCGAGAGCGTGCCCTGCTGCGTCGACTGGGAATACATGTAGATCATCCCGTCGACGCCGTTGATCTCCTGCTCGATCACGGCGGCAACGGTATCGGCGACCGTTTGAGCGCTCGCGCCGGGGTAGGTGGCCGAAACCGTAATGGTCGGCGGCGAGATTTCGGGGAACTGGGTGACGGGCAGTGCCATGTAGGCAATGCCGCCGACGATCGTGATGAAGAGCGACGCGACGGCAGCGAAGATCGGCCGATCGATGAAGAACCTGCTGATGGACATTCAGTAAGCACTCCGTCTTTCGACCGAAACGGCTCTCCTGGCCGTCCCGGCAATCGCGGACCGGGTTCCAATCGCCCAAGCGACTGTTAGCACGCCGGCCAGTTGCGCGCACCTTGGCGCGGCGACGAGCGGCGCGGGTTTCGCAGGCAGGTGCTCATTTCAGTGCCCCGCGCGCCCCGTCTGGCCCGGCTCACCACGCGAGGTGGCGCATGACGGCCACCGGGCCCGGAGCCGACGGGGCCAGAAGGCTGGCCAGCCGGGCGGGGTCGATCTCGCCGTCGGACATAACCTCGTCGCGGTGGAGGCCGCCGGCAATGAGCAGCGCATCGACGCCCGCCCCTGCGGCAGCGGCAAGGTCCGTGCGCACGGAATCGCCAATGGCAAGGACGTCCGAGCGGGCAACCGGCCCACCCGTGAGGTCTGCGGCGCGCGCAAGGGCCGTCCGATAGGCAATCGGGTGGGGCTTGCCGGCCCAGAAGACCGTTCCGCCTCGTTCCTCATAAAGCGAGGCGATCGCCCCCGCACAGGGGAGAAGGTCCTCCCCCACGTGAACGGCGAGGTCCGGGTTGGCGCAAATGAAGGGAAGCCGCCGGGCCAGGGCCTGCTCGAGCAGCGGCACGTAGACCTCGGGCTGCTCGTGGCGCTCGCGGTTGAGGCCGGTGCACACAATGGCATCGGCTTCGTCGATGGGCGTGTGCGGGCCCGGCAGGCCATCGAAGAACGCGCGATCCCGCCGCTCGGGCCCGATGCGGTAGAGGCGCCGGTAGCCGGCTTGCGCGATGTGGGCGAGCGCGATATCGCCGGAGGTGACGATGGCATCCCACGCCTGTCGCACGACGGACTTCTCGTCGAGCAGGTGTGCGACCGAAAATCCCGGCCGCGGCGCGTTCGATACCAGCACGACCACGCCCCCCGCCTGTCGGAACCTGGGGAGGGCTTCGTTCGCCCCAGGGTAAGCCGTGATGCCGTCGTGGACCACGCCCCAGACGTCACACAGAACGACGCGATAGCGGCCGAGAAGCGGGCCAGCGTGCGCGATGATTGGGATTGTCATGCCTGCCTGTTGCGAAGATATCAGACCAATTGTTGCCGCCGGATCACGCTCCAGGGACGACGTCGCCTCTGCCCCACCAGCAGCTCTTTCTCATTGCGGCCGCCGAGACATACTGACACGCAAATCGCCCGCAAGACATGGCCGATACCCACTGCTATGCCGCAGTGAAGGCTTGACGGGCCGGCCGCGCGGCAACATTCCGACATGACGGGCGCGCGGGCAACACGCTGAAACCCATTCGCACACAGGCGAAGCCGGAGCGTCGGAGCTTCATGGACGCATTGCTCAGGGATCTTCGCTATCGGCTCGAGTACGCCGCGCTGCGCCTGCTCGTGGGCCTGGTGCGCCTGCTGCCTCTCGATACCGCGGCCAACCTCTCGGCCTGGGCGTGGCAGAAGATCGCACCGCATAATCGGCGGCATCAGCGGGCACTCGCCAACCTCGCGATCGCTTTCCCCGAAAAGAGCGAGGCTGAGCGCGAGGCCATCGCCCGCGCCATGTGGGGGAACCTCGGACGCGTGATGGCCGAGACGATGCAGATCGACCGGCTGATTGCGGAGCCGGACCGCATCGAGATCCTGCACCGGCACGTCTTCGACCGTTACAAGGACAAGCTCGGCCCGGCGATAGGCGTCTCGCTGCACATGGGGAACTGGGAGCTGGCGATCTGGCCGCTGACCGTCGCCGGCGCGAACCCTGCCGCCGTCTACCGCCATGTCAACAACCCTTACGTTGATGCCTACCTGCGGCGCCAGCGCAAGAATCTCTACCCCGCTGGCCTGCTCGGCAAGGGCCGGATCGACGGAAGCCGGGAGGAGGGCCAGAAGACCGCTCGCCAGATCATGGATTTCGTGCGCCGCGGGGGAAGGCTGGGATTGGTCTGTGATCTTTACGACAAATATGGCATGCCGGTGCCGTTCTTCGGCCGGCCAGCGCCCTCCGTCGTCATTCCGGCGATGATCGCGCGCCGCGTCGGGGCACGCATATGGCTCGCACGGTGTCTGCGCGTCGGAACCCAGAGCCGCTTCACCATCGAGATCAAAGAGCTGAAGGTGCCACGCACGGCCAACCAGGCCGACGACGTCAAATGGATCACGACGAAGATGCAGAGCGAGTTTGAGGCCTGGATCAGGGAAGTGCCGGAGCAGTGGATGTGGTCGAACAGGCGGTGGTCCTAGCGCAATGGATCAGGTTGTAACGCCGCCGCCGGAAAGCCCCGTCGCGCCGCCACCGAGGCGCACGAGCTACGGTGTGCGCGATATCAAGCACCGCCTTGAGTTCGCGATCGTATGGATCGCGATCAAGTTGTTTCGCGCCTTGCCGATGCGCGTTGGTGTCGGCTTCGTCGCGGCTGTGTGCGGGCTCGTCGGCCCCTGGCTGCGGCAGAACCGGCGCGCGCTCGAGAATCTCGCCATCGCCTTTCCCGACTACGACCACGCGCGACGCAGAGGTATTGCCCGCGCCATGTGGGCCAACATGGGCCGTGTTTTCGCCGAGACTTTCTACATCGATCGTCTGATCGCCGATCCCTCGCGGATTGAGATAACGGACGAGGCGCGCTGGCGGAGCGAAATGCAGGCGGCCGCCTCGGCAGTCGGCGCGACGGCGCACATTGGCAACTGGGAACTGGCGATCTGGCCGATGACCAAGTTCGGCCTCGCGCCTGCCGGCGTTTACCGCCCGCTCGCCAACCCTTATCTCGACCGCCTGCTGCGGCAGCAGCGCGCGCCTCTCTACCCCTCGGGCCTCCTCGGCAAGGGGGCGGAGACCGAGGCCGGCAGCGGCCACCGGACGGCGCGCCTGCTCGTCGATCATGTCCGCCAGAATGGCGCGATCGGCTTTGTCAGTGACCACTACGAGCGTCGCGGGGTCGTCGTCCCATTCATGGGGCGCTTCACCCGCGTCACCCCGGTCCCGGCCATGATCGCACGCCACCTCGGCGCCCGCGTATGGATGGGGCGCTGCCTCAGGATCGGAACCGAAAGCCGTTTCCGCATCGATCTCACGGAGATCCCGCTTCCGGACACATCATCGCGCACGGCTGATACCAAGGCGCTGACCGCGGCGATGTTCGCGGTCTTTGAAGCCTGGATCCGCGAGAACCCGGAGCAGTGGATGTGGTGGAACACCCGCTGGGTCAACGAGGCGGACGCCAAGCGGGAAGGCTGAGCTGCCGCTCGTCCGGAAAGCCCCGTCCGATCGTCGCCTTTCGCAGTTGCGAAGGTCACGCTACAAAGAGATCTTCAGGCAGCAATGCGCGAGGCCCAGGCGAACCATGAGCGTGACCCGCACCCCAGCGAAGTTTTTCGCGCCCCTCGCTGTGGGCGCGCCCGAGCCCTACCGGCAACTCCCCGTGCGGCTCGAGCGCATGATCCACTTCGTGCCTCCGCACAATGCCAAGATCCGCGCCCGCCTCCCGGAGCTCATTACGCAGGTGGATGTGGTGCTCGGCAACCTCGAGGATGCCATTCCCGCTGATCAGAAGGAGAACGCGCGGGCCGGCTTCATCGAGATGGCGAGAGCCAACGACTTCGGGAGCACTGGCCTGTGGACGCGCATCAACTGCCTGAACTCGCCGTGGGGCCTCGACGACATCCTGGCGATCGTGCCCGCCGTCGGGCACAAGCTCGACGTGATGATGCTGCCAAAGGTCGAAGGGCCATGGGACATCCACTACCTCGACCAGCTTCTCGCGCAGCTCGAAGCGAAGAACGGCATCCAGAAGCCGATCCTCATTCACGCCATCCTTGAGACGGCCGAGGGCGTCAAGAACGTCGAGGCGATCGCGGCCGCGTCACCGCGCATGCACGGCATGAGCCTCGGCCCTGCCGACCTGGCGGCTTCGCGCGGCATGAAGACGACGCGTGTCGGTGGCGGCCATCCCGACTACGGCGTCATCGCCGATGCGACGGCCGACGGCAGCGCGCGCGCCTTTGCCCAGCAGGACCTCTGGCACTACACGGTGCAGAAGATGGTGGATGCGTGCCTGAGCGTCGGCATCAAGCCATTCTATGGGCCTTTCGGCGACTTTGCCGACCCGGTGGCCTGCGAGTCCCAGTTCCGCAATTCCTTCCTGCAGGGCTGCCTTGGCGCCTGGTCGCTCCATCCGACGCAGATCGACATCGCCAAGCGCGTTTTCAGCCCCGACCCGGCCGAGGTCGCATTCGCGAAGAAGATCCTCGACGCCATGCCCGACGGCACCGGCGCCGCCATCGTCGACGGCAAGTTCCAGGACGACGCGACGTGGAAACAGGCGAAGGTGATCGTCGATCTCGCTCGCCTGGTGGCGACGAAGGATCCGGAGCGCGCCGCGCTCTACGGCCTCTAGAACTGCGCGCAGGACATTCAGCATGACAGAACCGATCACCGTCGCCTCCGGCATTCCGGCCGTCGATGCCTACCTAGAGGAAAGCTATGACAAGGTGATCGGCATGTCGTCGCGCTTTGCGGCGGCCATCTGCTGCGGCCTCATGCGCATCCAGTCGGAGCTCGGCATCAGCGGCCCCGTCGCCGAGCTCGGTGCCTTCGAGGGCCGTTTCTTCATCGCGCTCGCCAAGGCGCTGCGCGAAGGCGAGCGGGCGCTCGGCATTGACATCTTCGAGTGGCCGAACCCGCAGGTGATCGATCGCTTCGAGGCAAACTGCGTGCGCCACGGCGTCCCGGCCGAGAAGCGCATCACGTGGAAGGCCGACAGCAACAAAATGGCGCCGGAGGAGCTGCTCGCGAAGCTCGACGGCGAGCGCGTGCGGCTCGTCCACGTCGATGGCGAGCATACGCAGGCGGCCCTGACGAAAGATCTGGAGCTGGCGACGGCCGTGATCCGCGATGGCGGCGTCATCGTACTCGACGACATGCTGCACCCCGGGTATCCGACGCTGATGATCGCCGTGCAGGCGTACCTCGACCGGCATCCCGAGATGACGGTGCTGTGCATTGTCGACCGTGAGTCGATCTATGCCGCGACCAAGTTCATTCTCTGCCAGAAGACCTGGTTCAAGGCGTACGAGGCCGGCCTGCTCGAGGCCTTCCGCGCCAATGTCTGGCCCATGGGCGCCAACTTCGAACCGCACTGGTGCCTTGTGCTCTCGCTCGACACGCGGCTGGCGCCGCTCGAATAGGCATGGTCGCGGCAAAAGACTTCGAGATCTTCCTCGCAACCGTGCCGGGTCTGGAAGCCGCCCTGTGCGCCGAGGCCAGGGAGCGTGGGTTCAAGCTCGCCAAGGCGACCCAGGGTGGCGTGACCGTGCAAGGCGGCTGGCGTGACGTGTGGCGCGCTAATCTCGAAATGCGCGGCGCGAACAAGGTGCTGGCGCGCATGGCTGCATTCCGCGCCTTTCATCTCGCTCAGCTCGACAAGCGCGCACGTCGCATCGCCTGGGCGGACGTGCTCCGGAAGGACGTGCCCTTCCGCGTGGAAGCCTCCTGCAAGAGCTCGCGCATCTATCACTCCGGCGCCGCCGCACAGCGCATCGAGAAGGCCATCCGCGAGGAACTCGGCGCTACTGTCGCTGAGGACGCCCCCGTCGCGATCATGGCGCGCATCGAGAATGATGTCTGTACGATCAGCGTCGATACGTCGGGTGAGCTGCTCCATAAGCGCGGCTTCAAGGTCGCCGTCGCCAAGGCTCCCATGCGCGAGACCATGGCGGCACTCTTCCTGCGCCAATGTGGCTATGACGGCACGGAGCCCGTCGTCGATCCCATGTGCGGATCAGGCACGTTCGTGATCGAGGCGGCCGAGATCGCGGCTGGCTTGAAGCCCGGCCGCGAGCGGCACTTCGCCTTCGAGCACCTCGCGACGTTCGACCCTGCCGCGTGGGATGACATGCGCCGCGCGCCGCCGCTCGTGAAACCCGCAAACCGCTTCTACGGCAGCGACCGTGATGCCGGCGCCATCGAGATGAGCCGCGCCAATGCCGCACGCGCCGGCGTCGCCGAGTTCACGGTGTTTCAGCAGCACGCGGTGAGCGATCTGATGCCGCCACCGGGGCCGCCCGGACTCGTGATCACCAACCCGCCCTATGGCGACCGCATCGGCGACAAGAAGCGCCTCGAGGCCCTTTACCGCGCGCTCGGCGAGACGCTGCGGACGCGCTTCGCCGGCTGGCGCGTGGGGATCATCACGAATGAAGCCTGGCTCGCCAAGGCGACCGGTCTGCCCTTCGAGCCCCCTGGTCCCCCAGTTCCGCACGGCGGACTGCGCGTGACGCTGTTCAGGACGGATCGCCTCGTCTAGAACGTCGGGGCACCAACCGGCTGAACCAGGATCGGCAAAGTCGCGACGAGGTCCGGCGTGTCATCCGAGCAGCCCCAGCTTCGACCACGACCGATCAGATCTTTTGCTCGCGGCCTTCCCAATAGGGGCGCCGCATCTCTCGCTTGAGCGTCTTGCCGGCGGCATTTCGTGGGAAGTCATCCATGATGACGACGCGGTCCACCCGCTGGTAGCGTGCCGGAACGCGCTCATTGATCCAGCCACGGAGCTCGGACGCCGAGGCCGAGGCACCGGGTCGGAGAACAACCGCCGCGATCGGCGTCTCACCCCACTTGTCGTGCGGTACACCGAAGACAGCGACCTCGCGGATCGCTGGGTGCGCGGCGGCGACCTCCTCAATGTCCTTCGGGTAGACCTTGACGCCACCGGAATCGATCATGTCCTTCTTGCGATCGACCAGATACAAGTAGCCGTCCTCATCCACGTAGCCCATATCGCCAGAATAAACCCAGCCATCGCGCAGGGTCTCGCTCGTGAGATCGGGACGATTGACGTAGCCGGCCATCGTGATCGGGCCCCGGCCGATGATCTCACCGACCGTGCCCGTTGGGCATTCACGTCCGGCTTCGTCGACGATGCGCATTTCATAGAATGGCAGTGGCACCCCGACGGAGCCAGCCTTACGGACCGCGTCGGCCCGGTCCAGCATGGTGAGGAAGCCTTCCGTGAGGCCATAAAGTTCGCAGAAGCGACCGGGCAGAAGCGCGTTAAGCGTGTCCTTGTGCGCCTTCTGCAACGGCGCGCCCAGCGAAAGGATCACACGCAGGGACTGCAGTTTGCCAGGATCAAAGTTTGGTGCGCTGAGGAGCGCGACGATCTGCGACGGCACGAGCATGATATGCGTCACCGCTTCCGCCGGAATCGTCTTGAGCATGTCATCGACATTGAACTGGCGGTGCAGGATGTACGTAGCGCCGCTATAGAAGGCGGGAAGCATGGTGACCAGGGCGCCGTTGAAGATGATGGCGCCGGTGTGGAGCACCTTGCATTGCGCATTGATCTCGAGTGTGCTCGCGAGAAGCCCCGCATACATCGAGCGGATGAAATGGGTGTGCATGATCCCTTTGGGCAACCCCGTTGTCCCGCTCGTGTACATGATCGTTGCCAGATCATCGGCCTCAACGGTGACATCCGGCTCGCTGGTGCTCGCGGCTTTAAGCAGAGCCTCATGGCTTACGAAACCGGATCCCTCGCCATCAATCAGGATGCACGCCGGCGCCGGCGTGTACGTCAACCGCGTCAGGGCAGCCTGAAGCACGGGCTGCAGGCTGACGGATGTGATGATAACGCGGGGCCGTGCATCGTTGAGGAGGGAGACGAGACCATCCGCAAGCAGAAGCGGAGACAGCGGCACGGCGGCGGCGCCAAGCTTCGCGCACGACCAGTACGTCGCCAGCAACTCCCGCGTGTTCGGCAGCAGCGTGGCGACCCGGTCGCCACGCGCGACGCCAAGCCCCAGCAATGCGTTTCCCCATCGGTTTACGTAGACGTTGAACTCGGCGTAGCTCAGCCGGTTCTCGTCGAAAACGACGGCCACCTCGCGCGCCCGATAGCGTGCTTGCCTCTCAAGCAATCGGCCGAGGACCAGGCTGTTGAAAGCGATTGGCGTCTTCATGGGCCTGACCATTCCAAAGCGGTAAAAGAAATATAGGCTAGCGAGGAACGCCGACGACGTCGATACGGCTCGGCCCGCTCGACCATAAGACGCCCGCCCTTGGACTGGGGGACCACGGCTCGCTCAGGTTGGTTGCTTGCGCCTTCCCCAACCCCGCTATGCGCTTCTTGTTTGTCAGTTGACGCATGGACCTGCTGGCGTCATTGCTCCCGAGCCATGACCGCCACCCTCTCCACTGCCGCGTCTCGGCCGCTGCTGCCCATCCTGGTCGCCTTGAGCGGGGCGCACCTGCTCAACGACCTCATCCAGTCGATGATCCCGGCGATGTACCCTCTGATCAAAGAGGCGTACCAGCTGGACTTCACCCATATCGGCCTGATCACGCTCGCTTTCCAGGTCACCTCGTCGCTGCTCCAGCCGCTCCTCGGTCATGTCACGGATCACCGGCCATGGCCCTACGCGATGGTCGCCGGCATGGGGGCGACGCTCGTGGGGCTCTTCGGCCTGTCGTTCGCCCCCAACTACACGCTTGTGCTGCTCTCGGCGGCGATCATCGGCCTCGGCTCGGCCGTCTTCCATCCCGAGGCGACCCGTATGGCGCGCCACGCCGCGGCCGGGCAGCAGGGCCTTGCGCAGGGCATTTTCCAGATCGGCGGTCACGTCGGCTATGCCGCCGGCCCGCTGCTTGCGGCAATGATTGTCGTACCGCGCGGCCAGCAAAGCCTCGCCTGGATGTCGGTCGTCGCACTGATCGCCATGGTGCTCATGGCCTGGACGGGCACGCGCTATGCCGAGATGCGCCGTTCGCAGGCGGCGGCCGCAACAGCAACGGCCAAATCAGCCAGCCACTCCGGGAGCCACGCCGGTGCGCTGCTGCGAACCAGACACGTGCTGCTCGCCATGGCGATCCTCGTTCTGATCCTGCTGTCGAAGAACGCCTACTCGGCCGCATTCACGTCCTACTACACGTTCTATCTGATCGAGCGCTTCGGTGTTCCCGTGCAGCTTTCGCAAGTGATGCTGTTCCTCTACCTCGTGGTCGGTGCGATCGGCGTGATCATCGGCGGCATGGTCGGCGATCGGATCGGGCGCCACCGCGTGATCTGGCTGTCGATCCTCGGCGCGCTGCCCTTCGCGCTCGTCCTGCCCTACGCAAATCTCTTCTGGACGGGCGTGCTCAGCGTCGTCATCAGCCTGATCATGGCGAGCGCGTTCTCGGCCATTCTGATCTACGCGATCGACCTCGTGCCGCACCGCGTCGGGCTCGTCGGCGGACTGTTCTACGGCCTTGCGTTCGGGCTCGGGGGGCTTTGCGCCGCCGTGCTCGGGCTCATCGCGGACCAGATCGGCATCATCGCCGTCTTCAAGCTCGTCGCGTGGGTCCCGGCCCTCGGCTTGCTCACGTTCCTGCTGCCGCGGACGTCCTGAGCACCGCAAGCGCGCCGCGCCCGCGCGGGCGCTTGACTTCTCACCGCCGAGCGACGATCGAGTCGCGAAAGCCACCCAGCGCCTAACGGCCGCCCATCCAAGAGCCGCAAATGCCCACGACGCCCATTCCTGTCAGCGCCACCGTCGCCGATCTCAGGCTGCGCGTACGCACATGGCGGAGCGAGGGGCGCCGGATCGGTCTCGTGCCGACCATGGGGGCGCTGCACGAGGGCCACATCTCGCTCGTTCGGATTGCCAGGGAGACGTGCGACCGCGTCGTGACGTCGATCTTCGTCAACCCGACCCAGTTCGCACCGCACGAAGATTTCTCAACCTACCCGCGCACCTTTGATGACGACCTGGCAAAGCTCGCCGCCGCCGAATGCCATCTGGTGTGGGCGCCAACCGCACAGGAAATGTATCCGGAAGGCTTCGCAACGCGGGTCGCGCCGGCCGGTGCTGCGGATGGCCTCGAGACGGACTTCCGCCCACACTTCTTCGGCGGCGTGGCGACAGTTTGCACGAAGCTTTTCCAGCAGGTGACGCCGGACATTGCCGTCTTCGGCGAGAAGGACTTTCAGCAACTCGCCGTGATCCGCCAGATCGTGCGCGATCTCAACATGCCCCTCGCAATCGTCGGTGCGCCAACGGTGCGTGAAGCGGACGGCCTCGCCATGTCGAGCCGCAACCGCTATCTCTCTCCCGACGAGCGTCGGACGGCACCGCTCATCCATCAGGTGATCCTCGAGGTCGCCGCGGCGGTGCGGGCGGGCGAGCCCGCCGGCGCTCTCTGCATCGATGCCGCGAATAAGCTGACCGCCGCCGGTTTCGCCAAGGTCGATTACGTCGCCGTACGCGATGCGGCGACCCTCGGCCCCTACGACCCGACAAGGGGCGCCGGCCGCGTCCTCGCGGCCGCCTGGCTCGGCACGACGCGCCTTATCGACAACATTGCGATCGAACCATAGCCGCGCCGGTCGGACAGCCGCTCCGTCAGCGCGTCGACTTCGGCGCATGATCGGGCTCGGCGTCGCCACGGCCGAAGCCCTTGGCCAGCGAGCCGGGCAGCAGGATGCGGCCGCCGTCGTACGCCTCGCCAGCCGACGCGATGCTGCCCTGCCCGTCGCGGCAGACGGCCTCGCGCTGCCCGCCGCAAGCGTCGCGGGCGTCATCATGACGCAAATGCCCTGATGCCGAGGGGCGCAATTGTAGGTAATACTTCCAACGCGCCGGGCACCCGCGGCCTAGGGCATGAGCCCCGGGCCGCCGATCCGGAACTGCCTCTTGGCCACCGTTCACCGCTCTGGCGCAAGATCAGCGACTTAGGGTGCGATTCGTGCACCAATTCTTGGCAAATATGGTTCGCCAACCTATCTTAGGCTCAGCACTTGTCGACCTGGCCTTCCCGAGGCCATGCGATCCGTCGGGGCTGGGATGCCGCCACGGACGATTTGGTGCCACCAGGAAGGGGTGCACATGAACACGCATTTCCGGAACTTCGCGATCTGGGTCATCATCGGCCTCCTGCTGATCGCGTTGTTCAATATGTTCCAGAACCCGTCCCAGACCCGACGGGGGAACGAGATCAGCTACACGGAGCTGCTGGCCCAGGTCGATGCCGGCAACGTGTCCGAGGTGACCATCCAGGGCAATCGCCTGACCGGTCAGTTCTCGGACAAGTCGCGCTCCTTCACGAGCTACGCGCCGGAGGACCCGACCCTCGTCGAGCGGCTCAACAAGAAGGGTGTGCGGATCACGGCGCGGCCCAAGGATGAGGACGTCCCATCGATCTTCAACGTCCTGTTGTCCTGGTTCCCGATGCTGCTGCTCATCGCCGTGTGGATCTTCTTCATGCGCCAGATGCAGTCCGGCGGCGGGCGCGCCATGGGCTTCGGCAAGTCCAAGGCGAAGCTGCTGACCGAGCGCCACGGCCGCGTGACCTTCGAGGACGTGGCCGGCGTTGACGAGGCCAAGGTCGACCTCCAGGAGATCGTCGAGTTCCTGCGCGACCCGCAGAAATTCCAGAAGCTCGGCGGACGGATTCCGCGCGGCTGCCTGCTCGTGGGGCCGCCCGGTACCGGCAAGACGCTCATCGCGCGCGCCGTCGCGGGCGAAGCCAACGTGCCGTTCTTCACGATCTCGGGCTCGGACTTCGTCGAGATGTTCGTCGGCGTTGGCGCGAGCCGCGTGCGCGACATGTTCGATCAGGCAAAAAAGAACGCGCCGTGCATCATCTTCATCGACGAGATCGACGCAGTTGGGCGCCATCGCGGCGCCGGCCTCGGCGGCGGCAATGACGAGCGCGAGCAGACGCTGAACCAGCTCCTCGTCGAAATGGACGGCTTCGAGGCCAACGAAGGCATCATCATCCTCGCCGCCACGAACCGGCCCGACGTTCTCGACCCGGCGCTGCTGCGTCCCGGCCGCTTCGACCGGCAGATCACGGTGCCCAACCCGGATGTGGTCGGCCGCGAGAAGATCCTGCGCGTGCATATGCGCAAGGTGCCGCTGGCGCCTGATGTCGATCCCAAGACGATCGCCCGCGGCACGCCGGGCTTCTCGGGCGCCGACCTCGCGAACCTCGTCAATGAGGCGGCGCTGCTCGCGGCGCGGCGTTCGAAGCGCATGGTTACGCAGGTCGAATTCGAGGACGCCAAGGACAAGGTCATGATGGGCGCGGAGCGGCGCTCCATGGCCATGACCGAGGAGGAGAAGCTCGCGACCGCCTACCACGAAGCGGGCCACGCCATCCTGAACCTGCTCGTGCCGGGCAATGACCCGCTGCACAAGGTGACGATCATCCCGCGCGGGCGCGCACTTGGCGTCACCATGAGCCTGCCCGAGCGCGACAAGCTCAGCTACTCCAAGCAGTGGTGCGAGGCGCGGCTCGTCATGATGTTCGGCGGGCGCGTCGCAGAGCAGATCATCTACGGCAAGGAGCACCTGAACACCGGCGCGGCCAGCGACATCATGCAGGCGACTGACCTTGCGCGGCGAATGGTGACCGAGTGGGGCATGAGCGAAAAGCTCGGGCCGCTCCGCTACACGGACAACCAGCAGGAGGTTTTCCTCGGCCACGCCATCACGCAACGCCAGAACATGTCCGAGGAGACGGCGCGGCTCATCGACGAAGAGATCAGGCGCATCGTCACCAACGCCCAAGCCAAGGCGTGGGAGGTGCTGGGCGAGAACCGCGACAAGCTCGAGGCGGTGGCCCAGGCCCTCATGGAGCACGAGACCATCTCGGGTGAGGAGTGTGCGGCGGTCATGCGCGGCGAGAAGATCGTGCGGCCGACCGACGATGACACGTCGAAGGGCCCGACGGGCTCGGCAGTTCCCGTTGCGGGACAGATCCGCCCCTCGCGCCCGGAGCCCGATGCCGGCATGGAGCCCCAGCCGACATAACGGCGGCACACCTCACTTGAGCGCGCAGCAATCGGGCCCCTTCGCAGGGCCCGATTTTTTTGGCAAGGGTCATGAGCGCGGTCGTCGCCGCGCGAGACACGGACGGCGCCATGAGCTTGCGACACTATCTGCGCCCCTCAGCCCTGCTGGAGATGCCCGCGGCGGCGGTACCGCAGGGGCATCAGGCTATCCACGTAGCAGGCAGCCCTCACTTGGCGGCTGCCGCCGCCGAACTCATCAGCCGCGACGGCACTGCGCGCGCCGAGGCGCAACATCTGACTGCGCCGGAAGTGCGGGCACGCGCCGCCAGCGATGCCGCGATCGCGCGCCTTCTCGCGCGCCACGAAGCGCCGCGGCCGCCCCTCGCCGGGCTCCTGCTCGACCGGCCGCGGCTCATGGGCATCGTCAATGTCACGCCCGACAGCTTCTCGGACGGCGGCGCCTTTTCATCGGCGCAGGCCGCCGTGGAACATGCGCTGCGGCTGGAGGCGGAGGGCGCCGACATCCTCGATATCGGTGGCGAGTCGACCCGCCCCGGCGCGCACCCTGTGGCGGTCGAGGAGGAACTCGGCCGCGTGGTCCCAGTCATTGAAAGGCTCGCCGGGCGCACAAAGGCCCTCATCTCGATTGACACGCGCAAGGCGGAAGTGATGCGGCGCGCGCTGGCAGCCGGGGCTCAGATCATCAATGACGTGGCTGCGCTGACCTACGAGCCGGAATGCCTGGAGGTTGCGGCTGCGTCGACCGCGCCTGTGGTCCTGATGCACGCGCAGGGCGATCCGCGCACGATGCAGTCGGCCCCCCGCTATGACGACTGCCTGCTCGATGTCTACGACTGGCTCGCGGCGCGCGTTGCTGCGTGCGAAGCGGTGGGCATCGCGCGCCAGAGGCTCGTCATCGACCCGGGCATCGGCTTCGGAAAGACGCTCGCGCACAATCTGGAGCTCCTTGCCGGCCTCACGCTGCTGCACGGTCTCGACGTACCAGTGCTGCTCGGCGCGTCGCGCAAGAGCTTCATCGGCGGGTTGAGCGGCGTAAGGGATGCGCGCCAGCGCGTGCCAGGGTCGATTGCTGCAGCTCTGCAAGGCGCGGCTCACGGCGTGCAGATTCTTCGCGTACACGATGTCGCCGAGACGCGGCAGGCGCTCAGTGTGTGGGAAGCAATGCGGCGAGGCTCGCCTTAGAGCCCGTTCGCTCAGATTGGGAGCGCAATTCCCCTCTCCCTTGCGGGGAGGAATATGTCGCGCGTCATGCGAGCGTCGTCCACGGGAGACGAGCACGCCCTAGAGCCCGTTAGCCTCACACTGAAGCATATCCGGCGTTGCGGAAGTAGTTTGCGCACTCGGCAGGCGAGAAGCGATCGATGAGGCTTCCGATGTGCCGCCATGTGGCCTCGACGGTGCGCGCTTGGGCCCTGCGCAGGAGATGCTTGAGCTTGGCGAAGACCTGCTCGATCGGATTGAGGTCTGGCGAATAGGGCGGCAGGAAGAAGCGCCTGGCGCCGGCAGCGCGGATCCCCGCTCGGATGGCCTCGCCCTTGTGCGAGCCGAGATTGTCCATGATGACGATGTCGCCAGGTCTCAGCGTCGGCACCAGGAACTTCTCGACGTAGGCACGGAACGTCGCTCCATTGATCGGGCCGTCGATGACGCAAGGTGCCTCGATCCGATCAACGCGCAGTGCGGCAAGGAAGGTCAGCGTCCGCCAATGGCCATGCGGCACCTTGGCCTTGAGGCGCTCGCCGCGCGGTGCCCAACCCCTGAGCGGCGCCATGTTCGTCTTGGCCCAGGTCTCGTCAATGAAGACGAGACGCGCAGGATCGATCTTCGCCTGATGCCGTTGCCACCATGCGCGGCGGCGCGCGACGTCAGGGCGATCCTGCTCGCTGGCGAAGACGGTTTTTTTTGAACGTCTGGCGCTCGCGCCGCAGAATATTCCACACCGCCACATGACTGACGACGATCCCGCGCGACAAGCTCACGCGCGAGCGCACGTGTCGTGACTTCCGGCTCCTCCTGGAGACGGGCAAGCAGCCACTCGCGTTCCGCCTCGAGGATAAACGGCCGCCGGCTGCCCATCGGCTTCGCCGCAGCGGTCCCCGTCGCGCGATGCCGCTGCGACCACTTCACCACCGAGGCCACGCTGACCCCGAAGACCTCCGCGACCGCCCGACACGACTGGCCGGACAGCACCGCACGCACCACGCGCTCACGCAAATCGAGAGAGTAGGGTCGCGCCATGTCTGCTGGCCCCCTTACCCAGCAGACAGTTTGAATCAGAACCCAGCTGATTTGGGAATCCCCAACGATTCAATATTTGGCTAACGCGCTCTAGCGGGAAGGTGCATTCAGATGCTCCCGCCAGCACACTAGGCCGAGCGCCGCGCAATAGAGCCCCGATGCGGTGTGAAAGAGCATCGGCCCGACCCACCCGGTGGCATTCGCGACAATCACGGCATCGGCGAAGCAGACGATCGTCCCGAAGGCGAGCCACAGCGCCAGGGCCCGCCAGTCGCGGAGCACGGCGAACGCAACAATGAGCAGACCCAGCCAGATATCGCGGAGCGCGACGACATAGTGCAGATGCGCGGGCGCTGCCGGCGCATCGATGCCGAAGAAGCGCGCAGCGGCGCGCGGCACCAGCCCGAATCGAACGCCGATGAGCGTCAGAGCCAAGCCCGCCGCAATCGCAAGCCCCTGCAGCCATCGCCGGCGGACGTGCTCTTTCATTGAAGCCCGCTTTCCCGCTTCGCGCGCGAGACATGATAAAGGGCCGGGGCATGGTCATGCCCCGGCCCTTCGCTTTGCCAGAACCGGCACGCGATGGAAAGCCGCTTACTCGGCGGCTTCCTCCGTGGTGCGCCGTCGGCGGCGGACCGGCCCGCCGGGACCTTCCTCGGGACCGGCCAGCGCACGCTCGGCAGCGAGGCGCGCCTTCTCGGCTGCGATCAGCTCGTCACGCTTGGCGGCCACACGGCGCAGACGGCGCAGCATGCCGCCGGTGCCGGCCGGGATGAGCCGCCCAACGATGACGTTCTCCTTGAGGCCCTCAAGCGTGTCGACCTTGCCATTGACGGCAGCCTCGGTGAGCACGCGCGTGGTCTCCTGGAAGGACGCTGCCGAGATGAAGCTGTTCGTCTGCAGCGACGCCTTGGTGATGCCGAGCAGCACCGGCTTGCCAGAGGCCGGCCGCTTGCCTTCCTTGTGGAGACGCAGGTTCTCCTCATCGAGCTCCGACTTGTCGACCTGCTCCCCCTTGAGGAGATGCAAGCTGTCGCCCGGGTCCTCGATCTCGATCTTCTGCAGCATCTGGCGGACGATCACCTCGATGTGCTTGTCGTTGATCGTCACGCCCTGCAGACGATAGACGTCCTGCACTTCCTTGATCAGGTAGCGCGCCAGCTCCTCGACGCCCTTGATCGCCAGGATGTCGTGCGGTGCCGGGTGGCCATCATAGACGAAGTCACCCTTCTCGACACGGTCGCCGTGCTGCACGGCGAGGCTCTTGCCGCGCGGGATAAGGTACTCGACCGGCGCCACGTTCTCGTCGTCAGGACGGATCGTGATGCGCTGCTTGTTCTTGTAGTCCTTACCGAACTCGACCGTGCCCGATACCTCGGCGATGATCGCATGATCCTTCGGACGACGCGCCTCGAAAAGCTCGGCGACGCGCGGCAGACCGCCCGTGATGTCGCCGGACTTCGCCGACGCCACCGGGATGCGGGCGAGCACGTCGCCAGCCTTGACCTTGGCGTGGCGATCGACCGAGAGAACAGCATCGACGGGAAGCAGAGCGCGTGCGTCACCGCCGCGCGCAAGCTTGACGTTCTTGCCGCCCTTGCTCTCCTTGATCACGACTGCAGGCTTCAGGTCCTGCCCACGCGGGCTCGCGCGCCAGTCCATGATGACGCGGTTGGTCGTCCCCTTGACCTCGTCGGTCTGCTCGTTCACCGAGACATTCTCAACGAGGTCCTCGAACTCGACCACGCCATCGACCTCGGAGAGGATCGGACGCATGTAGGGATCCCACTGCGCGAGGCGGCTGCCACGCTTGACGGTATCCCCTTCGTCGACGTGCAAGTGGGCACCATAGGGCACCTTGTGCGTCGCAAGCTCCTTGCCGCCCTGGTCGAAGATCACGATCGACGTCGCGCGGCCCATGGCAACCAAGCGGTTCTGGCTGTCACGAACCACGTTGCGGTTCTTGATCCGCACGGTGCCATTGAAGTTCGACTCGATGAACGACTGATCGACCGTCTGCGCAACGCCGCCGATGTGGAACGTGCGCATGGTGAGCTGGGTGCCCGGCTCGCCGATCGACTGAGCCGCGATGACGCCAACCGCCTCACCGATGTTGACCGGTGTACCGCGCGCGAGATCGCGCCCGTAGCACTTGCAGCAGACGCCGACCTCGGTCTCGCACGTCAGCACCGACCGGATCCGCACTTCCTGGACCTGCGCCTTCTCGATGAGCTCGACCTCGCGCTCCTCCATCAGCTGGCCGGAAGGAACGATCACCTCCTTGGTCGCCGGATCGAGCACGTCCTCGGCCGCCGTACGACCGAGCACGCGCGCGGCCAGCGGCACGATGACCTCGCCAGAGTCGACGACGGCCTGGACACTGATGCCGTGATCCGTGCCGCAGTCTTCCTCGGTGATGATGCAGTCCTGCGCCACGTCGACGAGGCGGCGCGTCAGATAGCCGGAGTTGGCCGTCTTCAGCGCCGTGTCGGCAAGGCCCTTGCGCGCGCCATGCGTCGAGTTGAAGTACTCGAGCACGGAGAGGCCTTCCTTGAAGTTCGAGATGATCGGCGTCTCGATGATCTCGCCCGAGGGCTTGGTCATGAGGCCGCGCATACCTGCGAGCTGCTTCATCTGGGTCGGCGAGCCGCGCGCACCGGAGTGACTCATCATATAGACCGAGTTCACCGGGAGCTGACGGCCGGTCTTCTCATCGACACGCGCCGCGGAGATGCGATCCATCATCTCCTTGGCGATGCGGTCCGTGCACTTCGACCAGGCGTCGACCACCTTGTTGTACTTCTCGAGCTGGGTGATGAGACCGTCCTGGTACTGCTGCTCGAAGTCGCGCACCTCGGCGCGGGTCGCCTCGACGATCTCGGCCTTGCTGCTCGGAATAAGCATGTCGTCCTTGCCGAACGAAATGCCGGCCTTGAAGGCATGATAGAAGCCAAGCCCCATGATGCGGTCGCAGAAGATCACCGTGTCCTTCTGTCCGCAGTTCCGGTAGACGGCATCGATCAGACCAGAGATGGCCTTCTTGGTGAGCAGCTGATTGACGAGCGCGAAGCGCACGCCGGGCCGCTTCGGCAGAAGCTCGCCGAGCAGCATCCGGCCGGGCGTCGTCTCAACGACCTCGGTGATTTCGTTGCCTTCAGCATCGATCGACGTGACGCGGCCGCGGACCTTGGCGTGCAGCGTCACGACGCCGGCGTCGAGCGCATGTCGCGCCTCGGCGACGGAACCGAGCAACATGCCCTCGCCAGGCTCTTTGTCGCTCATGATCGAGACGTAGTAGAGCCCGAGCACGATGTCCTGGCTCGGCACGATGATCGGGGAGCCGTTGGCGGGGTGCAGGATGTTGTTCGTCGACATCATCAGCACGCGCGCCTCGAGCTGAGCCTCGAGCGACAGCGGCACATGCACCGCCATCTGGTCGCCGTCAAAGTCGGCGTTGAAGGCCGCGCAGACCAGCGGGTGCAGCTGGATGGCCTTGCCCTCGATCAGGACCGGCTCGAAGGCCTGGATACCCAGTCGATGCAGCGTCGGCGCGCGGTTGAGCAGGACCGGATGCTCGCGAATGACCTCGTCGAGCACGTCCCAGACCTCGCCCTTCTCCTTCTCCACGAGCTTCTTCGCCTGCTTCACGGTCGCCGCCTGGCCGAGCGCCTGCAGCCGCGCATAGATGAACGGCTTGAAGAGCTCGAGTGCCATCTTCTTCGGCAGGCCGCACTGGTGCAGCTTGAGCTCGGGACCGACGACGATCACCGAGCGGCCGGAGTAGTCGACGCGCTTGCCGAGCAAGTTCTGGCGGAAGCGCCCCTGCTTGCCCTTGAGCATGTCGGCGAGCGACTTCAGCGGGCGCTTGTTCGCGCCCGTGATAACGCGGCCACGCCGGCCGTTATCGAACAGCGCGTCCACGGCCTCCTGCAGCATCCGCTTCTCATTGCGGATGATGATGTCCGGCGCACGCAGCTCGATCAGCCGCTTCAGGCGGTTGTTGCGATTGATGACGCGGCGATAGAGGTCGTTGAGATCAGACGTCGCAAAGCGACCGCCGTCGAGCGGCACCAGCGGGCGCAGCTCGGGCGGAATCACCGGAACGACCGTCAGGATCATCCACTCGGGGCGGTTGCCGCTCTCGATGAACGCCTCGATGACCTTGAGGCGCTTGGCGAGCTTCTTCGGCTTCAGCTCGGTCGTCGCCTCGGCGATCTCCTGGCGGATCTCGTCCTTGATCTTGTGGAGGTCCATGGCCGCGAGGATCTCACGGATCGCCTCGGCACCGATCCCGGCCGTGAAGGAGTCCGCACCGTGCTCCTCAATCGCCGCATGGTACTGCTCCTCGCTCAGGAGCTGCTTCTCGCGGAAGGGCGAGACGCCCGGCTCGATCACGATGTAGCTCTCGAAGTAAAGCACGCGCTCAAGATCCTTGAGCGTCATGTCGAGAAGCAGGCCGATGCGCGAGGGTAGTGACTTCAGGAACCAGATGTGCGCGACGGGCGCGGCGAGCTCGATGTGCCCCATGCGCTCGCGGCGGACCTTGGCGAGCGTCACCTCGACGCCGCACTTCTCGCAGATCAGGCCCTTGTACTTCATGCGCTTGTACTTGCCGCACAGGCACTCGTAGTCCTTGATCGGCCCGAAGATGCGCGCGCAGAAGAGGCCGTCACGCTCCGGCTTGAACGTGCGATAGTTGATCGTCTCGGGCTTCTTGATCTCGCCGAACGACCACGAGTGGATGTCCTTCGGGCTCGCGATCGAGATGCGGATCTGGTCGAAGACGGGGAGCTGGACCTGCGGCTTGAAAATGTTCGGAATCTCGTTCATCGCATCACTCCTCGATCGGGACGGGGGCGGCGTCCCGGATAGTCGGATCCTGGTCGTTCAGCGCGCCCGAGATCCGGGCATGGGCGCGCGATGTGTTCCTTGTCCCTCAGCCCCGCTGGCGCACGCTGGCTGGAGGGACCGCCGCCTGCATATTGCGCGGGCGGCGGTCGTTCATCACTCGGCTGCGGAGGGAAGCTGCGGCTGGGCACTGGGCTCTGCCGGGGTCTCCTCCGCGATCTGCGGCGTCTCGCTGTTCACCAGCTCGACGTTGAGGCCGAGGGCACGCATCTCCTTGACGAGCACGTTGAAGCTCTCGGGGATGCCCGCCTCGAAGGCGTCGTCGCCGCGCACGATCGCCTCGTAGGCCTTGGTGCGCCCTGCCACGTCGTCCGACTTGACGGTCAGCATCTCCTGAAGTGTGTACGCGGCGCCGTAGGCTTCGAGCGCCCACACCTCCATCTCGCCGAAGCGCTGGCCGCCGAACTGCGCCTTGCCCCCCAGCGGCTGCTGGGTGACGAGTGAGTAGGGGCCGATCGAGCGGGCATGGATCTTGTCGTCAACGAGGTGGTGCAGCTTCAGTATGTACTTGTAGCCGACCGTGACCTTGCGATCGAATGGCTCGCCGGTCCGCCCGTCGTGAAGCGTCACCTGGCCCGAGGTATCGAAGCCGGCCTTTCGCAGCATCTCGACGATATCCGGCTCACGGGCACCGTCGAAAACCGGCGTCGCGATCGGCACGCCTGTCTTGAGCTGCTCGCCGAGCGCCACGAGCTCGTCGTCCTTCATCTTGGGGAGGCCGTTGCCCTCGCCATAGATGGAGGTGAGCTGCTGCCTCAGCGCCGTCGCCTCGCCGCTGGCGTGGAAACGCGCGAGCGCGTCGTCGATGGCGCGGCCGAGACCGCGGCAGGCCCAACCGAGATGCGTCTCCAGGATCTGCCCGACGTTCATGCGCGAGGGCACACCGAGCGGGTTCAGGACCACGTCAACATGCGTGCCGTCCTCGAGGAACGGCATGTCCTCGACCGGCACGATCTGCGAGACGACGCCCTTATTGCCATGGCGGCCGGCCATCTTGTCGCCGGGCTGGATCTTCCGCTTCACCGCGACGAAGACCTTGACCATCTTCATGACGCCGGGCGGCAGCTCGTCGCCGCGCTGGAGCTTCTCGACCTTATCAACGAAGCGCCGCTCGAGGCTCTTCTTGGCGTCCTCGTACTGCTTGCCGATGGCCTCGACGGCGGCCATGGCCTTCTCGTCCTTGAGGCCGATCTCCCACCACTGGCTGCGCGGGATGTCGTCGAGGATCTCGTCGGTGATCTCCGTACCCTTCCGCGCGCCCTTCGGTCCCTTCGAGACCTCGCGGCCGAGCAGCGCATCGCGCAGGCGGCCATAGACGTTGCGGTCGAGGATCTGGAGCTCGTCGTCACGGTCCTTGGCGAGCCGCTCGATCTCCTCGCGCTCGATCGCCATGGCGCGCTCGTCCTTCTCGACGCCGTGGCGATTGAAGACGCGCACCTCGACAACCGTGCCCGAGACACCCGGGGGCAGGCGCAGCGACGTGTCGCGCACATCGGACGCCTTCTCGCCGAAGATGGCGCGGAGCAGCTTCTCCTCCGGCGTCATCGGGCTTTCACCCTTCGGCGTGATCTTGCCGACGAGAATGTCGCCCGGATTGACCTCGGCGCCGATGTAGACGATACCGGCTTCGTCGAGGTTCTTCAGCGCCTCCTCCGAGACGTTCGGAATGTCGCGCGTGATCTCCTCGGGGCCGAGCTTGGTATCGCGCGCGCTGAGCTCGAACTCCTCGATGTGGATCGACGTGAAGACGTCCTCGGCAACGACACGCTCCGAGAGCAGGATCGAGTCCTCGAAGTTGTAGCCCATCCACGGCATGAACGCGACGAGCACGTTCTTGCCGAGCGCGAGATCGCCGAGGTCAGTCGATGGACCATCGGCAATGATCTCGCCCGCCTGCACGTGATCTCCCACCATCACGAGCGGACGCTGGTTGATGCACGTATTCTGATTCGAGCGCTGGAACTTGCGCAGGCGATAGATGTCGACGCCCGGCTTCGAAGGATCGGTCTCCTCCGTCGCGCGGATGACGATGCGGGTTGCATCCACCTGATCGACGATGCCCGTGCGCCGCGCGGCAATCGCGGCGCCCGAGTCGCGCGCGACGACCTCCTCCATGCCGGTGCCGACGAGCGGCGCCTCGGCGCGGATGAGCGGCACGGCCTGACGCTGCATGTTCGAGCCCATGAGCGCGCGGTTGGCGTCATCGTTCTCGAGGAACGGGATGAGGGCTGCCGCAACCGACACCAGCTGCTTCGGGCTCACGTCGATGTAGTCGACCTTGTCAGGGCTCACGAGCACGACGTCGCCCTGCACGCGGCAGGTGATGAGATCACCCGTGAGGCGGCCCTTGGCATCGATCTCGGCATTGGCCTGGGCGACGTGGTGGCGCATCTCCTCCATGGCCGAGAGGTAGACGACCTCATCCGTGACGCGGCCATCCTTGACCTTGCGGTACGGGCTCTCGATGAACCCGTACTTGTTCACGCGCGCGAATGTGGCGAGCGAGTTGATGAGGCCGATGTTCGGGCCTTCCGGCGTCTCGATCGGGCAGATGCGGCCGTAGTGCGTCGGATGCACGTCGCGGACCTCGAAGCCCGCGCGCTCACGCGTGAGGCCACCAGGCCCCAGCGCCGAGAGACGCCGCTTGTGCGTGATCTCGGAGAGCGGGTTGGTCTGATCCATGAACTGGCTGAGCTGCGATGAGCCGAAGAACTCGCGTACCGCGGCGGCCGCCGGCTTCGCATTGATCAGATCCTGCGGCATGACGGTATCGATGTCGACCGAGCTCATACGCTCCTTGATCGCGCGCTCCATGCGCAGGAGGCCGATGCGATACTGGTTCTCCATCAGCTCGCCGACCGAGCGCACGCGCCGGTTGCCGAGATGGTCGATGTCGTCGATCTCGCCTTTGCCGTCGCGCAAATCGACAAGCGTGCGCACGACCGCCAGGATGTCCTGCGGGCGCAGCACGCGCACCGTGTCCTCGGCGGGGACGAAATCCTTGATGTCGCCGAGGCGCATGTTCATCTTCACGCGGCCAACAGCCGAGAGGTCGTAGCGCTCGGGGTCGAACATCAGGCCGTGGAACAGCGTCTCCGCCGCGTCGATGGTCGGCGGCTCGCCGGGGCGCATCACGCGGTAGATATCGAGCAGCGCCTCGTCGCGGTTGGCGTTCTTGTCGACCTTGAGCGTCAGGCGGATGTGATCGCCGACCGTCACGTGGTCGATGTCGAGCACCGTGAACTCGCTGACGCCGGCCTCGGTCAGCTTGTCGAGCAGCTTCTGATCGAGCTCGTTCGCGGCTTCGCCATAGATCTGGCCCGTCGAAAGGTCGACGATGTCCTCAGCCAGATACTTGCCGATCAGATCCTCGGCCGCGACCAGCACCTCCTTGACGCCGCTCTCGGCGAGCTCGCGGGCACGGCGCACGGAGATCTTCTCGCCGGCCTTGGCGACGACGTTACCGGACTTGGCATCGACGATATCGGCCGCCGGCGTCACGCCGCGCATCTTCTCGGGGATGAACGGCATCGTCCATCCCTTCTTGGTGCGGCGGACGAGGATCGAGCCGTAGAACGTGCCGAGGATCTGCTCGTCATCGAGGCCGAGGGCGTAGAGCAGCGTCGTCACCGGCAGCTTGCGGCGTCGGTCGATGCGCACATAGACGACGTCCTTGGCGTCGAACTCGAAGTCGAGCCAGGAGCCGCGATAGGGAATGATACGGGCGGCGAACAGCAGCTTGCCGGACGCATGCGTGCGGCCGCGGTCATGGTCGAAGAAGACGCCCGGCGAGCGGTGCATCTGCGAGACGATAACGCGCTCGGTCCCGTTGATGATGAACGTGCCGTTCTGGGTCATGAACGGCATGTCGCCCATGTAGACGTCCTGCTCCTTCACGCCTTTGATCGAGCGCGAGCCGGTCTCCTCGTTGATATCGAACACGATGAGGCGCAGCTTCACACGCAGCGGCGCGGCATACGTCATGTCGCGCTGCTGGCACTCGTCGACGTCGAACTTCGGCGGGTCGAAATCATAGCGGACGAATTCAAGCGTCGCCTTGCCGGAGAAATCCGAAATCGGGAACACCGACTTGAACACCGCCTGCAGGCCGGTCTCGGGACGGCCGCCGGCCGGCTCCTTGACCATCAGGAAGTCGTCGTAGGAGCTCTTCTGCACCTCGATCAGATTCGGCATCTCCGCCACTTCGGCGATCGAGCCAAACCGCTTCCTGATCCGCTTGCGGCCGGTGAAGTTTTGAGCCATGTGCGCTCCTCTCGCGTCGCAGATGCCGGGATGGGGCTGGCCTCCCATCGACGCATCTCGTGAATGTCACATCTCGCAGGTGCCGAACCGGCTGCCCTCAGCCGATCCTGCGCAACTCGCCGGAAGGCCCCATGTTTTCCGCCACAGCGGGGCCCTCGGGGGAGTTGCCCGGGCCGCCCTGAATGAAGGGCCGGCCCGGACACCCGCACTTACTTGATCTCGACGACCGCGCCCTGGTCCTCGAGTTGCTTCTTGAGCTTGGCGGCCTCGTCCTTCGACACGCCCTCCTTGACGGGCTTGCCACCGGCCTCGACGAGATCCTTCGCCTCCTTGAGGCCGAGACCGGTGATGGCGCGGACCTCCTTGATGACGTTGATCTTCTTATCGCCGGCCGCCTTCAGGATGACGGTGAATTCCGTCTGCTCCTCGACCGGGGCGGCCGCGGCACCTCCGGCCGGCGCGGCCGCAACAGCCACGGCGGCGGCAGCCGAAACGCCCCACTTCTCTTCCAGCATCTTGGCCAGCTCGGCCGCCTCAAGCACGGTCAGCTTCGAGAGGTCATCGACGATTTTTGCGAGATCGGTCATGTCAGTCATTCCTTGTGTCCGGTTCGAACCGCTCGGCGGTCCAGGTTCTGATGTTCGTCTTGCTCGCGGCGATCAGCGCCGCACCACGTCTCAAGCAGCCTCGCCCTTGCTCGCCTGCGCCTGGATGACGCGCGCGAGCTTCGCTCCCGGCTCCTTGATCGTGCGGGCGATCTTCGTCGCCGGCGCGTTGAGGAGACCGATAAGCTTCGCCCTCAGCTCATCCAGCGAGGGAAGATCGGCGAGTGCCTTGACGCTCGCGGAGTCGAGGATGTTGCTCCCCATCGCACCGCCGAGGATCACGAGCTTGTCGTTCTCCCGGCTGTACTTGACGGCAATCCTCGCGGCCACCATCGGATCGCTCGAGTAGGCAATGCACGTCTGCCCCTTGAACAAGTCCGAGATGCCCTCTGAGCCCGTCTCCTTGAGCGCCAGAACAGCCAGCTTGTTCTTCGCCACTTTGACCGACCCGCCCGCCTCTTTCATGCGCTTGCGGAAATCGGTCATCTGGGCGACGGTCATGCCGGCATAGTGGGCCACGACAATCACGCCCGTGTCCTTGAACACGTCGTGGAGCGTCGTGACGAGCGCTTGCTTGGCAGCTCTATCCACCTGGCTACACTCCATCTTGCGACCACGCCCTTGCGGGTGAGATCGCGGGTTGCACCTTGCCGCCGGGAGCAGGGGACATCGCGGTCCCTCGCTGCGGCGACGCTGCGGTTCCTGTCCGCCCGCGCGTCGAAACCGACGGCACGGCGCTTCCCAAGAGGCTCGATCCGGCCCTCGCCTCGCGGCGGGGGAGCGCTCTCGCGAGCGCCGGCTTCCGGCCGTCTCCCGTCTCATGCTGGCCCATTCGGCTTAAGGTGACCGGAGCCACCACCAGCAATCTCGGACAGGTCGGAGAGAGGGCCTGGGCCTTCTCTCCTGTCCCGGATCCGAGGATCCGGTATCTCATGGCGATCAGGCCGAGCCGGCCGTCCCGCCTGTCACGCTCGCGGTGTCTACCTTGACGCCCGGCCCCTGCGTGGAGGTGACAGCGAGGCGCTTCAGATAGGTTCCCTTGGCACCGGCGGGGCGCGCCTTGACCACGGCGTCGACGAACGCCTTGATGTTCTCGACCAGCGCCTGCTCCGAGAAGCTTGCCTTGCCAACGCCGGCATGGATGATCCCGGACTTCTCGACGCGGAACTCGACGGCGCCGCCCTTGGCGCCCTGCACCGCCGCCGCGACGTCCATGGTCACGGTGCCGACGCGCGGGTTCGGCATCAGGCCGCGAGGGCCGAGCACCTTACCCAGACGGCCGACAAGGCCCATCATGTCCGGCGTAGCGATGCAGCGATCGAAGTTGATCTGGCCTTTCTGCACCTGCTCGACGAGATCCTCCGCACCGACGATATCGGCTCCCGCGGCTTTCGCCTCCTCGGCCTTGGGGCCGCGCGCAAACACCGCGACGCGCTGCGTACGGCCCGAGCCGTGCGGCAGGTTGCACACGCCGCGCACCATCTGGTCCGCGTGGCGCGGATCGACACCGAGATTCATGGCGAGCTCGACGGTCTCGTCGAACTTCGCCTTGGCATTCGACTTCACGAGCTTGACCGCCTCGTCGATGGCATACTGCTTCGTACGGTCGACGGTCGCGCGGAGCGCGGCGAGCCGCTTGCCACCAGCAGCCCGCGTCGCCTTGATCACTTCCTTGGTCGCCTTTGCCATCGCCCTTACTCCGTCACCCGGAGACCCATGGACCGCGCCGAGCCGGCAATGATCCGCGCAGCGGCCTCGAGGTCATCGGTGTTGAGGTCCTTCATCTTGATCTTGGCGATGTCGCGCACCTGGGCCATCGTCACGCTGCCGGCCGTGGAACGCCCGGGTTCCTTGGAGGCCGTCTCGATGCCCGCCGCCTTCTTGAGGAAATGCGACGCCGGCGGCGTCTTCATCTCGAAGGTGAAGGAGCGGTCAGAGAAAACCGTGATCTTGACCGGGATCGGCGTACCCTGCTCCATGTCCTTCGTCTTCGCGTTGAAGGACTTGCAGAACTCCATGATGTTCACGCCACGCTGACCGAGCGCAGGCCCGATCGGCGGGGCAGGATTGGCCTGGCCGGCCTTCACCTGCAGATTGATGTAGCCTTCGATCTTTTTCGCCATCTTTCTACTTTATCCCCTGTCTCTACGTTCAGGAGGCAGCGCCCCCAGGGTTAGCGGTCAATCGGGCCGGCTTCAGCCCTCCCGCACAGACGCGACGCAGGGTCCTTTGGCTTGCGCCATCCGGACGTCCGCATCGTGCCGATTTCTTTCGTCTCTCGCGGCCCCTTACCCCACATGGTGGGGGCCAGCCGCCTTCGTCCTTTTCATCCGGTTCCGCCAGGAAAGGGCGGCCGGAACGCGTTCACCCCACCTTCTCAACCTGCGTGAATTCCAGCTCCACCGGCGTCGGCCGTCCGAAAATCGACACCGCCACTTTGAGGCGGGACCGCTCTTCGTCGACCTCCTCGACAAGGCCGCTGAAGCTCGCGAACGGCCCATCGGCCACCTTGACCTGCTCGCCGATCTCAAAGGTGACGGTCGGCTTCGGCCGCTCGACGCCTTCCTTGACCTGGTTGAGGATGCGCATGGCCTCCTCGTCGGAGATCGGCACCGCCTTGTTGTCCGCCCCGAGGAAGCCCGTGACCTTTGGCGTATTCTTGATCAGCAGGAACGCCGCGTCGGTCATCTCCATCTTCACGAGCACATAGCTCGGGAAAAGCTTGCGCTCCGCATGGACCTTGCGCCCGCGGCGCATCTCAATGACGTCCTCGGACGGGACCAGCACCTCCTCGAAGAGGTGCTCAAGACCGGCTGCCTTCGCCCGCTCCTTGATGGCCTCCGCGACCTTCTTCTCGAAGTTCGAGTAGGCGTGAACGATGTACCACCGCTTTGCCATGCTGCCCTGCTGTCAACTAGCCCATACGCGCCGGAACGGCCTATCCGGCGACCGCCCGCCCCGTCAGCGGAACGCGTTCAGCACAAGCTGCACGAACCATCCAATCCCTTGATCCACAAGCATGAAAAAGATCGCCGCGAGGGTCACCATGACGATCACCATGGCGGTCGTGATCCAGACCTCCTTCCAGGTCGGCCAGGTAACCTTGGCCGTTTCCTGCCGCACCTGCTGGAGAAACTCGAAGGGGTTGGTTCTCGCCATCTGCTTCCATTCCCTGCCTGTCCGAGGCGAGAGGACCCACGAGGACGCTCACGCTCAAATCCAAGCCGTCGCGAACACCGCACTCGCCTCGGGGTCAATTGGCAGGGGCGGAGGGTCTCGAACCCCCAACCTTCGGTTTTGGAGACCGACGCTCTACCAATTGAGCTACACCCCTCGAGGTCCACCCTCAAACACGGTCAGGCGTTCTTATTCAGGTGGATCAACCTTCGCGAGACCCCGCAGTCCGCGCCGCAACGGACACCGCAAACGAAGTGCAGTCGACAACGCAGTTCCCGGGTTTTCAAATCCCGTCTGCTGCAATGTCGACTTTCGCTTGGATGTGTTTCGGACGCCTCTTATAGAGGTTACCCGCGGCCGATACAAGCCCGCCTGAAACTTTTTTCTTGACTTCGGCGGCGGCGGCCAGAACTTGCCCCCCGACCGGTTGCGCGCCTCCCGGGCCGCCGGATTTTATGTAATAATAATAGGATTTTAGATTGGCGCCGCTCGATTTCGCCGCTGACGGACCGGCGCCATAGGGGGGAAGCGCGAGATGCTCATGAGCCGGAGCCGCAGCCAGGTCCTCCTGGTCGATATTCAGGGCAAGCTCCTTCCTCATATCGCGGACGGCGCAGCGGTCGCAGCGAACTGCGCCCGCCTCGCCCGCTATGCCAGCCGCCTCGATGTCCCGGTCACCCTGACGGAGCATTATCCAAGGGGCCTTGGCCCAACCGCAGAGCCGGTTCTCTCGGCACTTAGCAATGATATCACCGCTCTTTCGAAGATCGCGTTCTCGGCGTGGCGGGAGCCGGCCATCCGGACGCGCATCGAATCGCTGAGGGCGGCCGGTCGCACCCACGTCGTCATCGCGGGCATGGAGGCCCACGTTTGCGTCGGCCAGACCGCGTTCGATCTCATCGCCGCGGGGCTCGATGTCTTTGTGGTTGCAGATGCCGTCGGCTCCCGGTCGGCCGAGGTGCGCGACCTCGCAGTCCGGCGCCTCGAGCGCGCCGGCGCCCACATCGTCGCGCACGAGATGGTCGCCTTCGAATGGCTCGGGCGCGGCGATACGGAGGAGTTCAAGGAGCTCATCGAAGTGATAAGGTGACCCTCGAGCACTCTTCGCAACTTTCGACGATCAGGAATGGGATCATGCAGGACCAAGCCGCCAAGGCCACGCGCGCCGCCTTCCAGTGGGACGATCCGTTCCTCATCGAGGAGCAGCTCAGCGAAGACGAGCGCATGATCCGCGATACGGCGCGGGACTACTGCCAGGACAAGCTCGCCTCCCGCGTCATCTCCGCCTATCTCGAAGAGCGCACGGATCGCGAGATCTTCACCGAGATGGGCGCGCTTGGCCTGCTCGGCGTAACGATCCCGGAGAAGTACGGCTGCGCCGGGGCGAACTACGTCTCCTACGGTCTCGTCGCGCGCGAGGTGGAGCGGGTCGATTCGGGCTACCGGTCGATGAACTCGGTGCAGTCATCGCTCGTCATGTATCCGATCTATGCCTATGGATCGGAAGAGCAGCGCATGAAGTACTTGCCGAAGCTCGCGACCGGCGAGTACGTCGGCTGCTTCGGCCTGACCGAGCCGGACGCGGGCTCAGACCCCGGCAGCATGAAGACGCGCGCCGAGAAGGTCGCCGACGGCTATCGGCTGACCGGCAACAAGACCTGGATCTCCAATGCGCCGATCGCCGACGTGTTCGTCGTGTGGGCGAAGTCGGCGGCCCACAATGACGAGATCCGCGGCTTCATTCTCGAGAAGGGCATGAAGGGCCTCTCCGCGCCGAAGATCGCCGGCAAGCTCAGCCTCAGGTGCTCGATCACCGGCGAAATCGTCATGGATGGCGTCGTCGTCCCGGAGAGCGCGATGCTCCCGAACGTCTCGGGCCTCAAGGGTCCTTTCGGCTGCCTCAATCGCGCGCGTTACGGCATTGCCTGGGGCGCCATGGGGGCGGCCGAGGACTGCTGGCACCGCGCACGGCAGTACACGCTCGACAGGAAGCAGTTCGGCCGGCCACTCGCCGCCACCCAGCTCGTGCAGAAGAAGCTCGCCGACATGCAAACCGAGATTTCATTGGGCCTGCAAGCCGCGCTGCGTTGCGGGCGCCTCTTCGACGAGGGCAGGCTCGCACCCGAGGCGATCTCGATCATCAAGCGCAACAACTGCGGCAAGGCGCTCGACATTGCCCGTACCGCACGCGACATGCATGGCGGCAACGGCATCCAGATCGAGTACCACGTCATGCGCCACGCGGCGAACCTCGAGACGGTCAACACCTACGAAGGCGCCCACGACGTGCACGCCCTCATCCTCGGCCGTGCCCAGACCGGGCTGCAGGCGTTCTTCTGATCTGATGTCGAGGTTCGTGATGCTCGCGCTCAGACCGAACTGCGAATGCTGCGACAAGGATCTGCCGCCCGACGCACCGGATGCACTGATCTGCTCCTTCGAGTGCACGTTCTGCGCCGACTGCGCTGAGCATCGCCTGCCCGGTAGGCGCTGCCCGAACTGCGGCGGCGAGCTGGTGCGCCGGCCCGTGCGCCCAACCGATCGGCTCGCGAAGTTCCCGCCATCCGACATGCGCGTCCTGAAGGCGCACGGCTTCTGCAAGAACGCGTGATGCGGCCGTTCGCTCAGAGCCCGCGGCCTCCGGCCACGTCGATGGTCACGCCCGTCACGTACGACGCCGCCGGCGAGCACAGCCACAGGACGACCTCGGCGACCTCGCGCGCGGTCCCGCCCCGCCCAATCGGCACGCTCGGCGCGATGCGCGCCACACGGTCCGGGTCGCCGGCGCTGGCATGGATATCAGTCTCGATCACGCCCGGACGCACGCCGTTGACCCGGATGCCTTCGGCGGCGTGCTCCTTGGCGAGGCCGATGGTCATCGTGTCGACGCCGCCTTTCGACACCGCGTAGTCCAGGCACTCGAAAGCACCGCCGAGACGCGCCGCCATCGACGACGTATTGACAATCGCGCCGCCCTTGCCGCCAAGCCGCGTCGACATCCGCCGGATGGCCTGCTGATTGGCATGGAAGGCGCCGACGAGATTCACGGCGATCGTGCGCGAGAGCTGCTCGGCGCTGATGTCGACGAAGCGCGTGTGCGGCCAGAGGATGCCCGCATTGTTGAAGAAGGCATCGAGGCGGCCGAACGTGCGATCCACGGCTTCGAAGGCGATGCGGATCGCGACCGGATCGGCGACATCGCACTGGACGGCCACGGCGCGACGCCCCAGCCGCTCGATGTCGGCGACGACAGTCTCGGCCGAGTCCTTTCGCCCGACATAGGTCAGCGCGACGTCATAGCCGCGCTCCGCGGCCAGGCGCGCGGCCGCAGCCCCGATACCGCGCGAGCCCCCCGTAACGAAGAATGTACCGCTCATGAAAGCTCCAGAAGCTATAAAACCTCCAGAATTATATGAACGCATAAGGCACGGGGCCGCAATGATCGATCGCAAAGCCGGGACCACGAAAATGGCTCAGGCTGCCCTTGATCCGGCGCGGCCTGCCTCCCACGTCCATACTATCGCCAGCCGGTCAACCGCATGAGAAAGGTTGTTTCAGCATGACGACACCCCTCGAGATCACGTTCCATGGAGTCGACAAGAGCGACGCGCTGGAGGCACGCATTCAGGAGAAATTTGCCCGCCTGCACGGCCACTTCGATCGAATGACGCGCGCACGCGTGGTGATCTCGTCGCCGAACCGGACGGGGGCCCGGGCCAAGATGTTCACCGTCAAGATCGACATCGGAATACCTGGGCAGCAGCCAATCGTGATCAACAGCGAGGGAGACTATACGGACGTCTTCGTTGCATTGCGTGATACGTTCAATGCGGCGCAGCGAAAGCTCGACGCCACCGCGGGCAAGATGACCAACACGGCCAAACGCGAGCGCGCGCGGCGCAAGCCGCTGCCCAACGGCGCAGCCTAGCTCGAGGACACAACCGCGCGCTCACGCTCGAGGCGCTCGTACGCGCGCTGCACATCCGTCGCGTAGTCGCGCACGATGGGCGCGGCGTCGCGCTTCTTCGCGAGCTGCATGTGGAAGACTTCCTGCGACCCCGTACGGAACATCATCTCCGCACTGATCAGGTAGAACTCCCACATGCGGCAGAATCGCTCGTCGTACATCTGGGCGATCTTCGCGCGGTTCGCCTCGAAGCGCGCGTGCCAGTGCCGGAGCGTTGTCGCGTAGTGGACGCGCAAGAACTCGAGATCTGTCACCCACAGACTGTTGTTCTCGACGGCGGGAAACACCTCCGACAGCGCCGGCGAGTAGGCGCCGGGAAAGATGTACTTCCTGAGCCACGGGCTTGCCGTGCCGGGCGGGCTCATGTGGCCGATCGAGTGGAGAAGCATGAGACCGTCGTCGGTCATCAGGTCGTTCACCTTGGCGAAGAACTCGCCGTAGTGGCCGACACCGACGTGCTCGAACATGCCGACCGAGACAATGCGGTCGAATTTCGCCGCAAGCTGGCGGTAGTCCTGCAGCGCAAAGGTAACGCGGCCATCGAGTCCTGCCGCCTTCGTGCGCGCAACAGCGAGGGCGTGCTGCTCCTTTGAAAGCGTCACGCCCGTCACCTCGACATCGGCAATCTGCGCGAGATAGCGCGCGAGCCCGCCCCAGCCAGAGCCGATGTCGAGCACCTTCATGCCCGGCCTCAGGCACAGCTTCGCCGCGATGAGGCGGCACTTGTTGCGCTGCGCGGCTTCGAGCGTCTCGCTCTCGTCGCGGAAGTAGGCGCAGGAATAGAAGAGCTCTTTGTCGAGAAAGAGCTCGTAGAAGGCATTGCCGAGATCGTAGTGGTGCGCCACGTTCTGCTGCACCTTGCCGATCGGATTCGCCTGCTGGAAGCGCTTGAGGCCGCGCGAGATGCGCCTCAGCACGCGCTGCACCGGCTGATTGCCGAGCGAGAGGCGGTTCACCGAGAAAAGCGTCAGGAAGGCGCGCAGCCCCGTTCCCGGGAAGGTCAGGCGGCCGTCCATGTAGGCTTCGCCGGCGTGCAGCTCGGGATTGAAGAAGAGCTTCCAGTAGAGGCTCGGATCGGTAAGCTGCATGTTCGCGCTCGGTCCCGGCTTCACGCCGCCGAACACGTGCGTCTGGCCCTCGGCATCGACGACAGTGAGGGTGCCGACCTTCACGAACGAGGCGAGCATTCTTGATAGAGGAAACATGGCACCCCCGCTGTTGTGCCTGACAGTTCAGTTGCAGAACCTTGACCCGTGCGAGCCGCTCAGTCCACTGCCGATGCGCACGAATCGAGAGGTTTCACCATATGCGTGATGGCGCGATCGCTCAGCAGCTCGGTGTGTTCGATCGTGTAGCCATTGCGGCCATACCAATCGATGAGGTGACGGAGCGAGGTCCCCGTATAGAGCCGCATCACGTCGAGCCCCAGCGCCCGCGCCCGGACTTCAGCGGCCGTGAGCATGGCGCGGCCGAGCCCGGCCTGCTGGCGCCGCGGATCCGTGGCGATGCTCCAGATGAGCAGGTCATCGGGGCGCGGCTCGAGGATGAGTACGCCCGTGATCTCGCCATCGCCCGTCACCCAGACCTCGTATCGGCGAAGAATCCCCGTGTAGTCCGCGAGCAGGGGCAATGGCTCGACGCCGAGCAGCTCACGGTTTCGGGCATAGGCTGCACGCTGAAGCGCGATAATCGCCTCAAGATCCTCGACCACGGCACGCCGCAGCACAAGATCGCCAGACCTGAGCATCAGCCATCCTCCTCAGCATGGGGCCGCACCTTGCACAGCACGGGATGACGGCACAATATCGGCCGACCACAACATCATGCGATGGAGGATCGGACCCATGACTGCCCTGCACGAGCCCACGGCCGCCTCCCTCGACTACGCAAAGCTTGCTGCCGATCTCGAGCGCCTGCTGCGCCTGCGCACGTTCCCGTTCGCGATGAAGCTCTTCGAGAAGCGCGCGGACATGGAGGCCATCCCGCGCATCCGCAGGCCCAAAGCTGTGCACACGCTCGATCAGGTCGTGGCCCAGGCGTCGCGCCTCGGCTGGACGGTCGGCGTCACCTCGGACGACCTCGTCGGTGCCCAGTGCCGCGCCGTCGTCGGCCTCGGGAACGCCAAGGACCCGAAGTGGCAGTCGGGCGCCCATATGGTCAACGTGTGGTTCGCGACGCCAGAGGATGCGCGCCAGCATCAGGCCGCCATGCACTGCGTGCCCGATGGCAAGTATGAAGCGCTGGCCGTGGCACCGCTTGCTTCGGGACGGCTTGATCCGCCGGACATCGCCCTCTTCTACGCAACGCCGGGCGCCATGATGTATTTCATCAACGGCCTCCAGTGGGCGGGCTACCGGAAGTTCGACTGGGGCGTGGTCGGCGAGAGCGCCTGCGCCGACAGCTGGGGCCGGGCGCTCACGAAGCGCGAGCCGTCGCTCTCGATTCCCTGCTTTGCGGAGCGGCGCTACGGCGGCGTGCTCGATGACGAGATGCTGATGGCACTGCCGCCGGACCAGCTTTCCAAGGCAATCACCGGCATGGAAGCCTTGGCGAAGAACGGCTTCCGCTATCCCTTCCCGCAATACGGCATACAAAATGACGTGCGCGATGGCATGGCGCGCAGCTATCCGGACCGTGCACGGTAGCGCCCGAGCGGGCGGGAGCGCGGCGAGATTGTGTCCTCAGGGCCGCGGCGCGGCGGCGAATGACCGTCCCCGTTGCCGACTCGCCAAGTTGGCCATGAATCAGCGCCCGGATCAGGTTAGAGTGTCTTCCCGTCGGATGTGTGTGCCACCGTCACATGTCGAACGGCCGGTGGGCGGCGCGGTAAGCCAGAGGATGTCGGCATCGACCGCCGCAGGAACGGGACTCAAAGAGGGTTAGAATGGTCGTGCGGAAGACCGCCATGGCGCTGGCGTTGATGCTCGGTTGGTCGGGCGCCGCCGCAGCAGGGCCAGCGCTGCTGTTCGATGCGTCGAACGGCAGGGTTCTTTACGCGGAGGACCAGGACCAGCCTTGGCATCCGGCCTCGCTGACCAAGATCATGACGGCCTACCTCGTCTTCGAGGCCCTGAAGAACAACACCCTCTCGCTCGAACAGAAGATCCCCGTGAGCGCCAATGCCCATGCGCAGCCACCGAGCAAGCTCGGCCTGCCGGTCGGCGCCGAGATCACCGTCAACCTGGCGCTGAAGGCGCTGATCGTGAAGTCGGCGAACGATAGCGCGGTCATGCTCGCCGAAGCGATTGGCGGCACGGAAGAGGCCTTCGTGCGATCGATGAACGAGACGGCGCTGAGGCTCGGCATGACGCAGACGCGCTTCGTCAATCCACATGGCCTGCCGGCATCCGAGCAGGTGACCACGGCGCGCGATTTGGCGCGGCTGACGCGGGCTGTGCTCGCGGAGCATCCGGCATACGACGAGCTGTGGTCGATGGCCGACATGCAGATCGGCCGCCGACGGCTGAGGACTCACAACGGGCTCTTGCGCACGTATGAAGGTGCCGATGGCCTCAAGACCGGCTTCATCTGCGATTCCGGGTTCAATGTCGTCGCGACGGCGACGCGCGAGAACCGGCGGCTCGCAGCTGTTGTGCTCGGCGAGTACACCTCGCGCGATCGCAGCCTGCGTGCGGCGAGCCTGCTGGAGCACGGTTTCCGCTATTACGGCTGGAAGGAGCTGCTCTCGAGCGCGACGATCGACAACGCCCCGATCAGCGCCGAGACCGCATCACCGCGCAGCGTGCGAGAGCACGTTGCCTCATTTGCGTGCAACGGCAAGCGCCACGCGCGCGCCGTGCCCACCAAGGGGCAAAAGAAGAAGGTGCGCACGAAGAAGCGGGCGCCGGTGACCGCCGGGGCCGCAGCCACGCGCGCCGAGGCCGGCAGTGCGGCAGGGACATCGACCTCGAAGAGCGATTGACGCCGGCGCGACCTCGCTGTGCGCTCAGACGATCAGGTCGAGCCTGTTCTCGCGATACCGGCAGCCGGCAGGCGGTGGCGGTTCGAAGCCGTCATCGTCAGCGTGCGCGGGCGGCTGGGGCTTCGGCGCACGCGAGGGTTGTGGCTCCCGGTCGACAGGCGGCGCCCGCTCGGTCCGTGTGGCCTGATCGTTGCGCTGCACGCCGCCATCAGCCGGACCCGTTGTCTGGGCCGTCGCGGGAAGGATCAGAATAAGAGAAAGCAAGCCCGCCACAGCGGTCGAACGTGCCAGCATCATGGGGAGCCGCTCACGAGTTGTTGGTTCCGTTGCGCGCTGCGCGCCCTGCACGCCTGTCATGCAGTCCGATGCGCCATGTCCTCTAGACGAGACTAGTCTGGACGGCCGGGTCCGGCAACCGGCCCCACCGTTCTCTAGGGCGCTGTCTTTACCTCGACCGGCCCGGCCGTATGTGGCCCCGGCATGGGAGGCTTCCACAGTGCGGTGCCGATCGCGATCCCGGCGAGCGCCGTCACGACGGCCGCAACCAGCACATCACGTGATGAAAGCCGCAAACGGCGCCGATAAGTCTCGGAATTTCGTGGATTTCGCGCCATAGCTCCGTGCCCGGTTACGTTGACCAATTATGGCGTCGGACAGCGCCGGCGCCAGGGCACGATTGGCCGCGCGACAGAACATCTCATTGTGTTTCTGCACGAGATGTCGCCTTTGGCTCGCCCGAGGCTGCAAGCCAATCACGAAGGGGCCTGCCACATACCCTTCCGAGCCAATCACAATCGGAGGCTTGAACACGCAGCCGCTGATGCCAACTTACCAAATGGGAGCTAACGATCGGCCGCAGGACGCTGATTTGCGCTTCCGGACGGGAAAAATCGGGGTTTCCGCAACGAGATAGATTAGATCAATCCGAATGCAAACCGAGTTTGCTGAGGAAGATCTGAATACGCCGAGCCAATCGGCGGGCTGCCATTAACGAAAAAAGGCGGCCGCGGTGCGCGTGATCCCAAAAGAGTTGTAGAATTTTGAGCTTTGGGGTAGCAACCCCAATTCATCGGACACAATCAAAGAGTTCCAGCAACGTGTCGAGTGGACGTTTGAAGTGCTGCGTGCTCGTCGATTTCGACGGTACAATAGCAACAGTTGATACGACGGACGCGCTGCTCGAGCGTTTCGCCGAGCCCGGCTGGCTTGATATTGAGGCCGACTGGCAGGCGGGCCGCATCGGCTCGCGCGAATGCTTGGTGCGCCAGATCGATCTCATCAAAGCGACGCCGAAGCAGTATGACGATTTCGTCTCCTCGATCGAGATCGACCGCGGCTTTGTGCCTTTTGTCGAAGAATGCAAAGCCCGTGATCTCGATGTCATGGTCGTTTCGGACGGCCTCGACCGTACCGTGGGCACCGTGCTGCGGCGCGCCGGCCTCGACCTGCCCTTTCGCGCCAATCGCCTCCAGGCCATCGGGGCGGACCGCTGGCGACTGACCTTCCCGCATGCGCGTGGCGACTGTCTGTCCTTGTCTGGAAACTGCAAGTGCCAGTTCGCGGATGCCGCCAGGGGCTCAGTTCGGGTGGTCGTCGGTGACGGGCGCAGCGACTTCTGCATTTCCGGGCGCGCCGACCTTGTTCTCGCCAAGAGCGCCCTGGTCGAGCACTGCCGGAAGAATGCACTGCCGTACTTTGCCATCTCGAACTTCGACGAAGCGACCGACATCTTCGTCCGCTGGCTCGACGACCGCGCCAGCCGTGGCGACGACGGGCCGACGATCCTCACAGAACAAGCAATAGACGAGTAGCCTCATGGACAAGTCTGTTCACTGGAACGATGCCGGCGCCACCACGGCATCGAGTTCTGCGACGCCGAGAACCGAGGCCGAGCTCCTCGAGCTCGAGAACATCTACTGCTCGCACGGCGACACGGTGCACTACACCAACCCGCCGAAGATCTTCGACCGCTGCGAGGGCTCGTTCATGTACGACGCCCAGGGCCGGGAGTACCTGGACCTGCAGATGTGGTACTCCGCCGTGAACTTCGGCTATCGCAACCCGCGCCTCAACGAGGCTGCGCACCGCCAGCTCGAGCGCCTGCCGCAGGTTGCCTCGCAATACCTCCACCGCGAGAAGATCGAGCTCGCGACGATCATCGCCAAGGACGCCGAAGCGAAGTTCGGCACCAAGGGTCGCGTGCATTTCAACGTCGGCGGCGCCCAGGCGGTCGAGGACAGCCTCAAGCTCGTGCGCAATTTCAAGAAGGGCAAGAGCCTGATGTTCGCGTTCGAGGGCGGCTACCATGGCCGCACGCTCGGCGCTTCCGCGATCACTTCGTCCTACCGCTACCGCCGGCGTTACGGCCACTTCGGCGACCGCGCGCAGTTCATTCCGTTCCCCTATCACTTCCGCGGCCCCAAGGGCATGACGAAAGAGGAGTACGGGCATCACTGCGTGCAGCAGTTCGCGCGCCTCTTCGAGAGTGAGTACAACGGCGTCTGGGATCCGAAAGTCGGCGAGGCCGAGTACGCGGCGTTCTATGTGGAGCCGATCCAGGGCACCGGCGGCTACGTCGTGCCGCCAAAGAACTTCTTCATCGAGCTGAAGAAGGTGCTGGACGAGCACGGCATCCTGCTCGTCGTGGACGAGATCCAGATGGGCTTTTATCGGACCGGCAAGCTCTGGTCGATCGAGCACTTTGGCGTGAAGCCCGACGTCCTCGTCTTCGGCAAAGCGATCACCAATGGTCTCAATCCGCTGGCCGGCATCTGGGCACGCGAGGAGCTGATCAATCCGACGATCTTCCCGCCAGGCTCCACGCACTCCACCTTCAACGCGAACCCCATGGGTACCGCGATCGCGCTCGAGGCCATGCACATGATGGCCGAGACGGATTACGAGGCTATGGTCATGGAGAAAGGCGCCTACTTCCTCGATGGCCTCAAGGACTTGCAGAAGCGGCACAAGTGCATCGGTGACGTCGACGGCCTCGGCCTCGCGCTCCGCGCCGAGGTCTGCGAGCCGCACGACAGCTACACCCCGTCAAAACGTCTCGTCGACCTCATGGTCGACGAGGGTCTCAAGGGTGACATCGATATCGATGGCCGCAAGTACGGCCTCGTGCTCGATATCGGGGGCTATTACAAAAACGTCATCACACTTGCACCGAGCCTACATATTTCGAAGGGCGAGATCGACCTCGCGCTGCGCCTGCTCGATGCACTCATCACACGCGTAACGCGCAACTAGAGGCCCTGTGGATCGTTTGACGCTTGAGGCGCCCGCTCCCGGGCACGGGAGCGGCGGCCGGAACTGGGGTTGCGAGGGTGACCGGCGCGCCGAAGCGGAAATCAAAAAGGACATGATCGAAATCATGCAGGTCGTTGAGAATACGGGTAAAGTCGTTGCGAGCGACCGGTACGTCTATGACCAGCCGGGCTTCGGAGAGAATGGCCGCATCGGCTTTCTTCTCATCCACGGCCTCGGCGGGACACCGGTCGAGCTGCGCTTCATTGCGCAGGGCCTGACCCGGGCCGGCTTCGCGGTCTATTGCCCCCTCCTCGAGGGCCACGGCGGCACCAAGGCAGAGCTCAATGCCACGACCTGGCAGGACTGGTACGACAGTGTCGCGGCGGCGCACGATGAGTTGCGCGCGCGCTGCGACATGGTCGTGGTTGGCGGGCTGTCATCGGGGGCTCTGCTGGCGCTTCACCTTGCCGCCAACCGGCCTGATGATGTCGCGGGCGCTGTCCTCCTCGCGCCGACGCTCTGGCCCGACGGCTGGGCCATCCCGAAGACATTCCAGCTCTTCAAGCTGGTGCGCCCCAAATGGCTCGCGAGCCTGATGCACTTTCGCGAGGTCGCTCCCTACGGCATCAAGGATGAACGGATTCGCCAGTTCGTCCTCGAGTCCCTGCAGAGCGAGGGCCGGCCGCTCGAGGACATTCTCGGCCGTGGTGGCAGCGTGCTTTGGGAGCTCAAGGCGCTCCGCAACGTCGTGAAGAAGCAGCTCGGCAGCATTTGCCAGCCCACGTTGATCTTCCATCCACGCCACGACGATCAGTCCAACGTGGCGAACACGATGAAGCTCCAACGCCAGCTCGGCGGTCTCGTGGATGTCGTGGTGCTGGATGACAGCTACCACATGATCACGCTGGACCGTCAGCGCACACAGGTCGTCGATCGGTCCGTCGAGTTCGGACAGCGCCTCGTGGCCGGGCTGCAGCCGCGCAAGGCCGCATCCCCCTCGGTTTCGCAGCACGCGGCCGAATAAGGCCGGCGCGCGTCACTCCTTCAGACACGACTCAAAATCGGCGGCGAGGTTGCGCAGTAGCGTTGCATAGTGCGCAGGCCCCGCCGGGATCGACACGCCGAGCGGGTCAAGCACGCCGCGCTTGGCCTTCGTCTTCTCCGTGATGGTGACGATGAGCCTCGGCTCGAACTGCGGCTCGGAGAAGACGCAGACAGCCTTCAGCTCGTTGATCTTTCGGCGCAGCGCGGAGAGCCGCCGGGCACTTGGCGCAACGTCTGGGCTCACCGTGACGGACCCGGCGGCCTCAAGCCCAAAACGGCGCTCGAAATACTGATAGGCATCATGGAAAACGACGAAAGGCTTGCCCGTGAGCGGCTTCGTCTTGGCCTCCAGTTCGGCGCTCAGGGCAGCGACCTCCCGGCCGAACGCTTCGGCATTGGCCTTGAAGCGGTCCGCACCGGCGGGATGAGCCTTGCCGAGAACCTCCGCCATGCGGACCGCAAGCGTGGCGGCATTGGCCGGATCCAGCCAGATATGGCCATCCACGGCGCTCTTGTCGTGGCCATGTGAATGGCCGTGCTTGTCACGCTTGCCTTGGTTATGGCCGTGGTCGTGATCCTCGAACGTGCCGCCACTGCGCATCTTATGAAGCGTCAGCCCGGGCGCCTCCTGGAGCGTTACCACCTGCACGGTCTTGGGAAGCGACTTGATCACTTTGATCATGAACGGCTCGAGGCCGTCCGAGACGCGAAAGACCACGCGCGCCGCCGCCAGCGCCTTAGCGTCCGACGGCTTCAGGCTGAAGGTGTGCGGCGAGGCGGCGCCGTCGATCAGAAGCTTCGGCTCTGCGACGCCGGCCATGACCGCCGCAGCAATCGAGTGGATTGGTTTGATCGTTGCAACGACGTTGAGGTCGTCTGCGCGGGCGGCGTTCCCGGTGAAAGCCAACCCGAGTGCCACAAGGGCTCCCATCCGAACCATCGAGTGCCGCATCCGCCTGCTCCTCATTGCAAAGCCCACGATCCAATTTATAAGATGTTATAACGTAACTTGTCTAGCGCGCCCGGCCTGCAGAGGTGGACCGGGTGGCTTCGCGGCCGGCAGGACAGGAAAATTCGGCGGATAGCGGCGGCAGGGGCAGCCGGCTCCAGACTTGACGTCCGCGCGCAGGCTCACATATTAGCTCTTCATTCGTGGTGATTTGGCCGGCCGGCTTGCAGCCACGTAAAACAACTCGCTAAAGAGGCCGCGCGCATCCGGAATTCGGTTGAGCACGGCGTCGAGCGCCGGCCCCGAGTCCGGATTTTTTGTGTTGGCTGCAGCCGACCGCGCGGAGAGGATGTATGGCGAGCGTATCGATTGGACCGAGCCGGAGCATCACGCCCGGTACTACGGCCGCGCCGTCCCCCGAGACATTGAAAAGGACGGCGCTCGAGGAGGCGCGCTCTCCCATGAGCCCCTCCGTCACGTTTCCAGCCAGCACGCCGCTCGAGCTCGACTGCGGGAAGCGCCTCGGCCCCTTGACGGTCGCCTATGAGACCCACGGCACGCTCAATTCGGCCAAGTCCAATGCTATCCTCGTCTGCCACGCCCTGACGGGCGACCAGTACGTGCTGCGCCAGCATCCCGTAACCCGCAAGCCGGGCTGGTGGAGCGAGATGGTCGGACCTGGCAAGCCGATCGACACCAACCGCTTCTTCGTGATCTGCCCCAATATCCTTGGCGGCTGTATGGGCACGACCGGACCGCTCTCAATCAATCCGAACACTGGCGAGCCCTACGGTCTCGATTTTCCCGTCATCACCGTTCGCGACATGGTGCGTGCCCAGGTCCGTCTGATCGACCATCTCGGCATCGACCAGCTCTTCGCCGTCATCGGTGGCTCGATGGGGGGCATGCAGGTGCTGGAGTGGGCAGCGCACTTCGGCGAGCGCGTCTACTGCGCGATCCCGATTGCCACTGCGGCCTGGCATTCCGCCCAGAACATCGCTTTCCACGAGGTCGGCCGCCAGGCCGTGATGGCCGACCCGGACTGGGCTCACGGCCGCTATCAGACCGAGGGGCGCGTGCCGCGAAGGGGCCTCGCCGTCGCGCGCATGGCCGCCCACATCACCTATCTCTCGGAAGCCGCGCTGCACGCCAAATTCGGCCGCAATCTGCAGGACCGCGAGGCGCGCACGTTCTCCTTCAATGCCGACTTCCAGGTGGAGAGCTACCTGCGCCACCAGGGCTCGACATTCGTCGACCGCTTCGACGCGAACAGCTATCTCTACATCACGCGCGCGATGGACTACTTCGACCTTGCCGGCGAGTTCGACGGCGTGCTCGCCAATGCCTTTCGCGGCACCAAGACACGCTTCTGCGTCGTCTCGTTCACCAGCGACTGGCTCTATCCGACGCATGAGAGCCGCAAGATCGTGCAGGCTCTGAATGCCGTCGCCGCCAATGTGAGCTTCGTCGAGGTCGAGAGCGACAAGGGCCACGATGCCTTCCTGCTCGAGGAGCCCGTTCTCTTCGAGACCATCACCGGCTTCATCAACTCCGCCGCGACGCGGCGCGGCATCGCGCCGGCAATGGGTACGACCTGATGCTCGCCCGTCACGAAGATCGCGCCCCCGCGCCACCCCGTGTCGACCATCTGCTGATCGCAGAGATGGTGAAGCCCGGCGCGCGCGTCCTCGACGTCGGCTGCGGCGACGGCGCGTTGCTCCAGCTTCTCGCCGACCGCAAGAACGTCGACGGCCGCGGCGTCGAGATCGAGCGCGACCGCGTCAATGCTTGCGTGGCACGCGGCCTCTCGGTCATCCAGGGCGATGCCGACCAGGATCTCGACGCCTACCCGGACGACGCCTTCGACTACGCGATCCTCTCGCTCACCATCCAGGCCACCCGAAATCCGAAGAAGGTGCTGACCAACCTGCTCCGCATCGGCCGCCACGCCATCGTTTCCTTCCCGAACTTCGGTCACTGGCGGGTGCGCGCCAAGCTGCTCACGACCGGCCGGATGCCGGTCACCGAGCACCTGCCCGACACGTGGTACGACACGCCGAACGCGCACCTGTGCACGATCAAGGACTTTGCCGACCTCTGCCGGCTCGTCGATGCCAAGGTCGAGCGCGCGGTGGCGTTCAATGCGTGGGGCCAGCAGCTCGGCACCTGGGTGCGGCTGCCGTTGACCATTCACAACCTGATTGGCGAAAAGGCCGTGTTCCTGCTCTCCCGGAAACGGGAGACGTAGGCCGTGGCGCGGACCGTTGGTTATGAAATTCCTTCCGGAATTGGCTGCCGGTGCGTTTTGCTAACGGGCCACCTGATTACGCACCATCATAAGCCCTGATGCTGCCATTCGAATCTACAGAGAATACGTGCCAGATCAGGGAGATGGGCGATGGCGCGCAACCGCATCCAGTTTCAGAAGGGCCTCTCGG
>JBKBPL010000017.1:0-87827 GCA_046293075.1 Hyphomicrobiaceae bacterium | reverse complement strand
CATCGAGGGGTCTTTCCGGCAGCCCTCGAGGTAGTCCTTCAGCGGCATCACGACCTGCTTCTGGCGGTCGTAGCTCTGAGCATAGAGGTCGAAGATCTCGCTGCGCGTCGCCATTGTTCTGCCCTACGGTGTTTAGAGCCCAACGGGTACCCGACCTCAGATCCGTCGTTTCCGCACGACTAACTCAGATCGGGCAATTCATCGCCAAGACCAAGTATGAGCCAATTTGCCGTCCCGTGGGCGACTGCTCGTCTTTGCCTTTGTATTTCGTCGGCCGGTGCGACTATTCAACCGCACCCATTCGTCACATTCTCATATCGCATCGCAACATAACCATACCGCATCGCAGCAACGATACAAGCGCCGTTTAGGCCGCGGCGTCCACGCCTGCCCTCGCGCCTCCACCGGCGCTACGGACCTCTCGCGAAAAATGGAACTAAGACAATGGCCTGCCAAATCACCTGCAAGAGCCGGAAGCTCGGGCCGTGCGATTGCAGATTCACACCGTTCACCGGACGACCTCTGATCCGGGATCTTTCACTGCAACAAAATGCATCCCGCGCAGGCATAATGCCAGTTGCAATTTCGTAATGTTGATCGTGCCCGATTCGGCGGACGTTGGCTGTCGTTTCCAACAGCACTATTTCTTTCAAGTCTGCTGTGTCTAGAAGGTGACAGACGCGGTAATTTCAAGACACCCTGCCGCATTTTCTTGCACGCGCCTGCGGCGCCGGGGATGGCCGCGCCGCGAGGGAACGTCGTCGGCCCTTGCCCCCGACGCTGGGGTAGCCTTGCGGATCGCACGATGCCGCGGGCAAGCATCCCGCACCATCGCTCGAGGCGGCGCTTGCCTAGTCTTCCTCACCAAAACCGCCTTTGACCAGCGCCACGAGCGCGATCAGCGCCTCCCGCGCCTCAGCCCCCTCGGCCGTGATCGTGATCGTGGTGCCCTGGCTCGCCGCAAGCGTGAGGAGCCCCATGATCGAGGTGCCACCCACCGACTGCCCCTCACGCGACACGCTCACCTGGGCCGAGAAGCTCTCGGCACACTTGACGAACTTCGCCGAGGCCCGTGCGTGCAGGCCCTTCTTGTTGCGGATCGTGACATCCGCGCGATGAGTCTCGGATCTGCTCAAGTCGGCTGGCTCATCGAGATCGGGCGGCCGGCACGTCAGGTCGTGCCCGAGAGGACCTGGCTGGCCACGGAAATGTACTTGCGCCCCGCCTCCTTGGCCAGATCCACCGCCTCGACGAGCGGTCGGTCCTTGCGCACCCCGGCGAGCTTGATCAGCATGGGCAGGTTGACACCCGCGATCACCTCGGCGCCGGTCGCCTCCATCACGGAGATGGCGAGGTTCGACGGCGTGCCGCCGAACATGTCGGTGAGCACGACGACGCCGGCGCCGCTGTCCACGCGTTGCACAGCCTCGATGAGCTGCTGGCGTCGCCGCTCGATGTCGTCATCCGGACCGATCGACAGGGTCTCGAGCTGCTCCTGCGGTCCGACGACGTGCTCGAGTGCGGCCTTGAATTCCGTCGCCAGCCCTGCGTGCGTAATGATGACCACACCGATCATCGCTCGCTTCCGCCTCCTATCACCCCCCCCGACGCGCGGGACATGATTGGCAAAGGGCATCAGGGCGCGCAAGCAAAACCGGCCGGCCCGAAGGTTACATATCAGTCATGTGAGATCTGCACCTGGCGAGTGCGGGAGCAGCCTCACTCGCCGAGCGTTACCGCCTGACGATACCACGGCTGGCGCTCGAGGAACGCGCGCTCGGCGTGGTCGCTGCCATCGAGCGGCGCCGGTCCCGCGTAGGTGACGCGGACCTCGGCGAGGCCCCGCCCCTTGAAGTCGAGCAGGCGGGCGGCTTCCTTTGATAGGTCGATGATCCGATCGCCCTTGAAGGGGCCGCGGTTATTAATACGTACCATGATCGTGCGGCCGTTGGCCGGGTTCTGCACGTAAGCATACGAGGGCATCGGCAGCGTCCGATGCGCGGCCGTCAGCCGGTGCATGTCGAAGATCTCGCCGTTGGCGGTCAGGCCACCATGGAAAGCTTCGCCGTACCACGATGCGATCCCCACCTCGTCATAGTTCGGATCTTCCGCCGGCACGTACGTCCGCCCGCCGACCGTATAGGGGCGGCCGACCTTATAGACTCCGTGCCCCGGTAGCGCGCGGGAAGCTCGCGGACTTCTCGCGGCACACGCCGCGGGTGCATCGAGCCGCGGTGAGCCCCACTTGGTGAGACATGGGCTCTGCTCGACCGGCGCCTGTGGCAATGTTTCAGGCAAAACCTGCATCGAGGGCGCCATGGGGGACTGCGGCGCCGGCGGCGGGGCCGCGTTGAGGGGGGCCGGAGAAGGCTCCGTGGTCGTGCGCCAGTGGACGGCGGGAGGCTCTTCGCGCGCGCACGCGCCGAGCACAAGTGACGCGCCGAGCGCAAGGGCAAACCTGCGCCCGCTCCTCCCCCGGCCGGTCCTCAGCCGGGCAGCGCCACCAACCATGCTCAGCAAGCGCATGGGACTCCATCGACTCGCTGCCGGCCAGCAACACGCCGCCCGGCGAGCCGCGAACGCTGAATGATTCGCGCGCGCTGCGCAAGCTTATGCTCGCTGGCGCCCCTAGCCGACTGCCGCCAGCGCCTTCTCGAGATCAGCGAGGATGTCCGCCTTGTCCTCGATGCCCACCGAGAGACGGACGACGTCATCGCCGGCCCCGGCAGCGGCACGCTGCTCGGGCGTGAGCTGGCTGTGCGTCGTCGAGGCGGGATGGATGACGAGGCTGCGCACGTCGCCGATATTGGCGAGGTGCGAGAAGAGCTCGAGCGCGCCGACAAACTTCACGCCGGCCTCGTAGCCCCCCTTGAGACCGAAGGTGAAGACCGCGCCGGCCCCCTGCGGCGACAGCTTCTTCTGGAGAGCGTGGTATCGGTTCTCCGGCAGACCCGCGTAATTGACCCAGGCGACCTTGGGATGCCGTACCAGGTACTCGGCGACCGCCTGTGCGTTCTCATTGTGCTGACGCATGCGCAGCGGCAGCGTCTCGATCCCCGTGTTGATGAGGAAGGCATTGAACGGTGAGATCGCGGGGCCGATGTCGCGCAGCCCCATCACGCGCGCGGCGATCGCAAAGGCGAAGTTGCCGAAGGTCTCAGCAAGCACCATGCCGTTGTAGCTCGCGTTTGGCGCGGTCAGCGTCGGGTAGCGCCCCCCCGCCTTGAGCCAGTCGAAGGTGCCGCTGTCGACCAGTATGCCCCCGATGGAGTTGCCGTGACCGCCGAGAAACTTGGTCGCGGAGTGCACGATGATGTCGGCGCCATGCTCCTTGGGCTTGATCAGGTATGGCGTTGCCAGCGTGTTGTCGACGATGAGCGGGATATTGTGCCTCTTGGCGATGGCACCGATGGCCGGCAGGTCAACGATGATGCCGCCCGGATTGGCGATGCTCTCGACGAACAGCGCCTTGGTCTTGGGGGTGACCGCTCTCTCGAAACTCGTGGGATCGGTCGAATCCGCCCAGACGACGTTCCAATTGAACTTCTTGAAGGAGTGATTGAACTGGTTGATCGAGCCGCCGTAGAGCTGGCGTCCCGCGACGAACTCGTCGCCCGGCTCGAGCAGCGTGTGGAAGGCGAGGAACTGCGCGGCATGCCCGGAGGCCACAGCGAGAGCTGCTGTGCCGCCTTCGAGCGCGGCGACGCGCTGCTCGAGCACGGCCTGCGTCGGGTTCATGATGCGCGTGTAGATGTTGCCGAATGCCTGCAGACCGAACAATGCGGCGGCGTGCTCCGCGTCATTGAAGACGAAGGACGTCGTCTGATAGATCGGCGTAACGCGGGCGCCGGTCGAGGGATCGGGCGCGGCGCCGGCGTGCACGGAAAGCGTCGCGAATCCCGGGCTCCTGGTCTCATCGGTCATGGGCGCTTCTCCCCTTCGGTTTAACTGCTGACAACACTTCAATCTGATCGGCCAGTATGGCGTCAATCGTGAAGTCGTGCGAAGCAATTCAGCTTACCCACTAAGGAATTGGCCTCGTGCGGTTGGGCAGCCGGCACGGGTCGGCTATCCTTGCACGCGCTTTGCGCCGTGGGGAGGCCCCGGGGATGAACGAGGACAAGCTTGCAGCCTTGCGTGCCAAGTACGCCGGTGCCAAGGGCGGCGACATCCATGATCCTGAATTCGCAGCGGTGGCCGCACGTGTATTCGCCGCGCCCGACCGCCGGAAGTGGCCGTTCGCCGACCCGGCGACACTGCTCGGGGCCCGCTTCGCTCCCGACGCGGCAGCGACCGGCTTTGCCGGGATCGACATCGCCCTGGTCGGCGTCCCGATGGACCTTGGTGTGACCAACCGCGCGGGCGCACGCCTTGGTCCCCGCGCCGTGCGGGCCGTCGAGCGGATCGGCCCCTATGAACACGTGCTGCGCATCGCCCCGATGGGTCGGCTCGAGGTGGCCGATGTCGGTGACGTGCCGATGAGGAGCCGTTTCAGTCTCGATGAATGCCACGCCGACATCGAGGCCTACTATCGGGAGATCGCGCGCGCCGGTGTCACCCCCCTCTCTGTCGGCGGTGATCACTCAATCACACTGCCGATCCTGAAGGCGCTGGGCCGCGACCGCCCGCTCGGCATGGTCCACATCGACGCGCACTGCGACACGGCCGGCGAGTACGAGGGGGCGAAGTTCCATCACGGCGGGCCATTCCGCCTTGCGGCACTCGAAGGTGTGCTCGATCCCGAGCGAGTGATCCAGATCGGCATCCGCGGTGGTGCGGAATATCTCTGGGAGTTCTCGTTCGAGAGCGGCATGACCGTCATCCACGCGGAAGAGGTGGCCGCAATGGGCCTCGACGCGGTGATCGCGAGGGCGCTGGAGGTCATCGGCACCGGGCCGGCCTATGTCAGCTTCGACGTCGACAGCCTCGACCCGGCCTTTGCGCCGGGCACGGGAACGCCGGAGGTCGGCGGGCTCATGCCGCGTGAGGTTCAGGCGATCCTGCGCGGTCTTGCAGGCATGGATATCGTCGGCGGAGACGTCGTCGAGGTGGCGCCGCAGTACGACGCCAACACGACCACGGCACAGGTCGGCGCTCAGATGCTGTTCGAGCTCCTGTGCCTCGTGGCGCTGCGCAAGACAGGACGCACCGCCTGATCGCCGCTCGTGTGGTGATTTTGACGTCCGCCACCACGTCGCGGTAGGTGCCGGAGGCGGGCTTCGGAATCTGAACCACACGAGAAACAGAGGCTTGCTCGTGCCCTTTCGATCGCGAAGTTCGTTCGAGAGCCCGCTGCAGATGGTGACGAACTTCGCGATCGGCACACTAGCCGAGGCCCGCCTCGTTTATGCGCGCGTAGAGTGACTCGCGATCGTAGGGCTTCAGAATGTAGTCGTTGGCACCTGCGGTGATCGCACGCGAGAGCTCAATCTTGTCGTTCTCGGTGGCACAATAAAGAATAAATGGCCGCTTCTTCTTATTGAGCGGCCGGAAGGACTGAAGGAACTCCATGCCCCCCATGACCGGCATGTGCCAGTCGAGCAGGATCATGTCGGGCATCCCGGAGGCGCAGATATCGAGCGCCTGCTGGCCGTTCTCCGCCTCGATGACCTCGAAATTGAGGTTGGTCATGATGCGGTTGGCGACCTTGCGGATGACCTCGGAGTCCTCGACGATGAGACACTGCTTCATGCACACCATCCAATTGGAAGGCCAACCCGCGGCGCCAGGCTTCAATTGAAAAATAGCGGCGACATCCCGTCGGACGCAGCGCGAGTGTGCGGAACAATTGTTAAGAATGTCCTGAAGATTGGGTTGCATGACCCCGTGGAGCTGAAGCCCCAGGCATGACGACGGACCGGCACGGGAACGGCGGAGCGGCCACGGTCGACAGCGGGCCCTGCCGGACGTGCGGGGCGTGTTGCGCGCACGCGCCCGATTGGCCGCGCTTCACGCTGGAGAGTGAGGACGAGATCGCGCGGATCCCAGCGGCGCTGATCGCCGCCGATGGTTCAGGGATGCGCTGTGAGGGTGAGCGCTGCACCGCACTGGCGGGCACTATCGGCGCCGAGACGAGCTGCACGATCTACGCGGTGCGCCCCATCGTTTGCCGCGACTGCCTGCCCGGCGACGATGCCTGTACGATGGCGCGCACGGCGCGGGGTCTGCCCGCGCTCCGCGGCTGACATCCCCGAAAGCGAACGCCCCGGAATGTGCTCCGGGGCGCCCACATCGGCCGGCACCGCGCTGCCGCCACCAATCAGATATCGATGTCGTCGGCCCCAACGCCCCAGTCGCCATCCTCGACGCCGGCATCGTGATAGTCGGGGTCATAGGTGCCGGGATCGTTGTCGATGGCATTCTGATGGCTGGCTTCGTTGGAGGTGGACCCGCTCTGGCCAGCCTGAGCGTCACCGCTCTTGTTGCCACCGAACATGCCGCCGAGGCTGTTCGCGAGAAGCGTGCCACCTGCGACGCCGGCTGCCATTGCTGCTGCGGTCCGCAAAAAGCCGCCGCCGCCCGACGGCGCGGGGGCGCCAGGAGGTGCACTTGCGGGCCGCGGCTCACGTCCGCTGCTCCAGGAGGGGCCGCGGGGCGCCTCGTAAGTACTTGGGCCGCTGCGCGACCCAATGGGTGGGATCCCACTCCCGCGATCGTCACGGTAGTCATCGCGCGGCATGGGCGCGGCACTGCGGCGGGCGCCGCGGAGAAAACCCCCGCTCGAGGCCGGACGGCTCGCGCCGGCAAGCTGCGCTTCGAGGTCCGCGACGCGCGCTTCCAACTCGTCGATGTGGGCTTCCTGAATGAGCACCGACTGCACCAGCATGTATGCACTGTCGGGCGTGCGCCGCATGAGCTGATTGATCAGCGCTTCGGCCTCGGCATCCTTCTCCTCGAGACCATGTGCTTGCAGACGGGCAAACAGGTCGTTGATCGCATGGCGCTCTTCGGGGGTCAGTGCCATCTGAGGTTCTCCGCTCCCTTTCGTCGATGACGAGCCCCTCATGTCGGGTGCGAAATGGGCATGCGCAAGGCCTGCCGCCGCAACTCCCCGGAAATTTAATGTTCGAAGGCTGTGGCTGCTTACGGGTGCTAAGATGTCGCATCCATCCGAAGGCGTAGATCGAAGGGGCCGAGCAGCAGCAGGCCGGCGGCAAACCCGCCGAGGTGAGCCTCCCAGGCAATCCCGGCCGCATCGGTCAGGATGGGCGCCGCGAACGCGATAACGAAGTTCACGACGATGAAGGCGCCGATTGCGAACAGCAGACGCTGGCTGCGGAGGCATTCGCCGAGCGTGGCCAGGCGGACAGCCCGCGGCGTCTCTCGCATCTCGTGGAACTCGCCATTGTCGATTGCCGGCAGAAGCAGGCGAAAACCCGCGCCCATCAGCCCCGAGATGGCACCCGACGCGCCGACCATCGGCACAATCTCACCCCACCGCACGGCCATGAAAGCCAAAGCGCCTGCAATGCCACAGACGATTGCGAACACGAGGAAACGGCCGGAGCCGATGCGCCGCGCAACCGGCGTTCCGAAAACAAGCAGCCAGGCGCCGTTAATGAAGAGGTGCGTCAGGTCGCCGTGCACGAACTGATGTGTGACGAATGACGTCCACGCGGCGAGCGCACCGCCCGGCAGCTCATTGGCCAGGCCGATATAGCGCGCCGGGACGAAAGCGAGCACCCAGATCAGAAACTCGTCATCCACATCCGTGAGTTGCGACATGACGGCATGAACGACCGCCAAGAGCGCCAGCGCAGCGACGACGGCAGCCGGCACGTTCAGGATTGGTTCTCGGGTCAATGGTGGCCCCAGTGCTCATGACGCTGGCTGATCACGCTCAGCAGTTAATGCGTGAGGCGTCCAACGGCAACCCGGCACGCACTGTCCGCAATTCGGCACGTTCGTTAACTGGCACGAAAGCTGCTGATCGATCGCCGTGCAAGCCCCCAATTGGCGCGCCTGTCCTGCTTTGGGTCGGACGGTGCGCACAGGGCGCCTGCACATGCCGCAGTCGGGGAGTTGCCGCCCGGTCAGGGACCAGGAATGCAGAATACGACAAGTCAGATCCTCTACACGTACTGGAACGAGATTCGTGGCGGCCGCCTAGCCCCACGTCGTTTCGAGGTCGAACCCGGGCGCTTTGCGGCGATCCTGGCCGAGACTTTCGTCATCGAATGCGAGCCGGGCGAGGGCTACCGCTTCCGCCTCGCCGGCACGCGGGTTACCGAAAAGCTCGGTATCGACCTGCGCGGGCGCGCGTTCAACGACCTCTTCGACGGCGCCGAACATCAAGATCTCAAGCCCTTGCTCGCATCCGTCACCGAGCGGGGCGCGGTCGGCGTGATCAAGCTCGAGATGCCGACAGCGAGCGGGCGCAGGGCACGCTTTGAAGCCATTGTCCTGCCACTGATCCACACGGAGGAACGCATCACGCGCCTCCTCGGCGCGCTCTCCACCTCTGCCCACGAGCCTTGGCTCGGCAGCGAGCCGGTCCTGCCGGGACGCATCGTCGCACGAAAGATCATTTGGCCCGACGGGCGGCCGCACGCAGTCGCGACGCGCATGGAGCCACCGCCGCCGAGCCCGTTCAAGTACGACTTCACCCGTTCCCGCCTCGTACGCAGCCGGCGGCGTCTGTTCCGCGTCTACGAGGGTGGACGGTAAACGGCGTCGCGTTCCGGCACGGGGCCGTCGTGGCATTTCGCCGTTGAAACGCCTGCCTGCACGTGCCGCTCACCGTCCGCTCTGGTCCGCCGCGGCGCGTTCGACGTCGGCGGCCAGCACCTCGCGCGCGCGCGCGCAGTCAATATCCATCTGGGCCTTGAGCGCATCCGGACTGTCGAACTTGCGGTCCGCGCGCAGGAACTCGACGAACTCGACCTCGATCCTGCGCCCGTAGAGATCGCCGTCGAAGTCGAACAGGAAGACCTCGAGCACAGGCGAGCCATCGTCGAACGTCGGGCGCGTTCCGAGGTAGGCCGCGCCCTGATAGCGCCGGCTCTCGAAATCGACATGCACCGCATAGATGCCGTGCGCGAGTGCCGCCCCGCGTCCGAGCGCGATATTGGCCGTTGGATAGCCAAGCCCCGTGCCGCGCCGCGCGCCACCCTGAACAATGCCTTCGACCTTCCAGCGATGCCCCAGCATCTCCGCCGCTCCTTTGACATCACCTTGCGCCAGTTCCGCGCGCACCGCGCTCGACGAGTAGACTTCGCCGCCATTGCCGATCGGCGGAACGACGGAGACGCCGAAACCGAACGCTTTGCCGAGATCCACCATTTGCTGGGCATTGCCCATCCGGCTCTTGCCGAAAAGAAAATTATGGCCGATCACCACGTGTGCGACGCCGAGCCCCGCGACCAGCACCCGCTCGACGAATGCCTCAGCCGACATCTGGGCAAGCTCGCGCGCAAACGGCAGCACGAACGTGATGTCGACACCATAGGTCTCCAGGAGACGCAGCTTCTGCGGCAACGGCGTCAGCGTGAAGAGGGGGCGCGCGGGCTGGAAGAACTCGCGCGGATGCGGCTCGAAGACCACCGCGCCGGTACGCGCACCGAGACGAGCGGCTTCCTCACGGGCGCGCGCGATGAGCGCCTGGTGGCCTCTATGGACGCCATCGAAGTTGCCAATCGCTACCGACGCCCCGCGGGCACCGGGCGGCACATGGTGATAGCCGTGACAGACGTCCATCGATGCCTTCCGCCATTGGCGCCGGCCGCACGCATTCCCTCTCCTCGCTTGCGCGGAGAGAGGGAACAGGACAGCAGCCAAGCTCGGGAAAATCAAGCCGGGCGCGCGGGCACCATCAGAATGGCCTCACCATCGAGCACCGTCTTGCCGCCAACCGTGCAAACGCAGTCGAAGCGTGCGCGGCGCTTGGCGGGGAAAAGCTCGGCGACCTTGACCTTGGCCACGACCTCGTCGCCGATCTTCACGGGCGCCTTGAAGTTGAGCGTCTGCGAAATGTAGATGACGCCCGGGCCGGGGAGCTCCATGCCGAACACGGCCGAGACATAGCTCGCCGTCAGCATGCCGTGCGCGATGCGCTCCTTGAACATAGTCCGCGCGGCGAAGTCCGCATCGAGGTGGACTGGGTTCTTGTCGCCGGTGACCTCGGCAAAGCCGACGATGTCGGCTTCGGAGACCGTCTTGGCGAAGCTGGCCTCCATGCCAAGTTCCAAGTCCTCGAAGTAGTAGGACTTCCGCGTCATAATTGTCATGATCCTGATCCCCCAGTACGCGCCTCCGCGCTGCCCCCTTAGGTTCGGCGGCTCGCGCGGCGCAACACTAGGTCCCGCCATAATGCGATGCAACAAGGAAAGTTGCGTATGGCACCGCATTGCACCAATAACCTGAGCTTTGGCTTCTAGTGCCCGAAGAGATCACGGGTTCCGGACCGGGCCATGGGCCGCCCGGCTGCTCAGCCGGGAGCCATGCGCCCCCTTCGCGTCTGCCAGACGGCCGCCGTGCGCCATGGCACTGGACGGCGAGCAGCGATTCGCCGATGGTCCCGCCCGGTGGCGCGTCGCGCCCCCCAGGCCTCAGGGAAATGAGCGCGTCCAAGCCGGGAGCTGACGCCGCCAATGACGGTATCGGGTACGATGGCGCACGTGTGGCGCAACGTGAGCTTGCTCGCGCTCGCACAGGGCCTGTTCATGTCCGTTCAGGCGATGGGCATCGCGACGACACCGCTCGCCGCGCACTCTCTGCTTGGCGCCGACAAGTCGCTCGCGACGCTGCCGATCTTCATCACGCACGCCGGCATCATGCTGGGGACCATTCCGGCCTCGCTGCTCATGGACCGCATCGGCCGTCGGGGCGGGTTCACGCTCGGGTCGGCGATCGGCCTCGTGTTCGGTCTGATCGCCGCCTATGCGATCTCCATCCGCAGCTTCGAGCTGCTTTGCTTGGCCGCCTTACTGCAGGGCCTGTCCGCATCCTTCGCCTGGTACTACCGCTTTGCCGCCGCGGACAGCTCGCCGGTCGACTTCAAGGCCCGCGCGATCGCCTACGTCATGCTTGGGGGCGTCATTGCGGGTTTCGCCGGACCACAACTCGCCAAGTGGTCCGTGGACTGGTTCGCTCCCGTCACCTTCAAGGGCGTCTACGTCACGATCGCGCTGGTCAGCCTCGTCAGCCTGATGATCGTGCAGCTCCTGCGCATCCCGCGCCTGAGCGCGGGTGAGCGCGCCTCCGGCGGGCGAGCGCTGCGCGCCATCGCCGCGCAGCCGACCTACCGCGTCGCGCTCGTCTCCTCCATGCTCGGCTATGGCGTGATGACACTGGTCATGTCGGCAACGCCGCTCGCCATGCTCGCCTGCGGCTATGGCTTTGCCGACAGCGCGACGGTCATCCAGGTTCACATCGTCGCGATGTTCCTGCCGTCGTTCTTCACCGGCTCGCTCATCCAGCGCTTCGGCGAACTGCGGATCATCGCCGCCGGCGCCCTGATCCAGCTCGCCTGCGCGCTCGTCAATCTCGCCGGCATCGATTTCTGGAACTTCCTCATTGCCAATCTGTTCGTCGGCCTCGGCTGGAACTTCACGTTCGTCGGCGGCTCGGCCTTGCTCACGCGGACCTATGAGCCCGCCGAGCGCGCCAAGGTCCAGGCGAGCCACGACTTCACCGTCTACGCAACGACGGCGACGGCGGCCGCGCTCGCGGGCTTCCTCCAGCAGCGTGCCGGCTGGACCGTGCTCAACATCGCAGCGATCCCGCTGATGGCGACTGTGGTCGCCGCTACGGCGTGGCTCTCCTTCCGCCTGCGCCGGGAGGAGGCCGTGCGGCCGAGACCGGCGGAATAGGGGCGGCGCCGGTGATTGCCGCACCCACTTTCTCCGGCTTTGGCTACCCCCTACACTCGCCACGGGGGCTTTCATGGCCGAATCATACCTGCCTATTCTGCAGAGCCTGCTGGGCATCCTAACGATGCCGCTGGTCGTCTGGGCCGCCGGCGAGGGGCGTGCACTTGCCCCCCGCCAGGTCATGAGGACCATCGCCGCCGGGATCGCGCTTCAGGTGGCCATCGCCATCCTCCTTCTCAAGGTGCCCACGGCAAGCTTCCTCTTCGATGCGGCAACCGGCGTGATTGGCGCCCTCCAGCGCGCGACCAACGCCGGCACGAGCCTCGTCTTCGGCTATCTCGCAGGGGCACCGGCGCCCTTCGAGGTGACGCGGCCGGCCCACGGCTTCATCCTCGCCTTCCAGGCCCTGCCGCTCATCCTGCTGATGAGCGCCCTATCGCGGCTGCTCTACTACTGGGGCATCCTGCAGCGCCTCGTTGCGGCGCTCGCGCGGCTGCTTCAGCGTACCTTCGGCGTCGGCGGGCCACTGGGCATGGCGGCGGCGGCCAATGTGCTCGTCGGCATGGTCGAGTCGCCGCTTCTGATCCGGCCCTATCTCAGGGACATGAGCCGCGGCGCCCTCTTCGCAACCATGGCCGTGGGCATGGCGACGATCGCCGGGACGGTGATGGTCGTCTATGCGAGCCTGCTCGAGCCGCACGTCCCCGGCGCCGCAGGCCACCTGCTGGCCGCCTCACTCATGAATGTGCCGGCAGCCCTCATGCTCTCCCGCCTCGCCCTGCCCGAGGGCTTCGCCGAGGGGCCGACCACGGCACACCTCGCTCTCGACGACGCGCCGCGCTCAGCAATGGACGCCGTCGTCCAGGGTACGGCTGACGGCGTGCGGCTCCTCGCGGTGGTTGCCGCCATGCTGATCGTCATGGTGGCGCTGGTCGCGCTCGTCAACGAAGGACTGGGTAGTCTCTCGGGCGTTGCCGGCGCGCGCCTCACGCTTCAGCAGATACTCGGCTGGCTGTGCGCGCCGCTCGCGCTTCTCCTCGGCATTCCGTGGAGCGAAGCAGGCACGGCCGGCGCGCTGATCGGCCAGAAGATCGTGCTCAACGAGTTTCTCGCCTATATCAACCTTGCACAGCTCGATGCCGCGGCCCTCTCGCCCCGTTCGCGCCTGATCATCACCTATGCGCTCTGCGGGTTTGCCAATCTTGGCTCGCTCGGCATCATGATCGGCGGGCTCGTCGCCATGGCACCGGAACGGCGTGCCGACATCGTGGCCCTCGGCGGGCGGTCGATGCTCGTCGGCGCGCTGGCATCGCTGCTCTCCGCCGCCGTCGTCGGCGCGCTGAGCTGGTAGCGCGGGAAAGCGGGAGGGGGAGCATCCGTATGGCCGACGGTGCGGGCCGCCAGCAGCACGAGAAGGAGGTGGAAAGCGCGCTGCCTTCAGCGGCGCGCGCGAGATGGAGACGTATGCCGCGCTTCCTGCTCGCCTTTCTCATCGGCGCCATCGGCGCGCTCGTCTTCCTTCACTTCGGCCTGCCACTCCCGTGGTATCTCGGCGCACTCACGGCCTGCCTCATCGCGTCGGTGGCGCGCCTTCCCGTCGAGCGCCCGCGCCCCTTGGCCGGCCCGCTTCGCGCCACGCTCGGCGTTGCGGTCGGCTCCGCATTCACGCCGGCCATCCTTGGTCAGGTGGGCGCCATGACGGCAAGCCTGCTCATCCTCGTGCCGTTCATGATCCTCATCACCACGACGAGCATGACCTTCTACCGGCGTCTTGCGGGATTCGATCGGCCGACGGCGTTCTTCGCGGCCGTGCCGGGCGGCCTCGCCGACATGACGGCCATGGCCGAACAGGCCGGTGCCAGCCAGCGCACCGTCATCCTCGTTCAGGCGACGCGTATTGTGCTCATCGTTTTCGCCGTGCCGCTTTGGCTGCAGGTGCACGATGGTCTCGTGGCGTCGAGCCCATTCGCGAGCCCCGTCCGCCTCGTCGACTCGAGCCTTGCCGATATCGCGACGCTCATCGCGATGGCGGGGGCCGGCTGGGGCATGGCCCACCGCCTCGGGCTCGCCGGGGCGCCGATCGTCGGGCCGATGGTGGTGAGCGGCGCTGCCCACGCCCTCGGCTTCACCACTGTGCGGTTGCCCGTCGAGCTGCTGATCTTCGCCCAGATCGGCGTCGGCGTGCTGCTCGGCTGCCAGTTCCGCGGGCTGACACTCAAGGAGTTCACCCATACGATGGTGTGGGGAATCCTCAATGCCGTCATTTTGCTGATGGTCACCGCCGTGGTGGTCGTGCTGGTGGCCCGCTGGACCGGCTTCGACCAGGTCTCGGTGCTCATGGCCTTTGCGCCCGGCGGCCAGACCGAGCTCAACCTGCTGGCGTTCGTGATCGGCGCTGATGTGGCCTACGTGGCCCTGCATCATCTTGCCCGGCTGGCAATCGTCATTCTCGGAGCCCAGCTCGTCTTCGCGACCCAGAAGAGCTGGCGCCGCTAGTGTGCGCCCAATTTGCATTAAACTGCCTCTTGATTGCGAGAGCGCCTTCCGCCATCTGAGGGTGTCCCTGCCACTGGGTGGAGCACCTTGGGATGAGCCAGCGGCTTGAGTGGGCGCAAGCGCGCGCGCCGACACTGAAGGAATTCGAGGATCTGGCCGAAGCGGCCTGGCGCCAGATCCCGGATGAATTTCGCCAGCTGGCAAAGGATGTTCTCATCCGCGTCGAAGACTTCGCGAGCGACGAGGTGCTCGATAGCCTCGGCATCGAGAACGAGTTCGACCTGATGGGCCTCTACCAGGGGGTCAGCCTCGAGCGAAAGAGCGTGATGGACATTGCTCAGGGACCGGACACGGTGGTGCTCTACCGGCGCCCGATTCTCGACTACTGGGCGGACAGCGACGAGACGCTCGGCGCGCTCGTCACCCACGTCCTGATTCACGAGATCGGCCATCATTTCGGCTTATCCGATGCCGATATGGAGGCCATCGAGGCAAAGGCCGGCTAGTGTCCCGATCGCGAAGTTCGTCACCATCTGCAGCGGGCTCTCGAACGAACTTCGCGATCGAAAGGACACTCGCAGGCCCATGTTTCTAGTGTGGTTCAGATTCCGAAGTCCGCCTCCGAGACCTACCGCGACGTGGTGGCGGACGTCGGAATCACCGCACGAGCGCTGCCGGATGATGTCAGGCGCGCCCAGTGTTGCCGGCGCGCCGCGGGGCAAGAAGTCCGTGGTCAAAGCCCGGATGCCGCATTGAAAGCGCCGCCCGTCCGCGCGATGATGGTCGCCCGAGTTAACGGAATGCGGCGGTTCTTGAGAGGGTCTATTGGTGACAGTTGCGCGCGCATTCCTTTGCCTGGTGGGCCTGAGCCTCGCAAAGGTCATTGGCGCTTCACTCGTGGTCTCGGCCGCGACGGCGTCCGGCGCGCCCGCGCAGTCGGGCCCGACACCTGAGGGTTACGCAGCTCATGTCGGCGGCGCCAAGATCGTCCCGCCGGGCGACCTGCGCCTCGATGGTCGGCGCATGTCGTGCGGGCAGCGCCCGACGGTGATCGACGATCAGCTCGACGACTACGGCGCGGCCTACCCCGGCTTCCTCATCCTCAACTCGAAGCTCCTGGCCCGCGTGCCCACCTCGGTCAAGCTGTGGATCTACGCGCACGAGTGCGGCCATCAGTTCCGCGGACCCGACGAGGAGACCGCCGACTGCTTCGCCGTGCAGCGCGGGCGGCGACAGGGCTGGCTGACCCCCGAGGGACTTGAGGAAATCTGCGCCTTCATCCGGCCGTCCAAGGGCTCAACGATGCACTTCTCGGGCTCCCACCGCTGCGAGGCCATGCGCCGGTGCTACGCCGATCCGAAGGTGCGCTGAAGCCATCGTCGCGGCACTAGTCCCCGCGCCGCGGACCGTGCCTTACCATGGCGCGCATGCGCGCCCTCGACATCGCCCTGAAGCTCCTCGGCCTGGCCGACGTGATCTGCGCCTGGCAGGAGAAGCTCGCGCGCCTCGACAAGGCCAAGCGCGCCAAAGTCGCCGCGTACGCCGAAGCGGTGGCGGGCTCGCTCGCCCGCATGGCAACGGCCCTCGAGCGGCTCGAAAGCGACGCCGCCGACCGCGTGGCCCGGCGCAGCGCGCTGCGCGAGATCGGCCGCCTCGCCGGGTACGTGGAAACCATCGTGGCGACACTGAGGGGACACGTGGACGGGCGCCGCCTTGCCGGCGTCGCGCGCCGTCTCCAGGCGCTTTCCGACGCGGCCGGGGTCGCCGACGCGCTCGCCCGAGCCGAGCCGCGGCGCATCGAGCCCATCATTGCCGCGGAAGGCTACATGCGGGCGCTGGCGGATAGCTTGCGGACTTGACGGCGGCACGCTGTGGCCGCGCTGGCGCCGGCACGGGCCGGACGGGCCCCGGAACCGGGCCGGCTCCGGATCAGCAGCCTCGGGAAGCCCGATGCCTGCCGCACGAAATCAGAGCCGCGCCCCACCGGCCCCTCGTCTCGGGCATCGCGACGGCCCCCCGACGTTGAAGTTGCATGGCAGCTCTCACGGCTGCGGCGTCTGGTCGTGGCCGCCCATCCTGGCGCAGAATAGTGAACCAGCGGCCGCGATGAGATACGCGCTTCCCGGCCATGCTTGCGGCCCCGCCTTGCCGAGCGTTCGGATTGGGCCTAGGTCATGGGCCAGCGACATCGCCGGTGGCCCGGATCGGCCACCCCGGACGGAATGCACGAATGTTTACTGGAATCATCACGGGGATCGGCACCGTCCTCGCCGCCGAGGGCGGGCGGTTCACCATCCGCTCGGACTATCCGGCAGCCTCGATCGCGCTCGGCGCTTCGATCTGCCACGATGGCGTGTGCCTGACGGTCACCGGCGTCGCGGCGGATGGCGCCGGCAGCCGCTACACCGTCGACGTCTCGAACGAGACACTGTCGCTCACCACCCTCGGCGACTGGCGCGCCGGCCGGAAGATCAACCTCGAGCGCGCGCTCAGGGCCGGCGACGAGCTCGGTGGGCACATCGTCTCAGGGCACGTTGACGGCGTCGCACGCCTTGCCGATCTGCGCCCCGACGGCGACAGCCGCCGCCTGACGTTCGAGGCGCCGGCGGGGCTGGCGCCGTTCATCGCCCCCAAGGGATCGGTAGCGCTCGACGGCACATCGCTCACCGTCAACGAGGTCGATGGCGCCCGCTTCGGCGTGAACCTCATTCCCCATACCTTGACGGTGACGACCTGGGGGGGCAAAAAGCCCGGCGATCGCGTCAACATCGAGATCGATCCCCTCGCGCGCTACGTGGCGCGGCTTCTGGAGATGCGCCGGTGACGAACGGGCCCACCAAAGACCTCGCCGACCTTTCGCGCGTCACCTATTCGGAGGGGAAGGGCTTCGTGTCGCCGATTGCCGAGATCCTCGAGGATCTGCGCAACGGCCGTATGGTCATCCTCGTCGACGCCGAGGATCGCGAGAACGAGGGCGACCTCGTGATCCCGGCACAGATGGCGACGCCGGACACGATCAACTTCATGGCCAAGCACGGGCGCGGCCTCATCTGCCTCTCGATGACCGAGCAGCGTGCCCAGCAGCTCCGGCTCGAGCTGATGACGCGCAACAATGGCGCACGCAACCGCACGGCCTTCACGGTCTCCATCGAGGCCAAGGAAGGCATCGCGACCGGCATCTCGGCGCATGATCGCGCCCTCACCATCGCCACGGCCATCGACCCCACCAAGACGCACGAGGACATCGTCTCGCCGGGACACGTCTTCCCGCTCGTCGCGCGCGAAGGTGGGGTGCTCGTCCGCGCCGGCCATACCGAAGCCTCGGTCGATCTTGCGCGCATGGCGGGCCTGCTCCCGGCCGGCGTCATCTGCGAGATCATGAACGACGACGGCACGATGGCGCGCATGCCGGACCTCGTGTCCTTCGCCCAGCGCCACGGCCTCAAGATCGGCACCATCGAGGACCTGATCGCCTACCGCCTGCAGAACGACCGCATCGTCAACCGCACGGCCTCGCGCAAGATCGAGAGCAGCTTCGGCGGCACGTTCGACCTGCACGTGTATGAGACAACCGTCGATCCCGTCGAGCATCTCGTGCTCGTGCGCGGCGATCTGAGCGGCCCCGAGCCGGTGCTCGTGCGCGTGCACGCCGTCAACATGCCGGCAGATCTTCTCGGCATCGGCGCGCCGAACCGCCCCGAGGCCTTCCTGCAGAAGTGCATGCAGATGGTGGCGGCGGAAGGCCGCGGCGCGATCGTGCTGATCCGCGATCTGAGACCGCGCTCGCTCTCGACCTGGCTTGCCGAGCGCGAGCAGCCCAAGACGCCGCAGGCACGCGCCGAACGACGGCGCGTCGAGATCGGCATTGGTGCGCAGATCCTGCGCGATCTGGGCGTCACCGACATGGTGCTGCTGACCAACGTGCCGCGCTCGCGCTACGTCGGCATCGAGGGCTACGGGCTGCGCATCGTCGGCACACGAGAGGTACGCTGATATGGCCGGCAGAGGCACCCCCATCGGCCCACGCGCGGGCCGCCTCGACGCGCACATCCTCATCATCGAGGCACCCTACTATGAGGACGTGAGCGCCGCGTTGGTCGAGGGCGCGCTGGCGGTGCTCAAGGCGCACGGCTGCACTTATGAACGCGTCGTCGTGCCGGGCGCGCTCGAGATTCCGCAGGTGCTGGCCGTCAGCGCCGCCTCAGGACGCTTCGACGAGGACGATCCGCGCCCCTTCGACGGCGCGATCGCGCTCGGTTGCGTCATCCGCGGCGAGACCTCGCACTACGACATCGTATGCAACAACGCCAATCACTGGCTAATGCAAATCGCGACGGACCTCGCGCTGCCGATCGGCAATGCCATCCTGACTGTCGACACGCACGCCCAGGCCATGGCCCGCGCTGCGGGTGGCCTCTCCGGCAAGGGCGCGGACGCCGCGCGCGCATGCCTCAGGCTGATCGAGATCGGCCGCGACTTCTCTGGGCTCCGCCAATGAAATCGCCCGCCAGCGAACCGCGCCCGCTTGCGCCGAGGAGCGCCGCGCGCCTCAGTGCCGTGCAGGCGCTCTATCAGATGGATCTTGCCGAGACCGACCTCAACAGTGTGATCGGCCAGTTCAATCTGCACCACTTCGGGGAGAAGGCGGAAGACCGCTCGGTCGCGGCCGCGGACCGCGATTTCTTCGCGGCGATCCTGCGCGGCGTCGTCCGCCGGCAGCGCGAGATCGATCCGATCATCGATGCCCAGCTCGCCGAGGGCTGGCGGCTGACACGGGTGGATTCGACCCTGCGGGCGATCCTCCGGGCCGGCGTGTTCGAGCTGATCGAGCGCACGGACGTGCCGGCGCGCGTCGTCATCAGCGAGTACGTCGAGGTCGCCAAGGCCTTTTTCAGCGAGGACGAGCCGCGCGTCGTCAACGGCGTTCTCGACAAGATCGCGCGCCGCACCCGCCAATCCGAGTTCGCCCCGCCGGGGGCGGACTGAGGGCGGCCCCTCCGCTGCGATTCGACCGAATTGTGCTACAAAGTCATGATTCTTGAAGGGTAACTGCAAGGCAGCCGCGCCTAACCTCACCCCCTATCCCCGCTTGCAGGGAGAGGGTTAGGGTGAGGGGCAGCGGCGGATACTGGCGCCGGCGCCTCCTGCCGCCCCTCACCCCGGCCCTCACCCCATTGAAGGCAATGGGGAGAGGGGCAAGTTAGAGTGCACATGGCCCGCAACGGTAGGACACATCATCGAGCCGGTCGCGCGTCCTTCAGCGTGCTCGCCATTGCCTTGGCATTCGCGTTCATCCCCGAACTTATCTACGCTCAGACCGGTACGCCCGCCCCGCAATCTGCAGCCGCAGCGTCCGCTGATGCCGCCGTCCGCGTGCGCCAGGCCGTCGCGGCATTGCGCGCCGACCGACCCGAGGAGGCAATCCGCCTTTACAACGCCGCACTCGCCGCCGACGGCCTTCCCAATGACCAGCGCGCGCTCCTGCACATCGACCGCGGCGTGGCGCGGGCGCGGCTCGGCCAGCCGCGCGCCGCACTCGAGGACTTCAATCGCGCCATCCAGCTCGCACCAGAAGGAGCGACCGCCTACAACAACCGCGGCACCGTCCTCCTCGAAATCGGCGCCACGCCCGAGGCCATCCGCGACTTCGACCGCGCGCTTTTGCTCGCGCCGAGCTATGCGGCAGCGCTCACCAACCGAGCGGCAGCCCACGTCCGGCTCGGCAACCACCGGGCGGCACTCAGCGACTACTCGCGCGCGATCGGCCTCCTGCAGACGGACGGCGCGGCCTTCGCCGGCCGTGGCCGTGTCCATCTGGCCCAGGGCCGTCCCCACGCCGCGTTGCGCGATCTTGGCCGCGCACTGGCGGTCGCGCCGCGGTTCGCGCCGGCCCTGCGCGCGCGCGCCGAGGCCTATCTCGCCCTCGAGCGCTACAAGGACGCGAGCGACGATCTCGGGCGCGTGCTGGACCTCGACCGCGACAGTGTCGAGGTGGTGCTTCTGCGCGGCTATGCGGCCCTCGCGGCCCGCGATATTCCGGCGGCGCTGCGCGACTTCCAGCACGCTGTGGCGCTCGATCCGAAGTCGAATGCCGCCGTTGAGGCCCACGGCTTTGCGCAGGCCAAGGCGGCGCGCTACGAGGAGGCGCTCAACGACCTCTCCCGCGCCATCGAGCTCGATCCGCGCTCGGCCCAGGCCTATGCCTATCGCGCCTGGGTCTACAAGCTGATGGGGCGCCCCGAGCTCGGGCAGACCGATCTCGACCGTGCCATGGGGCTCGAGCCCGAGCGCCCCGAGGTGGTCTGGGCGCGCGGCGAGCTGCTCGAGGCCATGGGGCGGACCGACGAGGCGATCGTCGAGCTGCGCCGGGCATTGGAGCTGAAGCCCATGCTGCGCGAAGCCGCCGCTGCCCTTGAGCGCAACGGCGCCCCGCAGATTGCGGCAAGCCATGAACTCGACGAGCAGAGCCTCGGCGAGTGGCGCCTTCAGGCGCGGGGCAGTCAATATTTCGCGACGAATGCGCGCTATCCGCGCCTCACCGTGCCCCTTGAGCTCATGGGCGACGGCCTGCCACGCCTCGTCGACTGGTCGATGCGTCCAGAGCCATCACAGCACATCGGCCTCCTGCGCTTCACGGCCGGGACTGTCGACGGCAAGGGCGGACCCGAGGAAGTCGAGCACGCGGCCGTCATCGACACCCGCGCCCGCCGCGTCATCACCATCGAGCTCGTGCGCCAGGGCACCCGCGCCGCGGAGTGGACATGGTCCGATACCAAGCTCACCGTGGCGGGCCTTGAGGGGGGCAGCGAGGAATACCTGCTTGTCACGCCCGTTGACCGCGAGGTTGCCCAGCAGCCCCGCCGCCTGGATACCGGGTCCCGCTATGGCGGCGGCGGAAACCAGACGCCGAGTTGGGCCCCGTGGGCGCCAGGAAACCATGGCGAGTACACCCCGGAAAGCCGCCGCAGCGCCCGCCGCGCGAGTGATGGCGGCGGCGCACGCCCCAAGCCGAAGACGCTGTTTGATCTGCTCTTCAAGAACTGACGTAGAGTCCTGGACTTGCCCATTGCCGTTCTGGCGAACATCACCCGCCAAGAGCCCAGTCGTCGATGCCAGCTACCGCGATCCTTTGGTTCCGCAATGACCTGCGGCTCGCCGATAACGCCGCGCTTGCCGCCGCCGTGGCGGCCAACGGACCGATCATTCCTCTCTATATCCTCGATCACGACGCCCCAGGCCGTTGGCGGCCCGGCGGCGCCAGTCGCTGGTGGCTGCACGGCAGCCTTGCCGCGTTGGCAGAAAGCCTCGCTGCCCTGAAGTCCCGCTTGATCCTGGCGCGTGGCCCGACACGGGAGATCCTGCCGCGCATTGCAGCGGAGGCCGGTGCCGCAACCATCTACTGCTCTCGTGCCTACGAACCATGGGCCACCGCGCTCGAGATCGATCTTAAAGCGGAACTGGAAGGGAGAGGCATTACCCTCAAACGCTACCGTGGGACGCTGCTCTTCGAGCCCGAAGCCCTGCGCACGCGCCAGGGCGCGCCTTTCCAGGTCTACACGCCATTTGCGCGGGCAGCTTTCGCGTCTGCTGATGTCGGAGCCCTGCTGCCGCCCCCCCGAATGTTACGCGCGCCCAAGCAATGGCCAGCTTCGGAGGAGCTTGCCGACTGGCAATTGGTACCGAAGCAGCCCGACTGGGCGTCGGGCCTCAGAGCGACTTGGTCCCCCGGGGAGATGGCTGCGCAAGCGCGCCTCGACGCGTTCCTGGAGAATGCAGTCGCCCGCTACCACGAGCAGCGCAACCGGCCCGACCTCTTGGCGACCTCGCGATTGTCCCCCCACCTCCATCATGGCGAGATCAGTCCGCGGTTGTGCTGGCAGCGCGCCCGCGCGGTTGCAGCCGCCACGCCCGCGTGCGCGGATGGCGTCGAGCTCTTTCTGAAGGAGTTGCTGTGGCGAGAATTCTCCTACCACCTCCTCGTCCAGTACCCCCTCCTGCCGGAAGCGCCGTGTCGCGAACCATTCGCACGCTTTCCATGGAAGCACGATCCTGAGCGGCTCGCCTGCTGGCAGCATGGCCGCACGGGCTACCCGATCGTCGACGCCGGCATGCGCGAGCTGTGGGCCACCGGGTGGATGCACAATCGCGTGCGTATGATCGTCGGATCTTTCCTGGTGAAACACCTCCTGCAGCCCTGGCAGGAGGGCGAGGCGTGGTTCTGGGACACGCTCGTCGATGCCGACCTCGCATCCAATGCCACCAGCTGGCAATGGGTGGCGGGATCAGGCGCCGATGCCGCGCCCTACTTTCGCGTCTTCAATCCCGTGAAGCAGGCAGAGACGTTCGACCCAGCGGGCAACTATGTACGCAAATGGTGTCCCGAGCTTGCGAAGATGCCGGCCCCCCAGATCCACGCCCCGTGGAACGCCTCAAGGGAACTGCTGGCAGCCGCCGGCGTTGAGCTCGGGCGGACGTATCCGCATCCGATCGTCGATCACGCGACGGCGCGCGCGCGGGCACTTGCAGCCTTCGAAAGCCTGAAGGCGGCCCGCTGAGGCCTCATCTGAAATGGCAGGACACCTTCTGTCCGCCGCCAACATCCCGCAACACCGGACTCTCGACCCTGCAGCGCTCCTGCGCGATCGGGCAGCGGGTGTGAAAATGGCAACCCGAGGGCGGCTTCATCGGGCTCGGCACGTCGCCCTGGAGCACCACCTTCTTGCGCTTGATCGAGGGATCCGGCACTGGCACCGCAGAGAGCAGCGCCTCGGTGTAGGGATGGCGCGGGCGCGTGAAGAGCGTGCGCTTGTCGGCATATTCGACGATCCGTCCGAGGTACATGACCGCGATGTGGTGCGAGATGTGCTCGACGACCGCGAGGTTGTGCGAGATGAAGAGATAACCGAGGCCGAGCTCCTGCTGCAGGTCCATGAGAAGGTTGATCACCTGCGCCTGGATGGACACGTCGAGGGCGGAGACGGGCTCGTCACCGATGATGAGCTTCGGATTGAGCGCGAGCGCGCGGGCAATGCCGATGCGCTGGCGCTGACCGCCCGAGAACTGGTGCGGGAAGTTGTCCATCTGCGCCTGGCGGAGACCGACGCGGGCAAAAAGCTCCGCCACGCGCTGGCGCCGCTCCTTGGCATTGCCGACACCGTGCACCTTCAAGGGTTCGGCGACGATGTCCCCGGCACTCATGCGCGGGTCGAGGGACGAGAACGGATCTTGGAAGATGATCTGCATCTCGCGGCGGTAGGGGCGCAGCTCCTGCTTGGAGAGACCGGTGATCTCCTGGCCTTCGATCTTGATGCTGCCCGATGTCGGCTCGACGAGCCGCAGGATGGCGCGGCCGACCGTCGACTTGCCGCAGCCCGATTCCCCGACGAGACCCAGCGTTTCGCCCTCGCGGATCGAGAACGACACCCCGTCCACGGCATAGACGTGGCCGATCGTCTTCTGCAGAAGCCCCTTCTTGACGGGAAAGTGCTTCTTGAGGTCCCGCACCTCGAGCGCGGGGGCACGGTTGGGGCGGGGCGCGCTGTCGCCCGCACCGCTCGCCGCGCCCGGCATCACGCCGCTCTCCGCTCCGTCATGCATTGGCGCCTCCAAAGAGTTCTTCCGAGCGCCAGCAGGCAGCCCAGTGGCCGCTTTTCTTCTGTTCGTAAGGCGGGTACGCCGCACGGCAGCGCTCGTCAGCGTGCGGGCAGCGCGGCGCGAACGCGCAGCCCGGCGGCAGCGCGCTCAGCGCGGGCACGATGCCCGGGATCTCCTGCAGCCGCTCAATGCCTTCCTTCTCCTCGCCACGCATCAGATCGAGCCGGGGGATCGATGCCATCAGACCGCGCGTATAGGGATGCATCGGTCGCGCAAAAAGCTCGCCGACCTCCGCCTCCTCGACCTTACGTCCGGCATACATGACGATGACGCGCTGCGCCGTCTCGGCGACGACGCCGAGATCGTGCGTGATGAGCACCACCGCCGTGCCGAGCCGGTTCTGCAGCTCGAGAATGAGGTCGAGGATCTGCGCCTGGATGGTTACGTCGAGAGCCGTGGTCGGCTCGTCGGCGATCAGCACTTTCGGGTTGCAGGCAAGCGCGATCGCGATCATCGCCCGCTGGCGCATGCCGCCCGAGAGCTGGTGGGGATACTCCTTCACGCGCTGCTCAGGCTCGGGAATCTTGACGAGACGCAGCATCTCGACGGCGCGCGCATAGGCCTGTTGCGTCGTCATGCCCTGATGCAGGAGCAGCACTTCCGCGATCTGCCGCCCGATCGTCATGACCGGGTTCAGCGACGTCATGGGCTCCTGGAAGATCATGGAGATGTCATTGCCGCGGACCTGGCGCATCTCCTCCTCGTCGAGCTTGAGGAGATCGACGCCGTCCAGTTTGATCGAGCCGCTGATGATGCGCCCCGGCGGCACTGGGATGAGCCGCAGCAGCGAGAGCGCCGTAATCGACTTCCCGCATCCCGACTCGCCGACGATCGCCAGCGTCTCCTTGGGTTTCAGGGCGAAATCGACGCCGTCCACCGCCTTGACCACGCCGTGACGCGTGAAGAAGTACGTGCGCAGGTCCGTGACTTCGAGAAGGTTCTCCGCCGCTGCGGTACGGGACGGCGCGGACTGCGGTGTCGAGGTTGTGGTCGTCATTGGGCTCCCTGTATCCATCGCCGCGCGTCGCGGTGCCGGCTCACGTCCCTTCCAGTCGTTCATGCGGTGCCGGCCCCGGGCGTGCAGTGCATCAGCTGCGCTCGCGCGGATCGAGAATGTCGCGCACGGCATCGCCGAGAAGATTGGTGCCGAACACGGCGAGCGAGATGGCAATGCCGGGGAAGATGACGAGCCACGGCGCGGTCCGCACGTACTCGGCAGCGGACTCCGACAGCATCCGCCCCCAAGATGGATGCGGCTCCGGAATGCCGAGGCCGAGGAACGAAAGCGAGGCCTCGGTCAGGATCGCCGAGCCGAGCTGAGCCGTTGCCAGCACGATCAGCGGCGCTACCGTGTTCGGCAGCACGTGGCGCATGGCGATCTTCCACTCGCTCATGCCGACGGCGCGGGCTGCCTCCACATAGGGCATCTCCCGCAGCGCGAGCGTGTTCGAGCGTATGACGCGCGCCACATTGGGAATGATCGGGATCGAGATTGCAATGATCGTGTTCGTGAGCGAGGGCCCGAGCGAGGCCGCCATCAGCAGCGCCATGACCAGCAGCGGCAGGGCCTGCATGATGTCGATAAGGCGCTGCGTCAGAAGATCGAGCCAGCCGCCATAGTAGCCCGACATGAGCCCGATGAGCACGCCGAAGAAGCAGCCGAGCACGGTCGAGCCGATGCCGACGGCGAGCGAAATGCGGGCGCCATAGACGATGCGGCTCCACATGTCGCGGCCCATGAAGTCGGCCCCGAGGATGTGCTCAGGACTGGGCCGCGCGAGCGACGAGCGGGGGCTGGTCGTCGTCGGATCGAACGCCGTGAGGTAGCCCGCAAAGAGGGCCGTCAGCACGAAGATGAGCACGATGACCGCCCCTGCCGCGCCGAGCGGATAGCGGCGCGAAAGATGCAGGGTCGTTCCCCAGAACCCGCTGACGCCGGCGCCGGCGCGGGCCAATTCGGCCTTGTGATCGATGGTTGCCATGGCGTCCCTCAGCCCTCGTACTTGATCCGCGGATCGAGAACGACGTAGGCCATGTCGACGATGAAATTCACGACGACGGTGACCACGGCGATCAGCATGACGAGGTTCTGCACGATCGGATAGTCGCGCCAGCGGATCGCCTCGACGAGAAAGCGGGCGACGCCCGGGATGTTGAAGACGGTCTCCGTGACGATGAGGCCGCCGATCAGGAAGGCCGCCTCAATGCCGATGATGGTCACGACCGGCAGCACCGCGTTGCGGAGCGCGTGATCGTAGTTGACCGAGTTCGGCGAGGCGCCTTTGGCGCGCGCCGTGCGGATATAGTCCTGGCGCAGCACCTCGAGCATCGACGAGCGCGTCAGGCGCATGATGAGCGCCGATGCCCTGAACCCCACCGCGGCGGCCGGGATGCTGAGCAGCCAGAGCTCGTGCCAGAAGCCGCGCGGCTCATCGGAATAGATCGGTATCCACCCCGTATACTGGACGAAGGCCATCAGAATGAGCAGGCCGAGCCAGAACGAAGGCAGTGACAAGCCTGAGAGACTGATGACTCTGAGCACATAGTCGAGGCTCGTATTCTGCCGCACGGCACTGATGACCCCCAGCGGCACACCGAAGATCACCGAGAAGAAGAGCGCGAGCGCGGCGAGCTTCACCGTCACCGGGATGCGCGGCAGGATCTCGTCGAGCGCCGGCTTCTCGGACACGTAGGAGTAGCCGAGATCGCCCTTCATCATGTTGACGATCCACGTCACGTACTGTGTGACAATCGGCTTGTCGAGCCCGAGCTCCTGCTCGAGACGCTTCTTGTCGTCGGGGTTCACCATCCCCGCCGAATCGAAAAGGATATCGACGATGTTCCCCGGCACGACGCGGAGCATGACGAAGATCAGCACTGACATCCCGAACAGCGTCAGGATCATCAGCAGAAATCGCCGGATCATATAGGCACCCACGCGGAGCCTCCCTCAGGTCGTCTGGTACATCGCTACGTCGTTGGCCGGATGCGGCGGCCTGCGCCAACGCATCCTCACAAGATCCTGCCGAGGCAGAACCGCATAGGCGCCCGCGCGGCACGGAGCGGGCGCTCCGTGCCAACGCTGAGCCTCAGTCACTGGGCCCTACTTGTCGAGCCACACGTCCTCGAGACGCCAGTTGTTGTAGATCGAGTTCTCGTGGCCGACGAAGCCCTTCACGTGGGGCCACCAGCAGGTCGCGGCGCGGTCGTGATAGATGACCGGGCGTGCGAGGTCGTCATTGAGGATCTGCTCGATTTTCCAGACGACTTTCTTCCGCTCGGCCACATCCGTGATCGTGGACTGCTGCTCGATCAGCTTCTCGACCTCCGGATTGCAGTAGTTCGTGTAGTTGCGCTCCGACTTGCAGGCGTAGTTCTCGACAAGGTTGGCGTCGGGATCGTCAACCGCCACACCCGTCAGGTTCATCCCGACCTGGTAGTCCTTGCGGGCGACCTTGGCATGCCAGAGGGGCGTATCGACCACTTCAAGCTCGCCCTCCATGTGGATCTGCTTGAGCTGATCGATCAGGATCACCGCCGGATCGCGATAGATGGCAATGTTGCGGGTCGCGATCTTGACCTTCAGCGGATTGGACGCGCTGTAGCCGAGGCTCTCCATGATCTTGCGGCCCTCGGCGCGGTTCTTGGCGACGTCGCCGGTGTAGCCGGTCATCTTGGCCAGCTCCTCGGGCGGCATGCCCCACTGGCCTTCGGGCAGCGGCAGCATTGCGCCGCCAATGTCGCCCTTGCCTTCCGTGAGGATATCGATGAACGCCTTACGGTCGAGCGCGAGAGCCATCGCCCTGCGGATCTCGGGCTTGTCGAAAGGCGCGGCCTCGCGGTTCACGATCAGGTTGCGATGCACGTACTGAGGCTTGACCTCGCAGATCGCCTTCGGCGCCTGCTTCTCCATGTCCTTCAGCAGCGGGATCGTGATGTCCTGCGAGAAGGTCATGTCGAACTCGCCGGCCTGGAATGCCAGAATGCGCGTCGAGCGGTTGGTGATGATGCGCATCTCGATCGCATCGACGTGAGGCTTGCCCTTCTTCCAGTAATCGGGATTGCGGACCAGGCGAATGACCTCGTTGCCTTTGAACTCGGCAAACTTGAAGGGCCCGGTGCCGACCGGCTTGGTGCGCATGTCCGCCGGGCTCACATGGCACGGATAGATTGGCGTATAGCCCGAGGCGAGCAGGGCTAGAAATGCGGCCTGAGGCTTCTCGAGCACGAAGGTCGCCTCATGCGGACCATTGGTCGTGACCTCTTTCAGGTTACGGAACCAGATCGCGCGCGGGTTCTTGCGAAGCTTCTGCTTGCCCTTGCCCTGCAGCAGCTCGAAGGTGCATTTGACGTCCTCCGCCGTGAAGGGCTTGCCATCGTGCCACTTCACGCCTTCGTGCAGCTTGAATGTCAGCTTGGTCTTGGACCCGTCCCATGCCCAGCTCTTGGCTAGGTCGGCGACGATCGTGTCCATATTGTTCTGCTTCTTCTGCTGATCGTAGACGACGAGATTGTTGTAGATCGCCATGAACGGCAGGACCGTCGAGACCGTCGCCTCCTCATGGATCGATGCGCTCGGCGGATTGTCGCGATGATAGATGCGGAGCGTGCCGCCCTGCTTCTGGGCGAACGCCGGGGCGACGCCTCCGATGCCGACGGCCAGCCCTAGCGCTGCCGTCGCGTACCAAACTGCTCTCATGCGTTTCCTCCTTTGTCATTCCCAATCGCCGCCAAGTTTGACGCCGACCGCCTTCCTAATCCCATGCGCCCAGTGGCACTCGTTCCTGGGCCTGGGGCCGACGCGGCTCGAGCGGCCCTTTGATTTTCTTCGCCGGATCGGCCAGGCGCTTGCCGTCCTGGCCTTTTCTGCGTCCGCGCTGTTGCGCCAATCCACCCCGAGCGGGGTCTCTTGCGGTGCGATCAGGCTAGTCTGTCGCCGACGCGCGATCAATGCTCCTTGTCATGGTGAACGACCCCATCAATCAATCGCTCGCGCGCAGCAGAGCGCCGCCGTCGACCGGCAGCGCCACGCCGGTGATGAAGCCTGCCTCGTCCGACGCGAGGAAGAGCGCTGCATTGGCGACGTCCCAGGCCGTCCCCATGGTCTTTCGCAGTGGCACACGGGCGTTGCGCGATGCCACAACCTCGGCGCGCGGCTGCCCCCAGACACGGGCGCGCGTATCCACGGCCATGGGCGTGTCCATGAGCCCCGGCAGGATGATATTGGCCCGCACGCCGTACTCGGCATTGTGCCGCGCGATCTGCTCGGTGTAGGCGATCATGCCAGCCTTGGTCGTTTTGTAGGCGACCGTCGCGTAGCTCGCCGAAAGGGCGGCCACGGAGGAAATCGACAGGATCGAGCCCGAGCGCTGCTCGCGCATGATCGGCAGCGCGTGCTTGCACGCCATAATGAAGCCGCGCAGGTTGATCGCGTTGACCTTGTCGAAGGCCTCCTCGGTGATCTCGAGCGGCGGCCTGTCGCCGCCGCCGAGTGATACGCCCACATTGTAGTGCAGCGTGTCGAGGCGCCCCCATCGCTGCACCGCCTCATCGACGGCCGCCTTCATCTCGGCCTCTTTCGTCACGTCGGCTCTGAAGGCTGCGGCCGTGCCACCGGCCTTGGCGATGATCTCTGCGGTTTCCTCGGCCGACTCGAACCGATTGTCGACGCAAAGGACTTTCGCACCCTCACGCGCGAAGACGATGGCCGTGGCGCGGCCATTGCCCATGCCCTCGCCGGGGCTCTGGCCGGCGCCGATGACGACCGCAACCTTATCCTTCATCCGCATCAATGCACTCCTTCAGACCGGCGTCGCGGGAAAGGGATACTTGTCGAGATACTTCTGATAGTCGGGCTCGACATCGATCTCCAGGCTCGCAAGAACGCGCACAACGGCATTGTAGAACGCGACGGTCATGACGAGATCGATCATGTGCTCATTGGAAAGATGCCGGCGCAGCGCATCGAACGTGGCGCCGCTCACGGCACCGTCGCTCGTCGCCTCCCGCGCCGCCAGAAGCACGAGCCGTTCGAGATCGCCGAGGGATGTCGCCTCGCCTGCAGTGTCGGCGATGAGCGCCTCGATGTCCGCGTCGCTCACGCCGAACTCGTAGCCGAGCTTGATGTGGTGCGACCATTCGTAGGGCGAGCGGGCGAGCCAGCCGACCTGGAGGATTGCAAGCTCCCTGAGCCGCGTGTCGAGCGTGCTCTTGTAGCGGATGAACTGGCCGAGCCCCTGGAAGGCGCGCAGCGCATTGGGACTGTTCACGAGCTGCTTATAAAGCGTGATCTCGCGCTTCAGCAGATCTTGATGCGCGGGCGCCAGATCGGCCTTCTCGATGTAGGGCAGGCGGGCCATGCTCGGTTTCCTCGGCGGTCTCGTTATTCGCTCTCGCTCTCGCGCTCCGGCGCCTGAAGCGTGACACCGCCGTCCACGACGAGCGTATGGCCGGTGATGTAGCGGGCATGATCGGACATCAGAAAGCGCACGGCATTGCCGATGTCCCAGCCGGTGCCCTCTGTGCCGAGGGCCGAGGCGCGGCGGCGGTTGTCGCGCGCCTTGTCGCTCATGCCGCGGGAATAGACCATCGGCGTGTAGACCGGACCCGGCGCGACGCAGTTGACGCGGATGCCGTCCTTGCCATGATCAACGGCCATGGCGCGCGTCAGGCCGATGATCGCCGCCTTGGTCGTTGTGTAGATGGTGAGCCCGCGCGGGCGCAGCGCCGAGATCGACGAGACATTGACGATGGCGCCTTTGCCCGCCGTCTTGACCATGGCGGGAATGGCATATTTGGAGGTCAGGAACATGGCCTCGACGTTGACCTGCATCATGCGCTGCCAAGTCTCCAGCGGCTCGGTGACCACGGTGCCGCGACTGGAGATGCCGATATTGTTGTCGAGGAAGTCGAGGCGCCCGAAACGGTTCACGGCCGCCTCGACGGCCATCCTGCACTGGGCCTCGTCCGTAAGGTCCGCGGCGTGCGCCGCGGCAATGCCGCCCTCGGCCGTGATCATGTCCACAGTGCGCTGAGCAAGTGCCAGCTCGCGGTCGACGACGAGCACCTTCGTGCCAGACGATGCGAGCAGGATCGCGGCCGCACGGCCATTGCCGATGCCATCGCCGGCAGCGCCGCCGCCGGCGATGATCGCGACCTTACCGGCGAGACCCGGGTCGTCGTTGTAGCCCGCAGGCATGGCGTTCCTCCTCCGTGTGCGCCCGGCTTCATTGAGCGAGCCGGTTGTCCCTACACGCGCGCGTGCTCGGGCGCGCTACCGCCCTGTGAAATTCGGCTTGCGGCGCTCGGCATAGGCCTTCACGCCTTCCTTGAAGTCGTCTGCAGCACGCAGCTTGCTCTGCAGGCTCAGCTCGAGGTCGGTCTGCTCCTTGACCTTGTCAGCAAGGCCGGCCCGAAGCGTCGCACGCGTCGCTTGCACGGCAAGCGGCGCGTTCTCCGCGATCTCTGCTGCAAACTCCTGGGCCCGCTTGCGCACGTCGGCGAGCGGCACGACCTCGTCGGCAAGGCCGATTGCGAGGGCCTCCTCGCCGGTGATCCGGCGGCTCGTGTAAAAGAGCTTCGAGGCCTCTTGCATACCGATCAGGCGCGGCAGCGTGTACGTGAGGCCGAAGCCCGGATGAAAGCCGAGGCGTGTGAAGTTCGCCGAGAAGCGCGCTTCCGGCGCCGCAATACGAAAGTCGCAGGCGACCGCGAGCCCAAGACCGCCGCCGATGGCCGGCCCCTGCACGGCAGCGACGATGGGCTTCCTGGCGCGAAAGATGCGCACCGCCTCCTGATAGAGATGGCCGGAGCTGTTGAGCGTGCTCTCGCCCGGGCGGTTGCCCTGCGCGTCAAGGCTGCTGCCGTCGCCGAAGTTCGCGCCCGCGCAGAATGACTTGCCTTCGCTTGCGAGCACCACCGAGCGAATGTCGATCTCGCTGTCGAACGCCTCGAGCGCCGTGGCGATCTGCTTGATCAGGGACATATCGAAGAAATTGTGCGGTGGGCGCTGAATGACGATGGTCGCCACGTTCCCGCTACGCTCGATGGTGATGTCGGTGAAAGTGCTCATGGGTCGCTCCGTCAGCAGGAAATCGGGTGGCGCATGGGCTCAGCCGTGCCCACGCTGGATGATGAGGGCATCCGCGATCGTCACGCCCTGGCCGGCAGGATGCACGAACACCGGATTGAGGTCGATCTCGGCAACGGTCTCGGCATGGTCCGCGGCGAAGCAGGACAGCCGCACCATCAGCTCGGCAAGTGCGTCCACATCTGCGGCCGCTGCACCGCGCTGCGCATCGAGCAGCGCCCGGCCCTTGAGCCTGTCGATGAGCGCGAGCGCAGCCGGCTTGGTGAGCGGTACCGGCGCCAGCGCCACATCCTTCAGCACCTCGACATGGATACCGCCGAGGCCGACCATGAGCATCGGACCGAACAACGGATCGCTGTTGATGCCGAGAATGACCTCGCGACCCGGCGCCGCCATGGGCTGCACGAGCACGCCGTCGACCGCCGCCTCTGGTGCATATTCCTGCGCGCGCTCGATGATCGTGGCGAACGCCTCACGCACGCGCGCGGCTTCGACACCAAGCGCGACGCCACCAGCCTCCGTCTTGTGAAGGATGTCCCGCGATTGAACCTTCATGGCCACCGGACCACCGATCGAGCCCGCCGCTTCCGCTGCCTGCTCCATGGTCCGCGCGAGGTGCTGGTGCGCGGTATCGCCGATGCCATAGGCCGCGAGCACACGGCGGGCCTCGAACTCGGTGAGCACACGGTGGCTCCTGGCCAGCATTCCGGCAACGTGCTCGTGCACGGGCGCGGCCATGCGCACAGGCGCAGGCGCCGTGAGGAAGCGGTCGCGCCGCTCACGGTAGTCGACCATCGCCGCCATCGTGCCGGCGGCGTTGCGCATGTTCGTGAAAAGCGGATAGCCGGCCTCGGCGAGCGTCTCGAGCGTCAGCGGAACGGGGATCGTGTAGCTCCACATGAAAATCGGCTTGCTTGTCTCGCGCCGGAGTTTCATGAGCGCCTCGCGTTCGTGGGCCACGTGCTCACCGGCGCGCCCGCTCATGACGACCATGATGCCATCCACCATCGGCGATGCCGCGACGCGTCCGGCAAGGCCGGCGTAGCCGGCGCTGCGGATCGCCTGCGCCGTGCCATCAACCGGATTTTGCGACGTGCCGTAGCTCGGGATGATCTTGTCGATCTCACGCCGCGTGGCAGCGTCGAGCTCTGGAACCTCAAGCCCGGCAGCCGCACAGGCATCCGCCATCCATCCGCCGCCACCACCTGAGGCCGTGCAGATGCCGATGCGGCGCCCGGCGGGCAGATCGGCCCCGGCGACAAGGAAACCCTGCGCGAGATCGACCATCTCCTCGAGATCGCGGCCCTCGACCATCCCGTAATGGCGGGCCATGGCGCTGAAGCTCGCGTAGGAGCCGGCGAGCGCCGCCGTATGCGAGGCCGCGGCCCGCGCACCAGCATCCGACTGGCCGATCTTGCTCAGGATGATGGGCTTGCCGGCGCGTAGTGCTTTCTCGGCGACGGCGGCAAACTTCGGTCCTGTTTTGATGTCCTCGACGAGCATGAGCAAGACATCGGTGCTCGCATCGTCGATCAGGTGGTCGGCATAGTCGAGCACTTCGAGGGAGGCCTCGTTGCCCGTCGTCACGATGAGGTTGAAGCCGAGTTCCTTCGGCCGGCCGCGATCATAGAAGCCAAAGCCCATGCCGCCGCTTTGGGCGATCACGGACACGCGACGGGCGCCGAGCGGATGCTTCGGCAGCAGCGAGAGGTTCGACGGGCTGACCGCCGGGCTGAACGTTGGGCAGAGTGCGAGCGGCAGGTTGGCGAAGCCCTCGGAGTTCGGCCCCATGACAGCCATGCCGTACTCGGCGCCAATGGCCCTGATTTCGGCCTGCATCTTCGCGCCAGTCTCGCCCGGCTCCTCGGCAAAACCGGAACTCAGCACGATCGCGGCGCCGACGCCCGCCTCGCCACAGCGGCGCAACTCGTCGACAACGAAGCCTGCCGGAATGATGAGAACGGCGAGATCGACCGGCCCCGGCACGTCGGCGATCGTCGGGTAGGCCGTGAGGCCCTGCACCTCGCCGTGGCTGCGGCTCACCGGATAGATGCCGCCCGCATAGGGATGGGCATTCAGAATTTCGAGGATGCGCCCGCGCAGACCCTGCCCCTTGGGCGCGGCGCCGATAACGGCGATGCTTCGCGGTGACAACAGCTTTGCAAGATCTGCCATCGCACCGCCCGTCTCACCTGAGCCCGAGGCCGCGCGCAATAATGCCGCGCAGGACCTCGGTGGTGCCGCCCTGGATGGTCAGCTTGGGCGCGATCGTCGTTGCATAGGCGAGCTTCTCGGCGAACGGTACCTGATTGGTCGCTTCGGGCTCACTGAAGGCTGCAAGTTCGCGGGCCTTGTGCGGGAGGCGCTGTTCCCAGATCGTACCGACGTCCTTGACGATCGCCGCCTCCAGGACCGGCTCCTTGCCGGCGTGCAACATCCCTGCGACCGAGACGGACATGCGCCGCAGCGTGTGCAGCTGCGCCACAAGCCGGCCGAGCCCTTCGGCGCCGCGCACGTCCGGATCGGGCCCGAGCACCCGCACCAGCTCCGCGAGCACGTAATAGGTCTCAAGGAAGCGCTCGGGGCCGCTGCGCTCGTAGGCCAGCTCGCTCGTTGCCTGCTTCCAGGCGCCGTCGATCTCGCCGAGCACGTGGTCATCGGGGATGAAGGCGTTGTCGAACACGACCTCGTTGAAGTCGTGGTGACCTGTGATCTGGTAGACCGGATTGCAGGTAATGCCCTTCGTCTTCATATCGACGAGAAACTGCGTGAGGCCGTGGCGACGGTTCTCCTTGGTAGGCGGCGACGTGCGGAAGAGGCCGATCATGTAGTCGGCCTGATGCGCATTCGACGTCCAGATCTTCGTGCCATTGATCAGCCAGCCACCATCCGTCTTGGTGGCGCGAGTGCGTGCCGCAAAAAGATCCGAGCCCGAGTTCGGCTCGCTCATGCCGATGGCAAAGCAGCACTCGCCGCGACAGATGGCCGGCAGCACCTTCATCTTGACGTGCTCGGGCGCGTACTTGAGCAGGATCGGTCCGCTCTGGCGGTCAGCAACGAAATGGAGCCGCGTCGGCGCGTTGGCGACCCTCAGCTCCTCCGTCACGACGTAGCGCTCGAGGAACGTGCGCTCGTGGCCGCCGTACTTTTTCGGCCAGGTCATGCCGAGCCAGCCCTTGGCGCCGACCTTGCGGCTGAACTCGCGGCTGAAGCTGTCGCCGCCCGTGGCACCGTTCGGCTTGATGGTGCCGGCCTCGATCTCCTCGGCAATGAAGGCACGAACCTCGGCGCGCAGCTTCTCACACTCGGGAGGAAGACGGAGCTGATCGAACTGGATGGCGGCGGTCATGAACGAAGTCCGTAACAAAAAAGAAGGAAGCCGGCTCAGCGCGAGGCGACGAGCGGCCAGAGTTCCTCGGCACCCTTGGCGGCGACCATGCGCCCGAGCCGCACGGCCCAGTCGCTTTCGTTGCCGAAGTCATCGCGCCACGCCCAGAGCCGCAGCGTGAAGCGGTGCAGGATGTGCTCCTTGGTGAAGCCGATGGCGCCATGAACCTGATGGCCGATCGCTGCACCCTCAGTGGCGGCCTCGGAGACGCGGATCTTGGCGCCGGCGGCTTCGAGGAAGAGCCGGTCGTCATGGATGCCGTTCGCGAACGTATCCGCGGCCGAGCCTGCGGCGGCGACGGCCGCTGCGGTCTCACCAGCGAGGCGCGCGAGGTTGTGCTGCACGGCCTGGAACTTGGCGATGGGCTTCTCGAAAGCCACGCGCTCGCCAGCGTAGCGCGTGGTGATCGCAAGGACGGTTTCGAGCGCCCCGGCCATCTGGTTTGCGCGCACGGCGGCACCGAGCAGCATGAGACGCTGGCGGTCGAGACCGGCGGGCGCGGCGGCGAGCGCGATCGGTTTCACCTTTTCAAAAGTGAGTTCCGAACTTGAGTCGCCGGCAAGATTGCGTCCCTCGCTGGCGCGCACGTCCGCAAGCGTCACCAGCGCGACCGCAGGGCCGGACGGCCCGTCGGCGAGCACGGCAATGTGCGCCGCCCGTCTGCCAAACGGCACGTTGCGCGCCCTGCCGGTAAGGAGGCCCGCCGCGTCGATCTTCAGATCGTCGGACCAGCGCGAGGGCGCAACGGTCATCGCGCCAGTCGGCGCGGAGAGCCCGGCTTCGGACAGCAGCCAGCCCGCGAGCAGCGTCTCGGCGAGCGGCACGGTTGCAGCGAAACGCCCCGCGACCTTCACCACCTCGAAGCCATCGGCCAGCGAGGCACCTGCCCCGCCGAGCGTGTCGGGTACCCATGCAAGGGTAAGCCCGCTTTCCTCGAGAGAGGCCCAGAGCGGGCCCTGCCAGGCGTCATCTTTAGCCTGGTTGACGGTCTGCGGATCGGCAAGATCCTCGAATATGCGCGCGGCCGTCTCCGCGACGATTGCGCTCGTCTCGCTCACCTGGGCTCCCCTCGGAACAGCTTTGCGTGCTCGCCGTGCGCCTGTTCCCGCGCACAGCGACTTTGTCCGGACTTAGTCTTTGGCACCATCCGGGCATTCTTGGCAAGAGCCGCCGGCAACGATTCGTCTACGCGCAGCGCATAGCCGCGTGCGCGGGCCGGCCGCCTCACCAGTCAGGCGGTGACCAGTCGACGTCCTCGTCGAGGGGATAGGAGGGACGTGGAATGCGCTGCCACTGGCGACGCTCCAGCACGGGCGACGTCAGGCCTTCGGTGTCGATCTCGTAGACCCGCTCGGGCGGGAACCACGGAATGAAGCCCGAGCGGAAATGGCCGCGCGACTTGACCACCACCGTTGCCGCCTTGCCGATGTCGAGGCCGAACATCTCGAAAAACATCGGGTCTGCGGTCTGGATCCGGTCCGAGATGACGACCGCCGTCACGCCGCCGATGCGCAGCGCCGCCGACGGACCAAGGTGCATGGTGCGGCCTTGGGCATAGCCAAGCCGGCCGACGATCGTGCCATGGTGCAGGCCGACCACCTCCGCGTCTGCCTCGAAGGGCGCGTCGCACGGCAAGCCCGGATGGCTGTTGAAGCGAGCCCGGATGCGTGCCCCAAGGCCGGCCTCGTGCGCCATCTTCGCAAGCGGCGGATCGAAGAAGCTGCCGATGAGGACGTCCTGCGCCCCGGCCCACACGAGCGCAGACAGCAGCTCCGTCGTCCGTCCTGTGCCGCCGCCGCCGGGATTGTCACCCGAGTCCGAATAGATGACAGGAGGACGGTTCGTCTTGAGCGCGAGCTGCACGCCTTCCGAAAGCGGCGTCAGCTTCTTCCTGAAGCGCGCGCGATTGCTCCAACCGAGTTCGGCGATCTCGCGGGCGAGCATCCGCGCGCGGGCGACGTCGCGCCGGGCCGTGACGACGATCGCGAGCCCGTTCTTCTCGCTATCGGAAAAGACGAACCCGCCGAAGATCGAAACATTGAGGATGTCGCCGGCAAGCTCGGCTCGGCGCCGCGTGCCGTAGTCGATCATCTCGCCGTAGGGCCCGCTCGCCGTCAGCAGGTTCACGGAGGCCGGCGTGAGCGGCAGACGGATGAAAGCGGACTTGGGATCGGCGAGGCCAGCCAGCATGAGGCGCAGCGATAGAGCCGCTTCCTCGCCGCGCTCCATGTAGTCCACGTGCGGATTGGTGCGGTAGCCGACGATCAGGTCGCACGCATTGACCATGCGCTCGGAGATGTTGCCGTGCAGATCAAGCGTGACAACGATCCGCGCCTTGGGACCGGCGATCTCGCGGGCGAGCGCGATGACCTCGCCGTCAGGATCGTCACGGTCGGTCGCGATCATGGCGCCGTGATTGGCGACATAGACCGCATCGAGTCGTCCGGCCTCGGCGAGCCCCTTGCGAATGATCGCGAGATACTTGTCCATGAGCGGGCCATCGATGGGGCCGTGCGGAAGGCATCCGGCCAGCAAGATCGGCACGGGCTCCCAGGGGCCCGTAGCATCCATGGACTTCACGAACGCCGCTGCCTCGGCCAAGATCGACGGGTTGGGATGGCGCGCCGCCGAAAGGATCGCCTCGCCCTCAAGCTGGTAGAAGTCGCAGAAGTCCTGCTCGTAGGCGACCGGCGCCTGGCGGTTGCTCTCAAGCCAGACTCCGATGATAGCGACGCGCGGAGGGGCGAAGTCGGTCATGATCGCGGATGTCTCCTCTTCTTCGGTGGATGTAGTCGGTCGGCTCAGAGCAGCGCCGCGATCGCTTCCGTGACCCGCGCGCGCTCGTCGGCACTCAGGTGCAGGCCGGCCTTGGTCCGCCGCCAGAGGATGTCCTCGGCGCTCGCCGCCCACTCGCACTCCTTGAGATAGACGACCTCACGCTCGGTGAGGCTCGGCCCCAGCACGTGCCCCATATCCGCGAGACTGCGGGCATCACCGAGCACCGTCGGCGCGCGCGCGCCGTGCCGGCGGGCGAGCCGCATGAGATATCCGCGCTCGAAGCTCGGATATCGCTCTGCCAGGCGCGCCACGAACCGGTCAAAGGCCGCCACCGGCGCGGCGACGAGACGGCCGCTTTCCTCAAGGTCGCCGCCAGGAAGCGGCACCCCGGCCGTCCACGCCGGCCCCATGCCCGCCAGATGCGGGCGCAAGCGCCCCAGCGCCTCCTCGGCGAGGCGACGGTAGGTCGTCACCTTGCCGCCCATGACCGTCAGCAGCGGCGGCGCGCCTGCCCGGGCCGCAAGCTCAAGGTGATAGTCGCGGGTGACCGCCGACGGGTTGGCGGATTGATCGTCGTAGAGGGGGCGGACGCCGGCGTAGGTCCACACGACCTCCTCGCGCCGCAATGGCACGCGGAAGAAGCGGCTTGCCAGCTCCAGGAGATAGCAGACCTCGCCCTCGTCGATGGCAACGGCGCCGGGATCGCCGTCGTAGGCGACATCGGTCGTGCCGATGAGCGTGAATCGCTCCTCGTAGGGCAGCGCGAAGACGATCCGCCCGTCTGTGTTCTGCATGAGGTAGGCGTCATCGGCTCCGGCAATGCGCCGTACGACGACATGGCTCCCCTTGACCAGCCGCAAGCGCGGGGCCGCGGTGCCGGCGATCAGGCTGCCGACCTTGTTCACCCAGGGGCCGGCGGCATTGACGAGCGCCCGTGCGCGCACTTCGCGCTCCTGCCCGCCGCCACGGAGCATGAGCCGCCAGAGAGCCCCGTCGGCGCGAACAGCCGTAACTTCGTGACGTGGCAGTATTGTCGCGCCGCGCTCTGCGGCCGCCTGCGCATTGAGAATGACAAGACGGGCATCGTCCACCCAGCAGTCCCAATAGGCAAAGCCGCGCCTGAGCTCCGCCTTGAGCGGCCGTCCGCCGGGATCATGCGCGAGATCGAGCGCCGCTGAGCCGGGCACGGCTTTGCGCCGATGAAGATGGTCATAAAGGAAGAGGCCCGCGCGGAGCATCCAGCGCGGTCGCTGGCCCGGCATGTGGGGAAGCACGAAGCGCATTGGCCAGATGATGTGGGGTGCTTTGGCGAGCAGGACCTCGCGCTCGCCGAGAGCCTCGCGGACGAGGCGGAAGGCGTAATGCTCAAGGTAACGCAGACCGCCGTGGATCAGCTTGGAGCTCGCCGAGCTGGTGGCGCCGCCGAGGTCACCCTTTTCGGCAATCAGGACGGTCAGGCCGCGGCCGGCCGCGTCCGCGGCAATCCCGCAGCCGTTTATGCCGCCGCCGATGATCGCGAGATCGTATGCATCCGGAGGTCGCACGCGTCGGCCGCCTGTCGCTCGGGCTCAAGCCGCCCGCAGTACCCGGGTCTTCGTCGAGCGGACCATCGTGGTCGGGCGGCAGTATCCATCGGGATGGCTGTAGCCCATCCTGGCCCCGCTCGGCTACCCTCGATTGGCGCGCGCCGGCGTTCCGATGGCTGCAATGCAAGAGCGGCGGATCATCAGTTCAACTTGAGCACCTGGATGATCGCCGGCCCGAGGATGACGACGAACAGGACCGGCAGGAAGAAGACAATCATCGGCACGGTCAGCTTGGGCGGCAGGGCGGCAGCTTTGCGCTCGGCCTCGGACATGCGCATGTCGCGATTCTCTTTCGCCATGACGCGCAGCGCTTGCCCCACGGGCGTACCATAGCGCTCGGCCTGGATGAGCGCGGTCGCCACGGCCTTGATGCCGGCGATGCCCGTGCGCTTGCCGAGGTTCTCGAAGGCGATCCGGCGGTCCTGAAGATACGAGAGCTCGGCAGTCGTAAGGCTGAACTCCTCGGCGAGCTCGAGCGACTGGCTCGAAACCTCCTTGGAGACCTTGCCGAAGGCTGCCTCGATTGACATCCCCGCCTGGACGCAGATCAGCAGCATGTCGAGGGCATCAGGGAACGCCTGGGTGATCGACGCCTGGCGCTTCTGGACGAGGTTCTTCAGGAAGACGTTCGGCAGATAGAAGCCCGCGTAGCCAGCCGCAATCGCCATGCCGAACTTCGCGATTGGGGGGTGCTGGAGATTGGCGATCGCGAAAAGATAGATGAGCGCCACGAAGGTGACGACGATCGGCATCACGAGGCGGAAGAACATATAGGTGACGAGCGGAGCCTGGCCACGAAGCCCGGCCATCTTGAGAAGGTCGCGCACCTCATCCGTGTCGAAGGCTTTGCGCAGATTAAGCCGGTTGACGATCTCCTGCATGAAGCCCTTGGGCGTCTGCCTGAGGCGCCCCTGGCTCTCCCTGCTGAACTCTGCCATGCGGGCCGCACGCATCTTGTCGCGCTCGACCGCCATGGACTTCATGCGGTGGGCCATGCGATCGCGCGAAAGGATCGGCATGGTGACGGTCAGCGCGGTCGCAAAGGCCGCGGCGGCCGCGAGGAGCGTCACCAGCAACTGCGGGCTCATGAAGGCTTCGACGAATTCGACCATGGTCCCCTGCCTGCCACTACGTGCGACCGCCATACTGCCGCGCGCGGCTCAATACTTGAAGTTGATCATCTTCTTCATCACCAGAACGCCGCACATCATCCAGAAAGCCGCGCAGACCAGCATGAACTGTCCCATCTTCGCGCTGAAGAGGATCTTGATGTAGCCGGGCGTCGAGATATAGACCATCATCATGACCGCGAAGGGCAAGCAGGCGAGCACGGCCGCCGACGCCTTCGCCTCCGCGGACAGCGCCTTCACCTTCGCCTGCATCCGCTTGCGGTCACGCAGTACGCCGGCGAGATTGCCGAGTGCCTCGGAGAGGTTGCCGCCTGCCTGCTGCTGGATCGCGATGACGATCGCGAAGAAGTTGACCTCGGGGAGCGGCATGCGCGACATCATGCGCTCGAAGCACTCGCCGAGGGGGACGCCGACGCGCTGCTGCTCGACCAGCTCCTTGAACTCCTCCTTGATCGGCGAGGGGCTCTCGCGGGCGATGATATTGAGGCATTCGTTGAGCGGCAGCCCCGACTTGACGCCACGCACGATGACATCGATTGAGTTGGCGAACTCGTCGAGGAACTTGGACTGCCTACGCTTGATGAGCCGCGCGACCATCCAGCGCGGCAAGCCAAAAGCGCCGACGAACGCCGCTGCGAGCGCGATCAGGGGGCTCATGCCCGGCAGTGACACGAACGTGATCGCGCCGGCGGCTATGCCCGTCACGGCGCTCGCAAGCCAGAAGGTCCGCGGCGTGATATCGAGGCCTGCGCGCTCAAGACGCATGCGCATCGTCACCTTCTCGCGCTGCTTCTGCTTCTGCTCGAGCTCCTTCAGCGTCTCGGCGACCTGCCGGCGCCGGTTGACGGCCTGCTCCGCCTGGGCTGTGCGCACGGCGCGCTTCGCCTTGTTCTCGGTGACACCCTGGATGCGCTTTTCCGCCTTCGTCTCGCCCGAGAGCAGCGGATAGGCTAGGAAATAGATGATCGCTGCCGCGGATAGCGCAGCAAGCCCGAGCAGACCGAGCTGCATCATCTCGGCATCAAGCATCGGCCTCTCCCAGCGTGCGGCCCATGGCATCGCGGACTTCGGAGTTCGCGAGCGCTCGGGACAGCTTCTCGGTCTCGTTGTAGTATTCGGCCCGCTCCCAGAAGCGCGGACGTGCGATGCCCGTCGAGCGATGGCGGCCAATAAGCTTGCCGTTGGCATCCTCGCCCGTGATCTCGTACACGATCAGGTTCTGGAGGGTGACCACATCGCCTTCCATGCCCACCACCTCGGTGATGTGCGTAACCTTGCGCGAGCCGTCGCGCAGGCGGGAAGCCTGGATGATTATGTCGATCGAGCCGACGATCATCTCGCGGATGGTCTTGGTTGGTAGCGAGTATCCGCCCATCATGATCATCGACTCGAGACGGCTGATGGCTTCGCGCGGGCTGTTGGAGTGGAGCGTCCCCATTGAGCCGTCGTGACCCGTATTCATCGCCTGCAGCAGGTCAAACGCCTCAGGTCCGCGAACCTCGCCGACGATGATCCGCTCCGGGCGCATACGCAGGCAGTTCTTGACGAGATCGCGCATTGTGATCTCGCCCTCGCCTTCGAGGTTCGGCGGACGGGTCTCAAGACGGACAACGTGGGGCTGCTGGAGCTGGAGCTCGGCCGAGTCCTCGCAGGTGATGATGCGTTCATCCGCATCGATTGAGGCGGTCAGGCAGTTGAGCAGTGTCGTTTTGCCCGAACCGGTACCGCCGGAGATGAGGACGTTGCAGCGCACGCGGCCAATGACCTCGAGAATCGCCTTTGCATCGGCCGTGATAGAGCCGAACTGCACGAGCTGTTCGAGCTTGAGGCGGTCCTTCTTGAACTTTCGAATGGTGAGCGCGGGGCCGTCGATCGCAAGCGGCGGGGCGATGACGTTGACACGGCTGCCATCAGGAAGGCGCGCGTCGCAGATCGGCGAGCTTTCGTCGACGCGCCGGCCGACCTGGCTGACGATGCGCTGGCAGATGTTCATGAGCTGCGCGTTGTCGGCGAAGCGCACGCCCGTCTTCTGAACTTTGCCGTTGACCTCGATGAAGGTCGTGCCGGCGCCATTGACCATGATATCGGCGATATCGTCGCGGGCGAGCAGCGGCTCAAGCGGGCCGTAGCCGAGCACGTCGTTACAGATGTCCTCGAGCAACTCCTCCTGCTCGGCGATCGACATCACGACGTTCTTGAGCTGGATGATCTCGCCGACGATGTCGCGGATCTCCTCGCGCGCCGCGGCGGCCTCGAGCTTGGCAAGCTGCGTAAGGTCGATCGTGTCGATCAGCGCATTGAAGACCGACGTCTTGACGTCGTAATACTCCTCGGAATGCCGACGCGTTTGCTCGATCGGATCGATGCGCGCCGGCGCCGGAGCCGGCGGCGCGACGGCCACAGGCGCGCGCGGTGTCTCGGCGGAGACCTGCGCGCCGGGTGACGGCGGTCCGGCCGGACGGCGCGGTACTGAAGGATCGTTTGAACGCCTGCCGAACATGCCTTCCACTCCTTAGCGCTTCAGTCTCAACTTCTCGAGCAGAGGCCCAAGCGGCGACTTCTTCTCCGCCTTCGGCTCGCGCCGTCCGGTAAGGGCCATCGCGATCTCGTGGATCGCCGGGACAGCCTTCGCTTTGGGCGTCATTTCCTCGATCATCTGGCCGTTGTTGGCAGCCTGCCCGAAGGTCTCGACATCGAATTCAATGATCGCCGCAACCTTGGTCCCCATCGCCGACTCGAAGTCCTTGACCGAGATCTCTGGACGCTTCGGCACGCCGACCGTGCTGAGCACCAGCATCGGCGGCTTGTCGTTGTGGCGCGCCTGCTTGATGAGGTCGAACATGTTCTTGGCATTGCGCAGATTGGCCAAGTCAGGCGCCGCGGTGATGACCACGCCGTCGGCATTGAGGACGAGGCGCTTCGTCCACTCCGTCCACATGTGCGGGACGTCGAGCGCCACGTACGGAACATTCTGGCGCACGACGTCGAGCACGATGTCGCAGGCATCCGCCGAAAGGTCGTACTCGCGGTCAAGTGCGCCGGGCGCAGCGAAAATGCTCAGGTACTCCGAGCACTTCGTGAGCAGGCGATCGAGAAGCACCTCGTCGAGCCGTTCGGGCGTCGATATCGCATCGGCGATGCCCTGCATGGGGTCCTGGTTGAAGTCGAGCCCGGCGGTGCCGAATGGCAGGTCGAGATCCGCGATGACCACCGACTGCTTCATCATCTCGGAGATGGTCCACGCCACGTTGTGGCAAATCGTGCTCGAGCCCACGCCGCCCTTGGCGCCGACGAAGGCGTAGACGTGCCCGACAGGATCGGACTGCGGGTCGTTGTAGAGGCTCGACAGGCTCTCCATGAGCTGGAGCGGCGTGATCGGCGCGATCAGGTACTCGCTGACACCGCGCCGCAGCACCTCGCGATAGAGCGCCACATCGTTGGCGTGACCGATCACGATGACCTTGGTGCCGGCATCGCACGTTTCTGCAAGCCGATCGAGCTCGGCAAGGAACTCGCGCTGCGCCAGTGTCGATTCGATGATGATCAGGTTCGGCGTCGGGCTTTCCGCATAATGCGCGACAGCCGCCTGCACACCGCCCATATGGACGCTGACGTGCGTCTTGATCAGCCGCCTGTCCTCCGCGGCGACCTGGATCGCATCGGCGGTCTCGGGCCGCTCGCAGAAGGCCTGGATCGAAATCCGGGGGATCGGGCGGGCGCGATCCGAGATCCGCTCGTCAAGGGCCTCCTCGATTTCCTCCACTCTGGCAAGCTCGCGGCTCATGGTCTTGTCCTCGCTTACGTTCCAGTCATTCCGCTGCTGGGCGGCTAATCGGTTCAACAGCCTCTCGCGCGCTACTTCGCCAGAGGCTGCAGGCGCTCGTCGCCCGACTTCGTTGCAGGCGTCGGCGCCCCTTTGACGTACTTCTCGTAGACGCCGTCACGGCGCTCAGCAGAGGCCGGCGTCATGGTCCGCGGTCCGAGGAGGTCAGCCGGGTTGGCGATCTGCACCGCGAGATTTCGCTGCGTCGCGCAGCCGAAGTTCGCATAAGGCAGGTTCCTCGGATCATGCGCCAGGTTGTCCGGCCACCGGCCGCACTCCGGCGCTTCCGCAACGAAGCGCGCATAGGCAATCTTGATCGGCGCGCTCGAGTCGCGCCCCGCGCGGTAAGGTCCGACGGTCACGTTCGCTTCCTCGATGCCGGCATCGCGCACGATCGCGCGAAGGTCGGCGACGGCGCGGACGGCTGCGACCTCGTTGGGGCTGCCGCTCGGCACGGCGATCGCAAGCCGGCTTGCCCCACCGCCCGCGCCGTACGTCCGGAAGAAGTGGAGGGCCTGCGACCGCTGGGCGGGCGTCAATCCGGTAGCGCCGGCGGAGACGCGTAGCGTTAGGTTGGCCGGCTGATCCGTAACGACGATCGGGTGGCGCTGGCGCGCATCGATCATGGCCCAACTCGCCACTTGAACACCCGGCTCCTCGCCCGCCCGGCAACCAACGAGCCCGGCAGCGATTGTGGTGAGCAGCAGGCCGGTGACGACCGTGCCGGCGGGGGCGATCAGGCGCGCACGGTGGGACTTCTTGACCTTCATGATTCGTCTCCGTCGATCCTGCTCGGCTCAGTCGATGATGAAGTGAGCGCCGTCCTTGAGCCCGGCATGCACCGGCGCGATGTCCTTGCCGTAGATGCGGTTGAGATGGCCGTAGAAGTTGAACTTGCGGTCGGTGGCCGGCGCCAGCCCGTCATCCGGACGCGCGAGCTTCTGGCGCGCCACCGGCTTCACCATGTAGGGCGTGACCAGCACGACAAGCTCGGTCTCTCGCTTAATGAAGTCGTTCGAGCGGAACAGCGTGCCAAGAATGGGCACATCCTTGAGACCTGGGAGGCCGTCGATGTTCTTGCGCGTGTCGTCGGACAACAGGCCCGCGAGCGCCAGCGTACCGCCGGATGGCAGCTCGACCGTCGATTTGGCCTGGCGCTTCTTGAGGGCCGGGATCGAGATCGAGTTCAGCGTCACGGCGCCGACGTCCGTCAGCTCGGAGACCTCGGTCTCGATCTTGAGGCTGATACGCCCTTCCGTCAGAACGACGGGCGTGAAGGCGACACCGACACCGAACTCCTTGAACGTCACCGACATCTGGCCCGAGGAGTCGACGGACGGGATCGGGAACTCGCCGCCGGCAAGGAACTTGGCCGTCTCGCCGGACACCGCCGTCAGGTTCGGCTCGGCCAGCGTGCGAACGAGACCGTCACGCTCGAGCATGCGCACAGCATAGGCGATCTGACTGGAACCGGCGCTGTAGCCGCCTGCAAAGCCGGAGTTGCCGAACGAGCTGTTAGGGCCCGGATTGAACACGCAGAGCGCACCTGACACGGCGCAGCCAACGGCCGATGCGCTCGAGCCGGTGCCAATCCCTGGAAGCGGCAGCCGCCCGAGGCCAGCCGCCGCAGTGAGCGGGAGCGCGTTCTCGGTCAGGAGGCTCGTCGTGAAGTTGCCTGAGTTGATCGCGGCGCCGAGATTGATGCCGAACTGCTTCATGATCGAGCGCTGGACCTCGGCGACCACGACCTGGAGCATGACCTGCTCCTCGCCCTCGATGGTCAGCAGGTTGATGACGAGCGCATTCTGGCTCGAGGCCTGGGCATTCGGATCCGCGACGGCGCCCCTCATCTGACCCGTCGTCTGCGTCATCCCGGGAGGCGCGCCCGGCGGTGTCGAGGTCGTGCTCGTCCAATTCGTGCCTGCAGACTGCATATGCGCCAAGTTCGCCTTTGCGTACTGCTCGGCGATGGCCTTGGCGCGCTGCGCCTGGATGGGATTGACGACCGTGCCCTTGAGCACAACGGCATTGCCGGCGATGTCGGTGCGGATCCTGGAGCCGGGCAGCATCCGCGTCAGCATCTCATCGAGCGAGGTCAGGTCGACACCAATCGTGATCTCGAGCGTCGCGACCTGGTCGCCGTTCTCGCTGAAGAAGAACGCATTGACGCTGCCCATCTGCTTCGCAAGCAGGAAGACCCTGTCAGCCGATTGAACGATGGCGTCAACGCGCTCCGGATCGGAGACGAGCACATCCCGCAGCCGCATCGGGAACTGCACCATCAGGGACTTGCCGGCGCCGATCCTCACCGTCTCAACGACGGGATAGGGAACCCCGGACGGAATCCGCAGCACGGAATTGTGCACGGCAATGCGACCGCTGCTCGCCTGCTGGTGGCTCTTCTGGGCGTCCGCGGGCGCACTCGAGAGCGCGGCCATCGCCAGACCGAGGGCGCAAACGGCCAGTTTCATTGTCATCCGCATGGGGTTCAAAGCCTTCTGGCGACCGACCAAAAACAGGGGTGCACGCAGACGCAACTTCGCAGACACACACGCAGACATTCACTCGGGTACTCACACGCAGTATTCGATGTGGCGCCGCCAGGCCGGCGCGCCGTTATCAATGCATGCCGACCGAGACACGCGACCTCTGGCCGTAGCGGAGAATGCGCACCGTCTCGCTCTGCTTGCGCACGCCATCTTCCGCACCCGCACCGTCGCGCCTGAAGTCGGCGATCGAGCGGAGCGCCAGCGTGATGTCCCCCATCGACTTGGCGAGCGCGAGCTTCTCCGCCTGTACAGGCGACAGCTCCAGCGTCGCCGTGTTGCCCTCGACGCCCCTCTGGCCTTCCTTGGTCTCCAATCGCTGACCGATCGCAAGCACGCGGACATTGCTGAAGAGGAGCTCGCTCGTATGCTCCTCGCCAGCCCGGCCCCTGACGCGGCGGATCAGATAGACGTCCACATGGTCGTTCGGCAGGATCAGGCGGCCGACGGCCGTGTCCTCTGTGATCTTGGTCGAGATCGCGCGCCGCCCCTCGGGCAGGATCGAGGCGAGCACGCCACCCTCACCCGGCTTGATCAGCTTCGAGCGCGTGATCGGCTCATTCGCCAGGATCGGCGCCCGCGCGATATGGCCGACCAGCTCTTTCATGGACGTCGCGCCGCGGCAGAGCACGGCCCCGTGCGGGACGGCCTCCTGCGGCCAGCCCTGGCAGCGGAAGCTTGATTCGGACGCGATCGCGCCGAGCCCAAGGTCGGCGCGAGCGACCAGCACCTCGGCGAGATTGGTGCGCACCTCGCGCTGAACGACCTGCGGCTTCGCGGTCAGCTTCTGCATGCCGACGAAGGCGCCGACGCCGCATACGCCCGCGATCGCGATCCCGATCAGCTGTCCCTTCTTCATCGCCCGACAGGTCCTCTCAAAGGAGCAATCCCACTTTCCCTCGATCGTGACTCTCGCCGACAATCCTCAATGGGGCGTTAATGGTGGGGTTGATCAGGCACGGCACGTGTGCGGGCAGCGCCGGAGGACAGCAAGCTGCAGCAATCCTGACACAGGTGCTTCCAGCGCTTGACGGCAGAGTTGGGCCGGCGTCCGCTCCTGCCTTGGCATGGGCAATGGAGACCGGCCTCGATGCGGCACGCACATCAAGGCGACTGGTGCGGCGAGGATGGGATCAGATCCCGGCCGACATGAACCAGGCCGTAGAGGGGAAGATGTGAAGGCCGGCAGCCGCGAGGGCTATTCCGTACGGGATGCCTGCCTTCGCGCCGTGCAGATTCATGGCCCAGTTCTGCCGCGTGAGCCAGAGCGGGGGCAGCATACGGCGGTAGAACAGAATGGCGAGCGCGAGGGCGCCGCCAGCCACCGCCGTCAGCAGGAGGTAGGGCAGCAGGTGATCGAACCCGAGCCACAGCGCCGTCGCGGCGAGAAGCTTTGCGTCACCCCCCCCGAGCCAGCCGAGCGCAAACATGCCGATGCCGATGGCGAGCATCAGGAGACCTGCGCCAACGTGGCTGGCAAGGGCCCACCAGCCGATCCCCATCACGGCAGCGGCAACCGCGAAGGCCGCGACCAGCACGATCGAGACGCGGTTCGGAATCGTCATCGTCAGGAGATCCATGGCGCCAGCAAATGCCATGGCGGCCGGAAAAACCAGAATGATGGCGTACTCGATCACAGCTCGATACTCCAGCGCGCAGGCAGCCCCGCACAGCCAGGGGCGGCACGGTGCCGATTGCAGAGTCAAGCACGGGCGAGTGAAAACGAGGTTAAGCTCGGCACGTTACTGCCTGCCCAACAGCGTCGGAGAGTGCAGGACGCAGCTCAGTACAATTTTCTACATAACTTCTTTACCGCGCCGGGGAAGAGATGTGCCGGACCCCGACTTTCAGCGATTCATCCAAGAGGTCCTTAAGACTATTCCCGCTACTGTCGCCTGGCAGCAAGGGCATGGCAGGCCTTGAGACGTGCTGCTCGAGCAAAGGGAGTTGGGCTCGTGTCGAGTCTCTTGAAGCGATTTCAGAACGACGCATCGGGCGCCACAGCGATCGAGTATGCGCTCATCGCCGGCCTCATCAGCATCGTGATCGTTGCCGGCGCAACGTCGATCGGTAACCGATTGTTCGACATCTTTACCGCCGTCAACAACGGCTTCGCGAGCTAGGACAGCCGGTCACTGTGCCAGCTCAATGAGGTCGCCGCGTGCGGACGTCGCGCGCGGCTGCGGCGTGTGCTTGCTCCTATGCGCGCAGAAGCAGCCCGCAACTATCCCTCCTGAGCGGCCGGCCCATTGCCGGCCGGCGCTTGCGGCCGGGCGAAGACGAGCTTCTGGTAGGCGAGGCCGATCCCGATCAGCACCGCCCCGAGGGTGATGAAGGACAGCGCGCGCCAGAGCCCTGTCAGCCCGGCAAGGTCGAACAGAAAGACCTTGATCACCGCCAGCAGCACCAGCATCGCTGAAGCGAGCCGGGCGACGCCGGCACTTCGCCAGATGCCATAGGCGAGGTAGGCGATGCCGAGCAGCAGCCAGCCGGCCGAGTGGGCCCAATGCTCGGCGCCGCCGGTCGCGCGGTAGAAGTCAATCCGCGGCCCGTGGAAGCCATGACGGACCTCGAGCGTCACGTACGAGAAGATGAGCAGGCCGGCGAGGACATAAAGCCCCGTCACATACCAGCTTGGCCGAATGTCCCGGGCCGCGCGCGCGAGGAACGCGACGGCAATACCTGGCAGGAGATAGGCGAGCAGCAGCGAACTGAAGATGATCGGGCCGCGCACCTCGTTGCTGTGGCCATCCAGAAACGGGTTCCCGACGAGAAGCAGGCCCAACGCGCCGAACAGGACCGCAATCACACCGAGAACCATCGAGGCCCAGCGGAAGACCACATTCGCGCGGGCGAGGTCGAGCCGCATCAGCACGTACGCGAGCAGGGCCGCCATCAGCACATGCAGGCCGTGCTCGACGTGGTACGATGAAACGGCAAGCGGGTCGCCACCGTTGAGCGCGTGGCGCACCTGAAAGAAGAGCAGGAGCGCCGTGAACACCACGGCGAGCGCATCGGCGAGCCGCTGAGCCAAGTCGACCCCGCGCATCTCGAGCAGCCGCCCGGCGACGGCAAACGCCACAGCCGGCACGCCGTAGCCAATGAGCAGCCAGTTGAGGACGGGCAGGCGCCCGACGTCCGCCCCCATGATGACAGGGTCCCAGATGATGCGCCCGAGCACGACGAGACCGACCGCAGCCACCGCGGGCCGCAGCAGCGGAATATCCCGCAGCGTCGCCACGTTGGCCGTGCCGAGTGCCATCAGCGCGAAGGCCACGGTCATATAGCCGCGCGAAAGGAAGGCGACGAGCGCGAAGCTCAGCGCCGCGATCGCACCCGCCGCAAAGGCGCCGGTGGAAAGACGGAGGCCGGGCAGGGGCAAGATGATCTCCCGGGCGAGGAAGCGCTCCGCCACCCAAACCAAGCCGCCCGCCAGGAGGACACCGAACAGCGCAAACGGGATCGAGGTGTCGAACTGCGTCACGCGGAGATAGGCGAGCACGAGGGCGAGCAGCGGCGGGACCGTAGCTCCAAGCGCGTAGAAGCCGGAGACGGGTGCGCTGAGGGTCGGACCGCGCCACAGACGATAGCCAGCGGCAGCCGCCGTGCTAGCGCCGAGAAGGGCCAGCGTCGAGAGATAGGCTGAGACATTCTCGGGAAGGCGGAGCACCTGCGCGGCGTATGGCGCGAGCAGGGTTGCCTCGGGCGGCTCCTTGAGGCCTGGCCAGAAAGCGGCCACGGCCATGACCGGCAGCCCGGCCAACGCCGCAGCGGCAGCGGCCGGCGGGCTCAACCATGCGGTTGCGGCCAGGAGACCGGCAGCAGCCGCCGCGAACGGCACCCAGCCGATGGGCTCGAAGCGGCTGTCGGCGAGCATCGCCACGGCAAGCAGGGCCAGCGCGAGCAGCGCGCCCGTTGCCACCTGATCGATGCGCGCGTCCTCGTCCGTGATGCCGATATGCGGCTCAAGGGCCATGAAGACGGCGGCGAGCGCCAGTTGCAGGAGCACGTGCGCAAAGCCCGCGCGGGCCCATTCAAAGCTGCCGGCGGCCGCCTGGTCGAGATACGGCAGGCCCCACAGGAAGGCACCGCCGACCGCAAAGGCGGCAAGCCACAGCCACCGCCGCAAGCGCGCAAGGCCATGCGCCGAAGCGGCGACGACCGCGAGGTAAAGCACGAGAGGCCACGGGCTTGGCTTATCCGAGGCGAGGAGCAGCGGCGCCACATAGGCACCGGCAAGCCCGAGACCGGCGAGCATCGGCCCGTGCAGGGCGGCGGCGAACATGGTCGCGACACCGATCGCGCCCAGCAGGACGAAGGCAAAGGCAGGTCCCACAAATCCGTAGAGTGCGTGGGCGGCATAGACCGTGCCGAAAGCCGTCACCGTGCCCACCGCCGTCAGAATGCTCGGGATGTGCGCAGCCTCGAGGCCCGGAACCACGATCCCCCTCGCGCCGCGCCGCAGCCATTCGCCCGCGCCCACCAGAGCCAGCGCGAGGAGACCGCCGAAGAAGATCCGCGCGCCGGGACCGAAGATGCCTTGCTCGATGGAATAGCGGACCATGAGGATGCCGCCGAGCGCCAGCGCAAGGCCGCCGACCCACACGGCCCAGCGCGTGCCGAGCCGCTCTTCGAGCGAACGCGACGGCTTGGGCAGCTCGGTGGGCCCAACCGGCGCGGCCGCCATCGCCGCAGCCTTCTCCGGCCCTTCTGGCGTCCCCTCCGCGACCGGGGGAACGGAAGTCCCGGCCGCTGATGGCAATGCAATCGGGGCCGGCGGCTCCGGCGCCGCGACCGCGCCGGCCTGTGGCGGCAGGCCGGTCCGCAATGCCGCCAGTTGCGCCTCGCTGGTCGCGAGCCGCTCCTCGAGCCGCTTGAAGCGCCTGCCGAACTGCACATAGATCCAGATGAGCGCAGCGATCAGTATGATGGCGAAGTCCATGGCCTTGCGGCTCCAGCGGCGCGAGCGGACACGAGTTGCAGAGGGAAAGAAAGGCTTAGGCGAATCAAACGACTTGAAGGGCCAGTCTCAGGTGGGAGGTCTAAAGCATTCATTGCCGCGGCACGACGTTCCCGCATTGCCCCGCCCGAATGGCTATACTGGGGCGGACAACGCGCCGAATTCCCGCCAAGACATGACCCAGCAGCCAAACATCTTCGACCGGACCCTGCTGACCCGGCGCCGCACACGGGCAGCACCGGATGCGCCGGCTCACGACTTCCTGCTGCGCCATGTCAGTGAGGACTTGGCCGATCGCTTGTCGCTCATCCGACGGACGTTTCCCGTCGCGTTGAACCTCGGCGCCCATACCGGCGCGCTGAGCCGTCGGCTCCGCCAGCTTGGATCGATTGGCCTGCTGATCGACGCCGATCCGTGTGGGGCCATGCTGGCCCACTGCGATGGCCCGCGTCTGGCCGCGGACGAAGAGTTCCTGCCTTTCGGGCCGGGCACGCTCGATCTCGTCGTGAGCGGCCTAGCGCTGCAGCTGGCCAACGACCTGCCGGGTGCCCTTCTCCAGGCGCGCCAGGCCCTCAAGGGCGACGGACTGTTCCTCGCCGCGCTGCTCGGGGCCGGATCGCTCGTCGAGCTGCGCGAGGCGTTTCTCATTGCGGAAGCCGAGATTTATGGCGGCGCAACCCCGCGCGTCGCGCCCTTTGCGGATGTCCGCACGCTCGGCGGGCTCCTGCAGCGCGCGGGCTTTGCGCTGCCCGTCGCCGATGCCGATCGCCTCCGCGTTACCTATCCTGATCCGGTGGCGCTCATGCGCGAGCTCAAGGCCATGGGCGCGAGCAACGTGCTCGCCGAGCGCTCCCGCCGACCGATGACTCGGCGCCTCTTGACGCGCGCCGCCGAGGTTTATGCGGATCGGTTCGGGGCGCCGGACGGGCGCGTGCCGGCCACCTTCGAGATCGTGACGCTCACCGCCTGGGCACCCCACCCTTCCCAGCCGAAGCCGCTCCGCCCGGGCTCGGCGAGGACCCGCCTCGCGGATGCCCTCGGCATCGCCGAGGGCGCGGCGGCTGCGCGCGAAAAGAAGAGTCCTTGAGTATCAACGGCGCCACACCTTAGCCTGTACATCGCCGCAATCGTGCCGTGCGGCCACCCCGAATCGCGGTGCCTTTAGGAAACCGTTAGGAGCGAATCGGCTCAGTTGCGTCGGCGCCCGCAAGGCGTCCTAGTTCACGGGGAGAGAGCCTCATGTTGATGACTACGCTCGACGGTATCGAGTTTGCGAGCGCCTATCCCGATCTCCTCGGAAAGCGCGTCCTCATCACCGGCATCGACAATGCGCAGGGCATCGATATCGCGCGCGCGTTCGCCGAGCAACGCACGCGCCTTGTGCTTCATGTGAACGAAATGACGCCGGAAATGGAAGTGCTCGGCGAGATCGTCTCGCAGGGCGCGCTCGACGTCCGTCTCTTCGATGGCCCGATCGGCGCGACGGATGCAGCCGTTAAGCTCACGCGCCAGGCCGTGCAGGCGTTCGGCGGCGTCGACGTGGTCATCAATCTCGCAACGGTGCCGGCGCCGAAGGGTGGCGCGGCTGCGCGCGAGAGCGATGTCGAGGAAGCGGTGAGCGAGACGCTCGGTGCGGCCTGCCTCATCACCAAGATCGCAACGAACCGGATGCGCCTCACGATGACGGAGGGCCTCGTGCTGACGATCGTGCGGCTGCCGAGGAAGCCGACATCGGCACACCGTGTCGTCGGGGCGCTCGCGCGCTCGGCGCTTGCCAATCTGACGCGCAACGAGGCACGCGAATGGGCACCGCACGGCATCCAGATCAACGCGATCGCGCCCGCCGCGATGAGCACGATGCCGCCCTATGGTGCCCTCACCGGCGAGCCGGACATGGCGAGCCTCGCCCTTCACCTCGCGAGCGAGCAAGGTGGCGATCTGACCGGCCTCCTGTTCGAGTGCTACAGCGAGTGAGCGCTCAGGCCCGGGCCACGCGCTCTGGAAAGGCGCCAGCAATGGCCTCGCGCGTCGCTGAGATCACACCGCGCTCGGTGATGAGTCCGCTGACGAGGCGGGCCGGCGTCACATCAAAGGCGTAGTTCGCGACCAGCGAGCCTTCAGGTATGAGGCGGACGCGCGTCACCTGACCATCCTCCGTCGCGCCGCTGATCCAGGCGACCTCGTCGCCGGCACGCTCCTCGATTGGGATCTCCGCAAGGCCATCCATCATCGTGAAGTCGATGGTCGAGGAGGGGAGTGCCACATAGAAGGGCACCCCATTGTCGCGCGCCGCGAGCGCCTTGAGATAAGTGCCGATCTTGTTGCAGACGTCGCCCGCCGCGGTCGTGCGGTCACTGCCGACGATGACCATATCGACGAGGCCGCGCTGCATGAGATGCCCGCCGGCATTATCGACGACAACCGTGTGCGGCACACCGTGGCGACCAAGCTCCCAGGCCGTGAGCGCTGCACCCTGATTGCGGGGGCGCGTCTCGTCCACCCACACGTGAAGCGGAATGCCCGCATCGTGCGCCATGTAGATCGGCGCCGTCGCCGTGCCCCAATCGACCGTCGCGAGCCAGCCGGCATTGCAGTGCGTGAGAATGTGCACGGGAACACCAGCCTTCAGCCGAGCCACGGCTCGGATGAGGGCAAACCCGTGCTCCCCGATCGCCCTGTTCGTGGCGACATCTTCATCGGCGATGCGCGCGGCCTCGCCATAGGCAGCGACTGCGCGCGCAGGCTCAGCGCGCAGCGCAATGACGCTGCGCACGCGCTCGAGGGCCCAGCGCAGGTTCACCGCCGTCGGTCGCGTCGCGGCAAGCACCGTGCAGGCGTGCGCCAGATGTCCATCCGAGGCATCATGGCGCATGGCGAGCGCAAGACCATAGGCGGCCGTGGCGCCGATAAGCGGCGCGCCGCGCACCTGCATGTCACGGATCGCACGCGCGGCATCATCGAGCGAAGCAAGACGGACGAAGGCGAACGTGTGTGGGAAGAGCGTCTGGTCGATGATCTCGACCGACCAGCCATCCGCGCCGAGCCGGATGGTCCGATAGGGCATACCGTCCACGTTCATACGCGTTCTTCCCGATCGAGCGCCTCAAGGCCTATGCTAGTCCATCCGGAAGGGGAAAGGAGCCCCGCTCATGGCCAGCAGACCTGTCTGTCTCGTTGTCGGCGCCGGTGATGCGCTCGGTGGCGCCATCGCCAGGCGCTTCGCCCGCGAGGGCTATCTTGCCTGTGTCGCGCGGCGCCATGCCGACAAGCTCGCCGATCTCACTGCCGCAATAGAGAGAGCCGGGGGCGCCGCCGCCGCATTCGGCTGTGATGCCCGCCGCGAGGCAGAGGTGATCGCCCTCTTCGCGAAGATCGAGAAGGACCACGGACCGATCGACATCCTCGTCCACAACATCGGCGGTAACGTCCGCGAATCGATCCTCGATGCCAGCGCGCAGAAGTTCTTCAAGACCTGGGAGATGGCCTGCATGGCCGGATTCCTCACGGGACGCGAGGCCGCACGCCGCATGGTCCCGCGCGGCCGCGGCACGATCCTTTTTACGGGCGCGACGGCCTCGCTGCGCGGCGGCGCCGGCTTTGCGGGGTTCTCGGCCGGCAAGGCGGGGCTGAGGATGGTCGCCCAGAGCATGGCCCGCGAGCTCGGCCCCAAGGGCATTCACGTCGCGCACGTGGTCGTCGATGGCGCGATCGATACGGCCTTCATCCGCGAGAATTTCCCAGCACGCTATGCGCTCAAGGCGCGCGATGGGATCCTCAATCCGGAACACATCGCGGATATCTACTGGATGCTGCACGCCCAGCCGCGTGATGCCTGGTCCTTCGAGATCGACGTCAGACCGTGGATCGAGAGCTGGTGAACCCGATCAGGCCTTCTCGTCCTTGGCTGCGACCTTGCGGAGGGCCTCGATCTCGGCCTTGAGTGCCGGCTCAATGAGGCGCGGCATGTTGACATCGAGCCATTCCCTGAGCAGGGGCCGCAGCAGCTCGATGACCGTCTCGTCCATCGTCTTGCCGGCCATGGCCGACGCCGGTTTGGCGGCTGGAGCTGACGCAGGTGCCTGCGCCTTCGTCACAGGCGCGGGCGCTGCCGCGGCCGGCTCGGGCGCCGGTTTGGGGGCCGGCCCCCCGGCAACGGCAGGCTCTGGCGCCGACACCGCAGATGGCTGCGGCCCGACCACGTCTGCCGTCTTTGCGGCGGCGGGCTCAATGGCAGGCGCCGCCTTGGTCTCTTTGACCTCCGGCGTCGGCTTGGGGCCGGCGTCGGGCGCAGGTGCGGTATCGGTGCGGGCCGTTGCTGGTGCCGGCGCAGCCTCGGGCGCTTTGGCACTCGGCGCCACACTCGGATGGGCACTCGGCGGGATGACGCCGGCAATAAGGCGTCGCAGCGCGTCCGCGCCGGGCACTTCGGGCATCGGGCCGGACGGCGCCGGTGCGCGCGTTGGCTCGCCCAGGAGCGGTCCGGCCAGCGGCGGAGCAAGCACCTGGCTCTCGCTGGTCTCCGGGCGCGATGGCTCACCTTCCAGGGTCGGCGGCGGCCCGGCAGTCTCACGCCGCCCCGGCACGACGCTGCCAAGATCGCCGGGCTTGGGCGCTGGCGGGCCAACCCTACCGGCAGCCGGCTCGGCGTCCTTGGCCGGCATCGACGTTTCGGAACGGTCGGATTTGGCCGCGGGGCTTGCCCGCTGAGCGCCAGTGGCTTCGTTGCCGGCCGGACTCGCGCTGGCATCCTTGGCTTGGGGCGCCCCCGCAGCAGGCTGGCCGACAGGCGCACCGTTGTCCTCGTCCGAAGCGCTCGGCCGCGGAAACAGCCACTCCGGTGCGCCGGCGGACTGCTGAGCTGGCCGCGAAGGCGCCGTTGGGCTCGCAGGCGGCGGGCTCGGCGGTCGCGCAGCCGGGGCCGTGGGCGGCACCGCACGCGGCGCCTCGGCGAGAAGCTCATCCAGGCTTATGGGCTCCGCCGTCTGTGCCGCGGGAATCGCAGAGCCCTCCCCGGGTTCGCTCTTATGGGGTGGGAGTTTCAGCTCGGGCTCGGGCGGCACGTCGCGCGTTCTGCGGGGCAGACCGTTCAGGGTCGGCCGGGTGGGGCTTGGGGGCACGGCCAAGGCCGGTTCCTGAGCCACGAGCTTGCGGATCGAGGCGAGGATATCGCTCATGCTCGGCTCGCCGCGCTTCTCAGGATTGGACATGTGCACACCCTCCACTGCCCGCAGGTATTGCGGCCGACGCCGTACCAGCCTCGCGAGCCCCCACGATTCGTCCTCCTAAGTGGGAATAGTGGCATCAATGGTGCGAGTCACCCCTGGAGAGCCGGCCGCCCACAGCGGACACCACCGGTGGCTCTCGCACTTTCCCAAGGCTGCCGCTTCTGATACATGCTGGTCGTCCAACAAGCCAAAACAGTGCGTAGAGAGGTTTTCCGTGCCCCGCCGCCGCGGGGTGCGGCAGCAAAGCCCATACCAGACGCAGGAGATGAGCATGGCCGGACGCAGCTCGATCATCGACGCGAACGTTGGACTGACCTTTGACGACGTGCTCCTCTTGCCGGGGCGCTCCGAGGTTCTCCCAGGCGAGACGGACGTTGCCTCCCGCGTCACCAAGGAGATCTCGCTCCGCATCCCGATCCTGTCGTCGGCGATGGACACCGTTACTGAATCCCGTTTGGCCATCGCCGTCGCCCAGGCCGGGGGTATCGGCGTCATCCACCGCAATCTCACCCCCGCCGAGCAGGCCGATCAGGTCGCCGCGGTCAAGAAGTTCGAGTCCGGCATGGTGGTGAACCCCGTCACCATCGAGCCGACGGCCACGCTCGCAAGTGCCCTTGAGCTCATGGCCCGGCATAAGATCTCCGGCATCCCGGTCGTGGAGCCGCCCCGCAATGGCAGGCGCGAGGGCAAGCTGGTCGGCATCCTGACCCACCGCGACGTGCGCTTTGCGACCAACCTGCAGGCGCCCGTCCACGAGCTGATGACGAAGGACAAGCTCGTCACGGTGCGCGAGAACGTCGACCGCGAAGAGGCCAAGCGCCTCCTGCATGCGCACCGCATCGAGAAGCTCATCGTCGTCGACGACGCTTACCAGTGCATTGGCCTCATCACCGTCAAGGACATCGAGAAGGCGCAGCGCCATCCCAACGCATGCAAGGATGCGCAGGGGCGTCTCCGCGTCGCGGCCGCAACCACCGTCGGCACCGATGGCCACGAGCGCACGGAGCGCCTGATCGCGGCAGGCTGCGACCTGATCGTGGTGGACACGGCGCATGGCCATTCCGCGCGCGTGCTGGAAGCCGTAATGCGGATCAAGCGCCTCTCGAACAGCACGCAGGTCGTGGCCGGCAATGTCGCAACCGCCGACGGCGCCAGGGCGCTGATCGATGCAGGTGCCGACGCGGTCAAGGTCGGCATTGGCCCAGGCTCGATCTGCACGACCCGGATCGTCGCGGGCGTCGGCGTGCCCCAGCTCACGGCGATCATGGATGCCGTCGACGTGGCGGTGAAGCACGACATTCCAGTCATCGCTGATGGCGGCATCCGCTTCTCGGGCGATCTGGTGAAGGCGCTCGCCGCGGGCGCGAGCTGCGCCATGGTCGGCTCGCTGCTCGCCGGCACGGACGAGAGCCCCGGCGAGACGTTCCTCTTCCAGGGGCGCACGTACAAGGCCTACCGCGGCATGGGCTCTGTCGGTGCCATGGCGCGCGGCAGCGCCGACCGCTACTTCCAGCAGGAAGTGAAGGACGAGCTGAAGCTCGTACCCGAAGGCATCGAGGGGCAGGTGCCCTACAAGGGCCCGGTCGGTCATGTATTGCATCAACTCGTCGGCGGCCTGCGCGCAGGCATGGGCTATGTCGGCGCGAAGGATCTGGGCGAGCTGCGCGAGAAGGCGAAGTTCATCCGCATCTCGCCCGCCGGCATGCGCGAGAGCCACACGCATGGCGTCGGCATGACGCGCGAGGCACCGAACTACTCCGGAACATCCGGCTCATGAGACCAGGTGCACGGCTGGCCGCGGCCGTCGCCGTTCTCACCGAGATCACCGTGCGCCATCGCCCGGCGGCGCTCGCGCTCGCCGACTGGGGCAAAGCGAGCCGCTTCGCGGGCTCTGCCGATCGCTCGGCGGTCGGCAATCTCGTTTACGACGCGCTGAGGCGGCGCGGCTCCATCGCGGCGCGCATGGGCGCCGACACGCCACGTGCGCTGGTGCTCGGCGCGGCGGGGCGGGCGCTCGGGCTCGATACCGCTCAGATCGCGGCCGCGGCCGATGGCTCGCGCCATGCACTGCCCCCGTTGACGGATGCTGAGCGCGCCGCACTCGAACGCACCGACGCGCCGAGCGAAACCGAGCTGCTCGCGGACGTCCCGGCCTGGATCGTCCCGATCTTGCGCCCGGTCTTCGGCGATCGCCTGCCTGCGGAGGTCGCAGCCCTCTCGGAGCGCGCGCCGGTCGATATTCGCGTCAACACGCTGAAAGCGACGCGCGAGGACGTTCTCGCTGAGCTGGCCAGGCTCGCACCCAGTACGACGGAGTACTCGCCGATCGGCATACGCTTTGCCGCGCCGGAAGGCGCCGGCCGCACGCCCAATGTCGAGGCCGAGCCCGCACACGGCAAGGGCTGGTTCGAGGTTCAGGATCAAGGCTCGCAGATTGCCGCGCTGCTCGCCGACGCGCGCCCCGGCCACGAGGTGCTCGATCTGTGCGCCGGCGCGGGCGGCAAGACGCTGGCGCTCGCCGCAGCGATGAAGGGGGGAGGCCGCATCATCGCCCACGACAGCGACAAGACCCGGCTCCGCCTGATCTTCGAGCGGCTCGCGCGCTCCGGCGCCAACAACGTGGAGGTGCTTGCAGCCAGCGACGCGAAGGCACTTGCCGGGATGACAGGGCACTTCGACCGCGTTGTCATCGATGCGCCGTGCACCGGCAGCGGCACGTGGCGCCGGCGGCCCGATGCGAAATGGCGATTGAAGCCGCGCAATCTTGCGCAGCGTCAGAAGGAGCAGCGCGATGTCCTCGCGCAGGCCGCGCCGCTGGTCAAGCCCGGCGGCCGGCTCGTCTACATCACATGCTCGCTCCTGCCGCCCGAGAATACGGAGCAGATCGCGGCTTTCCTGGCGGCGAACGCGGGCTACGCGCTCATCCCATACGCTGATGTCTGGCGCGACGTGCTGCCCGGTACACCGCCCGCTTCGGCCGACGGCCGCGCGGATGCGCTCCTGCTGACGCCGGCACGGCACGGCACGGACGGCTTCTTCATCGCGATCCTTGCGCGCGAAGCATAGCCCCCTGGCGTTGACTTGACCGTCCGGGGACAGGCAAGACTTGTGGCCAAGCCACAGCAAGGCGCCGTTGCCGGGAGAGATGACCCATGTCCGTGTTCCGCTCGTTCCTGTTCGCTCCGGGCAACCATCCCCGCCGCGTCGAGAAGGCCCTGAGCCTCGACGCCGATGCCGTCATCCTCGATCTCGAGGATGCCTGCCCGATGGCCGAGAAGGTGGCGACACGCGAGGTCGTGGTCGCGGCCTGCCAGCAGCCGCGCACGGGCCTCGCCTACATCCGCGTCAACGCCACCACGACCGAATGGGGCTACGGCGATCTCGTCGCGGTCGCGCGCAAGGGTGTCGATGGCATTGTCCTGCCCAAGGTCGAGACCGTCGACGAGTTGCGCGCCGCCGATTGGGTAATCACCAATATCGAGCAGGAGCGCGGGATCGCCGCAGGCACCCTCGACTTGATCCCGATCATCGAGACGGCGAAAGGGCTCACGAACCTGCGCGCCATTGCGGCGGCCGGCACGCGCATCAGGCGCATTGCTTTCGGCGCCGGCGACTTCACGCTCGATGCCGCCATGGCCTGGACGCGCAGCGAGGCCGAGCTGCTGCCCTACCGCAGCGAATGCGTGCTCGCTTCGCGCGCGGGCAACCTCGAGGCACCGCTCGACACCGTCTGGGCGGAGCTCAAGGATATGGAGGGTTTCCGCGCCTCGGCCGTGCACGCGAAGAACCTCGGCTTTCAGGGCAAGATGTGCATCCATCCCGATCAGGTGCCCGTCGTAAACGAGGCATTCGCGCCTACGGCTGCCGAGGTTGCATGGTCGCGCAAGGTCGTCGCCGCCTTCGCGGAGGCAGAGAAAGCCGGCTCGGCCTCCATCCAGCTCGAGGGCAAGTTCATCGACTACCCGATCGTGTATCGCGCACAGCGCATCGTCGCGCTCGCGGATCGGATAGCCGCGCGGCGGCGCTGAGCAGCCAAAGTCAACGAACACGAGAAGGAAACGCACCCATGGCCGGCGAAAGCGCCCCCTCCCCGCACCCAACCGTGAAGGCCCTGCAGGGTATCCGCGTGCTCGACGTATCGAGCTTCCTCGCCGGACCCTACTGCACGACCCAGCTCGCCGAGTTCGGCGCCGAGGTCATCAAGATCGAGCTGCCCAAGGTCGGCGACGCGCTGAGAAAGTTCGGCACGATGACGCCCTCGGGCGACTCGCTCCCCTGGCTTCAGGAGACGCGCAACAAGAAGTGCATCACCCTCGATCTGAGGAAGCCCGACGGTGCGGATCTCCTCAAGCGCCTCGTCCGCCAGGCTGACGTACTCGTCGAGAACTTCCAGCCGGGCACGCTTGAGAAATGGGGCCTCGGCTGGGAGACGCTGAAGGCCGAGAACCATAAGCTCATCATGGTGCGCATCTCTGGGTTCGGTCAGACCGGGCCCTACAGTCCGCGCCCCGGCTTCGGACGGATCGGCAATGCCTTCGGCGGGCTTTCCTATCTTGCTGGGTTCCCCGACCGCCCGCCGACGACGCCGGGCTCGGCGACGATCCCCGACTATCTCTCCGGGCTCTACGGCTCGCTCGGCGTGATGTACGCACTGCGCGCGCGCGACATGACGGGGCGCGGGCAATACATTGACATTGGCCTCTACGAGTCTGTCTTCCGCATTCTCGACGAGCTGGTGGCGGCCTACAGCTACAAGGGCTATGTGCGTGAGCGCATGGGGCCCGGCACCGTCAACGTCTGCCCGCACAGCCACTACCCGACAAAAGATGGCAAGTGGATCGCGATCGCGTGCACCTCGGACAAGATCTTTGCCCGCCTCGCCGAAGCCATGGGCGCGCCGGAGTTGGCTGGCGAGGGCAAGTGGGGCAAGATCGCCGACCGCGATCGCGATCGCAACGAGATCGATGCCTGGGTCGGACAATGGACGGCGACGTTCACGCTCGCGGACTGCATCGCCGAATGCGACAAGTTCGAAGTGCCGTGCGGCCCGGTCTACTCGGTAGCTGATATCTTCACGGATCCGCACTACGCCGCGCGCGGGAACATCCTGCGCATGAGCGATCCGCGCGTCGGCGAGATCGCGATGCCTAACGTCGTGCCGCGTCTCTCCGATACGCCCGGCAAGGTCGAGTGGCTCGGCCCGAGGCTCGGCGAGCATAACGACGAGATCTACAAGGGGCTGCTCGGATTGAGCGATGGCGATCTCGGCCGCCTCAAGGACAAGGGCGTGGTGTGACGTGGCAGGAGAGCCGGCAACCATGCCCTATGCGTTTGCGCCTGCTCTGCGGGAGCGGATGGCCGCACGTATTGCGGTCTTCGAGCGCCACGCGATCAGCGATCCTGCGCTCCGTCACGCGGCTGTCGCCATCATCGTCGCCGCGGGCGAGGACGCGGCGGAGGCCGCCGTGCTGCTCACGCGCCGGCCGCAGCACCTGAGACGGCACGCCGGGCAGTATGCGCTCCCCGGCGGACGCATGGACGCCGGCGAAACACCGGAAGCGGCTGCCCTGCGCGAGACGGCGGAGGAACTCGGCCTCCAACTTGCGCCCTCGGCCATTCTCGGCCGGCTCGATGACTACCCGACGCGTTCGGGCTTCTGCATCACACCGGTGGTCGTCTGGGGCGGACCGGCGATCGAATTGGCTCCGGACCCGAATGAGGTCGCCCGCGTGTTCCGCATCCCGCTGCGGGAGCTCGATGCGCCGGGGGTCCCGGACTTCCAGCCGCCGCATGACGGCCCGGAGCCGATCTTCGGCGTGCCGCTCGCAACGATCGGCCACACCCTGCACGCGCCGACGGCCGCCGTACTCTACCAGTTCCGCGAGGTCGCCTTGCGCGGCGCGCCGACCCGCGTTGCCCACCTCGAGCAGCCACGCTTCGCCTGGCGCTGAGGGCTGCTGAGGGCCGCGCATCACTCGCCCTTTTTCGCGAGCTTCTCGAGCCGCGCCTGGCTGCGCAGCTTCGCCTCGCGGCGTGTAATGTAGATCGCCGACGCGAAAATGATCGCGGCGCCAACCCAGGTCCAGATATCCGTCAGCTCGCCGAACATCCACCAGCCGATGAGCACGGCGAACGGCAACCGCGAGAAATCGAAGGTCATGACCAGCGAGGCCTCGGTCGAGGCGAAGCCGCGCATGAGGCAGTAGTGCCCAACGACGGCCGTCAGCCCGATGGTGAGAACGACCGGCAGATACTCCCAACCCGGGTTCTGCCACACGAACAACGCCGGAATGAGCGTCGGCGGCAGCATCAGGATCGTCGTGAGAAAGACGATCTTGCCGGAATCATCCTCGCTCGCGAGCTGCTTCAGAAGCACGGTCATAAGACCCGCGCTCATCGCGTTGAAGATGGCGAAGGCCTGGCCGAGCCCGATGGGCTCGCTGCCCGGCCGCAATATGATCATCGCGCCCAGAAAGCCGACGATGAGCGCAGTCCAGCGGCGAACGCGCACCTTCTCGCCAAGGAAGACGATGGCGCCGAGTGTTCCGAACAAGGGGGCAAGGAAGCCGATCGCCGTCACCTCGGCGACAGGAATGAGCGCCAAGGCATAGAACCACGCCGTCATCGAGAAGATCGAGATGCCGACACGCACGCCATAGAGATGGATGGCATTGGACCGCAGCAGCGAACGGCCGCGCACCATCAGCATCGGCATCAGAAAGATCGTTGCAGACAGATTGCGCAGGAAGACCACCTGCAGCGGATGCATGCCCATGAGCGCCGCCTTGCGCGATGCTGCGGCGAGAATGGCGAAGAGCGCCATGGCCGCCGTGATCCAGAGCACCGCGCGAATGGGATCGTCCCGCACGAGTGGGCGCGGATCGCGTCGTTTCGCCAGAGGTGATATGTCACCGGAAGACTTCTCGTTGTCCGACACGCGTTCCTCTGCGGCTATCCGGCACGATCCTTGGCGACATCGAGGGCCCTCGATCCTGATACCCGCTCCGCGTCAATCGGTTACGGACCCCCGCCGCGCGTCGTCTGACACCAAATCGAATCGGCTGCGCTGCGCACCCTCAGTGCACGCCCGTGTAGGCCAAGGCAAGGCGGCCCGCACGCGGCTCTGCGCAGCGATGGACGCAGCACGGCGCGATGATTTACCGAGCGCGCTCGATGGAGGGACTAAACCCCTTGCATTTGCGCCCATTTTGGTGGGAACTTGCGGGCGAAGGTCCGCACAGCCGCGACCGCAGCCGGCACATTCAATCAACAGGAGGGTCCGCCCATGCGGCGCTATGTACTCGGTCTTGCAGCCACCGCCCTTGCCGTCTCTGCCCTTTGGGGGCCGCCAGCACAGGCCGGGAAGGCCAACGATACGCTCGTCTGGGCTACCGACCGCGAGAACCCGATCACCGACTCGAGCTATCTCAACACGCGCGAGCTCGTGATCATTGGCACGCTGATCTTCGATCGCCTCGTCCACCTCGACGAGAACTACAAGCCGGTGCCGCTGCTCGCCGAGTCATGGAAGTGGGAGAACGACACCACGCTCGATCTCAATATCCGCAAGGGCGTGAAGTTCCACTCCGGCAAGGAGCTCGACGCCGAGGACGTCGCCTATACGCTTAACTTCATCGTCGACCCGGCCAACGGCTCGTTCAACCGCTCCTACCTGAGCTGGATCAAGAAGGCGGAGGTGCTCGACAAGCACAAGGTCCGCCTCGTGATGGACAAGCCGTTCCCGACGGCGCTCGTCTTCCTCGCCGGCTCCGGTAATATCCTGCCGAAGGGCCACTACGAGAAGGCGCCCGCGCGGCCAGACGGCAAAAAGGACTTCGGCGCCGTACCCTCCGACGGCACCGGCCCCTACAAGGTCGCGGACATCAAGCCGGGCCAGTCCGTGCTCATGGAGAAGAATCCCAACTACTGGGACGGCAGCCCCAAGGGCAAGCCGCAGATCAGCAAGATCATGTTCCGCACGATCAAGGACTCGAACACGCGTCTCGCCGAGCTGATGACCGGCGCCATCGACTGGGTCTGGGACGTCCCCAAGGATGAGGCCGAGCGGCTGATGCGGGCGCCGAACATCACGGTCGAGAAGGCCAAGACGCTGCGCATCTCGTACCTGACCTTCGATGCGACAGGTCGCTCGCCCGACAAGCGCTTCATGGACAAGCGCGTCCGGCAGGCTTTCTATCACGCGATCAACCGCAAATCGCTCGTCGATAATCTCGTCGGCGCGCCCTCGCAGGTCATCCACTCGCCGTGCCATCCTGACCAGTTCGGTTGCTCGGAGGACGTGACGAAGTACGACTATAATCCCGACAAGGCGAAGAAGCTCCTGGCCGACGCCGGCCACCCCAGTGGCTTCGAGTTCGATCTGCACGCCTATCGCGAGCGCCACATCACCGAGGCCGTGATCGGCGACCTCGTCCGGGTCGGGCTCAAGCCACGCCTCGTCTATCTCCAGTATGGCCCGCTCGTTCAGGCCATCCACAAGGGTCAGGTGGCAGCCGCCAATATGACCTGGGGCTCGAGCTCCATTCCCGACGTCTCGGCCAGCGCCGGCCACTTCTTCACCGGCTCGCCGGACGATCTCTCCCAGGACAAGGAGGTGATCGCGATCATCCAGGAGGCCAACGGCACGATCGATACCGAGAAGCGCAGGGCCCTCTGGGACAAGGCGCTCAAGAAGATCGCCGACGAGGCTTACTGGGTGCCGCTCTTCACCTATGCCAAGTACTACGCGTACTCGAAGGACCTCGACTTCAAGCCCACGTCCGACGAGACGCCGCAGTTCTACAGGTCAAAGTGGAAGTAAGGCGCGCCGATTTGGCCGGCTAGGTCTCCACCGATGATCTCCCGGGCGCTGCCGATCTGACGTCGGCTGCCCCCGGGAGCCTTTGAGTTTTTCGAGAGCAGACGCGCCCATGGCGATCTATGCGCTGAAGCGGCTCGGTGTGGCGATCCTTGTGGCGCTGACCGTGTCGCTGATTACCTTCTCGATGGTCTACATCTCGGGCGATCCCGCCATCACGATCGCCGGCGAGGGCGCACGCATCGAGGACATCGAGAACATCCGCCGCTTCTATGGCTTCGATCGCCCGATCATCATCCAGTACTTCGACTGGCTCTGGAATGCTCTGCACGGCGATCTCGGGCGCTCCTACAATCTGCGCCAGCCGGTCGCCGACGTGATCTTCGAGCGCCTGCCGACCACCATGCTGCTCGGCGCCTGCGCCATCACCTTCGGTCTGACGCTGGCGATCCCGCTCGGCGTCCTCGCCGCCGTGCGGCCGAACAGCATCGTCGACCGCGTGGCCCTGACGCTCGCCGTCGTGGGCCAGGCGATGCCGACCTTCTGGTTCGGCCTCACGCTGATTCTCGTGTTCGGCGTCATGCTGCGCTGGTTGCCGATCACCGGTCAGGACAGCTGGTGGAACTTCGTCATGCCGGCGGTCGCGCTCGGCTATAACGTTGCTCCGGCGGTGATGCGGCTCACGCGCGCCGGCATGCTCGAGGTGCTGGGCTCCGACTACATCCGCACCGCGCGCGCGAAGGGCCTGCGGCCGATGACGGTGCTCTTCAAGCACGCGCTGCGCAATGCGGTGATCCCGGTCGTTGCGCTCGCCGCCGTCCAGTTCGGCTTCATGCTCGGCGGGTCGATCGTGATCGAGACGATCTTCCAGATCAACGGTCTTGGCTACCTCGCCTGGGAGTCGATCCAGCGCAAGGATCTGCCGATGATGCAGGCCATCGTGCTGATCCTCTCAATCATTTATGTCGTCATCACCTTCCTCGCCGACATGCTCAACGCTTTCCTCGATCCGCGCATCAGGGTGACCTGACATGGCTCAGACGACCATCACCCGCACGACACTCGCCCGCGCCGGCGTGCAGACCGCCGAGGAGATCCTGGCGCCTTCGCCGGGCGTCATGATGCGGCGGCGCATCTTCGGCCACTTCGGCCTGATGTTCGGCGCGTTCGTACTGATCGCCATCATTGCAATGGCGCTCCTCGCCAACATCATCTCGCCGCACGATGCCTATGACCAGCAGCTCGGCCGCAAGCTGATCCCGCCCATCTGGCACGACAGCCCCAAGGCCACGTGGAGCCATCCCCTCGGCACCGACCACCTGGGGCGCGACTATCTCTCGCGGCTCTATCACGGTGCGCAGGTCTCGCTGCTGATCGGCTTCTCGGCGATGATCATCTCTGGCTTCATCGGCACCGTTCTCGGCGTGATGGCGGGCTACTTCGGCGGGCGCGTCGACATGTTCGTCAATTTCCTCATCACGACGCGCCTCTCGATGCCCGTGATCCTGGTCGCGCTTGCTGTCGTCAGCATCATCGGATCGTCCCTGACGGTGGTCATCTGGGTGCTTGGCCTGCTGATCTGGGACCGATTTGCGGTCGTCATGCGATCGGCAACGCAGCAGGTGCGCTCGCTCGAGTTCGTCACGGCCGCTGAGGCGCTTGGCTGTTCGCATCTGCGCATCGTGCTGACCGAGATCGCGCCCAACGTCATGAACCATCTGATCGTCGTGGCGACGCTCGAGATGGCGCATGCAATCCTGCTCGAGGCGGCGCTGTCGTTCCTCGGCCTCGGCGTGCAGCCGCCGACACCGTCCTGGGGCCTCATGATTTCCGAGGCCAAGGGGCTCATGTACTTTGATCCCTGGCTGATCGCGATCCCGGGCATCGCGCTCTTCATGCTCGTGCTGTCGATCAACCTCGTCGGGGATGGCCTGCGCGACGTGACCGCGCCGGAGAACCGCAGCTAGAGCGCCGCCCAAACCCTGAGAGCAGAACCGAGAAGAACCTGGGAGACCTATGAGCGACCGCATCCTGACCGTCGAGGGGCTCGAAGTCTCCCTGCCGGTGCCCTCCGGGACCTTGAATGCCGTGCAGGGCGTGAGCTTCCACGTCGACCGCGGCGAGACTGTCTGCATCGTCGGCGAGTCCGGCTGCGGCAAGTCGCTGACCGCGCTCGCGATCATGGACCTGCTGCCGAAGCGGGCGCGGCGCGAGGCCCGTACGCTGACGCTGCTCGGCGAGCCCATTGTTGGCGTACCCGAGACGACCATGGCGGACCTGCGCGGCAACCGCATGGCGATGATCTTCCAGGAGCCGATGACATCGCTCAACCCGGCCTACACGATCGGCAACCAGCTCGAGGAGGCCCTGCTGCGCCACCGCAAGGTGCCACGCGCGAAAGCGCGCGAGCGCGCCGTTCATCTGCTCGAGCGCGTCGGCATCACGGCGGCCGGTCAGCGCCTGCGCCAGTATCCGCACCAGCTCTCGGGCGGCCTGCGCCAGCGCGTGATGATCGCCATGGCGCTCATGACGGGACCCGACCTCATCATCGCGGACGAGCCGACGACGGCGCTCGACGTCACCATCCAGGCGCAGATCCTGCATCTGCTCGCTGAGCTGCAGCGCGAATTCCACATGGGGCTCGTCCTCATCACCCACGATCTCGGCGTCGTCGCCCGCATCGCGACGCGGGTCGTCGTCATGTATGCCGGCCAGGTCGTTGAGACGGGCACGGCAGCGGAGGTTTTCGGCACGCCGCGTCACCCCTATACACGCGGCCTGCTCGACTGCATTCCCATTCCCGGCAAGACCAAGCGCGGCGAACGCCTCGGCACCATCCCCGGCATGGTGCCGTCGCTCGTCGGGGACATGCAGGGCTGCCACTTCGCCGGGCGCTGCGGCTCTGCGATCGATGCATGCCTGGCGGCGGCGATCCCGCTCACGGCCGCACCCGGCAGCGCGCACGAGGTGCGCTGCATCAGGGCCGACGAGTTGATCGCCCAGCAAGCCCCCGCGCGGGAGGGCGTAGCATGAGCACCACGACCGCCCTGCGCACACCGCCAGAACCCCAAACCGGCGCCGCGGCGACCGCGCCCGCGATGCTCGAAGCGATCGACGTCACGCGCATGTTCATGGTCTCGCAGGGCTTCATGCGGGCCAAGAAGCCGCTGCACGCCGTCAACGGTGTCAGTCTCACGATCCGCCAGGGCGAGGTTGTCGGGCTCGTCGGCGAGTCCGGCTGCGGCAAGACCACGCTCGCACGGATGCTGCTTGGCCTGCTGCCGCCATCCTCGGGCACGTTGAAGATCGACGGACAGCCGCTCGCGGGCATGAAGCGTCGCGACGTCGCCCGCCTCGTGCAGCCGGTCTTCCAGGATCCCTACTCGTCGCTCAATCCGCGAAAGTCGGTCGGCTCCATCATCGGCCTTCCACTCCGCGTGCAGGGCGGTGTCAGCAGCGAGGAAGAACGCAAGAGAGTCCTCGAGATGATGGAGCTCGTCGGGCTCGCACGACGGCTCTACGATAATTACCCGAGCCAGCTCTCGGGTGGCCAGCGCCAGCGCGTTGCCATCGCCCGCGCCCTCATCAACCGGCCGCGCATGGTCATCTGCGACGAGCCGACCTCGGCGCTCGATGTTTCCGTGCAGTCGCAGATCCTGAACCTGCTGCAGGACCTGCGCCGCGATCTCGGGCTCACGTACCTGCTGATCAGCCACAATCTGGCCGTCGTCGAGCACATGGCGGATCGCGTCGCGGTCATGTATCTCGGCCGCATCGTCGAGCAGACGGATACGGACACGCTCTTCCGCAATCCGCGCCATCCCTACACGGAAGCGCTGCTGAAATCCGTGCTGACGCCCGAGCCCGGCCTCGGCGTGCCGGACACGCAGCTCGGCGCGGCCTATCCAAACCCGCTCGACATGCCGGCGGGCTGCCGTTTCCATCCGCGCTGTGCGCGCCGCTTTGGGCCCTGCGACGCGCTCGTGCCGCGCCCGTTGACGAGCGCCGCCGGCATGGTCGAGTGCCACCTCTATGATGACGACGTGAAAAAGGAATCTGCTGCATGAGTGGGAGCCGCACCGGCGCCATTACCCGGGCCCAGGATTATGTCGACAGCGGTGCCTTCGAGCGTGACCTGGCTGCCCGCGTGGCCGTGCGCACGGAGAGCCAGAAGTTCCCCGATCCCCAAGCGCTCGCCGAATGCCACCGCTATCTCAACGGGCACATGAAGCCGGCTTTCGAGGCCATGGGCTTCACCATCCGCATCTATGAGAACCCGTTTGCCGGACAGGGGCCGGTGCTGCTCGCGACGCGCATCGAGGATCCTGCCCTCCCAACCGTGCTCGGCTATGGCCATGGCGACGTCGTGCACGGCATGGACGAGCGCTGGACCAAGGGCAAGGGCCCGTGGATCACGGCGCGCGACGGCGACCGGCTCTACGGGCGCGGCACCGCCGACAACAAGGGCCAGCACACGCTCAACATGGCCGCGCTCTCCGCGGTCATGGCCGAGCGCGGCGGCAAGCTCGGCTTCAATGCCAAGTTCATGATCGAGACCGGCGAAGAAGCGGGCTCCAAGGGCCTCAAGGAGCTGGTCCGCGCCCACAAGGCGGAGTTCGCGGCCGACGTGCTGATCGCATCGGACGGGCCGCGCGTGCGCCAGGATCGGCCGACGATCTCGCTCGGCTGCCGCGGTGCATTGAACTTCGACCTCGTCGTCGACCTGCGCGACGGCGGCCACCACTCGGGCAACTGGGGGGGCCTCATTGCCAATCCCGGCTTCATCCTCGCGCACGCACTCGCGTCCATCGTCGGACCGAAGGGCGAACTGCTCGTCGAGGCCTTGAAGGCGCCGCCGATGTCGCGTGCCGTCAAGGAAGTCCTGGCCGATGTCGAGATCGATGGCGGCGACAAGGGCCCCAAGGTGGACGAGTGGTGGGGCGAGCCGGAGCTGAGACCAGCCGAGCGCGTCTATGCGGCCAACACGTTCAACATCCTGGCCTTCACCACCGGCACACCCGAGCGGCCGGTGAATGCGATCCCGCCGAAAGCGGTTGCCAATTGCCAGCTTCGCTTTGTTGCCGGCACGCCGGTCGACCAGATCATCCCGGCGCTGCGGGCGCATCTCGCGGCCAAGGGCCACACGCTCGTGAAGGTCGTGCCGCCACCGGCCGCCAACGATGGCGGCTTCGCCGCGACGCGGACTGAGCCGGACCACCCTTGGGCCAAGTTCGTGACCGGCTCGGCGCAGCGCTCGACCAACGTCAAGCCTGCGATCATCCCGTCGACCGGCGGCTCGATCTGCAATGACATCTTCACGGACGACCTCGGGATGCCGACGATCTGGATCCCGCACTCCTATGCCTCCTGCTCGCAGCACTGGCCGGACGAGCACATCCTCATGCCACTCTCGCGAAGCGCCATTCAGCTCATGGCCGGCCTCTACTGGGATATCGGCGCGGGCGAGGGCGTGCCGAAGGCAACGTGAGCCGGCTATCGTGATCCGCGCTGTAATTGCCCTCGCCATCGGGGCCGCACCTCTTCTCGCCGTCCCCCCGGGCGAGCTTCGCGCACAGACCGCGTGCCCGCGTCCGACCATCGCGCTCGCGCCCGCAGAGCAATGGGATCCGGCACGCGGCGGCCACCCGCTCGTCGGCACCGTGCTCAAGGGCGCCGAACCCCTTGCACCCGCCGTGGGCGATGCCTGTGCTGCCGCGCCCATCGAACAACTTCGTCAGGCCATCACTGCCCACTTGCAAGAGGGCGGGGTCGTCCTCCTCGGCGAGATGCACGACAATGGCCTGCAGCATGCGCTGCGCGCCGAATTGCTGCGCGCCGCAGCCGCCGCTCTCACCGAGGGCGGCAGACAGCGACCGCCAGCGCTCGTCTTCGAGCATATCCGTACCGATCAGGCCGCAGCACTCGAGCAACGCGCCGGGTCAAATTCTGAAAGCGCGCGCGATCTGCTCGAGCGCCTGGATTGGAAAAACAGCGGCTGGCCGCCGGCTGAGCTGTTCCTGCCAATCTTCGAGGTTGCTGTTGCCGGGCGGTTGCCGATCCTGCCGGGCCATCCGTCGCGGGCCGAGGTGCGTGATGTCTCCCGCCGCGGCCTTGCGGCGCTGCCTGCCGACACGGTCGCGCGCCTTGGCCTCGACCAGCCCCTGCCTGATGCCCTCGCAAGCGCGCTGCTCGATGAGCTCGAGGCTTCGCACTGCGGTCTGATGCCGCGAACGGCCTTCACGAACATGGCGCTCGCGCAGCGCTATCGCGACGCACACCTCGCGGCAGCTCTGATGGAGGCGGCGGACAAGCATGGATCAGCCATCCTTTTGGCCGGCAACGGTCATGTCCGCACAGATCGCGGCGTGCCTTGGGACCTCGCGCGCATGGCGCCCAAGCGCAAAGTCCTCTCCGTGCTTCTGAGTGAGGTCATGGATGGCCGCACGGATACGACGGCCTATGTGATGCGTGATCCGAGCGGGAAGCCCGCCGCCGATTTCGTTGTCCTCACGCCGCGCGCGGCCCGTCCTGATCCCTGCGAGGCCATGCGCGCACACTTCAAGAAGCAGTGATCGAGCTTCTCGGTTCGTTGCCGGCTCAGGCGAGCCAGCGCTTGCGCCGCTTGTAGTGTTTTACTTCACGGAAGGAGGCGCGCTCGCCGCCGGCAACGCCAAGATAGAACTCGGCGACGTCCGCGTTCTCGCGCAGCGCCTTCGCCTCGCCGTCAAGGACGACGCGGCCAGTCTCGAGGATGTAGCCGTAGTTCGCGTACTTGAGGGCCATGTTGGTGTTCTGCTCGGCAAGCAGCACCGAAACGCCCTGCTCCTCATTGATACGCTTGGTGATCTCAAAGATCTGCTCGACGAGCTGCGGCGCCAGCCCCATGGAGGGTTCGTCGAGCAGCATCATGCGCGGCCGGCTCATGAGCGCGCGGCCGATGGCCGTCATCTGCTGCTCGCCACCGGAAATGTAGCCCGCGAGGCTCTGCCGGCGCTCCTTGAGCCGTGGGAAGTAGCCGTAGATCATCTCGAGGTCCTGGCGCACGGCCGCACCACCCTCGCGGCGCGTGTAGGCGCCGGTCAGCAGGTTTTCCTCGACGGTCAGGTGGCCGAAGCAGTGGCGACCCTCCATGACGTGGACGAGGCCGCGCCGGACCATGGCATTCGGAGTGAGGCCGTCGACACGCTCGCCCTGGAACTCGATGGCACCCTTGGTGACCTCGCCGCGCTCCGATTGCAGGAGGTTCGATATCGCCTTGAGCGTCGTCGACTTGCCGGCACCGTTGGCGCCGAGAAGCGCGACGATACCGCCGGCCGGCACCTCCAGCGACACGCCCTTGAGCACCAGAATAACGTGGTCGTAGATGACCTCGATGTTCTTGATGGCGAGGATTGGGGTCGCCGGCGCAGCAGCGGGGTCCCGAGCGGCAACAGGGGCGGCAGAAGCGGTCACGCGGGCGTGCTCCTCAACTCAATTGGCATGAGGCGGCAGTGCCGCCTCATGCTCTTGCCTGCATCTTCGAACGTCGCGATCAGCCTTCCTTCGAGCAATCGCGGGGGGTGATCTTCTTCTCCGCCGCGTACTTGGCCGAGACTTCCTTGACGAGCGGCTCGGTCACCGCCTGGTTGGCCGTGTACCAGTCGGAGATCACCTTCCACTGCTTGCCGTCCCACTGCTGAACACGCCCGTCGCGCGCGCCCTCGTGGTCCTCACAGGTGATCTTGACCGGCCGCAGCATGCCCTCGAAGCCCAGCTCCTTGAGCCGCTCTGCCGTCAGGTTGAGGTTCTCGAGGCCCCAGCGGACCTGCTCGCCGGTCAGCGGCTTCTTGCCGTACTTCTCCTGTGCCTTACGGATGGCCTCGACGCCGAGCATGGCGTTGACCATGCCGCGGTTGTAGAGAACCTGGCCGAAGTCATCCTTGCCCATGCCCTTGCCCTTAGCGTGGACATGCTTCTGGATCGCGTCGTGCACCGCAAACTTGCCGGCGCCGTGCTGGAGCATCAGCGACTTGTAGCCCACAGCCTGATCCCCGGCCGGCGTCACGTCCGGCTCGGCGCCGGACCACCACACGCCAATCATCTTGTCGCGCGGATAGGCGACGGCAGCCGCTTCCTTGACGGCGGTGCCGTTCATCACGCCCCAGCCCCAGATCAGCACATAATCCGGGCGGTTCTGGCGGATGGACAGCCACTGCGACTTCTGCTCGACGCCCGGATGGGTGACGGGGATCGGCGTGAAGGTGAAGCCATGTTTCTTGGCCAGCGCCTCAAGCGCAGGTATCGGCTCCTTCCCGTAGGGGCTATCGTGATAGAGAAGCGAGATCTTCTTGCCCTTGAGGTTGGCGGCGCCACCAACTTCTTTCGCCACGTGCTGGATGGCGATGTCTGCCGCCGACCAGTACGTGCCAAGCAGCGGGAAGTTCCACATGAACACCGCACCGTTCTTCGAGTCGGCGCGGCCATAGCCCATGGTGATGATGGGAATCTTGTCGGTCGGCGCCTTCTCGGTAAGCGCAAACGTGATACCTGTCGAGAGCGGGTTGACGAACGCGGCGCCGGTCGGCCCTTTGGCCTTGAGACGCTCGTAGCATTCCACGCCCTTGTCGGTCGCGTAGCCCGTCTCGCACTCTTCGAACGTCAGCTTGACGCCGTTGACGCCACCATCGCGCTCATTGACGAGGTTGTAGTAGTCGACGACGCCGTTGGCATAGGGCACGCCGTTCACCGCGTAGGCGCCGGTGCGGTATGACAGAATGGGAATGAACTGCTCATTCTGTGCCTGCGCCGGCAGGGCCAGTCCCGCACCTGAAAGGAGGGCGGCGGCCACGACCAGAGTCTTACGAACCATGTAATCTTCCTCCATTTGCGGACCGAGCCTGGTGCTCGGCACCGTGACGCAGGCGGATCTTCTTGTTCGTCCGATAATCCCCGCCATGCCGGATCACCGGTTATCCGCTCCGGCCCCGCTCAATACGGGAATGGCCAAAGCCTGAGCTTCTCCTTGGCGATGGACCACAGTCGCGCGAAGCCGTGCGGCTCGGCGATCAGCAGGTAGCAGATCAGCGCGCCGAAGATGATGAACTCGAGGTGCGTGATGGTTTCCGTCGAGAGCGGCACCCCGAGCTGGGTCGGGACGAGATTGAGCATGATCGGCAGGATCAGGATGAACGCCGCGCCGAGGAACGAGCCGAGAATTGACCCCAGCCCACCGATGATGACCATGAACAGGAGCTGCAGCGACCGGTCGATACTGAAGGCAAGCGGCTCCCACGAGCCAAGATAGACGAATGCCCAAAGGGCGCCTGCCACACCCACGATGAACGACGATACCGCAAATGCCGTCAGCTTCGCATAGAGCGGGCGGATGCCCATCAGCTCGGCGGCGATGTCCATGTCGCGGATCGCCATCCACTGCCGGCCGATGTTCCCGCGGACGAGGTTCTTCGCGATCAGCGCAAAGAGGGTGACGAAGATCAGGCAGAGCAGGTAGCGCTCGATCGGCGATTGCACGAGATAGCCGAAGAAATCCAGCTCAGGCGCGTTGACCGATCCCGACGGCGCGTAGTTCGTGAACCATTTGACGCGCAGGAAGACCCAGTCGAAGAAGAACTGCGCCGCGAGCGTCGCTACCGCCAGATAAAGACCCTTGATCCGCAGACTCGGGATGCCGAACAGGATGCCGACGATGGCCGACATCAGGCCCCCGAGCAGGATCGACGGCAAAACGGGGAGCGGATCGATGGCGATCTCAGTGCCGAGCCACTCAAGCGGCAGGTGGACGCCCGTGCCGAACTTGTACGCGCTGTACGCGCCGATCGCCATGAAGGCGCCGCTGCCAAGCGAGATCTGGCCGCAGTAGCCGACGAGAATATTCACGCCAATGGCGGCAAGCGAAAGGATCAGGAACGGGATGAGGATGGCCCGCAGCATGTAGTCGCTGCCGAGCGGCCAGAGCTGAAAGTGCGCGAGCAGCGGGATGGCGATGAACGCGATGGCGAGCAGGGCGAACAGCGCGATCCGGTCCTGGCGGATCGGGAAGATCGCCATGTCCGCAGCGTAGGTCGTCTTGAACTGGCCGGCCTCACGGTAGAGCACGTGCCACTCCTCTTAAACGCGTTCGATGATCCGCTCGCCAAAGAGACCCTGCGGCCTTACCAGCAGCACGGCGAGCGCCAGCACGTAGGCGAACCAGTATTCGATGCCGCCGCCGATGTGCTGGCCGAGATAGACTTCGGCGATCTTCTCGCCGGCCCCCACGATGAGGCCGCCAACGATGGCGCCGGGCACCGAGGTGAAGCCGCCGATGATGAGCACCGGCAGGGCCTTGAGGGCCAGGAACACGATTGAAAACTGCACGCCGAGCTTGGTGCCCCACACCGTCGCCGCAACGAGCGCCACAAGACCGGCGACGAGCCAGACAACGAACCAGATCCACGTGATCGGGATGCCGACCGACTCGGCCGCCGCATGGTCGTCGGCAACCGCGCGCAGCGCCCGGCCGGTCTTGGTCCTCTGGAAGAACACGGCGAGCCCTGCCACAAGCAGGCCGGCGATCAGCCCACCCCACACGTCGAGCTTGTTGACCAGGATGCCGCCCGGGAAGAGACCGTCGAAAAGGAACCAGGCATCCGTCGGGAAGAGCCGCAGCGGGTAGACGTCCGAGCCGAAGATCATCTGGCCGGCACCCTCAAGAACGAAGGTAATGCCGATCGTCGCCATGAAGAGCGACAGGCCGTCCTGATTGACGAGCGGCCCGAGCACGAAGCGCTGGATGAGTGCCGCGGTTATCGCCATGACGACGGCGGCGAACAAGAGGCCGAGCACGATTGCGGCCCACGTCGGCACGCCGCGTGCGACCATGAAGTCGAGCGAGCGCACCAGTGCGAGGCCAGCGAGCAGCACCATCGCGCCCTGCGCAAAGTTGAATACGCCGGAGGCCTTGAAGATCAGCACGAAGCCGAGCGCAACGAGCGAGTAAAGCACGCCCGCCAGGAGACCGCCGATGAGAACTTCCAGAAACTGACCGAAGACGACCACGCGCGCTCCTTAATGACTGATGCCGAGATAGGCGTCGATGACGCGCTGGTCGCGCTGAACTTCGTCGGGCGTACCGTCGGCGATCTTGCGGCCGTATTCGAGCACCACGACCCGATCCGAAATATCCATGACGACCCCCATGTCGTGCTCGATCAGAGCAACGGTGGTGCCAAGCTGATCGTTCACCGTGAGGATGTAGCGCGACATATCCTTCTTCTCTTCGAGGTTCATGCCGGCCATGGGCTCGTCGAGCAGAAGGAGGTCGGGCTCCATGGCGAGTGCGCGACCGAGCTCGACGCGCTTCTGGAGGCCATAGGGCAACTTGCCCACGGGCGCCTTGCGGATGTGCTGGATCTCGAGGAAATCGATGATCTTCTCGACGGCCTCGCGGTGACGGATCTCCTCGGCGAGCGCCGGCCCCCAGTGCAATGCCTGCCAAAGGAGGCCCCGGCGCATCTTGATCGCACGGCCTGCCATGATGTTGTCGAGCGTGGTCATGCCCCTGAAGAGAGCCAGGTTCTGGAACGTGCGGGAGATGCCCTGCGACGCGGCGATGTGAGGGCGCATGTCGTGACGCCGCGTGCCCTTGAATGTGATCGCACCCTGCTGGGGGTGGTAGAAGCCGTTGATCACGTTCAGCATCGAGGTCTTGCCCGCGCCGTTCGGTCCGATGATCGCGCGGATCTCACCCTTGCGGATATCGAAACTCACATCCGTGATGGCCCTGACGCCGCCAAAAGAGAGCGAGACGTTCTCGACGGACAGCAGCACGTCACCGATCACGCGGTCTGCGACACCCCGCCCCGGGGCGCCCTCTGCCGTTACGCGCTCAAGCACGTCCGCCTTCATTCTGCGGCCTCCCTGACCGCCGCCTTGAGGGGCGGATAGGTCTTCATATCGACAATCCGAACATCGCCTTCAATGACGCCCTTGCGGCCGTCCTCGAAGGTGACCTCGGTCTTGATGTGGCATTGCGCGGCACCGTCGTAGAGCGCGGCAATGAGCGGCGCATAGCGCTCGGCGATGAAGCTGCGCCGCACTTTCAATGTCCGCGTCAACTCGCCGTCGTCGGCATCGAGCTCCTTGTGCAGGATGAGGAACCGGCGGATCTGCGAGCCGGCAACCATTTCCTCGCCCGCGAGCGACTTGTTGAGCTCATCAATGCGCCGCTCGATCATTGCGTAGACCTCAGGATGGGCGGCGAGCTCCTGGTAGCTCGCGTAGATCACATTATTGCGTTCTGCCCAGTTCCCGACCGATGTCAGGTCGATGTTGATCAGCACGGTCACGAAGTCTCGGCCATGTCCAACGGCGACGGCCTCCTTGATCTCGGGATAGAACTTGAGCCGGTTCTCGATGTACTTGGGCGCAAACAGAGTCCCGTCGTTGAGGCGGCCGACATCCTTGGCGCGGTCGATGATGCGCAGGTGGCCGCGCTGGTCGATGAAGCCCGCATCCCCCGTGTGCACCCAGCCATCGGGAGTCTTGGTCGCGGCCGTCGCCTCGTCGTTCTTGTAGTAGCGCAGGAAGACGCCGGGGCTCTTGAAGAGCACCTCGCCATTCTCGGCGATCTTGATCTGTACACCGGGCCCCGGCTTGCCGACGGTCTCGGGATAGACCTCACCGTTCGGCTGCAGCGTGATGAAAACACTCGCCTCGGTCTGCCCGTAAAGCTGCTTGAGGTTCATGCCGAGAGAGCGGAAGAAGCTGAAGAGCTCGGGGCCGATCGCCTCGCCCGCGGTGTAGGCGACGCGCAGGTTCGAGAAGCCCATGCGGTTGCGCAGCGGGCCATAGACGAGGATGTCGCCGATCCAGTAGCGCAGGCGATCCCCGAACGGCACCGGCCGGCCATCGAGGATCGGCTCGCCGACGCGACGCGCCACCTTGAGAAAGTAGTTGAACATCCACTTCTTGAGTGGACCGGCATCCTCCATGCGCACCATGATCTGGGTGAGCATGTTCTCGAACACGCGCGGCGGTGCGAAGAAGTACGTAGGTCCGATCTCGCGGCGATCTTCGGCGATCGTGTCGGGGCTCTCCGGGCATGAGACGCAAAGCGCACCGGCGAACGCCTGACCATAGGAGAAGATGTGATCACCCACCCAGGCCATGGGCAGATAGGCGATCATGGTGTCGTCGGGCGTGAAATGATCGAAGAGATTCGCATTGCGTCCGGAGACGACGACGTTCTCCTGCGTGAGCATCACGCCCTTCGGGCGCCCCGTCGTGCCGGAGGTGTAGAGCACGACGCTGACGTCGCTGCCCTTGCCGGCGGCCACACCATCGAGCCAGGCCTTGTGGACTGCAGGATCGGCCTTCAGCGCCTTGCGCCCTGCCTCCTGCACACTCTCGATCGAAACGAGATCATTGGGATCGTACTTCTGGAGGCCACGCGGATCGTTGTAGATGATCTTGCGGATCGTACCGACGTCGGCGGCAACGGACAGCACTTTGTCGGCCTGCTCCTGATCCTCGACGATCGCGTATCTGACCTCGGCATGCGTGAGGACGTAGGCCATCTCCTCGGCCACGGAGTCCTGGTAGACCGGCACGGGAATGGCGCCGAGACTCTGCGCCGCGCAAAAGGCCCAGTAGAGGTGGGGGCGGTTGTCACCGATGATCGCGACCGTCTCACCTGCCTGCAGCCCGAGGAGCTTGAGGCCAACGGCGAAAGCTTCGATCTCGTCCTTCGTCTGGGACCAAGTCCACGTCTGCCAGATGCCGTAGGCTTTTTCTCGAAAGGCCGGGCGCGAGCCATATTGCCGCGCATTATGCAGGAGCAGCTTGGGGACGGTGTCCAGTGTCGACGCCGAAACGTCAACGGGCGCAGTAGTTGCGTTCACCGTAGCACTCTCCTCCCTTTGATCGCGCGGCCGCTTTAGCGCGGCTTCTCCCCGATCGGAACCGCTTCCTTAGTTCAACCCCAGGTCCAGTGCAAGCGCCTGCAGTCCAAGACTTTCCAACATGATACGGCATCCATTTAGGACTTTGATACTCCCTGCGGAGAGGTCAATTGAAAAAATCAAGCAACCTTAGGTCACGTGCTGGATAGGGCGCCGGCTAGTCGCCGACCGTCACCACGATCACCGTCGTATTGTCCTGGTAGGGGAGATCGGCATCCTCGACGGCGGCGATCAGCGCCCCGGCGGTCGCATCCGCACCCTCGCTTCGGCAAGCCGCAATAACGCGGGCGATCTCGACGTCCGCAAGCGCGTGGATGCCGTCGCTGGTGAGCACCACGACGTCGCCATCCTGCAGTGCCCAAGGGCTCTTCGACAGATCGACGAGATCCAGATCCTCGCCGACGACGGCAGAGCGCAGCATGTGACGGCGCGGGTCGCCCTCCGCCTCCTCAGCCGTCAGCCGGCCCGCCGCGACAAGCTTGTCGAGCAGCGGAGCCATGGAATGGTCCTCGTTGAGGCGCGCCATTTCGCCGCGCCTGTAAAGATAGAGAGGACTGTCGCCGACGCTGACCCAGCTCGCATGACCATCATGGAAGGCGACACCGAGCAGTGTCGAACCCATGCCGCGAAGCTGTGGCTGGGCGGCGACAAGCGCGCCGATGGCACCGTTCGCCGCGTCCAGCGCGGCTTTCAGGCGGTGCCGCGGGCTCCCCTGTTGCTCGATGTACTGGGCCTCGAAGCTCGTGCACACCGCATCGCTGGCGATCGCGCCGCCGGCGTGCCCGCCCATGCCATCCGCGAGGATGGCCAGCAGGCGCGTCGGCTCGGCGGCGCCGGCATCATCATCGGGTGGCTGCCAGACGGCCGCAGCATCCTCCTGATAGCTGCGGGCGCCCTGGCTTGCCCGTATGGCGGCCTGAAACTTCACGACCCGGCCTCTGCTCCCTGGCCACGGCGCCCCGCGGTCCCCCAATTTCATGGGTCCGCAGGTCCGGGGCGTCAAGGGGCGTTCGTGCCCGCGACGGCAGCCATACCGAAGCGCTTGCGGCAGCCGTTCATCAGCCCTTGAGGTCGTTGAGCTCCGACCAGTCGAATTCGACCCCGCAGAACGGCACAAACGCGAGCTGCGTGCGCCCGATCGTGATCAGATCCATGGCCGAAAGCTCAACGGCGCTGGTCGGCTTCTTGTCGTTGACAGCAATGATGTTGGTCTTCGCGAGGTTCGGGACCAGCAGAAATTTGCGGTCCATCGAGTCATAGCGGAGATAGGCCTGCTCCTCGCTGGAGATGGCCACATCGCCGAAATTGATCGGAATGCGCTGCGTCGGCGCGCGGCCGATGGTGTTGTTGCCCTCGTAGATAGGGCGGAAGGCGCCGAGCCCGGGGCCGCCGACGACCACCAGCCACCCGACCACCGGATCCTGATGGAAGTCGGTTCGCTTGACGGTGAGGCGCCCGCGCACGAGCTGCGTGCGCGGCGGGGCGGAGATCGGATCTTCCGCCGGTGCCGGCGGCTCGACCTCCACGTGGCTGCGCGCCGGTTGCGGCGCGGGCTTCGCGGAAACCACCGGGGGCGGCACGGCAGCGGGCGTAACGGCACGCGGCTCGGGTGATGCGCTCTGCTCGGTGATCTGCGTCACGCGGGCATCGTCACGCCCGGCCGCGATGAGCGCCGCGCGCAGCGAGCCGGCCGGGCGGACCGAGCCGGCGCGTTTCGATCCCGTCGGCGGCCCGTCCGGCGGGCTCGTCACCGGCGTCTCGTTCGGCATTTGTCATCTCCCTCGCAGATGAGCTGCTCGGCCGGGAGGGCTCCGACTGCACTCTGGCAGCGGGCGCCTCGGCGCCGAGATGAAATGTCAGGATGGTAGCGCCGAGCGCAATGCGGTCCCCGTCCTTGAGCGCCGCGCGCGCCACCGGCCGGTCGTTGAGCAAAGGTTGGTTGCCCGTTCCCGCCGTCAGATCCATGAGGATGAACTCGCCGTCAGGCGTACGCTGGATGAGCGCGTGGTGGCGGTGGACGGCTTCGTGCTCGAGTGCAATGTCGTTGTCGCTGTGCCGCCCGATGCGGAGGATTTCGCCCTCGAAGGTCACAGGCACAGCCTCCGCCCCTTCGCCCACGCTGATCCACGGCTTGTCACGCAGCCGCGTCGGCGCGGCTGGGGAGAGCGTGGCCTCTCCGCTGAACGCCGCCCTGCGCCATGCGGCTCGGCCAACCGCGAACAACCCGGCGAGCAGTGGCAAGGCCCCCGCGAGACCAAGCCCCATCACCATCACAGGCGATCGCCGATAGGCTTCGGCGACCTGGCTGCCCGCGCGCCGCGCCGCATCCATCACGCGTTCGTGCACCGGCTCGACCCCGAGCTGCAGGACCGCACTGGATGGTGGGCTTTTGGGCGCCTCGGCAGCAGCTGGCGACGCCAGCACGGCGATGCAGGCCGCGACCTGCCATCCGCGCCGTGCCCGCCTGCCTTTCACGACCTCGCGCCCCATGAGTCTGTTATCCGAATCGCACGCGCACCCTGCGGGCGCATGTCGGCAGGAACATGGCTTTCTCGGGGTTCAGCGGCGCCAATCTGCCGGTAGCCGCGCGGGATGGGGATCGCCCGTAGGCCGGCCGTCCTCATCCGTCACAATGGCTTCGACCGGGCGAGGCCCGCAATGAAACGCGGGGACACGCGCGGACGCCTAGCGACGCCCGGGCTTCACCCCCTCCCAGAGACGCGCGGGCAAGAGGCCCCGGACTATCCCGGCAGCACATGCGTGCCGTAGGCGGCCCTGAGCTCGCGCTTCGAGACCTTGCCTGTCGCGGTCATCGGGAGCGCATCGACGAAGATCACATCATCAGGCACTTGCCAGGTCGCGAGCCTGCTCGCCACATGGGCGAGGATCGCCTCTTTCGTGACGTCGGCTCCAGGCGCCTTGACGACGACCAGCAGCGGCCGCTCCGTCCACTTCGGATGCGGCACGCCGATCACGGCCGCATTGGCCACCCCCGGGCAGCTCATGACCGTGTTCTCGACATCGATCGAGCTGATCCATTCGCCGCCGGACTTCACCATGTCCTTCGTGCGATCCACGATCGAAAGGAAGCCGTTCGGGCTGATCCGTGCCACATCGCCCGTGCCGAACCAGCCCTCTGAATCGAGCGCGGCGGAGGTCGCGGCCTCGTTGTTGAAATAGCCGCTTACGATGGCGTTGCCGCGCACAAAGAGCTCGCCGCTCGCCTTGCCGTCGTGCGGGAGGCGCTTGCCGTCCTCGTCGACGATCTTGAGGTCGACGCCGAACATGCGCTGGCCCTGGACGGACTTCACCCGGATGCGCTCCTCGATCGAAAGCGCAGGATCGTTGGCGCGTTGCGGCGTGAACGTGCCGATCGGGCTCATCTCGGTCATGCCCCAGCCGTGCAGCACGCGGATGTCGAAGTCGCGCTCGAAGGTCTCGATCATGGCGGGTGGCGGCGCGGAGCCCCCCACGATCACCTCGCTCAGGTTGCGCGGCTTCCGCCCGCGCGCCTTCATCTCCGCGATGAGGCCGAGCCATACTGTCGGCACGCCCCAGGATGAATAGACGCCCTCACCCTCCATGAGGTCGAAGAGGCTTGGGCCATCGAGCCGGCCGCCTGGAAAGACGATGGGCGTGCCCGAGATGGCTGCGGCATAAGGCAGCCCCCAGGCATTGGCGTGGAAGAGCGGCACGACCGGGAGCACCGGCTTGCGCACGCCGAAGGGCGAGCTGACGCAGGCGAGCGTGAACAGCGTGTGCAGCACCGTCGAACGATGCGAGTAGAGCGAGCCCTTCGGGTCGCCCGTCGTGCCTGAGGTGTAGCAGAGCGCACAGGCCGCATGCTCATCCATCTCCGGCCAGGTGATGTCGGGCTCCCCGCTTTCGAGCAGCTCTTCGTAGCATTGCAGGTTCGCCACCGGCGCCTCCGGCGGCATGTGCGCCCGGTCGGTCATGGCGAAGTAGGTGCCAACCGGACGGAAGGCCGGCGCCAGCTTGGCGATCAGCGGTGCGAACGTCAGATCGAAGAAAAGGAGCTTGTCCTGCGCATGATTGACGATGTAGCTCATTTGGTCGGCCGAGAGGCGCGGATTGATTGTATGGCAGACCGCGCCGATGCCGGAGATCGCATAGTAGAGCTCGAAATGCCGGTACGTGTTCCACGCCAGCGTTGCGACCCGGTCACCTGGCTTCACGCCGAGCTTGAGGAGCGCATTGGCAAGCTGGGCAATACGCGGACGCGCCTGGGCAAAGGTGTAGCGATGGAGGCCGCCCTCGACGGTCGAGGTGACGATCGTCCCCGGTCCGTGCACCTCGGCAGCGTAGTCGATCAGCCTCGAGACCAGCAGCGGCTGGTCCATCATCTGGCCCTTGAGCATGGCGCACATCTCCCGGAATTGTTATGAGCCAAAATTAGCCCCCGCCGCGCGCAAATCCAAGCGATCGCGAGGCCGTTTGCACGCGCAACCGGGTCGCAGGCGGCAATCAGCAGGAGGATACCCCCATGGCCACAGCAACCCTGACCAAGTCCGGCGATGTCGCCGTGATCCGCCTCGTGCACCCGCCGGTGAATGCGCTGGCTCAGGGCGTGCGGCAGGGCATCTGGGACGGCGTGGCAGCGGCCAATGCCGATCCGGCCATCAAGGCCATCGTGGTTACCGGCGACGGGCGCGCCTTCTCGGCCGGTGCCGACATCACGGAGTTCCGCTCGGGGCCGAAGCCGCCGGGCCTCGGCGAGGTGATCGATACCATGGAGGCCTCGCCAAAGCCGGTCGTCGCGGCGCTGAACGGCCTCGCCCTCGGCGGTGGCCTCGAGGTCGCGCTCGGCTGTCACTACCGCGTGGCAAATAAGGCGGCGAACCAGCTGGGCCTCCCCGAGGTCAAGATCGGTATCCTGCCAGGTGCCGGCGGCACGCAGCGCCTGCCTCGCCTGATCGGTGTCGAGGCCGCCCTGGACATGATCGTCTCGGGTAATCCCATCAATGCCGAGAAGGCCGCCAAGGTGGGGCTGGTCGACCGGCTGGTCGATGGCGATGTCGTCGAGGGCGCGATCGCCTTCGCGCGTGAGCTGGTCGCAGCGGGGCGGGGACCGCGGCCGGTCAGCGCGATGCGCATCGATCCGGCGAGCGTTCCTGCTGATCTCTTCGCCAGAAAGCGCGCCGCGATCGCGCGCCATCCGTCCGGTCCGATGGCTGCCAGGAACTGCATTGCGGCCGTCGAGGCGGCCGTCGGCTCGGACTACAAGGCGGGCATCGCCCGCGAGCGTGCGCTCTTCATGGAGCTGGCCGGCAAACCCTACGCGCGAGCGCTGCAGTACGCGTTCTTTGCCGAGCGTCAGGCGGCGAACATTCCCGACATCGGCAAGGATGTGGTGCCCCGCGAGGTCAAGACTGTCGGCATTCTCGGTGCTGGCACCATGGGGACGGGCATCGGCCTTGCGTTCCTCAATGCCGGCTTCCCGGTGACCATCGTCGAAGCCAACCAGGGCGCGCTGGACCAGGGGGCGAAGCGCGTGCGGGAGACCATCGAGAGCAATGTCCAGCGCGGGCGCATCTCTGCGGATGAGGGCCAACGGCGCCTCGCGAACCTGACGACCTCGCTCGATCTCAACACGCTCGCCAATGCGGACCTCATCATCGAGGCCGTGTTCGAGAATATGGCGCTCAAGAAGGAGATCTTCACGAAGCTCGACGCGATCGCGAAGCCCGGCGCGGTTCTCGCCAGCAATACCTCGACGCTCGATGTCGACGAGATCGCCTCGGCGACAAGACGGCCGCAGGATGTGCTCGGGATGCACTTCTTCTCGCCCGCTAACATCATGCGGCTCCTGGAGATCGTGCGCGGCGAGGCGACGGCGAAGGATACGCTGGCGACAGCGATGGCGATTGCGCGGCGCATCGGCAAGGTCGGCGTCGTCTCGGGTGTGTGCTTCGGCTTCATCGGCAATCGCATGGTCGAGGCCTATCTCGAAGAGGCACAGGCCATGCTGCTTGAGGGCGCGACGCCGGCCGATATCGACGGCGCACTCGAGGCCTGGGGCTTCGCCATGGGCCCACTGGCGATGATGGACATGGCGGGCCTCGACGTCGGCTATCGCATCCGCAAGGAGCACACGCTTACGCCGGAGCGCGCCAAGCTCTATCGCGTCACGGATGCGATCGTGGAGATGGGCCGGCACGGTCAGAAGACAGGCGCCGGCTACTACACCTATGGCGCCGACCGTAAGCGCCAGAGCGATCCCAAGATCGAGGAGATGTTCGCCAAGGAAGCGGCGGCGCAGGGCCTCGCCAACCGCAAGCCCGGTCCGGAGGAGATCGTCGAGCGCTGCCTGCTCAGGCTGGCCAACGAAGGCGCCAAGATCCTTGATGAGGGCATCGCGCTCAGGGCCTCGGACATCGATACGATCTACCTCAATGGCTATGGCTTCCCCGGCTGGCGGGGCGGCCCCATGTGGCAGATCGAGGAAATGGGCCTTGCGAACGCCGCCGAGAAGATCAAGGCGTACGAGGCGCGCCACGGCAAGCGTTGGGCGATCGCGCCGCTCATCGAGACGCTCGCAGCCTCCGGCGGCAAGCTCGCAGATGCCGGCGTGAAAGGCTGACGTCGATCAGGCGGCAGGAGCGCCTCACGGCGCTCCCGTTTGCTTCCTCGTGCGCGGGCCCTTGGGCAGCGAGCCGTAGTAGGCAGCGAGCGCCTCGTACTCGCTCTCCTGCAGCGATTGTGCGACCGAGACCATGGCGGGATTGGTGCGCTCGCCGTTACGGTAAAAGATCATCGTCGCGACGAACTCGTCCGGGTCCCATCCGGTGATTGAAGGGATGCCGTTGTCGACACCGTCGGTCCGGTGGCAGGCACTGCACTCGCCCGAGAGATGACGGCCAAGGGCGATCTTCTTGGCGTCGCTCGCGGATGCTGGCCCGAAGAGCATCAGTCCGAGCGCGCCAGCCGCGAGACGAAGTCCACTGGGTCTTGATACAGCGCGCCTCATTCCTTCTCCGGGAGCATGCCCCTTGCACAGTAGTGACGATAAAGCGTGGCAACGATCTCCTTCGCCACCGTGTCGGTCAACGAGTAGTAGGCGAAGTGGCCGCGGCGCTCAGCCTTGACGAGGCCATCGAGGCGCAGGCGCGTCAGGTGCTGCGAGGTGAGACTCTGGCGTGCGCCGATGGCATCGCAGATCTCGGTCACGGTCTTCTCGCGCTCGACGAGCAGGCAGAGGATCATCAAACGATAGGGGCTGCCGATCGAGCGCAGCACGCCGGCGGCCTCCTCGGCGGCCCAGCGCATAGAGTTCAGCACCTCGCCGTCCGGCAGGTCGTCGTCCTCCCGGACGTCCTTGGCGAGCGCTTCCATGGACATGATCCCTGTGCCCTTTCGCAAGAGCCGGATCGCTCCGGCTTTTGTCAATTAATATTCATAAGTCGCAATATTTGCAATCCGCGTTCCGCGATCGTGCCCGGCGAGCAATGGCCTAGCATTCATTTCTCGCCGGGCGGGGGCGCGGTGAGGAGGCGGCTGAGGCGTTGGCGCTCGTCGGGGGTGAGGGGCGGCGGGGCGGCCTCGCGGCGGGGGGCGGCGAGGCGC
>JBKBPL010000016.1:0-92069 GCA_046293075.1 Hyphomicrobiaceae bacterium | reverse complement strand
AGCAACCAATCGACCAAGATCCGATCCTCAGACAGTGCCAGATCGTAAAATGCCGACACGTACTGACTATCAGGAAGTTCCGCTCCCAGACCGTGCATGATTGTCAGGAGGGTCGCTACATCAGCACCGTCCTGTAAGAGCCTATTAACGTCGACTGAGCCAGGAGGGACAGGGCCGGCGTGCCTCTGTAGCAGCGTCGACAGCGAGCCTTGATAGTCCATATCGATGGCGAGAACTCTCTTACCCCTCTTCCTCTCGAAGTACGCGAGCAAATTGCCAACCAGCGTAGTCTTCCCGACTCCACCCTTATTGTTCGCGACCGTCAAAATGGTGGGTTTACCACGCCCAATTCGCACATCGAAATCATCAAACGGTGGACGTCGCAAATATGTTGTCCAAATTCCCGATTCACTCTTGCGCAGGGCTTGCTTTAGCCCGTCAATCTTGGCCTCCGCGACTTTCAAGTCCGATTCAGCCCTTTCGAGTCGCTTCTCCTTTTCTTCGAGTGCCGCTTCCTTGCGGGCGATCTCACGCCGCAGTTGAGCAATAAACCGCCGATCCATCACCCATTTAATCAAAAGCCCCGCTGTCGTGACGAGCAAGCCTTTGGCTTCGCTGCTCAGCGAGACAAGCCAATCCCAAACCCACATACGCCCCCCAACACGGCCAACGAAGAAAAGACCTCATCTGATCCGTGTAAGGTATAAATGACGATTGTGCCACATTGATCACGGCTCAAGCGCGCGCTGGAGCGGCTCCGGAACGGAGCACACCCCGCCCCTTGCACTCAGCCCGGCAGCGGCTTAATCCCTCACGCAGCCCGAAGAAACCTGCCGAGGACCGGACCCGCCCCATGACCAAGACCCGCACCGAGACCGACACCTTCGGCCCGATCGAGGTGGACGCCACCCGCTACTGGGGCGCGCAAGCCCAACGCTCGCTCGGCAACTTCCGGATCGGCTGGGAAAAGCAGCCGAAGCCGATCGTCCGCGCCCTCGGGATCGTCAAGCGGGCCGCGGCCGAGACCAACATGGCGCTCGGCAAGCTCGACAAGAAGCTCGGCGAGGCCATCATCGCGGCGGCGCAGGAGGTGATCGACGGCAAGCTCGACGACCACTTCCCGCTCGTCGTCTGGCAGACGGGCTCGGGCACGCAGTCGAACATGAACGCCAACGAGGTGATCTCGAACCGCGCCATCGAGATGCTCGGCGGCGAAATGGGCTCGAAGAAGCCTGTCCACCCGAACGACCACGTCAACATGAGCCAGTCGTCGAACGATACGTTCCCGACGGCCATGCACGTCGCCTGCGCCGAACAGATCTACCACGACCTGCTGCCGGCGCTGCGGCATCTGCTGAACGCGCTCGAAGGCAAGGCGAACGCCTGGTCGCACATCATCAAGATCGGGCGCACGCACACGCAGGACGCAACGCCGCTGACGCTTGGCCAGGAGTTCTCGGGCTACGCAGCGCAGGTGCGCAACGGCATCGCGCGCGTCGAGCAGACCCTGCCGGGCCTCATGGAGCTCGCCCAGGGCGGCACCGCGGTCGGCACAGGCCTCAATGCGCCCGTCGGCTTTGCCGAGAAGGTCGCCGAGCGCATCGCCGAGATCACCGGCCTCCCCTTCACGACCGCGCCGAACAAGTTCGAGGCGCTCGCCGCGCATGATGCGATGGTCATGAGCCATGGTGCGATCAACACCGTTGCCGCCTCGCTCTTCAAGATCGCGAACGACATCCGTTTCCTCGGCTCGGGTCCGCGCGCGGGCCTCGGCGAGCTGAGCCTGCCCGAGAACGAGCCGGGCTCCTCGATCATGCCGGGCAAGGTGAACCCGACGCAGTGCGAGGCCCTGACGATGGTGTGCACGCAGGTTTTCGGCAATCACGCCACGATCACGTTCGCGGGCGCGTCGGGCCACTTCGAGCTCAACGTCTTCAACCCGGTCATGGCCTACAACTTCCTGCAGTCCGTTCGGCTGCTCGCCGATGCGGCCATCTCGTTCACGGACAACTGCGTCATCGGCATCGAGGCGCGCGAGGACAACATCAAGGCCGGGCTCGAGCGCAGCCTCATGCTCGTGACGGCGCTCGCGCCCAGGTACGGCTATGACAAGGCCGCGAAGATCGCCAAGGCGGCGCACAAGAACGGCACGACGCTGCGCGAGGAAGCGCTGAAGGAGGGCATCTCCGAAGCCGATTTCGACGCCATCGTGCGGCCGGAGAACATGATCAAGCCGGGCTGAGCCTCCGCGTCTGCGGCGCGATTTCAGGCCGGCAGGGCGATCTCGCGCGCGAGAAAGGCGGCGACGTCCTCCGCTTCGACGTCGCGCGTGACGAACGCCTCGCCGATGCCGCGCATGAGGATGAACGTCAGCCGCCCGCCCTGGACCTTCTTGTCCTGCTGCATGAGCGCGAAGAGGGCCCCCGGGTCCGGCCGGTCGCCGCCAGGAATGTGCGCGACGCGCGTCGGCAGGCCGACGGCGCGCAAATGACGCTCGACGCGCGCGGCCGTTCCCCGAGGGCAAAGGCCGCGGGCCTCGGAGAAGCGCGCCGCCTGCGCCATGCCGATGGCCACGGCTTCGCCGTGCAGGAGACGGCTTGAGTACCCGGCCCAGGCCTCGAGCGCATGGCCGAAGGTGTGACCGAGGTTGAGCAGCATGCGATCGCCGGTCTCGGTCTCGTCGCGCTCGACGATCCGCGCCTTGGCGGCAATCGATGCCTCGATGGCCTCGGTCAGCGTCGCCGGGTCATTGCCGAAGAGGCGCTGCCAGTTCTGCTCGAGCCAGCCGAAGAAGCGGGCGTCACCGAGCAGGCCGTACTTGGCGACCTCGGCATAGCCGGCGCGCATCTCGCGGGCAGGCAGCGTCGAAAGGACCTTGGTGTCGGCGAGCACGAGGCTCGGCTGGTGGAAGGCGCCGATCAGGTTCTTGCCCTGCGGCGTGTTGATGCCGGTCTTGCCGCCGACGCTGCTGTCCACTTGCGCGAGCAGGCTCGTCGGGATCTGCACGAAGCGGATGCCACGCCGCAGGATGGCCGCCGCAAAGCCCGCGAGATCGCCGATGACGCCGCCACCGAGCGCGACGACGAGATCGCCGCGCTCGAGCTTCAGGCCGAGCAGGCCCTCGCTCAGGCGGGCGAGTTCAGCAAAGCTTTTGGTCGCCTCTCCCGCCGGCAGTACGATCGTGCCGGCGTGGCAGCCGACGTCACGGAGCGCCGCTTCAAGCACGGGGAGATGGTGCCTGGCGACGTTCTCATCCGTCACGATGGCCGCACGCGCCCTGCCGAAGCGCTGCGCGATGAGATCACCCGCACGCGTAAGGAGGTCCGGCCCCACGAGAACGTCATAAGCGCGCTCTCCGAGGTCGACATGCACGATCCGCTCGGCGAGGGTCCGGGCCGGCGTGTCAGGGCTCGCCATGAACGACCCCGCTGGCATGCTCGGCACTGGCGAGATCGGTGCGCGCGACGAGGGCCGCGATGATCTCGTTGACGATCACTTCATGCGTGGTGTCGCGGCTGTCGATGATGATGTCGGCCTCCGCATAGACGGGATAGCGCTGCTCCATCAGGTTCTGCATGATCGCAACGGGATCGTCGGCCTTGAGCAAGGGCCGATTGTCCCGCTTGGCAACGCGGCGCATGAGCACGTCGAGGTCGGCGCGCAGCCACACGCTGATGCCGGCCGCCTTGATCGCCGCGCGGGTCTCCGCGTTCATGAAAGCACCGCCCCCGGTTGCCAGCACCTGCGGTCCGTTGCCGAGCAGCCGCTTGATCACCTTGCGCTCGCCTTCCCGGAAGTAGGCCTCGCCGTGATCGGCGAAAATCTCCGGTATGGTCTTCAAGGCGGCACGCTCAATCTCGTCGTCGGCATCGACGAAGGGGAGGCCAAGCGCCGCCGCGAGCCGGCGCCCGACCGAGGACTTGCCGCAGCCCATGAGGCCGACCAGGACGATGGAGCGGTTGCCGAGCATGGCGCGCACCTGATGGGCGCGCGCGAGAAGCTCGCTCCGCTCCCGCTTCTTCCACCCGAATCGCATCATCGCCGGGCTCCGCATGATCCCCAGGCGGCGGCCGCGCCCTCCCGCGCCCCAGGCCCAGCGTCTCGCTTCACTGCTCTAATGGTCTGCAAACCACTGAATTGCAACACGCGAGCCCCTGAAATTAAGCAAATAAGTCCGGGTACAGCAGGCCCAGCGCCTTGGCACGGGTCCGCGCGGCGCCATAATAGCGCCAATTCGCCAGCCTACTGGCACAATGTACAGGACTTCCGATGCCCAGTCTTTTCAGGTTCCTGATGGTGGTTGCCATCTTGTCCGCCGTGACGGCGGGGGGCCTCTACGTGCTGTCGGAGTTCTTCGAGCCGAATGCGCGGGAAGTCACGCAGCCCGTGCCCGGCGTCAAGGTGCGGCGTCAGTAGGTGCACCCACCACAATGGCCAGAACGCCCTTTCGAGCGCCGGCCCGTTCAGCAGTCACAGCCTTGGCCCTCTGCGGCTTCATTTGTGGTGCCGGATCGGCGGCCGCCCAGGACACCTGGCTGCTCTTCCAGAAGGAGGAGCGCGCTCGCCGGGCCGCGCCGGACGGCGGAGGGCTCAGGGAAGGCGACCGCCCGCTGGAGCCCAAAGGCGGGGGACGGGAGGGCGCGCGGAGCCCGCGGGCGGCCGAGCCCCGAGCCTACGAGGTGCTCCCGGGCCGGCCGGCCAGCGCGGCGCCGGTCCCCGTCGAGCGCCAGGAGCTGGCGCCGCTGCCCACCCCACCCCCCGCACCTGCCACTGCCGGCGCGATCGCGCCGCCAGCGCCGCGCTGGGAAACGCACACGGCCCCCGGATCCCACGCGCCGATCCCGCCGCCGCGCGCGAGGGAGGCCGTACCGCCAGTCCCCGCGCCTGCGCCGCCGGCTTCGCTTCAGAGAGCACCTGCGCTGCTCCCGCCCCCACCTCGCACCGTGGTGCGGCCCACGCTCAGCGGCCTTGCCAACCTCGCGCCGAAGACGCTCGAGGAGATCGTCGAAGGGCTGGCGCTCCCCTCGAAATCAGCGACGATCGCGACGCTCTGGCCGGAGCCCTGGCGCGATGCCGGCTCATCGGTGTCGCCCGCCTTCGAGGCCATCCGTATCGAGACCCTGCGGCGCGCGGGCGCCATCGGGGCCTTGAAGGCCGTCCTTGAGCACGTGCCGGCACCGACAGAGCCTGTCCTCGCCGTCGTCGTCCTGCGCGCCCATTTGCTGGTCGGCAATCGCGAGGTTGGATGTGCGCTGGCCGGCGAGGCTATCCGCAACCGCGGCACATTGCCGACCACCTTTCGACGGGACGCAGTCCTTGCTGCCGGCTACTGCGCGCTCGCGGGCGGCAATGCCGAGGCCGGCCGCCTCACTGCAGATCTGATTCGCGGCGAGGGCATCGAAGCGCCGTTTGCGCTCGCCGTGCTCCAGGGTTCCGGCGCCGGCAAGCCCTCCCCGCCGCTACCCCCGTCAGTGGGCGCGCTCGACTACCGCATCGGCGAGGTTGCCGGCCTCGTTTGGCCGCGCGAACTGATCGATCGCGCCGAACCGGGCGTGCTCGCAGTCATCCCGACCGCGCCCGCGGTCGATCCTGGCCTCAAGGTGGCCGCCGCCGAGCGCGCTGCGCAGCTCAATCTGCTGCCACCAGAGACCCTTGCCGAGCACTATCGCGGGGTGCCCGCTGCACCCGCAGACCTGGCAGACCCCTTCGCCAGCAAGCATACGGCGGCCATGCGCCGTGCCGTGCTTATGCAGGCGGCTGACGCAGCGGCAGCCCCTGAGAAGAAAGCCCGTCTCTTGGCCGCCCTGCTCGATGATGCCGGCACGGCCGGGCTGCGGGCACCGGTCGCCCGCCTGCTCGGCCCCGTGGTGGAGCAGCTGCGCCCGCTGCCCGAACTCGCCTGGTTCGCCGACCACGCGGCGGAGATTCTCGTGCGTTCCGGCCGCGGCGCCGCTGTCGACTATTGGGCCGACCTAGCCCGCGACCTCGCGCACTGGCGCGTCCTCGGCGCGCTGGCCAGCGACAACGCTGTGCCGAGCAGCACGGGCCTTGCTGACCTCGAGCGGCTCGCGCGCACTGGCAGGATCGACCCGGCCCGGCTCCACCGCGTGGTAACCGCGCTCGACGCCCTCGATGTGCAACTCCCTATCCCGCTCTGGGAGGCCGCGAGCCGTACGCCGCAACCGACCGACGGGCATCTGCCGCCAACCGGCGTGCTCGCAGAGCTCAAGATGGCGAGCGACAGGGGCGAAAGCGCGCGCGTCGTCCTGCGCGCCGGCCAAGCCATGGGGCCGGCGAGCGCCGCCGATGCCAACCTGCTGACGCTGGGCGATGTTATCCGCGCCCTCGGCAAGGTGGGCCTGACGCGCGAAGCCCGCGGCCTCGCCATAGAGGCGCTGATCGATACCTGGCCGACAGCGGCCCGCCGCTGATAAGGCTACTCCGCCGCGAGCAGCCCACCCCGGCTCCGGCCCGCGGTGCCGCCCCCCGGCGACATTGCCGCAATTCGGCTGAGCGCATCCACAAATCCGGCTCGGCCGCTCTCGGGCAGCACTTCGAGCAGCATCCGGTCGACCTCGGCGGCGCGGGCGCGGAAGGTCGTGAGCAGCGATTTGCCCTCGTCCGTCAGCCGCAGAACATTCGAGCGCGCATCGTGGCGTGCGCGACGGCGGGCGAGCAGTCCCTTGCGCATGAGGCGGCGAACGAGATCGGCCGTCGTCGATCGGTCGATGCCCGTTGCATCGACGAGGCCAACCTGATTCGTGCCCTCGCGTTCTGCGACGATCACAAGGACCGCAAGCTGGCGCGGCGTCAGGCCGGTGTCCGCGAAAGCTGCGGCAAAAGCCTCGTCTGCGGCCTGCTGCGCCCGATGCAATAAATGCAGCACACAGCCGTTCAGATCAAATCCCGTTGCCTTTTCTTGTTCCACGGCCCTTTTATCCCCTGGACTACCAACCACTGATCATTCTTGCGTTGGGCCCCCGCAGAGCCTGAAACGCACAATGGATCGGATGCCTACGTCGCAAGTATCGAGATCATCCGGGCGATGAGTTTGCCTGTTGATCTACGAACGGCAATTCCCTAAAAATTGGCCATGGCTGTTAAAAAACGCACACCATATCCGGACTGGGAGGATGTGCATTTCTTCCTGGAATTGGTCCGCCTCGGCAGCCTTTCTGCCGCAGCCCGGGCACTCGGCGTGACGCACGCGACCGTCGGACGGCGCATCGCGTCCCTCGAGGCCGCACTCCGCGTTCAGCTCTTCGACCGTCACGATGGCCGGTTCACGCTCACGCCAGCCGGCGAGCGCGCCGCTGCGGCGGCGACGGCCATGGCCGATGGTGCCCACTCCATCCGTCAGCTCGCGGCCGGCCCAGCCGACGCCGTTGTCGGCAAAGTACGCCTCACCGCGACCGAGATCTTCGGCTCCTACTTCCTGATGTCGCGGATGCGCGGACTGATGGTGCAGAACCCCGGCCTTGAGATCGAGCTGATCATCAGCAGCCGCCGCCTGAGCCTCGCACGACGCGATGTCGATCTCGCGATCCGCCACACGCGCCCTGAGGGCGTCAATGTCATCACGCGCAAGATCGCCGAGTACGCGAGCTACTACTATGGCGACCGCCGTTACGTCGAAGAGCACCGCGACGGTCCAATGGATTTCATTGGCTTTGCCGACGACCTTTCGCACATGGAGGCGGCCAAGCACTGCCAGCGGGCGATCGGCAACAGGCACCGCGTCGCGCTCAAGGTGAACACGCTGTTTGCCCGCCTGGCCGCGGCACGTGGCGGGCTCGGCATCGGACTGATCCCGAAGTTCGTTGCCCACCAATACCCCGATCTCGTCGCCGTCGATGTCGGTGCCGAGCCCTTCGTCCGCGAATTGTGGCTGGTTGCCCACCCCGATGTGCGGGGCGTCGAACGGCTCCGCGTGACCTTCGACTACATCGCCAACGCCGTCGTCGGAGCGCGTGACATCCTTATGTGAGGCCGCTGCTTCAGGTGTCGTGGTCGGGGTGCTGTCGGCTGATCAGCCGCTCGAGGGCCTCGGGCGGCACGTCGTCCTCGGTGCGTGTGCCGGGCAGATCAAGAATCTCGCGGAGCCAGGGGAGACGGCCCTCGAGTCCGAACTGCTTCTCAGGCTTTATCCGCTCGGGCGCATCGAGCGAGCCGAGGCTCACGGAAATTCGGTCGCGATCGATGTAACGGAAGTAGAGCGGCGTGCCGCAATCGCGGCAAAATCCGCGCTCTGCACCTTCCGACGAGTGAAACACACCCGGCGTCCCGCGGGTCCACGCAAATGCTTGCAGAGGAACGCCGGCAAAGGCGCCGAAGTAGCCGCCGACCGCCTTCTGGCACATACGACAATGGCAAATGCTCGCGCCTGTCGGCTCGGCATACAGGGCATAGCGGACGGCGCCACACTGGCAACCGCCAGTGTGCACCCGGACGCGCTCGCTCATGAGGGTCTCCCTTCTGCATTGTCCGCACGCGCAGCCTATTGGCTCAGCACCTACCGGATGAACAGCAAGAGCCCGGCCTTGCGACCGGGCTCCCTGTGTCCGAAGGATCGAGAGGATCTCAGGCCGCCATGGCCTTCTTGAGGTTCTCGTCGATCTTGTCGAGGAAACCGGTCGTCGAAAGCCATTTCTGGTCGGCGCCGACAAGAAGGGCGAGATCCTTCGTCATGAAGCCCGCCTCAACCGTTTCAACGCAGACCTTCTCGAGCGTGGTTGCGAACTTGGCGAGTGCCTCGTTGCCGTCGAGCTTCGCGCGATGCGCGAGCCCGCGGGTCCAGGCGAAAATCGAGGCAATGGAATTCGTTGAGGTCTCGCGGCCCTTCTGGTGCTCGCGGTAGTGGCGCGTCACAGTGCCATGCGCCGCCTCAGCCTCGACGGTCTTGCCATCGGGCGTCAGCAGCACCGACGTCATGAGGCCGAGCGAGCCGAAGCCCTGGGCGGCAGTGTCTGACTGCACGTCGCCGTCGTAGTTCTTGCAGGCCCAGACATAGCCGCCGGACCACTTGAGCGACGACGCCACCATGTCGTCGATGAGGCGGTGCTCGTAGGTGAGTTTGCGCTTCTCGAACTCGGCCTTGAACTCGGCATCGAACACTTCCTGGAAGATGTCCTTGAAGCGCCCGTCATAGACCTTGAGGATCGTGTTCTTGGTCGAGAGATAGACGGGATAGTTGCGCGCCAGACCGTAGTTGAATGAGGCCCGCGCGAAGTCGCGGATCGACTCGTCGTAGTTGAACATGGCCATGGTGACGCCTGGCCCTGGCGTCTTGATCACCTCGCGCTCGATGACCTGGCCGTCCTCGCCAGTGAACTTCAGCGTGATCGTGCCCTTGCCCGGGAAGCGGAAATCCGTCGCTCGGTACTGATCGCCGAAAGCGTGGCGGCCGATCACAAAAGGCTGCGTCCAGCCGGGCACGAGGCGCGGCACGTTCTTGCAGATGATGGGCTCGCGAAAGATGGTCCCGCCGAGGATGTTGCGGATCGTCCCGTTCGGGCTCTTCCACATTTCCTTGAGGTTGAACTCCTTAACGCGCGCCTCGTCCGGCGTGATGGTCGCGCACTTTACCGCGACGCCGTGCTTCTTTGTCGCGTTGGCGGCGTCGATGGTGATCTGGTCGTTGGTCCTGTCGCGGGACTCGATGCCGAGGTCGTAGTACTCGAGGTTGATGTCCAGGTAGGGGTAGATCAGCTTGTCCTTGATCAGCTGCCAGATGATGCGGGTCATCTCGTCGCCGTCCATCTCGACGACTGTTCCCGTGACCTTGATCTTAGACATATCGCGCGTCCTCTCCTCTCGGCGTGCAGGGCATATCGCGTGCAATTTCGCGGCGCACCATAGTGCCCCGCCGCCGCTGATGGAAGCGCCATCCAACGGAAGTCGGGGGTGGTGTATGGATCAGCCCTTGCTGGCGTCCTTGAGGGCGGCGCGCGCCTTCTCGACGAGCTCGTCCTGGGCCTTCAGCATCTCCAGCGAGGGCATGGAGACGACGTTATAGCCGCAATCCACGTAGTGCACTTCGCCGGTGACGCCCCCTGAGAGGTCCGAAAGGAGATATAGGGCTGAGCCGCCGACCTCCGAGAGTGTTGGCGTGCGCCGCAGCGGGGCACTATCCCCCTGGAAATTGAAGATCACGCGGGCGTCGGAGATCGCCGCCCCGGCGAGCGTGCGCATGGGCCCGGCGGAGAGTGCATTGACGCGGATGCCCTGCGGCCCGAAATCGGCGGCGAGATAGCGCACCGACGCCTCCAAGGCCGCCTTGGCGACGCCCATGACGTTGTAGGAGGGCACGACGCGCTGCGAGCCGCCGTATGTCAGCGTCAGCAGCGAACCGCCATCCTTCATGAGCGGCGCCGCCCGCTTGGCGATCTCGGTGAAGGAGAAGCATGAGATCACCATGGTGTTGGTGAAGTTCTCCCGCGTCGTATCGGAGTAGCGGCCCATGAGCTCGCGGCGATCCGAGAAGGCAAGCGCGTGCACGACGAAGTCGAGACGCCCCCACTTCTTCTCGATCTCGCTGAACACGTTGTCGACACTGGCGAGATCGCTCACGTCACAGGAGACGATAACGTCCGAGCCGACCGACTCGGCGAGCGGGATGGCCCGGCGGCCGAAGGCATCACCTTGATAGGTAAAGGCGAGCTTGGCACCGTGCCGGGCGAGCGCGGAAGCGATGCCCCAGGCAATGGAGCGGTCATTGGCGACGCCCATCACGAGGCCCCGCTTGCCGGCCATCAACGGGCCTGGCGCAGTGATGTCTTTCTCGCTCATGTGCGTCCCTACGATGCCGAGGCCCGCCCGACGTGCCGCCGACAGCCAGCAGCGCCGAGTGGCCGTCGCCCTGTCGCGGCGAAAATGCTCCATGGATCCTGGCACCCTCTGAGGCGCCAAGTGCGCCTGACCGGACCGCCAGGAAGAGGGAGGCAGCGCCGGCCGGCGCTCTGCCCTTAGCCTGAATGGCGGCGGAACGCCAGGGTGGCATTCGTGCCGCCGAAACCAAAGCTGTTCGAGAGCACACAGTTAAGAACTGTGTCCTGCCGTTGGCGGACGATCGGAACATCCGCGAACGCCGGGTCCAGCTCCTCGATGTTGGCGCTCTCGCAAATGAAACCATTGTTCAGCATGAGCAGGGAGAAGACCGCCTCCTGGACGCCAATGGCCCCGAGCGAATGACCGGTCAGTGATTTCGTCGAGGAAATGGGCGGAATTTCCTTGCCGAACACCTCGCGGATGGCCGCGATTTCGCGCTCATCCCCGACCGGCGTCCCCGTACCATGGGGGTTGATGTAGTCGACCTTCCCGATCCCCTTGCCGTCAAAGCCTTCAAGCGCCTTGCGCATGCAGCGGACCGCCCCCTCGCCGGAGGGGGCGACCATGTCGAAGCCGTCCGAGTTGGCGCCGTAGCCGACGAGCTCGCCGTAGATCTTGGCGCCGCGGGCGATCGCGCGCTCGCGCTCCTCCAGAACCAGCATGCCGGCGCCACCGGCAATCACGAAGCCGTCGCGGTTGACATCATAGGCACGCGAGGCCTTGGCCGGCGTGTCGTTGAACCGGGTCGACATGGCGCCCATGGCGTCGAAAAGAACGGAGAGCGTCCAGTCGAGTTCCTCGCAGCCGCCGGCAAACATGACGTCCTGCTTGCCCCACTGGATCATCTCGGCGGCATTGCCGATGCAGTGCGCCGACGTCGCGCAGGCCGACGATATCGAATAGTTCACGCCTTTGATCTGGAAGCTCGTCGCGAGCACCCCCGACGGGCCTGAGCACATCGCCTTCGGCACTTCGAAGGGACCGATCTTCTTCGGGCCTTTCTCGCGCGCGATGTCGGCCGCCCTGACGATCGCATAGGTGGATGGACCGCCGGAGCCGACGATGATCCCGGTGCGCTCATTGACGACGTCGTCGGCCTCCAGCCCGGCGTCGCGGATCGCCTGCTCCATGGCGATGTAGTTCCAGGCGACACCGGCTTCCATGAAGCGCTTGGGCTTGCGCGGCACCGCCGCCTCCCAGTCGATGGTCGGCGCGCCGTGGACCTGGCAGCGGAAGCCGAGCTCTGCGTATTTCTCGGACCGCGTGATGCCGGATTTTGCCTCTCGGAGCGAGGCCAGCACCTCCTGCGTGCTGTTGCCGATGGACGAGACAATGCCCATCCCGGTAACGACGACCCGCCTCATCCTCCGCCTTCCTTCCACTGGTATGGCGACCACGGCACGTTGCGACGGCCTCCGATCACCCTCGTCACCCCCACTCGGCCGGTTCCCTGGCCCGCGGCCGGCGTGGCGAACTCAAGCAGTGACGCCGCCTGCCTCCTGCCCGGCCTCGAATAATCCAACCTTCAGCTCGCTCGCCGTGTAGATCACCTGACCATCCGCCGCCAATCTGCCGTCGCCAATGCCGAGCTTCAGCTTGCGCAGGATCACGCGCTTGATGTCGACGGTGTACTCAAGCATGCGCACCGACGGCAGCACCATGCCGGTGAACTTGACCTCGCCCACCCCCAGCGCGCGCCCGCGGCCCGGCGCGCCGAGCCAGCCGAGAAAGAACCCAGTGAGCTGCCAGAGTGCGTCAAGGCCAAGGCAGCCCGGCATCACCGGATCATCCTTGAAATGGCAGGAGAAGAACCAGTCGACGTTCGGATTACCCGCAACGGCGAGCGTCGCCTTGATCTGGCCTTTCCCATGCACCCCGCCATCCTCCGAGACGTGCGTGATGCGATCGAACATCAGCATCGGCGGCAATGGGAGCTGCGCATTGCCGGCACCGAACAGCTCGGCCCGTCCGCAGGCCAGGAGATCGTCATAGTCGAAGCTCGTACGCCGCTCTGCCATCGCGCTGCTGTCCCTGCCCCCTCGTCCCCTACCCCCTTGATCGCGCCACACGACCCCGACGGCGGCGGCGCGGCGCTGCAAATGTTGCAGCGTTTACCTAACACATTCAATCCGTGGTTCAAACGCTGCAACAATCCCACGCGGCGGCAAGTGCCGCATCGTCGCAGCCGTGGCCCGCGCGCGCGACACCCTATATAAGGGCACAAATCACAAGCGAATGGTTCCAACCCCATGGTCCTGGTTCTTGATTCGACCTCTGCGCCGGAAAAGACCGCCCCGGCAGCCTTCCGACCGACCCTCGCCGGGCTCGGCCGCGAGGCGCTGGGCGCGGCGCTCGCCGCCATCGGCGTGCCCGAGCGCCAGCGGCGGATGCGCGTCGGCCAGCTCTGGACGTGGATCTATGCCCACGGCGTCACCTCATTCGACGCCATGACCGACATATCCAAGGAATTGCGCAGCCAGCTTGCGGCGGCCTACACACTCGACCGGCCGGAGATTGTCACGGAGCAGATTTCCACGGACGGCACGCGCAAGTGGCTGCTGCGCCTGCCGCGGCGCGGCCACGAGGCCCGCGCGCCGGAGATCGAGACCGTCTACATTCCGGAAAGCGACCGCGGCACGCTCTGCATCTCCTCGCAGGTCGGCTGCACGCTCAACTGCTCGTTCTGCCATACCGGCACCCAGCGCCTCGTGCGCAACCTCGAGGTCGCCGAGATCGTCGGCCAGATCCTGCTCGCGCGCGACCGCATCGGCGACTGGCCCAACCTTGCCGGCCGAGGGGCGCCCGCCGGCGCCGAGATCAAGGAGGCCAATCTCCTGCCCTCGAGCGAGCGCAAGATCACCAACATCGTGCTCATGGGCATGGGCGAGCCGCTCTACAATTTCGAGAACGTGCGCGACGCCATGCTCATCGCCTCCGACAGCGGTGGGCTTGCCTTCTCGAAGCGCCGCATCACGCTATCGACGTCCGGCGTCGTCCCCAATATCGCCCGCTGGGGCGCCGAAGCCGACACCATGCTCGCGATCTCGCTTCACGCGACACGCGATGATCTTCGCGACGTGCTGGTGCCCATCAACAGGAAGTACCCAATCGGCGAGCTTCTCGACGCGTGCCGGGCCTATCCGGGCCTCTCCAATGCGCGGCGCATCACCTTCGAGTACGTCATGCTGAAGGGCATCAACGACAGCCTTCCCGAGGCGCGCGCGCTCGTCCGCCTGCTCGCGGGCATCCCGGCCAAGATCAATCTCATTCCATTCAATCCATGGCCGGGCGCGCCCTACGCGTGCTCGGACTGGGAGCAGATCGAGCGCTTCGCCGAGGTGGTCAACCGGGCGGGCTACGCGAGCCCCGTGCGCACGCCGCGCGGGCGCGACATCCTCGCCGCCTGCGGCCAGCTCCGCTCGGAGAGCGTCAAGACGCGCGCGCGCGAGCGGAATACCCCCGCCGCCGCGGAAGGTCGCTGACCGTGTTCTGGCGGGCCATCGGCCGGCTTATCCTGGTGCCGCTCGGCTTCATCCTGGCGTCGCTCGCGGCCATGTTCATCCTCGTAACGCTGAGCATGGAACGCATCACGCAAGCCGTGCATGGCCGCGAGAGCGATCCCGATACGTGGGTTGCCATGTTCGACCTCGCCCACCAGACGATCGCGCTCTTCTCGACCTTCACGATCGTGCCGGCGATCCTGCTCGTCATCATCGGCGAGGTGGCGCGCATCCGCTCGTCGCTCTACTACATTCTCGGCGGCGGCGCGGTGCTCGCGGCGTGGCCACTCCTGAGCCGGCTCGGCGCGATCGGTCAAGACCCCGCCCAGCTCGGGGTGGTCTGGCAGGTGTTCGCGACCGCCGGATTTGCCGGCGGATTCATCTACTGGCTGGTGGCCGGGCGGCGGGCGTAGAGCGATCGCGCCTTTGGCGCGCTTCTTCTTCCCCTTCTCCCGGCATAGGACGGGGAGAACGGGAAAAGTGCGGGAGCAACGATGTCCCTCGTGCGTCGAGACCCACCAGATGACGAGCTTCCCGATGGCCCGGGCGCGCTCATCGACAATCGGCAGTCGGAAAGGGCCGCCGAGATCTGCCGGGGCGTCATGCGCGTGCTCGCCCAGCACGCGTTCACCGGCCTGATCGAGGTCACGCTCGCAAACGGGCGGCGCGCCGACGTGATGGCGCTCTCGCCCTCGGGGACGATCTGGATCATCGAGATCAAGTCGAGCGTCACGGACTTCCAGGTCGATCAGAAGTGGCCGGAATATCGTGACTACTGCGATGCCCTGTTCTTCGCTGTTGCGACGGACTTCCCGCAGGGGATCCTGCCGGAGGACGCCGGCCTCATTGTCGCCGACCGCTTTGGTGGGGAGATCATCCGTCCGGCACCCGAGCACCGCCTCGCGCCCGCCCGGCGCAAGGCCGTGACCCTGCACTACGCGCGGCTGGCGGCGGCCCGGCTCAGTTCGGCGTTCGATCCGCACGCCCGCTTTGAGCCGCTGCCGCGGGAATAGTGCGCCCTCATCCCGGCGGCTCGACCAGCGCCGCAACAATGCGGCGCGAGAGCGGCAACACGACCAGAACGACCGGGAATGCGATTACCCACGAGAGCATCCAGGCCGACATCCAGAGCTCGAAGAAATTCGGCGCGAAGCCGACCGCCCGCCAGGTGGACACGCCCGATATGACGTTGGTCATGAGAAATGTGAGGACGAGCGGCAGCGCGATCGCGTTAAAGCGACGTGGGAGCTTGGGCATATTCGGCGCGTGGCTTCTTATTGCTGGCAGGTCCAAGTGCGCGGGCGATTAGGCTTGCGCGGCAAATTGGGCGAGAGCCTACTTCGGCGCGCGCTTCGCGAGAATGCGCTGTAGTGTCCTGCGGTGCATGTTGAGCCGCCGCGCGGTCTCCGAGACATTGCGGTTGCACAGCTCATAGACGCGCTGGATGTGCTCCCAGCGCACCCGGTCCGCCGACATCGGATTTTCCGGCGGCGGCGCGCGCTCGCCCGAGGGCGCCAGCAACGCGTCCGTCACGTCGTCGGCATCGGCGGGCTTGGCCAAATAGTCCACGGCACCGAGCTTTACGGCGGAGACGGCGGTCGCGAAATTCCCATAACCCGTGAGCACGATCGTGCGCGCATCCGGGCGGAGGCGCGAGAGCTCGGCGATCACGTCCAATCCATTGCCATCGTCGAGGCGCATGTCGACGACGGCGAACGCCGGCGGCTTTTGGCGGATGAGGTCAAGCCCTTCAGCGACGGAATGCCCCATGCGGACATCGAAGCCGCGCTGCTCCATCGCGCGCCCGAGCCGCTGAAGGAACGCCCTGTCGTCGTCTACGATCACGAGCGTTCGGTCGGCCGGCAACTCATCCTGCTTGAACGAGAGGTCTTCTGACACGGTACTGTTCTCCATAGGCAACAGCATACCCAAGGACGAGAGTTCAGCCAAGCCCGTCGGCAGCCCCGGTTAAAGCCGGTTAAGGCTCCAAAATCAAATAGATGCAACCGCCTCCGGGGCGGCTCCGCCGGACGCCTGCGCCGGCAGGTCGAAAGCGCGTCTCGGCCAAGTGATCCTGACGACCGCGCCAGTTGCCGGCGCGGGACGGTTGGCGACCGTCACCTGCGCACCGGAGCGCTCGAGCAGCGTCTTCGCAATGAAGAAGCCGAGCCCAAGGCCCGCGCCGACGCGGCCCGTCTCGGGCTCGGGGCCCGCGCGCAGCTCGGCGGGTCTCGTCGTGACATAGGGATCGCCGAGCGTATCCATGATCTCGGGGGAGAAGCCGGGCCCATCGTCGGCAATCTCGATCGACACCTCCGCGTCGTCCCAGACGGCCGATACCTCGACCCGCTCGCGCGCGAAGTCAACGGCATTCTCGATGATGTTGCCGAGGCCGAAGATGACGCCGGGGCGGCGCTCGCCGATCGGCTCGCGCTGGTCGGGCGCATCGGCCCCGTTGCGGCCGGCGGCCGGCCGTGCCGTGATCTCGATCCGGATGGCTGGCGACTTGTACGGTTGCGCGGCTTCCTGAATGAGCTGGGTCAGCGGCAGGCTGACGTGATGCGGGTCCTGCTCGCCGGAGCTGCGCGTGAGCTTGCGCAGGATCTCGCGACAGCGCTCGGCCTGGGAGCGCAGCAGAGCAATGTCCTCGACAATATGGGGGGCCATATCCGGCGTGTTCGCAGCCTCGCGCTCCAACTCCTTGGTCACGAGCGCAATGGTCGCAAGGGGCGTGCCGAGCTCGTGTGCGGCCGCGGCCGCGAGCCCGTCGAGGGCGTGCAGACGTTGCTCGCGCGCGAGCACGAGGTCGGAGGCTGCGAGCGCCGCCGTCATGAGGCGTGCCTCGCGCGAGAGCCGCGCCGTGTAGAGCGCGAGGAAGAGCATCCCCGCGACGATCGCCGTCCACACGCCGGCCTTGTAGATCCACGGGAGCGCGAAGACGGCCGGCGGATACCAGGGCAGCGGCAGATGGAACGCGACCAGCAGCGTCGCGGCCGCGACGGCAAGGACGCCGAGACCGATCGTGCTGCGAACGGGAAGGGTTGCCGCGGAGACCGTCACAGGCGCAATGAAGAGGAGGGCAAAGGGGTTTTCGAGGCCCCCGGTGAGATAGAGGAGTGCCGCGAGCCCAATGATATCGCAGGCCAGCACCGCCGTGGCGAAGGTCGGGCTCAGCCGGTGGCGCGCCGGATAGAGCACACGGAGGCCGACGTTCATCCACGCCGAGAGCGCGATCAGCAGCAGGCACCACCCGAGTGGGAGATCGTAGCCGAGGCCCCAGTGAACGAACAGCACCGTCCCGAGCTGCCCGACCACGCCGAACCAGCGCAGACGCACGATGGTCTGCATTCTGAGGCGGCTCTCGTGAGGCCCGAGAGAATGGAGTTCGATGGGGGCCATGGGCTCGTTACGCACGTCGTCACAGGGGCTCATCGCCGCAGGGGGCGAACCTTGTCGCCAAGCGTCCTGTAGACCAGATTGGGCAAAAGAAGAAACAGTCAAGCCGCTGGCCCCCTTGCAGCCCTTCAATCTGGGTGTCGGCAGCCCAGGGAAGCCCTCATGAATTTGCGCCTCGCCATCGTCGCGCTCGCTGCAACCCTCGTGGGCGTGGTCGTCGCGCTCGCCGTGCTGCCCGGGCCCCGCGAGCAGGTCTCCCGCACCCTGCCGTCGACGGGTCGCGCCCTCGTCGGCGGCCCGTTCACGCTCGTCGACCACACCGGCAAGACCGTCACTGAGAAGGACTTCCGCGGGCGCTATCTGCTCATCTACTTCGGCTTCACCCACTGCCCGGATGTGTGCCCGTCTGCCCTACAGGTGGTGGCAGCCGCCCTCGACAAGTTGGGCGCCAAGGCCGACCAGGTTGTTCCGATTTTCATCACCGTCGATCCCGAGCGCGACACGCCCGAGCAGCTCGCCTCATACGTCCCGAGCTTTCATCCGCGCCTCGTTGGCCTCACGGGCACTCAGGAGCAGATTGCGGCGGCGGCAAAGGCCTATCGCGTCTATGCGAAGAAGGTGGAGGATCCGAAGTCGTCGGCCGGCTTCACCTATGATCACACCTCACTCATCTACCTCATGGACCGCGAGGGGGCTTATGTCGCCCACTTCACGCACGCAACGAGCGTCGACCGTATCGCTGAGCGGCTGGCGAAAGTGCTGTAGGCGGGCGGCGCGGCGCGTGATGTCAAAGCAGCACGCCTTTGCCCTCGATCCGCCTAAGCCCTTCTCCCCTTTAACCATACCGCGAATCAGGCCACACTGGCTTACGGGAGATTGTGTCATCTCTCTGATCGTTCCGTCGCGACAAGGCGCCGCCAGCGCGATGCAGTGAAGGTGTTTCCACCGGAACTGACCATCGCGCTGACATCACGCAAGATGCGCCGCAGTCGGAGCCAACGATCAGTCGAGGAAACACACTGGGGGAGACCCATGCTGTACCATTGGTACGAGCTCGGCCATGCGGCCGTGCGCCCGGTACGTGCGGCCGCCGGTTCCTGCCGGCTCCTGCTCGCCAACCCGTTCAACCCGCTCACCCATACCAGCGTCGCGCGCCACACCGCCGCAGCGCTCGAAGTCTTCGAGCGCACAACGCGCCGCTACGACAAGCCGAGCTATCGAATCGATCGGACCTCGGTCGACGGCATCGAGGTCGGCGTGCGCGAGGAAGTCGTCTGGCAGCACCCGTTCTGCCGCCTCATCCATTTCAAGCGGAACGTCGCGCCGGAGCGTGCTGCCCGCGACCCGCGCCTGCTGCTCGTTGCGCCCATGTCGGGCCACTTCGCGACGCTGTTGCGCGGCACCGTCGAAACCTTCCTCCCCGACCATGAGGTCTATATCACCGACTGGCAGGACGCCCGCGACGTGCCGGTTGCAGCGGGGGACTTCCATCTCGCCGACTACATCGACGTGATGATCGATATTTTCCGGCATTTTGGCGGGGACGTTCACGTCTTTGCCGTGTGCCAGCCCTCCGTGCCGGTGCTCGCCGCGGTCTCCCTCATGGAGGCCGAAGGCGATCCCGCCGTGCCGCTCAGCATGTCGCTTGCCGGCGGCCCGATCGATACGCGCCGCAGCCCCACAATCGTCAACCGGCTCGCCGAGCGGCGCGGCACGGAGTGGTTTCGCCGCAATGTGATCACGCACGTGCCGTGGCCGAACCCTGGTTTCGGGCGCTCGGTCTATCCGGGCTTCCTCCAGCTCACCGGGTTCATGACGATGAACCTCGACCGGCACATGAACGCCCACAAGGATCTCTTCTTCCACCTCGTGCGCGGTGACGGCGACAGCGCCGAGAAGCACCGCGAGTTCTATGACGAGTATCTCGCCGTCATGGATCTGACGGCAGAGTTCTATCTCGACACGGTCGACACGGTATTCGTGCGCCATCTTCTGCCGCGCGGCCTGATGCACCACCGCGGACGCCTCGTCGACCCGAGCGCGATCCGGCGCGTCGGGCTTCTCACAATCGAGGGCGAGAAGGACGACATCACCGGCCTCGGCCAGTGCCGCGCCGCCCATGACCTGTGCACGTCACTCACCGCCGCCGACAAGCTCCACTTCACGTGCCCACACGTGGGTCACTATGGCATTTTCAACGGCTCGCGCTTCCGGCGCGAGATTGCGCCGCGAATCGCTGCTTTCGCACGCGCGCGGGATCCGCGTACCAAAAGGGGCGTCGTCGCGCCGGCGATTCAACGCCACGAAACGCGCGAGACGACCGATCCCGAGCGGCGCGAGATTTCTGCCTCCGCCTTCACATTTGGATCACACAGCGCTGCCCGCCCGGTGCGCACGCTCAAGCAGCACGATGCCACCGCAACAGTCAGACACGCTTCACACGCGCTCGCAGCCGACGCCATGTATCTGCCTCAGCTTGCGCAGCTTACGATCTGGCAGCTCGCCGGCAGCCTGCTCTTCGACGGCTTCAGAACTTGGCAGCCCATCTCGGCGTCACCGCCGCGAGTCGGGCGCAAGCATTGATCTGTGGCACTGATGCGTCGCGTGGCGCCGACGCCACATGCGCGGGGTCTCGTACCACGACAGACGCCGAACGTGTTCGCGCCGCCCGCTTGGCCTGTTAGGAATCGCGCATGGGTTGGTGCGTCGGGATGCGCCGCAGGACTGCCTTAAACGAGTGCGAAGCGCGTTAGTCGAGTGGTGTTCCTGACACCGGTCGAGGGGGCCTCTTGTGGATGCGCGTCCGGCGCATCCCTTCACGGACAACAGGAGACGAGCGAGGACGCGCATGAAGCGGCGGACCGCGAAATCGACGACGTCAGTCCAACTGCTGAAGGTCGATGGCATCTCGGCACCTGTAGAGGTGCGCCGGCATCCAACGGCACGCCGTCTTACATTGCGCGTCAGCCGCACGCAGCACGCCGTGATCCTGACCATGCCGCGCGGCTCGGACCTGCGCGAAGCGGACCGCTTTCTGCTGCGCAATCGCGACTGGGTTCGCGAGCGCCTCGAATGCGTGCCGGAGCCGGTGCCGCTCGTTGATGGCGCCACATTCCCGCTGCGCGGCGTGCCGCACGAGATCGCGTTCGAGCCGGCGCTGCGCGGCGCCGGCGTCGTCGAGATCGCGGCGCGCGCCGGCCGCCGCCTGCCCATCGTGATCGTGCGCGGGAATGCCGAGCACGCACCGCGCCGCCTGCGTGACTGGCTCTATGCAGAGGCCCTGCGTGATCTTCAGGCCGCGGTATCACGCCATGCCAAGGCGCTCGACGTCAGACCGCAGCGCCTTACGCTGCGCGATCAGAAGACCCGCTGGGGCTCCTGCTCGAGCGCCGGGCAGCTCTCCTTCTCGTGGCGCCTGCTTCTGGCACCACCCGTCGTGCTCGACTACGTCGCGGCTCACGAGGTCGCGCATCTGGTTCACATGAACCACGGCCCCCGCTTCTGGCGCCTCGTCGACCGCATCATGCCGCGCTCAGGCGAGGCCAAGGCCTGGCTGCGGATCCATGGCATGGATCTCTACCGCTACGACGTCGGCAACTGATCCGGTCGTCGCGACCTTTCAAGAGTGGCGGGCGGCTCCCTTCACCTATTGGCCTGTTCCGTTGTGGCCCAAAAGGCGCTAAGCCAGGGCCACAAGCACACCTTGCGCCCAGCATCCGGGGAAGCGCCGCATGAGCCAAGTCATCACCTGCATCGAAGACCTGCGCGTGCTCGCCAAGCGGCGCGTGCCGCGGATGTTCTACGACTACGCCGACTCCGGCGGGTGGAGCGAGAGCACCTACCGCGCCAACGAGGAAGATTTCCAGCGCATCAAGCTGCGCCAGCGTGTTGCCGTCGACATGACCAATCGCACGCTTGCAACCACCATGGCCGGCATTCCTGTCGCTATGCCCCTGGCGTTGGCGCCCGTCGGCCTGACCGGGATGCAGCACGCCGATGGCGAGATCCTCGCGGCGCGCGCGGCCAACAAGGCCGGCGTTCCCTTCACGCTCTCGACCATGAGCATCTGCTCGATCGAGGATGTCGCCGAGAACACCGACAAGCCCTTCTGGTTCCAGCTCTACGTGATGCGGGACCGCGACTTCGTGAGCCGCCTGCTCGCGCGCGCCAAGGCGGCCGGCGTCTCCGCACTGGTGCTGACCCTCGACCTTCAGATCCTCGCGCAGCGCCACAAGGACCTCAAGAACGGGCTCACCGCGCCGCCGCGGCTCACGATCCCGAACATCATGGATATCGCCATGAAGCCGCGCTGGTGGCTCGGCATGCTCGGCACCAAGCGGCGGACCTTCCGCAACATCGTCGGCCACGCCAAGGGCGTCAGCGACATGACGGCACTCGGTGCATGGACGGCCGAGCAGTTCGATCCGCGCCTGAGCTGGGATGACGTGAAGCGCATCCGCGACGCGTGGGGCGGCAAGCTCATTCTCAAAGGCATTCTCGATCCCGAGGACGCCGAGATGGCAGCCGAGACGGGCGCCGATGCCCTGATCGTCTCCAACCATGGCGGGCGCCAGCTCGATGGCGCGATCTCCTCGATCGCCGCGCTGCCCGGCATCGTGCAGGCAGTGGGTAACCGAATAGAAATCCATATGGACGGCGGGATCCGCTCGGGTCAGGACGTGATCAAGGCGATCGCTCTCGGCGCCAAAGGCGTCTACATCGGCCGCGCCTTCACCTATGGCCTCGGCGCCATGGGCGAAGAAGGGGTGACGAAGGCGCTTGAGATCATCCGCAAGGAGCTCGATCTCACAATGGCGCTCTGCGGGCACCGCGACATCAAGCAGGTCACATCCGCGATCCTGGTCGGCGGCGGTCCCACGCCGAGTGGCGCGTCGTCGGGTCACTTGCGCGCGATCGGCTGAAGCCAAACCAAGGCGGAAGGGAGCGCTGGCGTTATCGCGCTTAGAGGAGAAATGCGGCCACCCGGCTCGCGCCACGGGCGCGAGGCTCGTGCCCCGCCCTCAGCGCAAGACATGACCGGGAGGAAAATCCTCCCGGGCGGGAACATCATCAGGAGGGATCAGATCCGTGGCGCGCCACGCCCGGCGCCCTTGGCGGTCTTGGTCGCAGCGGCCTTGCTCGGCAGGAGGCCCTCGCGCTGCAGCTTCTTACGGGCGAGCTTGCGGGCGCGGCGGACGGCCTCGGCCTTCTCGCGCACCCGGCGCTCGGAGGGCTTCTCGTAGTAGTTGCGCAGCTTCATCTCGCGAAAAATGCCTTCGCGCTGCATCTTCTTCTTGAGCGCCTTGAGCGCCTGGTCAACGTTGTTGTCGCGAACGAGAACTTGCAAGCGTACCGCTCCTCGTGAGTCTGCTTCTGCCGCGTTGAATGCCTAATGCACGAACGCCCCCGATGCGTGAGGCAGCGGCGGCGGTCTGCGTCGAGGCCGCTTTCTAGCAGACCCGCTGCCGGAAGTCCATCGGGCCCACGAGCGCCACCGGAAGGCTCCGCAGGGAGGGGGGTCCCGCGGCACCCGAATCGGACCGTCCGGGGGCTTCGGGAGGCTTGGCGAACCAGCGTGCGCCGCAGCATTTCGGCGGGAACGGAGGGCCCCGCCGGCCAGCGGGATGCCCCGAGCTAACTCTATGACGCTATTCGCTTGACTGTGAACCGGGCTCGCATATTACGTGGCGCAATTTTCCTACGACCGAAGTCGCAGACGGGGGTCGGTCGATCGGGTTTGCATGATGGGTGGCAACGCATGACAAAATCCGGAAAGCCTGCGAACGGAAATGGCGCGCGAAAGGGGGGCCGTAGCAACGGCAAGCCCGACGCCCGCCACAGCGAAATCACGCTGAGCCCCGGCTACAAGCCGAGCGAAGACGAGCCGTTCATGAACGAGCGGCAGCGCATCTACTTCAGAAACAAGCTCCTGGCGTGGAAGGAGGACATCCTCCGCCAGACCCGAGAGACGCTGATGGGCCTGCACAACGACACCTCCCAGCACGCCGATCTCGCCGACCGCGCCACATCGGAGACTGACAAGGCCCTGGAGCTGCGGGCTCGTGACCGCCAGCGCAAACTGATCGGCAAGATCGATGCCGCCATTGCCCGCATCGACGATGGCAGCTACGGCTATTGCGAGGAAACCGGCGAGCCGATCAGCTTGAAGCGGCTTGATGCCCGGCCGATCGCCACGCTCTCGATCGAGGCGCAGGAACGCCACGAGCGGCGGGAGCGGGTGTTCCGCGAGGACTAGGGCGAACCGGAAGCTCGGGGCGCATCGGCCCTTATCGCCCGTGCTACTTTGCATGTGGAGTCCAGCCGCCTTGACCGGCCTGGAAAAGACTGCAAGAACGGCGCGTTTTTTCGCACACACCTAACCCCAGGGGGTTCCCTTGTCGCGCCAGTCGTACTTGTTCACGAGTGAGTCGGTTTCCGAAGGCCACCCCGACAAGGTGTGCGACCGGATCTCCGACGAGATCGTCGACCTCTTCTACCGCGAGGGCCCCAGGGCCGGCATCGACCCATGGCTCATCCGCGCGGCCTGCGAGACGCTGGCGACAACCAATCAGATCGTGATCGCCGGCGAGACGCGGGGACCGAACACCGTCACCCACGACTGGATCCGCCATGTCGCCCGCATGGCAGTGCGCGACATTGGCTATGAGCAGGCAGGCTTTCACTGGCAGAACGCCGACATCAAGGTTCTGCTGCACCCCCAGTCCGCCGACATCGCGCAAGGCGTCGACTCGGGCGGCAATCGAGAGGAAGGCGCGGGCGACCAGGGCATCATGTTCGGTTACGCGACGCGCGAGACTCCTGAGCTGATGCCGGCCCCGATCTTCTACGCGCACAAGATTCTCGAGAACCTCGCCGCCGCGCGTAAGGCCCGCAAAGGTGATGCCGCCAAGCTCGGCCCGGACAGCAAGAGCCAGGTCACCGTCCGCTATGAGGGCGGCAAGCCTGTCGGGGTGACGCAGATCGTCGTGTCTCACCAGCACATCGACGAGAAGCTCACCTCCAGCGACGTGCGTGCGATCGTCGAGCCCTATGTGCGCGAGACGCTGCCCGACGGCTGGATCAGCAAGGATACCGTGTGGCACGTCAACCCGACCGGCAAATTCTACATCGGCGGGCCTGATGGTGATGCCGGTCTGACCGGCCGCAAGATCATCGTCGATACCTACGGCGGCGCGGCACCGCACGGCGGCGGCGCATTCTCCGGCAAGGATCCGACCAAGGTCGACCGCTCGGCGGCCTACGCCGCCCGCTATCTCGCGAAGAATGTCGTCGCCGCCGGCCTTGCTGACCGCTGCTGCATTCAGGTTTCCTACGCGATCGGCGTCGCCAAGCCCCTCTCCATCTACGTCGACACCTACGGCACGGGCAAAGTGGACGAGGCGAAGCTCGAGGCCGCGCTCGCCGAGGTCATGGACCTATCCCCGCGCGGCATCCGCAAGCATCTCGACCTCAACAAGCCCATCTACGCGCGCACCTCCGCCTACGGCCACTTCGGCCGCAAGCCGGACAGCGAAGGCGGCTTCTCCTGGGAGAAGACCGATCTTGCCGCCGCAATCAAGAGCGTCGTCGCCTGAGGCCGGTTGCAGCCGCCCTGACATGGAAAGGCCCGGGAGGCAGACCCCCGGGCCTTCGTCATCGGCGGGCCACCATGTCAGGCCGCCCTGTGCCTGCGCATGAGCTCGACGAAGCGGTCGAACAGGTAGTGGCTGTCCTCGGGGCCGGGCGAAGCTTCCGGGTGGTACTGCACGGAGAAGACCGGCTTGTCCTTGAGGCGGATGCCGCAGTTCGTGCCGTCGAAGAGCGAGACGTGCGTCTCCTCGACCCCCTCCGGCAAGGTCTCGCGATCGACGGCGAAGCCGTGGTTCATCGAAACGATCTCGACCTTGTTGGTCGTATAGTCCTTGACCGGATGATTGGCGCCGTGATGCCCCTGATGCATCTTGTGCGTCCGCGCGCCGACAGCGAGGCCGAGCATCTGGTGGCCGAGGCAGATGCCGAAGGTCGGGAGGCCGGAGGCCACCAGCTTCCTAATCTCAGGCACGGCGTACTTGCCGGTCGCTGCCGGATCGCCGGGGCCGTTGGAGAGAAACACGCCATCGGGCTTGCGCGCGAGAATATCCTCCGCTGTCGTCCGCGCCGGCACGACGGTCACGCGGCAGCCGGCATTGGCGAGGCAGCGCAGGATATTGCGCTTGAGGCCATAGTCGATCGCGACGACGTGAAACTCCGGATGCTCCTGGCGTGGGTAGCCCTTGCCCCACACCCAGCGCATCTCGTCCCAGCTATAGCTCTGCCCGCACGTCACCTCGGGCACGAGGTCCATCCCATCGAGCCCGGGCCAGACCGCCGCCTCGGCCTTGAGTGCTTCGATGTCGAACACGCCATCCGGGCTGTGGGCGATGACCGCATTGGGCATGCCCTGCTCGCGAATGCGTGCGGTGAGGGCGCGCGTGTCCACCTCGGCAATGGCAATGATGCCGCGCGCCTTCAGCCACTGATCGAGCGACTCCGCGGCGCGGTAGTTGGACGGTGCAGAGATTACGGCGCGCAGCACGGCCCCGCGCGCGCCCGTTCGCGCCGCCAAGTTCGACGTCTCGGTGTCCTCGGGATTGGCGCCGACGTTGCCGATGTGCGGAAAGGTGAAGGTTATGATCTGGCCGGCATAGGAAGGATCGGTGAGGATCTCCTGGTAGCCGGTCATGGCGGTGTTGAAGCAGACCTCGCCGACGGCCGTGCCGACCGCACCGAGACCACGGCCCGAGATCACTGTGCCGTCGGCAAGCACAAGACGGGCCGTCGTCGGCGGGCGCGCCCACGCGTCAGAAGTCGCTGCCTTGGTGGCCGTGCTCATCAGCTTCACCTGCGGTTGATCGCGCGCACGCGGACGCGCCGTTCATCGAATTGGTGCACGCGGAGGCGGCTCGCCGGTGCGCAGCCGCCCCTCCGGCTCCCTGAACCTTACGTCGGCTCGCGGCGAACGGGCGCCTCTGGCGCTCAGTACACGCGCGCCTTCGGCTCAATGTAGTTCATATCGTTCGTCAGCGTGTAGGTGTGCACCGGACGGTAATCGATCCGCACCTCGCGCTTGGCATCGTCGGCCCACGTCAGCGTGTGCTTCATCCACTCCTTGTCGTCGCGATTGGGGAAGTCCTCGCGCGCGTGCGCACCACGGCTTTCCTTGCGGTTCTCGGCGCTGATCATGGTCACCGCCGCCTGCGCAATCAGATTGTCGTATTCGAGCGTCTCGATCAGGTCGGAGTTCCAGATCAGCGAGCGGTCCGTGACGGCGATATCGCTCGTCTCCTTCCAGATCTCGACGATCTTCTGCGCGCCCTCCTTGAGCACCGGACCATCGCGGAATACCGCACAGTTCGACTGCATGAGGCGCTGCATCTTCATGCGCAAGGTCGCCGTGGACTGGCCACCCTTGGCATGGCGGAAGCGGTCGAGACGCGAGAGCGCCAGATCGCCCGCATCCTTCGGCAGATCCTGGTGCGCACTTCCGGCCTCGGTCGTCTCGGCCGCCTTGAGGCCCGCAGCGCGGCCAAACACGACAAGGTCGATGAGCGAGTTTGAGCCGAGGCGGTTGGCGCCATGCACGGAGACGCAGGCGGCCTCGCCGATCGCCATCAGACCCGGCACGATGTGGTCGGGGTTGCCGCCCTTCAGCGTGACGACCTCGCCGTGATAGTTCGTCGGGATGCCGCCCATGTTGTAGTGGACGGTCGGCAGCACCGGGATGGGCTCGCGGTGCAGGTCGACGCCGGCAAAAATCTTCGCGCTTTCGGTGATGCCCGGCAAACGCTCGGCCAGGATCTTGGGATCGAGGTGGTCGAGGTGCAGATAGATGTGGTCCTTGAGCGGGCCGACGCCGCGGCCCTCGCGGATCTCAATCGTCATCGAGCGCGAGACGACGTCACGCGAGGCGAGGTCCTTCACTTGCGGCGCATAGCGCTCCATGAAGCGCTCGCCGTTCGAATTGGTGAGATAGCCGCCCTCGCCGCGCGAGCCCTCGGTAATCAGCACACCGGCGCCGTAGATGCCGGTCGGGTGGAACTGCACGAATTCCATGTCCTGTAGCGGCAGACCGGCGCGCAGCACCATGGCATTGCCATCACCGGTGCAGGTGTGCGCGGAGGTGCAGGAGAAGTAGGCACGTCCGTAACCACCCGTCGCCAGGATGGTCTTCTTGGCGCGGAAACGGTGCACCGTGCCATCCTCGAGGCAAAGGGCAACAATGCCGCGGCAGGCGCCGTCCGCATCCATGATCAGATCGATCGCGAAATACTCGATGAAGAACTCCGCCGAGTAGCGCAGCGACTGGCCATAAAGCGTGTGCAGCATGGCATGGCCGGTACGGTCGGCCGCGGCGCACGTGCGCTGCGCCGGCGGCCCCTCGCCGAACTCGGTGGTCATGCCGCCGAACGGGCGCTGATAGATGCGGCCGTCCTCGGTACGGCTGAAGGGCACACCGTAGTGCTCCATCTCGTACACGGCCTGCGGCGCATTGCGGCAGAGATACTCGATGGCATCCTGGTCGCCGAGCCAGTCAGCGCCCTTCACGGTGTCGTACATGTGCCAGCGCCAGTCGTCCCGGCCCATGTTGCCGAGCGCCGCCGCAACGCCACCCTGGGCAGCGACCGTGTGCGAGCGGGTCGGGAAAACCTTGGTGACGCACGCCGTCTTGAGCCCCGCCTGGGCGCAACCGAGTGTGGCGCGAAGCCCTGCCCCGCCGGCGCCGACGACGACGACGTCATAGGTGTGGTCGGTGATCGGGTAGGCCTTGCCGTTGACCGCCGGCTTGGCGACACCGCTGGCTTGTGCGTTCATACCTCTCTAGCCCCCGAATGCGAGCTTCAACACCGCCAGGATGCACGTCGCGCCGACGGCGATGGCGAAGAACGTATTGAGCATGAGAAGCGCGATCTTCAGCCTCTCGCTGTGGACATAGTCCTCGATCACGGTCTGCATGCCGAGGCGCATGTGACTCACACCCGACAGGATCAGCAGCGCGAGCGCCACGGTCACGAACGGGCTGGACAGGAGTTCACGCGCGTCATTGTAGCTCGCGCCGACCAGGCGCAGGGCCAGAAACACGGCGCAGATGACGAGGAAGAGGTTGGCGACCCCCGTCACGCGCTGGCGCCAGAAGTGATCCGTTCCTTCTTTCGCCGAGCCCAGTCCGCGCACGCGGGCGAGCGGCGTGCGGATCTGGGCGTCGTTCGGCGAGGGCGTCGGGCGGAGCGTCGTGGTCATGGCAGCGCCCTCTCAGAACAGGAAGGCTGCGACCCACACGAGGATCGTCAGCGAGATTGAGCCTAGAAGTGTGCCCCAGCAGAGCCTGTCGACCGTGGCGAGATCGAAGCCGCGGGCCGTGTCCCAGATCAGGTGGCGCACGCCGCCGAGCATGTGATGGAAGAGTGCCCAGGTGTAGCCGAAGAGGATGAGCAACCCGATCCATTTCCCGAACAGCCACTTCGCATAGTAGTAGGCATCAGGACCGCTCGCGGCCGAGACGAGGAAGAAGGCGAGCAGCAGTGTGCCGGCGTAGAGCGCCACCCCCGTGATGCGATGCGCGATCGACATCATCATGTTGATGAGCGGGCTGTAGATCTGGAGGTGCGGCGAGATCGGGCGCTGCGTCCCGGCGGATGGCTTGGCGCTGGCCATGCTTGCGGCTCTCGTTAGGTGGGCGTCGGATCGCAGAACCGGCGGGCACCGGCAGAGCCGCGAAACGAGCCCCTATGCCTCTGATTACCGGGGCGCCCGCCGCCCGTCACCGGCCGGCCACGCCCCACCGTGGCGGCAAGGCCCCCAGCCGCCAGAAGGGCTTTTAACGCGGTGCAGCAACGGGGGCAATTGCTGTGTTGGCCCCAACGAGGAATTCTTCTCTGCCGAATCGCGCGGCTCTTCAACGGGAAAGACCCGTGAGGCGGCGCCGCGCATGGCTGCCATCGCCGGCCCGCACCAGAAGCCGCCTCAGTGGATCTCCTCCTGCTTGCGCAGCGCCACCTTCAGCATCTCGATGTTGAAGCCCGGCGCGCGGGCTTGCTCGAGGATGACCGCTTCCTTGCGCGCAAGCAGCTCGCAAGCGCCCTGGAGCTTGTCGGCGACCGCGTGGGGGATCACGACCGCCCCATGCCGGTCGGCATGGATGAGGTCGCCGTGGCGGACCAGCATCCCGTGCACGCGCACTTCCTTGCCGAAGTCGTGGAGGTGCGTGAAGGCATGGCTCGGCGCCAGCGAGCCGGCCAGCGCGAAGAAGCCGGGCGCCCATTGCGGAATGTCTCGGATGCAGCCGTCGGTGATCACGCCGAGCGAGCCGAGGCCCTTGTGCACCGTGCTCTGCACCTCACCCCAAAAGGCGCCGTAACCGACCTCGGCCCCATCGAGGTCCTGCAGCACGGTGATCGTCGGCCCCGGCCCCGAGGCAATGTACTCGTAGTAGCCGATGCGCTGGTTGCGGGCGGCTTCCCCGGTGAGCTCGTTGGCGTGCGTGGCGCGACAGGTCGCGACGCGCGCGTAGCCGATGATCGGCTCCAGATCCGGGAAAGGGCAGACGAACGGCTTCACCGTATAGCCCGTGAGCCGCCGCTCAGGCGCGACGATCTCGAGGGCATTGCAGATGGTCGGCGTATCGACGGTCTTGAGAAAGGCGAGTGTTTCGGCAGAGACAGTGGTCATGGGGCCCTCTTATCAGGCTGTGGCTGTCGGCATGGCTGTGTTCCGCGCCTACTGCGCCGCGAGCTGGATGCGGCGCTCGTCGACGCCGACCTTGCGCGCCGCCTCGACGATAGCCCCCCAGGTGTCTTCGGGCAGCGGCACACCGTTGGCGAGGCGCTCGGCCTTCGTGCGCGCCTCCGGCTCGCCGGGCACGAGCACCTCGCCACCGGGCGTCGCCGGCCGCGCGCTCTTCACGTAGTCGACAAAGCGCATCACGTCCTTTGGAAAGAACCCGGCAGGATCGAGCTTCGCCGGGTCGACGTAGAACGAGAGCATCCCGTTCGACCACTTACGCCCCTCCTCGGCCGCACCCGTACCCGTGAGCGAACCCCCGAGCAGCTCGCACATCAGCGCGAGACCGGAGCCCTTGTGATCGCCGAACGCGCGAATCGCGCCCGTGCCCTTGCGGTAGTTGCGCGGACCGGTTGGCGTGTAGTCGCCATAGAGCAGGTGCGGATCGGGGCTCATCTGACCATCGGGGCCGATCAGCGCGTCGTCGGGCAGCTTCCTGCCACCGAACGAGGCATTGAGCACCTTGCCCTCGGCGACGATCGACGTCGCGAAATCCAGGATCAGAGGCGTGGTGCCGGGACGCGGAACGCCGACGCAGTAGGGCGCCGTCGAGAACCGACGATCCACGGCGCCGTAGGGCGCAACCAGAATGCTCGACGCGGCGTTGACGAAATGCACGGACACGAGCCCTTCTGCCGCCGCCATCTCGGCCCAATCGCCGACGCGGCCGATGTGGCCGGTGTTGCGCAGCGCGATGCAGGCGAGGCCCATCTCCTTGCATTTCCTGATCCCGATCTCGACGGCTTGCGGCGCGATTGTCTGGCCAAAGCCATACTGCCCGTCGAGCACGGCGAGCACCGGCGTCTCAGAGACGACCTTCACGGTGCGGTCGGCGACGAAATCGCCTTCGGCTTTCCATTGCAGGTAGCGCGGCACGCGCTGGACGCCGTGGCTGTCGTGGCCGGTGAGATTTGCGATCACGAGGTACTTGCCGATGCGCCTGCCCTCGGCCTCGGAGCAGCCCGCCTTGATGAAGATGTCACGCACGAGATCCTCGAGCGCCTGCGCCTTGATGCGGATCATTGGTCCTCCCGGGAGTGTCGGCTTGATGGGCACTTGCCCCTTCCATGACACAGCGGGCGCCCGCGGGTCTACTGGCGAGGACCGCGCGCTGCAGAGAGGGGGCGTCGACGAGAGAGCGCAGCGCCGGTTTTTGGAGATCCATGGAGGCGACGGCCGGAATCGAACCGGCGTTTACGGATTTGCAGTCCGCTGCGTCACCACTCCGCCACGTCGCCACGCGATCGGCCGCCGAGAAGGAGCAGAGCCGATGAAACAATGCGCCTGGGTGAGTCCCTGCTGCCGCGGCAACAGGGCACGGCGCACGGCCGTCGTCTAGCACAGCCCGCGCGCCGAGCGCAAATGGACACGCGCAGCGACCGACTGGCGCCTCTGCATCCCTGTCGCGACGACGTGAGCTGACCCGCGCCACAATACTGGGCTATAGTGGCCACATGCTTCAGTCCCGCACTGACATTGTCGTCCGCAAGCCGCACACCCGCGATGCGGAAGAGCTGGCTGAGCTTTTCGGCCAGTCTTGGCGGCTCGCCTACACGGGCATCATCCCCCATGCCCACCTCGAAGGCATCATCCGCCGGCGTACGGTCGCGTGGTGGCGGAGCGTGGCGAGCCGCGGTGAGGGTATGCTGGTGCTCGAGGTCGGCGGCAAGGTTGCCGGCTACACGACCTTCGGCCGGGCCCGCTCGAAAGGCCGTTACCAGGGCGAGATCTACGAGCTCTACGTGACGCCGACCCACCAGGGGCTCGGCTTCGGCGAGCATCTCTTTGAAGGGGCGCGCCACGCGCTCGACATGCGCCGGCTGGCCGGCCTGATCGTGTGGGCGCTCGCTGAGAACGACCAGGCCTGCCACTTCTACTGGCGGCGCGGGGGCCGTCCGATCGCCCACATTTTTGATGTCCTCGGTGACAGCAAGGTCGAGCGGATCGCTTTCGGCTGGCGCTGAGCCCCCCACCAAGCCCGCAAAAAAAGGGTCGGACCTTCGCCCGACCCCGCTTTTTGGCTCGTGAAGCGCCGGATCAGCCCTTCGAGAGGCACTTCTTCTGCTTCGCGCTCCAGTACTTCATCGCACCGCAGCGGCCGGGGCCAACCTTGGCCACCTTCTTCTTCGCCGGCTTCTTGGCAACCTTCTTCTTCGCCGGCTTCTTGGCGGCCTTCTTCTTCGGCGCAGCCTTCTTCTTCACGGCCTTCTTCTTGGCCTGAGCCAGTTCGATCACGTTGTCCGACGTGATCTTCGTGGCCGGGCCCAGCGCGGGGGCGGCCTGCGCCGAGGTGAACAGGAACGCACTGAGCGCCCCGGCGAGGGCCAGCTTCGCGAACTTCATGACAATTCCTCCACAGTGAGCATTGAGCTTGCAAGCCGACACTGGTGCCGGTGAAGGTCTGAGCCCGCATCAGCGCCAGTGTCGTGCATACTTTGGCATTTTATTTCGGTCTTAGGAAGCAACACTGAATATACGCACAATATAAACGGCGTTCGTGACCCACCAGTCACACATCTTCCGTGCCCGTCTACTTGAATGGTTGTTAATCTGTCACATGAACGCTTGTTAATCTTGGATGGCGACGCAGCTAAGACAGCTGTGCTATAGGTATTGTTGCTGCGGTGCCGCAAAATGCCGGATAGCCCATGTCGCACAACACTTTCGGCCACATTTTCCGCGTCACGACCTGGGGCGAGAGCCACGGGCCGGCACTGGGCTGTGTGATCGATGGCTGCCCGCCTCGCATACCCCTTAGCGCCGAAAACATTCAAGTTTACCTCGATCGCAGAAAACCCGGTCAATCCCGCTACACGACCCAGCGCCGCGAGCCCGATACCGTGCGGATCCTCTCCGGCGTGTTCGACGACGGCACCGGACGCCAGGTGACGACCGGCACGCCGATCTCGCTGATGATCGAGAACACCGACCCGCGTTCCAAGGACTACGGCGACATCGCCGAGAAGTTCCGCCCGGGCCACGCCGACTACACGTACTTTGCCAAGTATGGCATTCGCGACTACCGCGGCGGCGGGCGGTCCTCGGCGCGTGAGACGGCGGCGCGGGTTGCCGCGGGCGCGGTCGCGCGGGCGGTGCTGAACGGCGTGACGATCCGCGGCGCCCTGGTCCAGATCGGCAGCCGCGCCATCGATCGCGCGCGCTGGGACTGGGCCGAGGTCGACAAGAACCCCTTCTTCTGCCCCGATGCCGAGACGGCAGCCCAGTGGGCGGACGATCTCGACGCCACACGCAAGGCGGGCTCATCGCTCGGCGCGATCATCGAGATCATCGCGGAGGGCGTGCCGGCGGGATGGGGGGCCCCTGTCTACGGCAAGCTCGACCAGGATCTGGCTTCCGCCCTGATGAGCATCAATGCGGTGAAGGGCGTCGAGATCGGCGACGGCTTTGCGGCTGCCGCGCTGACCGGGGAGGCCAATGCGGACGAGATGCGCGCCGGCAGTGACGGCAAGCCGGTGTTTCTCTCCAACCATGCGGGTGGCATCCTCGGCGGCATCTCGACCGGCCAGCCTGTGGTCGCGCGCTTTGCGGTCAAGCCGACGTCATCGATCCTCCAGCCGCGCCGGACGATCGACCAGCACGGCCACGACACCGAGATCGTGACCAAGGGCCGCCATGATCCCTGCGTCGGCATCCGCGCGGTGCCCGTGGGCGAGGCGATGATGGCGCTCGTGCTCGCCGATCATTTCCTGCGCCATCGCGCGCAATGCGGCTGAGCCGGCGGCCGCGCCTCAGGCCTGCCCCGGCACATCGCCGAGCGAACGCAGAAACAGGCCGAATGTGAGAAGGCCCTCGGGCCAGGGGCCGTGCCCCGACGCGGTATTGAGGTGCCCCGCATTGGCGATGATCGAGACATCAGCGCCCCAGGCAGCGCCGAATTCCTGCGTCCGCGCGACCGAGCAGTAGGGATCGTCCGAGCTGCCGATCAGCCGCGCCGGGAACGGCAGCCGCACCATCGGTAACGGTGCAAAGCCGCCTTCCTTCGCGGGCCACGTATCGCTGCCTTCGAGATCGGCCGGCGCCACCAGAAATGCCCCGACGAGGCGGCTTGGCACGAGCCGCGGCGCGGCGTGCACTACCGCCGAGACGCCGCAGCTATGCGCGACCAGCACCACAGGGCGCGTTGACCTGGCCACTTCCGCAATGATCCGCTCGACCCAGTCGGCGAGGCGCGGCCTGTTCCAGTCCGCCTGCTCGATGCGCCGCGCAGTCTTGAAATGGCGCTGCCAGCGCGATTGCCAGTGGTCCGGGCCGGAATTCGTCCACCCCGGCACGATCAGCATGTCGATTTCCGATGTCCGCATGAGTGCAGTATAGAGCACCTGTCAAGCTGCACGAGCCTGCTGCCACAGCACTGGCTTGAGGCTCACATCGGCGCGCGGCGAGAATTGGCTGACCGCGGCAATCCCGCCTTCTATACTCCCCCGCCATGAACACAGCCACCATGCCCGCGAACGACACCGCGCCGAACGGGCGCATCTCCGTGCCGGAAGGCGAGCCCGTGCCAGTCGGCAAGGGGAGCCATGTCTATCTGGTCGACGGCTCGGGCTACATCTTCCGCGCCTTTCACGCCCTGCCACCGCTGACGCGCCCCTCCGACGGCCTGCCCGTCGGCGCCGTGCACGGCTTCTGCCAGATGCTCTGGAAGCTCATTCAGGACGCCAAGGCCGGACGCGGGCCGACGCATATCGCCGTCATCTTCGATGCCTCGCGCACGAACTACAGAAATGACATCTACCCGAACTACAAGGCGAACCGGCCACCGCCACCGGAAGAATTGATCCCCCAGTTCCCGCTCATCCGCGCGGCCGTCAAGGCCTTCAACATCGCCTCCATCGAGCAGGAGGGCTACGAGGCCGACGATCTCATCGCGACCTACGCGCGCGCGGCACTCCAGGCCGGCGGCGACGTCACGATTGTCTCGTCCGACAAGGACCTCATGCAGCTCGTCAAGCCCGGCGTCGTCATGCTCGATACCATGAAGGGTAAGCTGATCGGGCGCGAAGACGTCATCGAGAAGTTTGGTCTCGAGCCCGAAAAGGTCGTCGACATCCAGGCTCTTGCCGGCGACTCTACAGACAACGTCCCAGGCGTTCCCGGCATCGGCGTCAAGACGGCCGCCGAGCTGATCAAGGAGTTCGGTGATCTCGATACCCTGCTGGCGCGCGCGAGCGAGATCAAGCAGCCGAAGCGACGCGAAAAGCTCATCGAGTTCGCCGATCAGGCGCGCATGAGCCGCGAACTCGTGCGCCTCAAGGACGATGTGCCGGTCGAGGTGCCGATCGAGCGCCTCGGCTTGCAGGAGCAGCTCGCCGAACCGTTGCTGACCTTCATGCGCACCATGGAGTTCAACACGCTGACGAAGCGCGTCGCCGACGCGCTCGGCGTCGAGCCGCCGCCACCACTCGAGCGGTCCGTCGGCGCCAGCCTGACGAAGGGCGATGCCCCCGCCCCTGCTGCAAAGGGCGCCAAACCGAAGAAGAGCGACGGCGCCGAGACGCCGGCGGCGGCCGTGGATTTCGGTCGCGCCGCCGCGCGCCAGCCGAAGATCGACCGCACGACCTATGAGACCGTGCGCGATCTCGGCCGGCTCCAGGCATGGGTTGCAGAGGCGCGCGAAACGGGCCACGTGGCCTTTGACACCGAAACCACCGGCCTCGATGCCATGATGGCCGACCTTGTCGGCTTCTCGCTGGCGACGGCGCCGGGAAAGGCCTGCTACGTGCCGCTCGCGCACACGGCCGGCAATGCCGATCTCTTCGGCACGGGCGGTCTCGTCGACGGGCAGATCGACAAGCGCGCGGCGCTCGAGGTGCTGAAGCCGCTGCTCGAGGATCCCTCTGTCCTCAAGATCGGACAGAACCTCAAATACGACTGTCTGGTCATGCGTCGCCACGGCATCCGCATCGTCTCCATCGACGACACGATGCTGATTTCCTACGCGCTCGATGCCGGCAAGGGCAGCCAGGGCATGGACGCTCTCTCCGAGCGCCATCTCGGGCACACGCCGCTCGCCTTCACGCGCGTCATCGAATACGCGCCGGCTGCCAAGAAGAAATCCGAGCGCACCTTCGCCGACGTGCCGATCGACAAGGCAACGGAGTACGCCGCCGAGGACGCCGACGTGACACTGAGGCTGTGGCTCGTCTTGAAGCCGCGCCTAGTGGCCGAGCGCGTGACGACCGTCTACGAGACCCTGGAACGACCGCTGCTCCCTGTGCTCGCGGACATGGAGGCCGCCGGCGTCAAGGTCGACCGCGACATCCTCTCGCGCCTCTCGTCGAGCTTTGCGCAAGGAATTGCGCGCCTTGAGGAGGAAGTGCAAGCGCTGGCCGGGCGGCCCTTCAACCTCGGCAGCCCGAAACAGCTCGGCGAGCTGCTCTTCGATCAGCTCAAGCTGCCTGGCGGCAAGCGCACCCGGTCGGGCCAGTGGGAGACCCGCGCCGGTCTGCTCGACGATCTTGCCGCAAACGAGGAATTGCCGCCGGACGCCCGCAGGCTCATCAATACGATGCTGGAGTGGCGCCAGCTCACCAAGCTCAAGAGCACCTACACCGACGCACTGCCGCAGCATATTCACCCGGAGACCGGGCGCATTCATACGAGCTACGCGCTCGCCGCGACGACCACGGGGCGGCTCGCCTCGACCGATCCCAATCTGCAGAACATTCCTGCACGCACGCGTGAGGGCCGCGAGATCCGCACGGCCTTCATCGCCGAGAAGGGAGCCAAGCTCATCTCGGCGGACTACAGCCAGATCGAGCTGCGTGTGCTCGCCCACATTGCCGACATCCCGCAGCTCAAGAAGGCCTTCGCCGATGGCCTCGACATCCATGCGATGACGGCATCGGAGATGTTCGGTGTGCCGGTCAAGGACATGCCGACCGAGACACGCCGGCGCGCCAAAGCCATCAACTTCGGGATCATCTACGGCATCTCCGCCTTCGGTCTCGCCAATCAGCTCGGGATCCCGAAGCAGGAGGCGGGCGAATACATCGACACCTACTTCAAGCGCTTTCCCGGCATCCGCGATTACATGGAGCGCACGAAGCAGTTTGCCCGCGAGCACGGCTACGTCGAGACCGTCTTCGGCCGACGCATTCACTATCCCGAGATCAACACGAAGAACCCGTCCATGCGTGGATTCCTGGAGCGCGCGGCGATCAACGCCCCGATCCAAGGCTCGGCGGCCGACATCATCCGTCGCGCCATGATCCGCATGCCGGGGGCACTGCAAGCCGCACGTCTCGACCATACGACCATGCTCCTGCAAGTGCACGACGAGCTGATCTTCGAGGCGCGCGAGAACGAAGTCGAGAAGGCGCTGCCCGTCGTCCGGCAGGTCATGGAGAACGCCGCCGAGCCGGCCGTGAAGTTCTCGGTGCCGATCCACGTCGATGCCAAGGCCGCAGCCAACTGGGAAGCGGCCCATTAGGCCATGCCCGGCAACACGCCCAACCACACGGAAACCACCCGATGCTCGAACGCCTGAAGTGCGACATCCTCATCCTCGGCTCCGGCGGCGCGGGCCTCTTCGCGGCGCTCCATGCCTATCAGGCGAACCCGGACCTCGACATCGTCGTCGCGACCAAGGGGCTCGTCGGAAAGTCCGGCTGCACGCGGATGGTGCAGGGCGGCTACAATGTCTCGCTGATCCCTGGCGACTCCGTCGAGCGCCACTTCATGGACACGATCGAAGGCGGCAAGTGGCTGCCGAATCAGGAGCTCGCCTGGCGCCTCGTCGAGACGGCCGTCGAGCGCGTGCGCGAGCTCGAGAACGAGGTCGGCTGCTTCTTCGACCGCAATCCGGACGGCACCCTGCACGGCAAGGCCTTTGCCGGCCAGACCTTCGACCGCACCTTGCACAAGGGCGATCTCACTGGCATCGAGATCATCAACCGGCTCATGGAGCAGGTCTGGAAGCGGCCCATCCGGCGGCTCGAGGAGCATCGCGCCGTGGCCCTGATCCCGACGAAGGACGGTGCGGCCCTCTCGGGCGCCCTCATGATCGATGTGCGCACGGGCAACTTCCGCTTCATCGAGGCCAAGGCCGTACTGCTCGGCACGGGCGGCGGGCCGACCATGTACCTCTATCACACGCCCTCCGGCGACAAGAGCATGGACGGCATTGCCATGGCCCTGCGCCTCGGTCTCGGCCTGCGCGACATGGAGATGGTGCAGTTCCATCCGACCGGTGTGCTCGCGGGCAAGGAAACGCGCATGACCGGTACGATCATCGAGGAAGGCCTGCGCGGTGCCGGCGGCTACCTGCTCGACGGGAACAAGCAGCGCTTCATGTTCAACTATGACCCGCGCGGCGAGCGCGCGACGCGCGATCTCGTCTCGCAATCCATGTACCGCGAGATGCAGGCCGGCCGCACGACGCCCAATGGCGGGCTGTACATCTCCATGGGCCATCTCGGCCCCGAGAAGGTGGCGAAGCAGTTCAAGGGCATGGTCGAGCGCTGCGCCGACTGCGGCTTCGATCTGGCCGGCGGTCTGGTCGAGGTGGTGCCGACCGCCCATTACCTCATGGGCGGCGTGCTCTGCGACGTCGAGACCAAGTCGGAGCTGCCCGGCCTCTTCGTCGCCGGCGAGGATGCCGGCGGCATTCACGGCGCCAACCGCCTCGGCGGCAACGGCGTCGCCAACTCGACCGTGTTCGGCGGCATTGCCGGCGACATCATGCCAGCATGGATCGCAAAGAACCCCGGCCACCGCCCGCCCGACGAGGCCCTCATCGCGGCCGAGACGGCGCGCGCGCTCCACGCCTTCACCAAGCCGCGGGGCGATCTCAACCGCATCCGCGAGGACCTGCTCAATCTCATGTGGGATGATGTCGGGATCATCCGCGACGCCGTTGGCCTGAAGCGCGGCGTCGCCCGGCTCGAGACCTTGGAAGCCGAGCTGCTCGCCTCGGGCATCGCCGACCGCAGCCGCGCCTTCAACCTCACCTGGCATGACTGGCTCAATCTGCGCAGCCAGATCGAGGTCTCGAAGGTCATCGCGCGCGCCGCCCTCCAGCGTGAGAACAGCCGCGGCGCCCACTTCCGCGACGACTTCAAGGATGCCGGGAACCTCGCAACGTCCGCCTACACGGTCGTGCGCCAGCAGGGCGGAGAGCTGACCGTCACCAGCGAGCCGGTCGTCTTCACGATTGTGCGCCCCGGCGAGACGCTGCTTGCGGAGCCTCAGGCCGCCGAATAGTGCGCGCCGTCTCCCCATTGCAGCGTGGGGCCGCTAGAGTTGCCCTGTCACAACCAGAAACGACGTGGAGGACGCCATGACCGAAAGCAAGCCGCTCAGCGGCAAGACCTGGGACTTCGTGCACAACCTCGCCAGCGAGGCCAAGTGGACGCCCGGACTGCGCGAGATTTTCGAGTACCGTGACCTCGGCATCAAGGACGGCACCAAGGGCGACTTCGTCGCCCACCTGATCCGCCACAACGGCAAGAAGGTGCCGGATCAGGTCCAGCAGTGGCATGTCCATGACTGCAACTTCCAGCTCGTCTACGTCATGAACGGCTGGGCGACGTTCGAGTACGAGGGCCAGGGCCAGCGCACGATCCGCAAAGGCGACTGCATCCTGCAGACGCCGGGCATCAAGCACCGCGAGATCGCCTGCTCCGAGGATTTCGAGGTGCTCGAGATCGTCTCACCCGCCGACTTCGCGACGCGCATCGTCGAGGCGCCGACGGCAGCGGCGGCCGAGTGACTGAAGCCTCCGGCGGAGGAATAAGCTACTCCTTGAAGATCACGGTCTCCCCGTCCGCTCGGTCCGGCTCGATCCGCACGACGGAGCTGTAGGCCGTGCACATTCCCTGCCCGGCGGCTTGGCTGCCGCTGCCAGCTACCGGGCTGAACGATGCGACCGTGCAGAGCCGCGTGTTCATGCACATGAGCAGACAGCCAAGCGGCTGCTCGGCCGGCCCCGTCTTGATCACCTCGCCGACAACAAGGGCGTTGGTGCGCGTCTTGTAGCCGAACCGCAGCGGCGCGACGACGGACTTCGCCGCGGCCGGCAGGACCTGTTGCGAGGGCCGCGCGGCGACGGCCCGCTTTGCCGCCTCTTGCGTTGGCCCCGGCTCATGGGCGACGGGCAGCGAGAGCGCAAGATTGCTGTGAACGCCCGAGCGCCACTGCGTATCGAGCGTACGCCTGTTCACGGCATCGAAGAGTTGGCAGGTGCTTGTGAGCGGGGGGACGCCGCCGAACTGGTAGCCCACGCAGCCGATCGTCTCATCACAGGACTTGCGGCACGTCTCCGCATCGGGCTTGGGAACCGTTGATATGACATGGCCATCGAGGCGCGTGTGAACGCGGAAGGCATAGCCTGCAGGCGCGGACACTTTCGGCGCCGGCGCGGGCGCCGGCGGCGCCGCGACGGACGCGGCGGCGACCGGGACCGAGTCGGCCAGATCATCGCGCAGCCCCGAGCGCCAGTTTGCATCCAATGCCCGCGCCGTCACCTCATCAAAGAGCTGGCACGTCAAGGACCGCGGCGGCACACCGCCGAGCTGATAACCGATGCAACGCGCCCGCTCGATGCACGCGCTTCGGCACGCAGCGGGATCGCGCGTCGCTTGGCTCGCCATCACATGGCCTTCAAGACGGCTCCCGGCCCGATCGTCGAAGGTGATGCGCGGCGCCCGCGGCGCAGGATCGGCTGCGGCAGCCCTCGGCGATCCCGCGGCGCTTGGCGCCGGTGGCGGCGGCTGGGGCGCCGCGAAGGCGGGTGGACGGATCGGCGGCGACGGCCGTGCTGGCGGCGGCTCGCCGCGCGCAGGCGGGGGCCCTGCCCCATCATTCCAGCCGAGCGAGACGATCTGCACCCGCTGATCGCGCGGGGGATGGGTGCTCGTGCCAGCCCCCGCACCGATGGCCCCGACCGCGGCAATGGCCTCGTCGTGGGTGGCCCCCATGCGACCGAGGATGAAACCTGCGTAGCGGTCTGCCTCAAGCTCGACTCGGTGATCCTGCCCGGCAAAATCCAGATGGCCGGCGATGTGGTGGCCGACTTCGTGCGCGATGACGAACACGAGGGCCCAATACTGGCGCGTCTTGGCGCCGAGCTCGCGCATGAACGTCGAGTTGTAGAAGATATAGCGCTGACCGTCCTCGCCGATCTGCGCCTCGGCATTCGCCGTCTCGGCGCTTGCGCGCACCTGTATACGATCGGCAACGCCCGGGATGCCGGTGGCGGCAAGGATCTCGCGGAAGGTCGCCGCCGCCTCCCGGTCGGATTCGAAACTCCGCTTGATGCGCGGCGCGAGCGGACCGTGCAGCCCCCGCAGCCGTTTGCCGCTCGTCTCGTGATCGATGATGAATTGCGCGTCAGCCGGGCCCGCCATGGCGCTCAACGCCAGACCGGCTGCCAGCGCGCTCCAGAAGCGCGACCGCATGGCATCCCCCAACTGTACAGACCGACTTGGCGGTCCAAGCTAGCCGATCCGCGCGCCCGTGACTACCTGCCGGCGCGTGCGAGCGGGCCGCGCACGCGCCTATTGTCCGGCCCGCACGCGCCGCATAGGGTGCGAGCACCATAGGAAAAACCGCCAGGAAACGCCGACCGCGCCCGGGGCCGCACCATGTAACTGCCGTGCACCCGTGAGCTGCAGACATCATCAGCCGAAAGAATGAGTAGAGAGGAAGACATGGCATTCGACGCGAATCGCGAAGACATGATCATCGGCGTCGTCGGCACGGGCACCATGGGCCGCGGCATCGTGCAGGTCTCCGCCCAGGGCGGAATGCAGGTCATCGCCTACGACGAGAAGCCGGGCGCGGCCGCGGCGGCCAAGGAATTCATCGCCAAGCTGCTCGGCTCGCAGGTCGAGAAGGGCCGCCTCCCCGCCGCGGACATGGAAGCGGCACTCGCCCGCATCACCGTCACGAACAGCCTCGAGGATATGGCCAAGGCTCATTGCGTGATCGAAGCCATATTCGAGCGCCTCGACATCAAACAGGAGATGTTCGCCCGTCTCGACGAGATCTGCGGCCCCGATACGATCATCGCGACGAACACGTCCTCGCTGCCCGTGACAGCGATCGCCGCCAAGTCCAAGCACGCCGGCCGCATCGGCGGTATGCACTTCTTCAATCCCGTGCCGCTCATGAAGCTTGTCGAGATCATCCCCGGCCTCAAGACCGAGCCGTGGGTGACGGAGGCACTCATGACGATCGGCCGGCGCATGACGCGTGAGCCCGTGCTCTGCGTCGACAGCCCCGGCTTCCTCGTCAATCACATCGGCCGCGGCATGGGGCCGGAGTGCCAGCGCATTCTCATCGAGGATATCGCCACCTTCTACGAGATCGACCGCATCATGACGGGCGCGCCGGGCTTCCGCATGGGCCCGTTCACGCTCGCCGATCTCGTCGGCATCGACATCGGCTCGGCGGCGATGGAGTCTATGTACGAACAATTCTATCACGAACCCGCCTACGCGCCTTCGCCGCTCACGACGCTGCGCGCCGCCGGCGGGCTCTTCGGGCAGAAAACCGGACAGGGCTGGTACAAGTACGAGGGCGGCAAGAAGATCGAGCCGGAGGCCCGCCCTACGCCGTCTGCACGGCCCAAATCCGTGTGGGTACGCCCGAGCGACCACAACCAGGACCTGCAGGTGCCGTTCCTGGAGTATCTCAAGAGCACTGGGGTTGAGATCGAGAGCGGCACGAGCCCGAGCACGGACGCGCTGATCGTCCTCACCCCGGTCGGCTATGACGTGACCACGGCGGTTGCCGAACTCAAACTCGATGGCGCGCGCACGGTCGCCGTCGACGTGCTCTTCGGTCTCAAGGGCCCGCGCACGGTCATGGTCTCGCCGGCAACAGACCCGAGTTATCGCGATCAGGCGCACGGCCTCATGGGCCATGACGGGCAGGCGGCAATCGTAATCAACGACAGCCCCGGCTTCGTCGCCCAGCGCGCCGTCGCCGCACTCGTCAACGTCGGCTGCAACATCGCCCAGCGCGCCATCGGCGTGCCGGCCGACATCGACAAGGGCGCCAAGCTCGGGCTCGGCTATCCCTTCGGCCCCATCGAATGGGGCGATCGGATCGGCCCGAAGCGCGTGCTCTTCATTCTCGAGCGGCTGTTCGAGTTCTATCGCGACCCGCGCTACAAGCCCTCCCCCTGGCTCAAGCGCCGCGTCATGCTCGGCCTGCCGCTCTCGACGCCGGAAGGCGCAGGGCGGGGCTGAAAACCGCCGCCGCAAAGTTCATGCCCAGGATTGCGGGGTCTGTAGTCCGACCCGCCGCACGCCCCTCCACTCAGGACTTCTTTCCGATGTCGTTCGAGCGTCTCTTCAATCCCAATGCCATTGCCATCATTGGCGCATCGAGCGATCTCTCGCGCATCAGTGGCCAGCCCATTGTCGCGCTCAAGGGCGCCGGTTTTCCACGGCCCATTCATCTCGTGAACCCGAAGTACAACGAGTTGCATGGCCTCAAGTGCTACCCGAGCGCGACGGCGATCGGGGCGCCGGTCGATCTCGCGCTGATTGCAGTGCCGGCGAAAGGCGTGCCCGACGCGATCCGCGACTGCGGCAGGGCGGGCATCCCCTTCGCGATTGTGCTCACGGCAGGCTTCCGCGAGGGCGGCCCCGAAGGCCGCGAACTCGAAGACGCGCTTCTGCGCGCCGCGCGCGAGAGCGGCGTGCGCGTGGTCGGTCCCAATTGCCAGGGCGCGCTGTCGGTGCCCTCGCGCATGTGGTGTGTGTTCGGCAGCGTCAGTCAGGAGACGCAGCTTCGCGAAGGGCCGGTATCTTGCGCCTTCCAGTCCGGCGGCTTCGGCTACGCGGTCGTGAACATGGCCGAGGCGCAGGGGCTTGGCTTCCGCCATGTCGTCTCGACGGGCAATGAGACCGACATCACCATGCCGGAGCTGCTTGGCGCGTTCCTCGATGACCCAGGTACGAAGCTCGCGTTCGCCTATATGGAAGGCACGCCGAACGCGCGCAGCCTCCTCGATCTCGGCCGCAAGTCGCTCGAGGCGGCCAAGCCCGTCTTGATCTGGAAGGGCGCGCAGACGGAGAGCGGCACCAAGGCCGCAGCCTCGCACACCGCAAACATGACCGGCAACTACGATCTCTATCGCGCCGCCTTCCGCCAATCCGGACTGATCGAGGTGCAGGATGTGGAAGAGATCGTGGACATCGCGAAGCTCGCCCTGCAAGGGCGGCTGCCGAGAGGGCGCAATATCGGCGTGCTCTCGATCTCCGGCGGCTCGGGGATCGTGTTCGCCGATCGTGCGGTGAAAGACGGGCTCACACTGCCGAGTTTCTCGCAGCGTTCCGTCGATGCCCTCAAAGCCATCATCCCGAGCTTCGGCGCGGCGGACAATCCCGCGGACACGACGGCGGGTGTGTTCAACAATCCTGATCTTTTCACCAAGGCCCTCGACATCATCCTCGAGGATCCGGCCATCGACCAGCTTTCCATCCTCCTGGCATCAGCCGGCGGCAAGGCGGTGGCCCTCGCAGCCCAGGCGATCGTCGCCGCCGCGGCGAAGACCGACAAGCCTGTGCACGTCGCCTGGTCGGGCCGGCGCGACAAATCCGAAGAAGCCTGGCAGATGTTTCACAGGGCGGGCATTCCGCATATGCCGTCGCCCATCCGGCTCGCGCACGCCGCCGCCGTCCTCGCACGCTACGCCGAGGACCGCCGACGCCTGCTGCCCCGCGTCACGCCGAGCGTGGGCACCCCTGCGGGCCTTTCGTTGCCGAGCGGCCCCGTGACGCTCTCCGAGATCGAGAGCAAGGCCATTCTCTCGCACTTCGGCGTGCCCGTGACGCGCGAGGTCGTGGTGCCGCCCAATGGCGACTTCGCACGCCTTACCGCCAACTTGAGTAGTCCCTTCGCCGTCAAAATCGTCTCGCGCGACATCGCGCACAAGACGGAGGCCGGCGGCGTCAGGCTCAAGGTCGCCGCCGAGGATCTCCCGCGTGTCGCGAGCGAGATCATCGCAAGCGCGCAGAGCTACAAGCCGGACGCCGCCATCGATGGCGTGCTCGTCAGCGAGATGGCTTCGGGCGTGGAAGCGCTCATCGGGGTCGTCAATGATGAAGGCTTCGGGCCTACGGTCGCGCTCGGCCTCGGCGGCGTGCTGACCGAGGTGCTGAAGGATGTGACCTTCCGCATCGCCCCATTCGACATCGCGACGGCGCGCGATATGATCGCAGAGCTGCGCGGCGCCAAGCTCTTCGACGGCTATCGCGGCAGTCCCCCGGCCGACAAGGAAGCGCTCGCGTCGATGCTGGTGGACGTGTCGCGCATGGCGGCGGCGCTCGGCCAGCGGGTCAAGGAGATGGACCTCAATCCAGTGTTCGTGCGGCCCGAGGGGCAGGGCTGCGTCGCGGCCGACGCACTGATCGTCCTCAAATAAGAGAGAGGAGAGCCGCCATGGATCTCGGCATTGCGGGCAGAAGCGCGCTCGTCACGGGTGCCAGCATGGGCATCGGCCGTGGCATTGCCAAGGTGCTCGCTGCAGAAGGCGTGCGCCTTGCGCTCGTCGCGCGGCGCCTGAACCTGCTTGAGGATCTGGCCGGCGAGATCACAGCGGCAGGCGGCACGGCGCCGGTGCTCATTCAGCAGGACATCATGGCCGAGGATGCCGCCGAGCAGATCGCGGGCAAGGCGCTTGCCGGGCTCGGTTCGGTCGAGATCCTGGTCAACAACGCTGGCGGCAGCCGCCAGTTCGGCAAGGACGCGAGCGAGGATCAGTGGACCGAGGCCATGACGCTCAACTTCACGCGCCAGCGCCAGCTCACGCACCGCCTCCTCGACCAGATGATCGCGCGGAAATGGGGCCGCATCGTCAACATCACCGGGAAATCCGAGCCCGAGGGCGTGAACGGCGCCTTCGCTGCCAAGGCCGCCATGCACGCCTGGGCCAAGGGGCTTTCACGCGAGGTCGGCAAGGCCGGCATCACCGTGAACTCGATCCCGCCCGGGCGCATCATGAGCGAGCAGATCCGCCGCAACTACACGCCCGAGTATCGCCAGTGGCAGGCGGAGAACGAGATCCCGGTCGGTCGCTATGGCGAGCCCGAGGACATCGCGAACCTGGTTGCGTTCCTCGTCTCGCCGCGCGCGGCCTACATCACCGGCGCCGTGATCCCCGTCGACGGCGGCTTGCGGCGGTATCAGTTCTGAGGCGCGATCAGAAAGGATCCTTGGGATCGAACACCGGCCGCCGCTTCTCCCTGAGCGCGGTCATGCCTTCCTTGGCCTCGGGGCCGGAGAAGCCCATGAACTCCATGGCGAGCGAGGCATCGAACGTCGGCCCCGCCATGCGCAGCCAGTTGTTGAGCGACCACTTCGTCCAGCGGACCGCTGCGGGCGGCATCGCGACCAGACGCTCGGCGACATTGAGCGCCGTCTCGATGACCTTATCGTCGTCGGCGACGAGCGATACGAGACCGATGCGCTCGGCTTCTTCGCCCGTCAACGGATCGTTCAGCATGAGGTAGTACTTTGCCTTGGCCATGCCAACGAGCAGCGGCCAGATGATTGCCGCGTGATCCCCTGCCGCAACACCGAGCCGCGTGTGTCCATCGATGATGCGCGCCTTGCGGCCTGCGACCGTGACATCGGAGAGCATGGCCGCGGCGAGCCCGGCGCCGACGCACGGCCCCTCGATCGCTGCGACAACCGGCTTTGCGCAGTTGATGACATTGTAGACGAGATCGCTCGCCTCGCGCCAGATGCGCGTGCGCACATCCCAGCTCTCGTGCATCCGCTTGATCATGGAGAGGTCGCCCCCGGCCGAGAACACCCCGCCCTCCCCGCGCAGCAGCGCGACCGAGGTTTCGGGGTCGCGGTCGATATCGCGCCAGACCTCGGAGATCTCGCGATGCCCAACCTCGTCGAGCGCGTTGAGCTTGCCGGGGGTGGACATGATCACCTCTAGCACGCGCGGGCGCGGGCGGGCGAACTTCAGGGCCTTGTAATGGGCATAGCGCTCGGTCATTGGCGTTTTCCTTGGATGCGTCTCCCGAGCCACCTCTAGGCGGCGCGGGGGCTGCGTGCAACAACTCCAAATGAAAGGCATGGAGTAGCCGCCTGCCAGCGAAATCCGGTTGGCCAAGCCGCGAGAAGGCCCCAAAATATCTTCAGCGGCGCCGCAAGCTCCGGTGCCAGCCATGGACCGACCCTATGAAACCCGAGAAGCCGCAGCCGATACTGCTCAAGAACTACACGCCGCCGCCGTACCGGATCGACACGGTGGACCTCGACGTCGTGCTGCATCCGACGAGCACGCGTGTGCGCGCGACCATGAGCCTGCGGCCCAATCCGGCCGCGCGCAAGTCGGGCGGCCCGCTCGTCCTCGATGGCGAGCTGCTGGAACTGAGTGCGATCGAGCTCGACGGCAAGGCGCTCGATCCCGTGGCCTACAAGCTGACGGCACAGTCGCTCACCATACCGCGCGTGCCCGACCGCCCCTTCAAGCTCCACATCGAAACCTTTTGCAATCCGGAGGCGAACACGGCGCTCAGCGGTCTCTATCGCTCACGGGAGATCTACTGCACGCAGTGCGAGGCCGAAGGCTTCCGCCGCATTACCTATTATCTCGACCGGCCCGACGTGCTCGCGACCTATACGACGCGCATCGAAGCCGACCGCGATACCGCACCCGTCCTGCTCTCGAATGGAAATCTCGTCAAGGAAGGACGCCTCGCGGGTGGCCGGCACTTTGCCGTCTGGCATGACCCGCATCCCAAGCCGGCCTACCTCTTCGCGCTCGTCGGCGGCAGGCTCGCGGCGCACCGCGACACGTTCAAGACGATGTCCGGCCGCAAGGTCGACCTCGCGATCTATGTGGAGCCCGGCAAGGAGGACCGCTGTGCCTGGGCCATGGATGCGCTCAAGCGCGCCATGAAGTGGGACGAGGAGCGCTTCGGCCGCGAATACGACCTCGATGTGTTCAACATCGTTGCTGTCTCCGACTTCAACATGGGCGCGATGGAGAACAAGGGGCTCAACATCTTCAATGACCGCCTCGTGCTCGCCAAGCCCGAAACGACGACCGATGCCGCCCACGCCGACATCGAGCGCGTCATCGCACACGAGTACTTCCATAACTGGACGGGCAACCGCATCACCTGCCGCGACTGGTTCCAGCTCTGTCTCAAGGAAGGGCTGACCGTGTACCGCGACCAGGAATTCTCAGCCGATACACACTCGCGCACCGTGCAGCGTATCCACGACGTGCGCCGGCTCAAGACGCGCCAATTTCCCGAGGACGCGGGCCCCCTCGCGCACCCCGTGCGTCCGCAGAGCTATATCGAGATCAATAACTTCTACACAGCAACGGTCTACGAGAAGGGCGCAGAGCTCGTACGTATGCTCGCGACCATGCTCGGGCGCGAGACCTTCCGCCGGGGCATGGACCTCTACTTCGAGCGCCACGACGGCGAGGCGGCAACCGTCGAGCAGTTTCTTCAGTGCTTTGCCGACGTCAGCGGACGCAATCTCGACCCGTTCATGAACTGGTACAACCAGCCGGGCACGCCCGAGCTCGTGTGCAGCCTGAAGTACGATGCCCGCGCGAAGACCGCGACGCTCGAGGTCGAACAGGTCCACGGCCCCTCGCCGGGTGCTCCCAGGAAGAAGCCCGTGCCGCTGCCGCTGAAGATCGGCCTCATCAGCGCCAATGGCCAGGAACTGCCGCTCAAGCTCGCGAACGGCCGCGATGTGTCGGATGGCGTGCTCGAGATGACGAAGCGCGCCGAGCGGTGGACCTTCCTCGATATTCCATCGAAGCCGGTCGCCTCGCTCCTGCGCGAGTTCTCGGCGCCGGTGAACCTTACGATCAACCACAGCGAGCGCCAGCTCGAGTTTCTCATGACGCACGACAGCGATGGCTTCAATCGCTGGCAGGCGTCACAGGATTATGCCATGCGCATCCTCGTCGGCGCGGTGAAGGTCCTGCGCAAGGGACAGCGCCCGGCGCGTCCGGCCGGCTTTTGCAGCGCGCTCTCGGCCGTGCTTGCCGATAAGAGCCTCGAGCCTGCGTACATCGCCCAGGTGCTCGCCGTGCCAAGCGAGAGCGATATTGCTCGCGTCCTCGCGCGCGACGTGGATCCTGCACTCGTCCATCGCGCGCGCCGCTGGCTCCGCAAGGCGATCGGGAGCGAGCTCGGCGAACACCTCGCCGAGATTTATAAGGCCAGCGACAGCGGCCCGCGCTACGCGCCCGATCCGAAGAGCGCCGGCCTGCGCGCGTTACGGCTCGGCGCGCTCTCGCTCCTCGCCGCGCGCGGCCTGCCCGCCGACATCGCCCGCGTCATGCGCCATTTCAAAGAGGCGCGCAATGCCACGGACGAGATCGGCGCACTCACCATTCTGTCGACCTTGAGCGTGCCCGAGCGCACGGCGGCATTCGACCGCTTCTATGCGCGCTGGAAGGACGACCATCTCGTCATTGCCAACTGGTTCGCTCTGCAGGCCTCCTCGCCGCTTCCATCGGCGCTGCGCACGGTGAAGCAGCTCACCGCGCATCCGCTCTTCTCGATGCGCACGCCGAACAATGTCTATGCCCTCATCGGCACCTTCGCCAGCGGCAATCCTCTGCAGTTCAACCGTCCCGATGGCAAGGGATATGCTTTCGTTGCTGAGCGCGTTGTTGAGCTTGACAAGATCAACCCACAGGTCGCGGCGCGCATCCTCGGCGCATTTCGAAGCTGGCGTGCCCTAGAAAGCGGAAGGAGGCGCTTGGCCTTGCACGCGCTGGAGAAGATTGCATCTACGCCCGAGCTCTCAAACGATGTGCGCGAGATCGTCTCGAAGATGCTCGACTAATACTTGTCGCGGGTCGAATTCGGCTGCGATCTGCAAGTATTACCAAAACATTAAACTCGACAGCCCGCGATTCCTGCAGCGATAATGCCCTTGTGATTCGGGTGCTTGGGGGCCCCGGCTCACCTGCAACACGCACAGGACGGGGGCTGAAATGGTGCGGGCGGTTTCGATGGTCCGGCGCGAGCTATTTGCCGGCGCCAGGGATCAGATCGGGGATTACGCCGCCCTTGCCCGCCGCATCGACCTCCGCCGCATCGTCCGAGACCGGAGTCTTCATGCGGCGCTGGCTCTCGCCCACCTCGCGCTCGCCGTCGCCGTCACCATGGTCCTCAGTGACGTCATCGGCGCCATGCCCGGCGCCGCCCTCTGCCTCAGTGCTGCGGCCGTCGCCCTGATGCTCATGCTGCGTGCGGCCGAAGGCCCCGCCTCACTCAGCCGGCCCGAGCGCGCCCGTGCCGATGCCCGCCCCCGTACCATCACCGACATCGCCAGGACCGACACGCTGCCTATGGACGGCGTCCGCCGCGAGGTGTCGGGCGTCCTCGCGCTCATGAGCCACGAGCTGCGCACGCCTCTCAATGCCATCCTCGGCAATGCCGAGGCCATCCGCCACGAGATCCTGGGGCCGGTTGGAGCCGCACGCTATCGCGACAGCGCGGTCCATATCCTCGAAGGAGGACAGGCCCTCCTTCGCGCCACTGAGGATATGCTGACGCTGACGAGTGCCGTCGCCGCCGCCGCATTCTCCCCTCATCAGCCGGTCGATCTCGAGACCATCGTGCGCGACTGTCTCCGTCAGGCCGGGCCGGAGGCAAAGTCCAAGGCCGTGGCGCTGAGCTGGCAAACGGGTACGGACCGCGCCGTGCTTTCGGAAGCGACCGCCCTGCACCATGCCGTTGCCCGCATCGTCAGCGGCGCGCTTGCCCAGGCCGACGCTGGCGCCGGCATTCATGTTGAGCTGACGCCCTGCTCCGGGACCGTCGAGCTGATGGTGACGCTGACCCACGGCGACGCGGAAGCCGGCGCACGCGCTGCCGGCCGCGTCGATTGCGGCGCCGATCGTGGTCCCGGCGCCCTCCAAGTGGCGGTGGCCCGCACGCTCGTGACGCTGCTCGGCACGCACCTGCACATGGCTTACGGGATCGATGGCCGCTGGCGCGCGATCGTCGAACTGCCCGCCGCACCCGCGTCCTGAGCAGGCCTGACCAGCCGCCGCGCAGGGGTTGGCACGGCCGGCTCGCCGCGCTAACTTCGTTTTTGTCCGGACGAGCGCGTGGCCGTCCGGTCCGGGCGTTCCCGCTCACTTGCCGCTCATTACGCAGGCCGGTACGCGCTCCCTGCGCACCGCCATGAGCACTGCGTCCCAGGAGATCGACCAACCGATCGACCAGGAGATCGACCGACCCATGCCTGAGATTTCGCTCACCGTGAACGGGACGCCGCAAAGCCTCGACGTGCCCGCTCACGCGCTCCTTGTGGACGTTTTGAGGGACACGCTTGCCCTCACCGGCACCCACATTGGCTGCGACACGAGCCAGTGCGGGGCCTGCACAGTCCACATCGACGGGCGGTCGGCGAAGAGCTGCACCGTGCTCGCCGTTCAGGTCGATGGTGCCCGCATCACGACGATTGAGGGCCTTCAGCAGGGCGACACGCTGCATCCCATGCAGGAGGCTTTCCGCAGACATCACGGCCTCCAGTGCGGCTTCTGCACGCCGGGCATGATCATGGCCGCCGTGGCACTCGTCACCGACAAGCCCGACATCGACGAGGCCGCTGTCCGCCACGGCCTTGAAGGCAATCTCTGTCGCTGCACGGGCTACCAGAACATCGTCGCCGCGGTACTCGACGGCGCGCGCGCCATGCAGGCTTCCGGCAAGGCGGGGGGCTGAGCCATGGGCATCAAGGCTTTCGACTACATCCGCCCTGCGGACCTCGCGCAAGCGCGCAAGGCCTACGAGGCATGCGGCGATGCGCGCTATATTGCGGGCGGTCAGACCCTGCTCCCGGTGATGAAGCAGCGTCTTGCCCAGCCCGCCTCTGTCATCGACCTCGGCAGGATCACCGGGCTCTCCGGCATCCGCATCGAGGGAAGCACGCTCACCATTGGCGCCATGACCCGCCACGCGGACGTCGCGGCCTCGCCCGACGTACGCCGCCTCATCCCGGCGCTCGCCCACCTCGCTGGTCTTATTGGCGATCCACAGGTGCGCAATCGCGGCACGCTTGGCGGCTCACTCGCCAACAACGATCCGTCCGCCGATTACCCGGCCGCTGTGCTCGGCCTCGGCGCCACCGTCCACACCGACAGCCGCAGCATCGCTGCCGATGACTTCTTCAATGGGCTGTTCACGACCGCACTCGAGGACGGCGAGATCATTCGCGCCGTATCCTTCCCGGTGCCGGAGCGGGCCGCCTACGAGAAATTTGCGCATCCGGCCTCACGCTTCGCGCTCGTCGGCGTCATGGTGAGCCAGAGCTCCGAGGGCGTGCGCGTCGCGGCAACCGGCGCCGGCGCGGCCGGCGTCTTCCGCGTCGTTGAGATGGAAGACGCTCTGTCAAAGGACTTCAGCGCCGCGGCCATTGAGCGCATTGCGGTCTCGCCCGACGATCTCATTGCCGATATGCACGCGCCCGCGGCCTATCGCGCTCAGCTCCTTGGCGTGCTGGCGCGCCGCGCGGTCACAGCGGCGCTGACGTAGCGCTTGTGATGCGATCCGCAGCTGTGGCCGCAGCCCCCATTACTTCCTGTACCGCCAGTAGGCCCCGCCCTCGCTCTGGACCAGTTCGAACTCCGGGCCGCGCGTGCTTGGCGGCCGCAAACCACTGCTGATCAGGCGGCGTATATCGCCGAGCAGCGCCTCGCGATCGGCAAAAGTCGAGTGGTTCACCCTGAAGAAGCTCGTGTCGAGGCTTGATATGTCGATGGTGTCGGCCGCGCCTGGCACAACGACGGGGCCACTGCTGGGCACGTATCCTGCCGGGCTTTCTCCGAGCCGCGTCCAACGCGATGCCGCCAATGCCCGGTCGTTCGAGGACGCATAGAGCGTCATGCCCCGCCTGAGCCCCGTGATCTGGGCGGCGATCAACTCGAAGCTCTCGCGCGTGACGTCGGGCGCCGCAAGAATGATCTCACCGAAGCGCGGTCGTTCGCCGCGCGCGACCTGCGGCTCGCTGCGCTGGATGTCGCGCAGCACCTCAAGAAGCGGGTCGGCGCCCATGCTGTGCGCGATCAGATGGACCTCCGTCGCGCCGCTCTCCTTCGCGATGATGTCGACGAAGTCGCGAAGATGGTCACGGGCATCACGCGCCCGACCGCGATCGAGTACATAGCCGGTCAGGCCCGCGACGGAAGGCCAGCTATAGACAAAAGGCACGCCATCGAACTCGAGATCATGGGCAATCTGGGCCGCTCGGAACAGCGCGTCGTCGAACGTCACGAAATAGCCGTGAACGAAAACGAAGGCCTGACCCTGAAAGCGGCTCGACGTGGCAAGCTTGGCGCGCGCCTCGCGGACGAACGTGCTTCGGTCCATCACATCGACCGCGAACACCGTGAAGTCGCGTGAAAGATCCTCGTCGCGCAACGAGAAGCGGGCGATGAGGAGATCCCACTCCGGGCGCGGGATGGAGCCCTTCTCACGCCCCTCCTTGGGCACGGTCACCACGGCCTTGCCGAGCGTCAGGGTATTGGAGCGGGCCGTCCCGAAGGCCGCAACAGCCCGCCCGAACTTGCTGCGGTCCGCCTCGCGCTTGCGATCCGTGCCGAAGAAGACATCAACCTCGTTGTAGGGTTTCTGCGGCTCGCCTGCAGCCGCAAGGGAGCGGCTCTTTGCCTTCGCCGGGGCACGCTCCTCCGCCGCCAAAGGCGGCGAACCGGGAGGCGCCGATGCCACCGGAGGCGGCGCGGCCTCAGGCGCGCGCGCGCTCGGCGCCGGCATTGGCAGGCTGCGCGTCCGCGGCGTGTCACCCGAACGGGAGGCGTCGACCTGTTCTCGCGACTGCATCTGCATGCGGGGCTGCGCCGCCGGTGGCGGCGCTGAGCGCACCGTTGGCCGCGGCGCCTCAACGGACTCGCGTGGCTGTGATTGGATGCGGGGCCGGGCAGGCTGGGCTGCGCCACCGCCCGGCGCCGGCGGCGTCTCCATCCTGAACTCGGGTCGCTTGGCGACAGGCGGTGCGACCGTCGGCGCAGGCGGTTGCAGGCCCCAGACCTCGATCGTCGCCGGCCGTGCCGAGCGGTCGAGGCGCGAGAAGCGGATCGTGATCAGGCGGATCTGCTGCGCCTCGTTCGTCGGCGCAAACACGCGGCTCTGCGTGCCGGGCGCAATCCTGACGGGCGGCGAAACCTCCTCGGCGTGGACGCGCCCCGTCGCATAAACGATGGAGATGCGCTCAATGGCAATCGTCGCATCAGAGACGGCGATCCGAATGCCCTTGCAGCGCTGGCCCCAGCCTGAGGCGTCGACGAGCACCTGCTGCGTTCCGACGCGGGCCGTCACGGTGTCGATGCGTGCCCACCGATCCTGGGCGCTCGCGATGTCGACGATGCCGAACATCGCCAACAGAAATGCAATAAGCCACTTGGTCATGATCGTTGCCCCGCCCGCAGCAAAGCGCCAACCGCCACAGCCGGCGCTTGCGCGGTAAGTCACTGCTCTAAAACCCGCCCCATATCCCACGCGATTGCGTCAACTTGCGGACACCGCAATGAACCACGGACAATGCGCGCGGCGCGGCCGAGACCCGCATCCCGGTCAATCTAGGCCATGGCGAGCTTCCGCGCCATGTCGGGATCCCGGAAGGCCGCCGCGATCTCGTGGCTGGCGAGATCGCGCAGAAAACAGCCGTAGTACGGTGCTCCGTATGCGGCCCGCGGACCGGGCTTGCCGTCGTCCGCTGCGCCGGCCGGCGGCTACGCCATGAAGGGCTTCGACCCCGGCCTCAAAGCCCGCCAGGTAACCGAAATGCGTGCCACGGCGCACGCGTGCTGGCTTGCCGTCGATCAGAAGCCGGACCCAGAACTCGGGATACGCGCGGCCACAGGCGACGGCGTCCGCCGTGCTCCATGATTCGGCGACAGCCAAGGGTTGCAAGCACGGCATCAGAGAAGCGCGCCGCGTGCTCACGATCTCGCGGCTCATAACCACGCGGCGTCAATCTGCCATCAAAGCGGCGGCGCCATCCCGCGCCGCGCGGCGGCGGCAGCGACCGTGTTGCGCAGGAGGCACGCAATGGTCATCGGTCCGACGCCGCCGGGCACCGGCGTGATCGCCCCGGCCACGCGGCGGGCCTCCTCAAAATGGACATCGCCGACCAGCCGGTGCCTGCCGCCTTCCCCCGGCACGCGATTGATGCCGACGTCGATCACGATTGCACCGGGCTTGATCCAGTCGCCGCGGATCAGCTCGGGCCGGCCAATGGCGGCGATCAACAGGTCGGCACGGCGTGCGATCTCGGGCAGGGCGCGGCTCTTCGAATGGGCAATCGTCACCGTACAGTTTTCGGCCAGCAGGAGCCGGGCGGCCGGCTTGCCCACGATGTTCGAACGACCGATCACCACCGCATCGAGCCCTGTAAGGTCTGGTTGCACGGACTTGGCCAGCATGGTGCAGCCGAGCGGCGTGCACGGCACGAGTGCAGGCTGGCCCGTCGCAAGGCGCCCCACGTTGAGCGGATGGAAGCCATCGACGTCCTTGGCGGGATCAATCGCCTCGATGATGCGGCCGGCATCGATATGCTGAGGCAGCGGAAGCTGAACGAGGATGCCATCCACATCTGCGCGACGGTTGAGCTCGTCGATGATCGCAAGGAGGGCGTTCTCGCTGGTCGTCGCGGGCACCTTGACCCCGATCGAGACCATGCCGGCGTCGCGCGTCTGGCGCTCCTTGTTGCGCACATAGACCTCGCTCGCCGGGTCATTGCCAACCAGGACCACCGCAAGGCCGGGCGTTATGCCATGATCGCGCCTGAGGCGCTCGACGACGCCGGCAACATCGGCCCGCAGGCCCACCGCAAGGGCCTTGCCGTCGATGATCAGTGCTGCTGACATCGCACCCCCTTGATTTCCTCACTCGTGCGCGCCCAACCGGCGCGCGAGTTGCGCTGCCAGCTCGGCGCCGTCTCCGGCAATCGCCAGGCTCTTCACCCGCGCAGTGCTCCCGCTGATAAGCGTAACCGTGCTCTTAGGAACGCCCAGCCAGCGCGCGACCGTCTCGGCAACCGCCACGTTGGCCGCCCCTTTGTCCGGCACGGCACGGACGCGCACTTTCAGTGCCGGGCCTTGCGTCGTTGCCTCAAGCCCCTCGACGACATCCTTGGAGGACTTGGGCGTCACGCGCACCCGCAAGATCACCCCTTCTGCCGTGCGCGACCATGGAAGGGTGGCGGCGGCCGTCATCTCACTAGGTCGGCCAGGCTCGGCAGGATGACGCTCCGCACGAAGTAACATCCGAGCAGCAGGATGACGGGCGAGATGTCGATGCCACCGAGATCAGGGAGGACGCGGCGGATGGGCCGCAGGAGTGGCTCGGTCACGGCATTAAGCGCAGTCCATAGCGAGCGAACGAACGGGTTGTACGCGTTCACGACATTGAAGGCCATGAGCCAGCTCAGCACGACGCCCGCGATCACCACCCAAACGTAAAGCGCGATCAGATAATCGACAAAAGCCAGCAGTCGAAGAGCCATAGGGGCCTGTCCCTCTGAGAAGCCAGCCGCCACATCTAGCCGGGTGGGGGCCGGGCGACAAGGTGCCGTGCTGGCGGGGGTCTTATCCGCGGTAGTGCGAGTACTGGCCCCTGGGGCGGTAGGCCTCGAGGTACGTCGGTACGATGGTGTCGATCGCGTGCAGCTCGTGGACGCCAAGGCCCTGGAGCGTGCGCCCCTCCTCGCGGGCTGCCTCGCTGACGACGTTGTCCGTCTGGAGCATCCGCACCTGGTCGACGGTCAGCGGGCGCAGTGCGTTCGGCAGCGGTGCGGTGAGCGCCGCCAGGAGCTTGGCGAGCCAGAAGGGCAGCGGCAGATAGGGGCGCGACCGGCCGGCGTGCATCTGCACGCGGTCGAGGAGGGCGCGGAAGGTGAGCACCTCAGGGCCGCCAAGCTCGTAGACCGTGCCGGGCTTCCCCGCCCCTTCGCAGATATTGGCAATCGCCGTCGCGACATCGCCGACATAAACGGGCTGGAAGCGCGTGCGGCCGCCGACCAGCGGCAGGACGGGAGACGTCCGCGCCATGGCCGCAAAGCGATTGAAGAGGCTATCTTCGGGGCCAAAGATCAGCGAGGGGCGCAGGATGATGGCCTCGGGAAAGGCTTCGAGGACGGCGGCCTCACCTCGGGCCTTGGTGCGCCCGTAGTGTCCGGCCGAGGTCGGGCTGGCGCCGATCGCAGAGACATGCACGAGGCGGCGGGCGCCGGCTTCGCGGGCCGCCCGGGCCACGGTGCGCGCGCCAGAAACGTGGATTGCTTCGAATGTCTGGGCCCCGGTCTTGGCCAGAACGCCAACCAGATTGACCACGCCATCGGTCCCCTCGAGCGCACGCGCAATCGAGTCCGGAAAGCGGATATTGCCTTGCACTGCGTGGATCTGGCCGACACTGCCCATGGGCTGGAGGTGGCCCGCGAGGTCCGGCCGGCGCACAACCGCCCGAACCCGGAAGCCGCGCCGCGCCAGGGCCCTGACCGTATGCCGGCCGACGAAGCCCGAGCCGCCCACGACCGCGATGAGCTGCCCTTCCTCCCTTTTCACCATGCCCATGACCCCATTGCTTGCCCGCGCGAGCAATACATGGCCCGGCAGGCCGCCTCAAGTGCACGACTGGCGCAGGTCGCCCGCGCCGCCGAGGCCACCCTAATAAAGACTTTCCACGGTCATGGTTAGCGCCCTGCCAACAACCTTCCTGCTGCCGGCTGTCGCGTTGTGCCGAAATCGGGCGGAAATCCCCATGGTGGGCGTTCCTTAGGGAACTGCCAAGAAACCCGGTCTGAAGTCATTTAGTCAAAAGCGCATCGAATTTACGCCTTCTCAGCCAGAGCGCGGACATCGTGCGCTTATGCCCGCCCTGATCGCGGCGTGGCAGCATTCGGCGACTTGTTGTCGGTATGGGAGTTCGTTCGCCATGGCCCGATTTGACGTCACCTTCCAGGAGATGCCGGCGCTCGCAGCACAGGGCGGCGGCGCAGATGCCCTCTTCGAGCTCGGGCTTGCGTATTGCACCGGCCGGGATGTGGAGATCGACCTCGTCGAGGCGCACAAGTGGTTCAACCTGGCAGCGCTGCGCGGCAACAGCGAAGCCAAGCGCTACCGCAGCGAACTTGCGAGCGAGATGAGCCGGGCCGAGATCGGCCTTGCCCAGCGCCGGGCTCGCGAGTGGCTCGCGCTGCACTGAGAGCGGCCTCAAGTCCGCTCAAGGTACGCCATTGCGCCCGTGCAGGCGAAATGCAGGGCGCTCGCTCAAGCGCTCGTAGTACCGCGCCACCGCCGGCAGCTCTGGCTTGTCGAAGTCGAGCCCGAACCACCGGTTCACGACGAGGCCGACCGGAATGTCTGCCAGCCTGAACGCCTCCCCGCAAATGTAGGGCGCCTCGGATGCCGCAAGTTCGGCGTCGAGAAGTTGCATCTGCCGCGTCCATTGCCCCATCCCCCACGCGATCATCTCGGACTTGCCGGCAAACTCCGGCGCCTTGACGTGCAGGCCGAGGAAGACCGGCCTCAGGCCCGCATAGGCATCGCTCGCGGCCCAGTCCATCCACGCGTCGATCGTGGCTCGGGCCCGCACCTCCGCCGGATAGAGGTCATGGCGGCCATGCCTCGCCGCGAGATAGCGGATGATGGCGTTGCTCTCCCTCAGTATGAACCCGTCGTCATCGATGACCGGCACCACGGAGAAGCGGCTGAGGCGCTGGAACTCGGGATCGCCGGTCGGCCGAAAGCCACGTCCCCAGTCCTCGCGCGCATAGGGAAGGCCGATTTCCTCGCAGAGCCAAAGGACCTTGCGGACATTGATTGAGTTGGCGCGACCGTAGATCTTGAGCATGGGGGTCCCCTACACCGACCGCCAGGACCATAGCCCCCCGCCATGCATCCGCCAATCGGCTGACTGCGCGGCCGGGCCTTTGTGCCGGCCGGCCCGCCTGCTATCGAGAACGGAAGGAGCGCTCCGGAAGCTCCGCGAACGCGATCGGTACGAAATGTCCATGATCTATGACTTCATTATCGTCGGCGGCGGCTCGGGGGGCTCAGTGCTCGCCAATCGGCTTTCCGCGAAAAGCTCGAACAAGGTTCTGCTGCTCGAAGCCGGCCCCGACACGCCCCACGGCGCGGTGCCGCCCGAGATCCTCGACAGCTATCCAGGCACAGCCTACTTCGACCCGCGCTTCCACTGGACGAAGCTGCGCGTGCGCACCGAGGTCGTCTCACACAACAACCCGCACGAAGCGCCGCCGCCCCTGCGCAAGTACGAGCAGGCACGCGTACTCGGCGGCGGCTCGTCGATCAACGGCCAGCTCGCCAACCGCGGTGCGCCGACCGACTACGCCGAGTGGGAGGCGCGGGGCGCGCGCGGCTGGAGCTGGGAGGACGTGCTCCCCTATTTCCGCAAGGTCGAGCGCGACATGGATTTTGACGGCCCCTACCATGGCAAGGAGGGCCGCATCCCCGTCCGCCGCATATTCCCTGACCAGTGGACGGAGCATGCCAAAGCCGCAGCCAAGGCCTTCGAGGCCCACGGCTGGAGCTACGTCGAGGACCAGAACGGAGAGTTCCGTGACGGCTATTTGCCGCTCACTCACTCGAACGCCTATGAACGACGCGTCTCGGCGGCGATCGGGTACCTGGACCCGGCCACGCGGCTTAGAAAGAACCTCACCATCTCGACCAGCACGGAGGTGAGCGAGCTCCTTTTCGACGGCACGCGCTGCATCGGCGTGCGCGCCCAGGTCAAGGGACGGGCAGAGGAGTTCCGCTCCAATGAAGTGATCCTGTGCAGCGGCGCGATCCACTCGCCGGCACATCTCCTGCGCGCAGGCATCGGACCCGTCGGGCACCTGAAGGACCTCGGCATCGAGGTGCGGGCCGCGCTTGCAGGCGTCGGTCAGCGCCTGACGGACCACCCCGCCATCTCGGTCTCGGCCTACCTGCGCCCCGAAGGCCGCATGAACAGTTTCACGCGGCGGCACATGACATTGGGTCTGCGCTACTCGTCGGGCATCGGCGGCGTGCCCCCGGGCGACATGTTCGTCAGCGTCGTGTCGAAGTCGGCGTGGCACGAAGTCGGCAAGCGCATTGCTTCCATGCTGGTCTGGGTCAATCGGACCTGCTCGGAGCGTGGCGAGGTGAAGCTCGCCAGCCGCGATTGGCGCGAGGAGCCGCTCGTCGAGTTCAACCTGCTCTCGGACCGGCGCGACCTCGAGCGGCTGATGGACGGCTTCAAGCGTATGGGCCGCATCTACGAGCATCCGGAAATGCGGAAAATCACGTCCAATCCGTTCCCGGCCGCCTACTCGGACCGCGTGCGGGCGCTCGGCGTCGTCTGCACCAAGAACAAGATCATCACAGGGATTGCGGGTCTCCTCATGGATGGGCCGCAGTTCATTCGCAACTATCTGTTCGACAACGTCATCGTCGAAGGCTTCAAGTTCGATCAGGTCATGCGGGACGATGAAGCTCTCGAGGCCTTCGTGCGCAAGGCCACCATCGGCGTATGGCACGCCTCATGCTCGTGCCGTATGGGCGCAGATGGCGATCCGATGGCGGTGACCGACAACCAGGGCCGCGTCCGCGGCGGCATCGGCGGCCTGCGCGTCGTCGATGCCTCGATCTTCCCCTTGGTGCCGAGCGCGAACACGAACTTCCCCGTGCTCATGACAGCGGAGAAGATCTCGGACGCGATCCTCGCGGCGTAGCGGCTCACGCGCTACGCACGGGAGAGAGCCAGATCAGCTCCGCGGGCAGCCCATGGCGTCGGCGACGCCGATGAAGCTGTCGGTCGTCACGTCCCACGCGTGATCGGTCGCCACGTCGGCAGCTTTCTTTGGACCATACTCGCTCGGCCGCACAACGAAGGCCGTGCGCAGCCCCACCTTGGCCGCCGCAGCGAGATCGCCGTTGTGTGCCGCCACGAGCATGACCTCGTGCGGCGCCAGATTGAGCGCGGCGGCACTGCCGAGATAAGCCTCAGGCATCGGCTTATAGGCGCGCGCGACCTCGGCACCGAGGATGACGTCCCACGGGAGGCCGGCGCGCTTGGCCATGCGCACGGCGAGCCCGATGTTGGCATTCGAGAGCGTGCCTATGATGTAGAGGCGCTTCAGCCGCGTCAGCCCCTCGACGACATCCGGCCAGGGATCGAGGCGGTGCCAGATGGTGACGAGGTGCTGGATCTCGTGCTCGGCAAGACCCTTGATGTCGTAGCGCGCCAGCAGCGTCTCAAGGCTCTCGCGATGGAGCGTGTCGAGGATCGTGAACGCACGCCGCCCGGAGCGGACCTCCTCCATGGACGGCTGATAGAGGCCGCGCCAGTCATCAGCGAACTGCGCCCAGTCGCGGTGTAGCCCGCGGCCATTGCCGAACGCGGTCAGCTCGCGAATGGTGCTGCCGCGCCAATCGACGACCGTGCCGAAAACGTCGAACAGCAGGGCCTTCACCTGATCCTTTGCCGCCATGACTGCGCTCCTTCGATCCACTGAACCATGCCGCCGATGCACCTACGCGGCCGGCAGCTCGCGTGCTTCCGCCATCCGCCAGTCTTCCACGATCATGGCCGCCGCCTTCTCCGCGATCATCAGCGTCGGCGCGTTGGTATTGCCGGATGTAATGGTCGGCATGACCGACGCATCGGCGATGCGCAGCCCCTCGAGGCCGTGCACCTTGAGCCGCGGCGATACGACCGCAAGGTCGTCGGTGCCCATGCGGCAGGTCGAGACCGGATGGAAGATCGTGGTCGAGATCTCGCCCGCTGCCCTTGCGAGGTCCTCATCGCTCTGGACATCCGGCCCCGGTCGGAACTCCTCGGGACGATACTTCTGGAGTGCCGGCATTGACACGATGCGCCGCGTAACCCGGACGCTGTCGGCGGCCACGCGGCGGTCGTCCTCAGTCGCGAGGTAGTTGGGGCGGATCTCGGGATGCACACCCGGGTCGGGCGAGACGATGCGCACGTGCCCGCGGCTCGTCGGGCGCACATTGCACACGCTCGCCGTGAAGGCCGGAAACGGGTCAAGCGGCTCGCCGAACTTCGGGAGCGTGAGGGGCTGCACGTGATACTGAATGTTCGGCGTCTCGCGCGAGGGATCGGAGCGGGTGAAGGCGCCGAGCTGCGACGGTGCCATCGTCATCGGTCCTCGCCGGAAGAGCGCATACTCGAGCGCGAAGCTCGCCCGGCTGAGGAGGCTCTGGTAGCGCTCATTCATCGTCTTGACGCCGTGCACCTTGTAGGCGCAGCGGATCTGCAGATGATCCTGCAGGTTCTCCCCGACACCCTTGAGCTCGTGGTTCACAGGAATACCGTATTGCTGCAGCAGCGCGCCGGGGCCGATGCCGGAAAGCTGCAGGATCTGCGGCGTTCCGATAGCACCCGCCGCCATGATGACCTCGCGGCGCGCGGTCGCCTGGCGCATGGCGCCGTACTGATGAAAGGCAACGCCCGTAACACGTCGGCCCGACAAGTCGAGGCGATGCACCGTCGCGTGCGTCGCGATCGTCAGATTGGGGCGGCTCCGTGCCGGCCGCAGAAAACCCTTCGCGGTGTTCCAGCGAACGCCGGCGCGCTGGTTGACGTGGAAATAGCCGCAGCCCTCGTTATTGCCGCGGTTGAAGTCATCGACCTTCGGGATGCCGGCTTGTGCGGCGGCTTCTCGGAAGGCGTCGAGAATTTCCCATGAGATGCGCGGATTTTCGACGCGCCACTCGCCGCCACGCTCGTGCACGCCATCGAAGGCCTCGGGCTCGAGTGCCCACTGGTCCTCGTGGCGGCGAAAGAAAGGAAGCACGTCGTCCCAGCCCCACCCGGGATTGCCCATCTGCCGCCAGCCGTCATAGTCGCGCGCCTGGCCGCGCATGTAGATCATGCCATTGATCGATGAGCAGCCGCCGAGCACCTTCCCGCGCGGATAGTTGAGCGAGCGGCCGTTGAGCCCCGGCTCCGCTGCCGTCGCGTAGCCCCAGTCGGCGCGCGGATTGCCCATCAGGTAGAGATAGCCGACCGGGATATGGATCCAATGGTAATTGTCGCTGCCACCCGCCTCGAGCAGCAGCACGCGATGGCTTGGATCGGCTGAAAGCCGGTTGGCAAGCAGGCAGCCCGCCGTCCCCGCACCAACGATGATGTAGTCATAGGTGCCTTCCGCGCCCATGCGCCGCCTCCCCGCCCAAGATTCGCCGGAGCCTGCTCCAGACCTGCCTTTTTGATGCAGATCCTGTTCATAGCGCGCGGCGGGGTGCAGGCAATGCGGAAATTTCGGCGCCGCACGACGGAAGGTCATCAGGCTGCCGCGGCTGCGGGTCCTGGCCCAGGGAACCAAATCGCGCCACCGACCATTGAATGCAGCGTGGAGGCTATGGGCAGTGACCCCGCCGGGCGGGAACGCGGTTCAATTGCATGATCCGCGCCCCTCCATCCTGAGTTGCAGAGCCCGCTGCACCAATTTTCATCTTTTGTAAACAATTTTTCGTGCCAGGCCTTGCAGTTTTTCCTCAGTTGAGTGCATATGGACACACTCCAATCGTGGCGCCGTCCCACCTATCCCCCCCATAGAGGCGTCACGTGTTAGCCCGCGGTCTCCCCCCGACCGCGGGCTTTTTTCTTTCCCTCGCATTCGCATCCCCGCGCCCCGACAGAGTGGGGCAGGGGACCATTAACCCTAGCTGTTCGAAGCGGTCTTCATGACAAACGGGTTGCCGCCGCCGCCGACCGCGTTGTTGATCCACACGCTCTTGGTCTGCAGGTAGCCCTCGATGGCCTCCGCGCCGTTCTCGCGGCCGAGACCGGAGGCCTTGTAGCCGCCGAACGGCATGGTGAACGATACCGCACGGTACGTGTTCACCCAAACCGTGCCGGCCTTGATCTTCTGCGCCATCATGGTCGCGCGCCGCACGGACTGTGTCCAAACACCCGAGCCGAGCCCGTAGGCAATATCGTTCGCAATCTCAATCGCCTCCGCCTCGTCCTTGAACTTGATCACCGAAAGCACGGGGCCAAAGACCTCCTCCTGGGCGATGCGCATCTTGTTGCTGACGCCGGTGAAGATGGTCGGCTTGACGAAATACTTCCCGCCGCCCTCCGCAGCCGTCGCGGGACCGCCGCCGAGCACGCACGTGGCGCCCTCGCCCCTGGCGATGTCGATGTAGCCGAGGATCTTCTGATACTGCGGCGGCGTCGTCACCGGGCCGACCTGGGTCTCGAAAAGCTGCGGGTTGCCGAGCTTCGCGGTCTTCGCCACGGCGACGAGTTTCTCGACGAACTGGTCGTGGATGTTCTCCTGGACCAGCAGACGCGAGCCGGCAATGCAGGTCTGGCCGGTAGCGGCAAAAATGCCCGAGATCGCACCGTTCACGGCATCATCCATGATGCAGTCGTCGAACACGATGTTGGGCGACTTGCCGCCGAGCTCGAGCGACACCTTCTTGAACGAGCGCGCCGCGAGTTCATTGACGCGGGCGCCGGTCGCCGTGCCGCCCGTGAAGGCGACCTTGGCGATCTTGGGATGCGTGACCAGTGGCTCGCCCACGACCGCGCCATAGCCGGTCACGACATTGATGACGCCCGGCGGCACGCCCGCCTCTTCGACCACGAGCTTCATGAACTCGAGAAGCGAGGCGGAGGTGAACTCGCTCGGCTTGATGACCACGGTGCAGCCCGCGGCCAGTGCCGGCGCGAGCTTCCATCCGACCAGCATCAGCGGCGAATTCCATGGCGTGATGAACACGCACGGGCCAACGGGCTCCTTGAGCGTGTAGCAGAAGTGATCGGGCTTATCGACGGGGATGGTCTGGCCGGTGATCTTATCGGCCAGACCTCCATAATAATAATACCACTCGGGCAGATATTGCGTTTGCGCGTACATCTCCGAGATGAGCTTGCCGTTGTCGCGGACCTCGATCTCGGCGAGGTGCTTGGCGTGCTTGGCGATCAGATCGCCCATCTTGCGGAGCAGCCGGCCGCGGGCGGTCGCGGTCATCGCCGGCCACGGGCCACGCTCGAACGCGCGCGCTGCGGCGGCACAGGCAAGCTCGGCATCGCGCGCATCGCATTCGGGGATCAGCGCCCAGGGCTCGCCGGTGTAGGGATCGCTTGTCTCGAAGACCTTGCCCGAGGCGGCGTCCGTCCACGTGCCGTCAATGTAGGTCTGATAGCGCTTGAGCGTTGCGGGGCGGTCCTGCATGTTTCTCTCCCGGAGGTGGCACGCGACAGCCTGGCCGCCGCGTCGCCTGATGACCATCGCGGGCCAAGCTAGTCCCTGCCGTTATCCTCAGCAAGCGCGGGCCGCGCCGGGGAGCCACGGGGGGCAGCGTGCGCGGCAGCCGCCGTCTACGGCGCCTCCGCCATCAGCGCATTGAGATCCAGGCGGCGGGTGAACATGCTGAGGGCCCCGGCCTCGGTGCGCGGCCATTCCTCCGCAGGCTTGTCGCGGTAGAGTTCGACGCCGTTGCCGTCGGGATCGCGCAGATAGATCGCCTCGCTGACGCCGTGGTCGCTCGCTCCATCGATCGCGATCCCGGCCGCGACGACGCGGCGCAGCGCCTCGGCGAGTGCCTTCCGGTCCGGATAGAGCACCGCGACGTGGTAGAGGCCCGTCGTCCCCGGCGGCGGCGGCGACCCGCCCTTGCTTTCCCAGGTATTGAGCGCGATGTGGTGGTGATAGCCGCCGGCAGACAGAAAGACCGCGCCCTCGCGCTGCTGCATCATCTCGAAGCCCAGAACATCGCGCCAAAATCCGAGCGCGCGCTCGATATCAGCCACTTTCAGATGGACGTGCCCGATCCGCGTGGCGGGGTGAATGGGCTTGGCGGTTGAACTCATGGACAAGGCCTCGTTTGGTCCGCCGTGCGGCCGCGTCATGGCGCGCCCCGGCTGCGGCTTGCTCTTGCTCCGTCGTAGATGAGCACACGGCATCGGCCGGACACAACCGGCCTCGCGGGGACGTGATGTTGCGTGCAGGGGTGTCTCGGCGGGCGGACAGTGTTATATTGTTTCTCAATATCCCGAATTGTCCAGCAGTGAGACCCCGATGCGCCGCGCCCAGCACGAGCAAGCCTTCCCAGCCCCAGGCCACGATCACGCGCCATGCCTCAAGGAGACGCTGCAGCGCGCGGCCGATGTCTTCGAGGCCAACGGCCTCAAGCTGACCCCGCTGCGCCGCCGCGTGCTCGAGGAGGTCGCGGCCTCGCACCACGCCATCGGTGCCTACGAAATCCTGGAGCGGCTGTCGCGCAAGGAACGCACGCGCATGGCCCCGATCTCGGTCTACCGCGCGCTCGATGCCTTGCTGGAGCTGGGCGTGGTGCATCGCCTCGAAAGCCGCAATGCCTACTTCGCCTGTCACGCCCCGCATGGCAAGCACGGCACACGCCAGATCATCCTTGCCTGCGAGCGCTGCGCCACCGTCGCTGAGGTCGCGACCCCTGCCGCCTTCGACGCGATCGACAGCGCCTCTCGTAGCGCCGGCTTCCGGCCGACGCGTGTCATGGTTGAGGTGACGGGCCTGTGCGCAAGCTGCGCGGCGGCAGCAGCATGAAAGCAGGCACGGGGGGGCAGGCATCGCACGACCATCACGGTCACGGGCACCATCATCACACGCACACCGGCACGCTGCCGGGGCGCACCGATGTCCTGCTCGCAGCGCGCGATGTGCATTTTGCGCGCACGGGGCGGATCATCCTCGAAGGCATCGACATCGATCTGGCGCGCGGCGAGATCGTCACGCTGATCGGACCCAATGGCGCCGGCAAGACGACGCTCGTCCGCATCCTCCTCGGTCTCGAGCGACCGGATCGCGGCACGATCACGCGGCGCCCCGGCCTCAGCGTCGGCTACGCGCCGCAGCGCTTCGACCGCGATCCCGCCATCCCGATGACGGTCGCGCGATTTCTCGCGCTCGGCAGCCGGCACACGCCAGCCGAGGCAGAGGCCGCGCTCGGCGAGGTGGGCGCCGCGCGCGTGATCGGCCAGCAGCTCTCGCAGCTCTCGGGTGGCGAGCTGCAGCGCGTGGTGCTGGCGCGCGCGCTGCTGCGGCGCCCCGATCTCCTCGTGCTCGACGAGCCCGTGCGCGGCGTCGACTACACGGGCGAAGCGGAGTTGTATGATCTTATCGGACGCATCCGCGATGCACGCGGCGTCGGCATTCTGCTCGTGAGCCACGACCTGCACGTCGTGATGGCGCAGAGCGACCGCGTGATCTGCATCAATCGCCACATCTGCTGCTCGGGCATGCCCGAGGCCGTCGCACAGCACCCCGAGTACGTGCGACTCTTCGGTGCCGAGGCCGCGCGCTCGTTCGCCCTTTACCAGCACCAGCATGATCACAGCCACGATCTCACGGGTGCGGCGTTGCCGGCAAAGGATGATGGTGGCAGCCACTAGCTGCCGCCGGCGCGACACCAAGTGCATTTACGTCCGCCTAACGCCGATCTGCGATGCTTGATAACTTGCGTCGGAGTTATCGGATGGCACCAAGAGACTTGGACACGTACCACCGCGAGCGCAGGGCCGCCGTCGAAGAGTTCAACCGTTCGCGCCTCGGTTTGGATCGTGAAAGCGGCATTAGTCACCACGATCGGCGCTTCCGATCTGTAACACGTCGCGACGCGTGGGCGATGTGGCTGCGCCGCGCCCGCAGCAATGCCTTCCGCTTGGCCATCCGCGCATTCGTCGGCGCCACTGCTGTCGGGAGCAGCTATCTCGTGATCTGGCTTGCTTCGCCCTGGCCTGTTGGCACCACGATCCACCATCTTGTGGCTGGCTTGAACTGCAGCGGCGCGCGTGCCTTGGGGCTCGCTCCTGCGCTCAGAGGCGAACCAGGCTACTGGCGCAAGAACGATGCCGACAATGACCGCATCGCCTGTGAGCCTTGGCCACGTCGGCGATAGCCATCCCGCCCGATATGCCCCATCAATCCGGCTCTTTTTGCGCCTTCCCGTCGATCAGGCGTCGGCAGAGCCATGCGCCGAGGAACGCGAAGACGCTAGCGCCGGCGAGATTGGCGCCGATCACGCCCGGCGGCCCGTAAAGCATGCTCCCGATTGTGACGACCGGAACCGTGCCGAGCGTCGCCCGGCCCCAGTTGAGCACGGTCGGCCAGTGCGGATGGCCAAGCGCGTTGAGCGCCGCATTGGCAACGAACAAGATGCCAAGGAACGCGAACATCGGCGAGAGGTAGATGCAGTAGGTGCGAAGAATGTCCGCCATCTCGCCGGTCGCATGAAAGACTTTGATCAGCGGCTCGACGGCGAAGGCAAGAGCAAGCCACGCCACGGCGGTGAAGCCGAGTGCCGCCAGGATCGAGACGTCAAACACTGCGCGCACGCGTGCCCACTGGCGCGCGCCGAGGTTCTGGCCGAGCACCGGCCCGACGGCGCCGGACAGCGCAAAGATCGAGCCGAAAACCACCGGCGAGATACGTCCGATCAACGCCCAGGCGGCGACGGCCGCCGTACCGTGGCTGGCAATGGCGTAGGTGACGTAGGTGTTGGCGATCGGCGTCGCAAGGTTGGTGAGCGTCGCCGGAATGGCAAAGCGCAGGATCGTCGTCGCATCGTCGATCACGGCCTTGAGGCGTGGACGCTCCAGGAGATCGTGCTTGTTGATGAGCCAGTAGATGCCGAAACCTGCAACGGCAACGCGCGAAATGTTCGTTGCCCAGGCCGCGCCGTAGATGCCGAGGCCGAAGGTGAAGATGAAAAGTGGATCGAGTGCGACATTCACAAATGCGCCGATCAGCGTGACGTTCATCGCGCGCCGCGCGTCGCCCTGCGAGCGCAGCACGGCCGCGGCGCACATGCCGAGCGACATCAGCGTCATGAACGGGATGAGCGTGCGCAGATAGCCGGTTGCGAGCGCATGCGCGCGCCCCTCCGCGCCGATCAGCCCGATCAGATCAGGCACGAAGGTCCACACCCCGAGCCCGGCGACGGCGGCAAAGATCACAGAGAAGACATGCGCGCTCGCGCTGATCCGCCTGGCGCCCGCGAGATCACCAGCTCCGATGGCCGGCGCGACGAGCGCGCTCGCCGCGATGGCCGTACCGATGCCCACCGAGAGCAGCAGGAAGAGCAGCGTCGAGCCATAGCCGACGGCAGCAATGATCTCGACGTCGCCGAGCATGCTGAGAAAGAACACGTTGGCGAGCTCGCCGACAAAGACCGCCATAAGACCAAAAGCTGCGGCGCCGGTCATGCGCAGCACGTGCGCGGGAATGGAGCCGGTGACGAACCGGGCCCCCCGATCGTTCCCCATTTGGGCTTGCCCCCTAAAGTGTCCGGCGTGCGCGGATCGCGGCGGCAAGCGTGCCTTCGTCGAGGTAGTCGAGCTCGCCGCCGACGGGCACGCCGTGCTGAAGGCCGGACACCTTCACGTCCGCATCCGCAAGCTGCTCTCGCACATAGTGCGCCGTCGACTGACCTTCAACCGTGGCATTCAATGCCAGCAACACCTCACGGACATCGCTCGCGTGCACGCGCTCGACGAGGCGCGCGATATTGAGCTGGTCAGGGCCGACGCCGTCGAGCGGCGACAGGTGGCCGCCGAGCACATGATAAAGGCCGTTGACGACGCCCGCACGCTCGAGCGCCCAGAGGTCGCCGATCTCCTCCACGACGACGATGAGCGAGCGGTCGCGCCGCGGATCGGCGCAGATGGTACACGGCGAGACCGTATCCAAGTTCGCACAGACCTCGCAGGCGACCAGGTTGCGCGCCGCCTCCTGCATCGCGGCCGCCAGCGGCTCGAGCAGCTCGTGGCGGCGCTTGAGAAGCGCCAGTGCGGCCTTGCGCGCCGAGCGGGAGCCAAGTCCCGGCAGGCGCGCCAGGAGCTGAATGAGCCGCTCGATCTCGGGCCCTGCGATCCTGCCTCTCATGGCACGTGCACTTTCCCCGGCCGGCTCCGACGCTCAGCGCCGACCTCGCCCGCGCGCAGCGACGTTCGCCTCGAGTGATGGCGTCGCTCCCTGCACGGCCTTGGCGATATCGGCGGCGAAGCGGTCGACGGTATCGGGCGAGGTATCCCATGCGCACATGAAGCGGCAGCCGCCGGCCCCGATGAACGTATAGAATCGCCATCCCTTCTCGCGCAGCTTTGCCTGCGCGGCCGGCGGAATCTCCGCAAAGACTGCGTTGGCCTCGACAGGGAACATCAGCTTGACGCCGTCGAGATGGACGATCTGATCGGCCAGGCGCTTCGCCATGGCATTGGCATGACGCGCATTGCGCAGCCAGACATCGTTCTCGAGGAGACCGAGCCACGGCGCCGAGACAAAGCGCATCTTTGAGGCGAGCTGGCCCGCCTGCTTGACGCGCCAGGCGAAATCCTCGGCCAGTTCCTTCTTGAAGAAGATCACAGCCTCGCCGACGGGAAGGCCGTTCTTGGTGCCGCCGAAGCAGAGCACGTCGATGCCCGCGCGCCAGGTGATCTCCGAGGGATGACAGCCGAGCGTCGCCACCGCATTGGCGAAGCGGGCGCCATCCATGTGAATATTGAGGCCACGCCGCTTGGCGATGGCTGCAATCGCCCTCAGCTCCTCGACGGTGTAGACGGTGCCGACCTCCGTCGACTGCGTCAGCGAGACCGCCTTGGGCTTCGGAAAATGGATGTCCGTGCGCTTGGTCGCCGTGAACTCGATGATGTCGGGCGTGAGCTTGCCGAGCGGCCCCTCGACCGCAAGAAGCTTCGAGCCGGCCGAGAAGAACTCAGGCGCCCCGCACTCGTCCGTCTCGATGTGGCTCAGCTCATGACAGATCACGGCGTGAAAGGGCTGGCACATCGCCGACAGCGCCACCGAGTTGGCCGCAGTGCCATTGAAGACGAAGTAGACTTCGCAATCGGTCTTGAAAAGTGCCCTGAGGCCGTCACAGACGGCCCCCGTCCAACGGTCCTCGCCGTAGGAGAGCTCGTGGCCGGTGCCATTGGCCCGCTTCAATGCTGCCATGGCCTCGGGGCAGATGCCGGCATTGTTGTCGGAAGCGAAGTGCTGCGTCATGATCGGGTACCTCAGGGGTGCACCGGGCTGCGGCGCCACCCACGCTCACGGGGCGCGACCATAGCGGTCCCCGCGGCCGAGGTCATCCCCGTCATGCCGGACGCTCCCCTCGGCCAATCGTGATGCCGGTGATCAGTTGCCCGAAGGCTTCTTGTCCGCGGGCGTGCCGCCCTTGTCCTTATGGAACAGCGCGGCCGCGATGGCGCGCGCCAGATATTCGGCGCTGCATTCGTAGGAGGCCTCGGTCAACGGCGTGCGGGAGGCCGGGGCCCCCGGCTCCCCGCGCAGGCGGGCGAGCGCCTCTATGGCTTCATAGCGCCCGACTCGCATCACGCCCTGCTCGGTCGCGACCTTCTTCACGGCCCGCCGGACGGCCTGATAGTGCTTGTCCTTGGCGAGGGCCTTGGCGTAGTGGAGCCCGATCAGGGCAACGTCGACGTTATGCTCCCTGAGCCAGACGAGCGTATTCGCGAGGCTCCGCTCGAAATCCTCGACCGGCAGGCGCGCCATCGCATCGGCCGTACCGACCTGCCACAAGACGAGATCGGGATTGACGAGCGCCACCTCCATCTGGATGCGCGCGCCGGCATCGCGCGCAAGCTCGCCTGAGACGCCGCGATGGATGATCTCGACGTCGAGACCCTTGAACGTCTGCTCCAGGAGCTGCTCGACGAGGTCGAAATATCCACCGGCACCGGCATCACGGCGGACGATGGGGGCCGCGCCGATGGCCAGGATCACGATCCGCCGGCGCTCGCGGAGCGCTTTCAGGACGTTGGGCATCGGGCTCTGGGTGACGACCTCGGTCAGGCCGACCTGACAGTCGCGGGGCACCGGCGGCAGGCTCTCTTCCGGCTTCGCCTCTGCTGCGCCCGCCTGTGCCTGCGCCAGCGGGCTTGGCTGCCCGGAGGCGTAAGCAGGCAGCCCAGCCAAAAGCGCCAGCACCGGCAGCAGCCATTTCAGGCTCCCAACCCGGCCCGCGCACGCCACTCGCTCAGCCATGCCACCAATCCCATGAGAGCCACGCCCCCAGCCACCAGGAGCGTGTCAAGCCCCGGGCCGTCCGGCAACGCATACCGCAGTATCTGGCAAACCAGGCTGAGGATCGATGCCGTGCAGAACACTTCTAACGAATTTCGACCAAGCATTGAAAGAAAACTCGCAACACTTGGCGCTGCCCGCACGATGTAGGGATAGGCAATCGACATGACGGCGACGAGGGCCAGGAACTGGATGACCCTGATTGGCGTCGCAAACGTCTTGCCGTTAATGAACAGCAACTTCGGCTCCGGAACCGTTGTGGGATCAATCCAGGCGCCGCCGGTCAGAACAAAGATCGTCCCAACGATGACGATCGGCAGCGCCGCCCAGCGGACAGCGACGATATGACGGCGCACCCAGCCGCCAAGCCCCGTGTTGCGCCCCAGCACCAGCCCCAGCACGAAGATGAGCTGCCAGCTCAGGGGATTGAAGAACCACTGTCCGTTGATGGGCCAGGCCGGGATGGTAAGGGGGACGACCAGCGAGGTCAGGTAGAGCGAGAAGGAGGCGGGCAACAGCAGGCTTGGCGCCGCGCGATCGATGATGGCGAGGAGCGGCGCGATCAGCATCAGCGCGACGTAGAGCGGCAGGATGTCGAAGTAGCCGAGCTGGTGGCTCAGCAGCGCGAGACCGATGTGCGTCTCGACCGGGCGGTAGAAAACGGCGGCGGCATTGTGCCACTCGAGCAGAAGCGGGTTGTCAAGAAGCCGCGAGGCGAGAGCGAGGATGGCGATGGCCAGCATTACGATCGTCATATGCGCGGCGTAGAGGGTTACCGCGCGGCCGCCGAGCCTGAAGACGATGTGATGCATCGGGGTTGGCCGGCCGTGATCCCCGACCACATAGCGCAGGGACCACCCCGCAAGAAACACGAACAACTCGGCCGAGTCCGAGATCGAGACCGCGCGATGCGTGAACCGGTCGAAGAAGATGCCGGGAATGTGGTTGATGAAAATCGAAACCAGGGCAAAGCCGCGCCAGAAGTCGACGGCATTCGGGGCTCTCGGCATCGGTCGGGTCCGACGTTGCTCATCACGGAAACTGCGGGGGCGACGCAACGCACCAACCCACCAGCCGTATCGGCCTCCGGTTATGCGGCTGCTGCCGGGACGCGCCGTGGCCAGTAGCGACGATACAGCGCCACGGTCGCCGGCAGAATGATGAGCTGACCGATCAATGAGGCAAAAAGGCAGATGCCAGCCAATCGCCCGAACTGCCTGAGCGATGGCAGATGCGAGAGGATCGTCACGCCGAGCCCCAGCGCCAGCACGATCGTTGTGAGCACGATAACTGGCCCGATGTGGTGCATGGTGCGGATCAGGGCGTCGTTCACGTCGCGGGTGCCGGGGCGGCTCTCCTCGAGCTGGAAGCGGTTCAAGAAATGGATGGTGCTGTCGATCGCAAGTGCGAAAGCCACCGTTATTGCCACGATCGATGCGAACTGGAGACCCTCACCCCCGAGCCAGAGCACTGTCCCGGTTGCGAAGATCGGAAACAGAGAGGGGAGCACGCTGGTCACTCCCGACAGGACCGAACGCAGCGCAATGCCGAGGAAGATGAAGATCACGAACATGTCACCGATCAGGCCCCAGTTGAGCTCGCCGATGAGGCGCGCCGAATTGCGCGCCGCGATCGCGGGAAGGCCAGTAACGGAAATTTCATAGCCTGGGTGCTCAGCGCGCACCGGCTCGAGCGCTCGGTCGATCTTCTCGACGATCGGCAGGATCTGGCTCGCGTCAATATCGGGGAGCCGGCCCGTCACCAAGACCGCGTCCCGCTCCTTGGTGATGAAGCGCTGGACGAGATGCTCCGGCAGGATGCCGATGTACCTCCTGACCGTCTCGATGCTGCTGTCGCCGGCCTCCCTGAGCCAGCGCCTGAGACTTTCCATGGACCAGACGTTGCCGAGACCGGCTTCCTTCTCGAGAACGGTGTGCGCGGCCGCAATCGTGGCGAGCGTCCTGTCCTCGAACAGCGACTGGCCGCTCGCCCAGCGGATCATCACGTGTACCGGATTGGCACCCGTGAGCTTCTGGTCGAGACGCTCCGTGGCGGCCAGCGCGTGCTCCTTGTCCGGCACTTGGTCAGCGAGACGGTACTGCGGCGCGAGCTGCACATAGGCGAGCCCCGTGAGTACAACGGCGAGGAGCCCGGCGATGCTGAAGCCCAGCGGCGCTGCGATCACGCGCCGGACGATGCTCTCGGTGATGGCGCCAAGCACACCGAACCCCCCGTCGCGGTTTGGCGCGACATCCTTGGGCGGCGCCGGCTCGCGCGGAATGAGGAGCGCGGCGAGCGTCGGCACCACGACGGCGACGGCAATATAGGAGATCCCGACGGCCATGATCGCGACCAAGCCGAATGTGCGGATCAATGCGGACTGCGCAAACGAGAACGAGAGCAGGGCGAGCACCGCGTTCATGGCCGTCAAAAGGCAGGCGGGCGCCACATCGAGCACGGCCTCCCGCGCCGCGGTCAGCCTGTCGACGCCCGCCATGATGTCACGGCGTATCGCGAACACGAGGTGCATGCTGTCGGAGAAACCCGAGACGAGGATCAGCGGCGTAATCACGTTGATGAACAGGTTCAGGCGGACGTCCAGCCCACCGACAACGCCGAGCGTCCACAGGATCGCGACCGATGGACCGAGCACGGCAAGCAGCGTGAGCGAAATGCGCCGGAAGAAGAGATAGGCGATGAGCGTGCCGAGTAGGAAACCGAGGCCGTTGTAGACGAGGCGGTCACGCTCGACGGCATTGCGGATCTCGAGCTGCATGACCGGTGCACCGGTGAGCTGCACCTTGAGGCCGGTGCCCTGCAGCCCGCGCTCGGCTTCGGCGAGAATGCCGCCGATGACGGCCTTGGCGCCGCGCTCCTCGACGAGCTTCCTGTCGAGCGCAATGACCGCGAGCGCAAGCGTGCCGTCGTCGGAGAGAAACTTGCCCGAGACGATCTCATTGCTCTTGAGGCGCGCGATCATGGCGTCGTAGTCCGCGCCCTCAGGCAGGTCGTCCGGCACGACCGGTGCCGCGTAACCGCTCGCGTCCGGCTTCTCGCGCGCCGAGAGCATCGACACGAGGCCGCTGACGCCGTCGGTCAGCTGAAGATCGACGATCGTGCTGTGAACGGCCTTGAGCTTGTCGCGCTCGAGCAGGCCGGGCCCCTCGATGACCACGAGGACGTCGTACTCGCTCGAGGGGAACCGGCGGTCGATCTCCTCATACTGACGGAACTCGGGCGTACTGGTGCGGAAGAGCTCAGAGAGGCTGTCGTCGACCTTGAGGCGCATGACGCCAAAGGCGGCGAATACCGTCAGGACCACGATCAGAGCAAACGTGATCCACGGCGCCATGAGGGCCACGAGGCCGAGCCGCTCCAAGCCGAATGTGAATGCGAAGGTTCGTCTCGGCTCGCCGGTGCTCGCCATCGCGGTTGCTCTCCCGTGTTTCTCTGAGACGCTTGCGCATCGACGGGCTGGAGTGCTCGCGGGAGGGCCACGCGACGACGACATCGTGACGAGACAATGCCCGAATCTCCCTGTTGCGGCGGGGATGCTGCATCGGCCGGCGGTCAACTGCAAGCCATTTGCTTCGCCGCCAGAACGGACCGCACTCGCGATGCGATAAGAAGATGACAAGTGGTTGACTTCGCCCGATGAAATTGGCCACTATTGATGCGACGCGGCGAAGACCGCGGCTGGCCCCCGGGTCCCATGCGACCCGGGTTGGCGTTTGTATCCCCCAACTCACCCAACTAGGGAGAACCATCGATGCGAATTTTCTTGGCTGCCGCGGCGGCTGGTCTGAGCCTGGTGGCGGCGGCCACGGTTCCGGCTGCCGCACAGGGACAGCGCTCCTACGTGCTGGCAACGGCCACCACCGGTGGCACCTACTATCCCGTCGGCGTCGCCATCGCGACCGTGGTCAAGGTCAAGCTGCAAGCGACCAAGCAGATCGATCTCAGCGCCATCAGCTCGGCGGGCTCCACCGAAAACGTCAAGCTGCTGCGCGAGAACCAAGCGCAGTTCGCCATCCTGCAGGGTCTCGTCGCCCAGTTTGCCGCTGACGGCGATGGGCCGTTCAAGAACGACGGACCGCAGAAGAACCTGCGCGGCATCGCCCCGCTGTGGTTCAACTACGACCAGTTCGTCGTCGACAAGAAGTTTGTGAAGACCGGCCGGATCGGCGATCTCGCCAATCTCTACGGCCAGAAGTACTCCATGGGCGCGCGCGGCTCCGGCCTCGAGACGATGCACCTTTGGATCCTGCCCAATCTCGGCATCGACTACACGAAGTTCGAGCTCGTGTATCAGGGCTATGGCCCCTCATCGGAAAGCCTGCAGAATGGCACGATCATGGGCACGAACTTCGAGGCCGGCCTGCCGACCGGCGCGGTGACCCAGGCCTTTGCCCGCGCCGGCGACCGGCTCGCCTTCCTCGAGTTCACGGAGGAAGATGTGAAGAAGGCCAACGGCAAGACGACGCTCCTCTCGCTGGCGACGATCCCGGCGAATACCTATCCGAACCAGCCGAAGCCCGTACAGACGGCGGCGCTGCCGAATTTCCTTGCGGTCAATGCGTCGGTGCCCGAAGCCGACGTCTACGAGATCACCAAGGCGATCTTCGAGAACCTGCCGTTCCTCAACAATATCCACGCCGCAACCAAGGAAATCGACATCAAGCGCGCCACGCAGGGGCACCCCTATCCGCTGCATCCGGGCGCTATCAAGTACTTCCGTGAGAAGGGTATGGAGATCCCAGGCCATCTCATTCCCAACTAAGGCCGAACGCTCGGACGGGAAGTGAGCGCCCATCCGAGCCGGCACCGGCAAACAACGCGGCCGGAGCGATGCTCCGGCCGCTAAGCTATGTACTAAGGTTCAGAGGACCAGCGCATGCCAGGCGGCAACACCAGCAGCAGCCCAGTGCAGGAAAGCATTGACGTCGATAGTGGCAGATCGCTGCGCGGCCCCGATACGCCAGTCGGGCGCGTGGCAACTGTCCTCGCCATCACGATTGCCCTGGTCCACATCTACTTCAACACGTTCGGCACCTGGTCAGAGATCCGCGTCAACGTCGTGCATTTCGGCGGCTTTGGCGCGTTGTGTGCGCTGGTCTATCCCGCCTTCCAGGCCCGCACGGCCGTCGGCAGGCGGATCGCCCTCGCTATCGATATTGTTCTCGCGCTGTTGGCGCTCTCGTGCATTGCCTACCTCTTTCTCGGCGAGGAGAGCTTCTACGCCCGCAACGCCACCTTCCTCTGGTACGACTGGTTCTTCACCATCCTTGCACCGCTGCTGGTGCTCGAATTCGTGCGCCGGACAACAGGTCTCCTCATCCCCGCGATGATGGTGATCGCGTTCACCTATGTGGTCTTCTGGGGGAAGTACGTCCCCGGGATTCTGACGTTCCCGGGCTTGTCGCTCGAGACGATGCTCTACCGGACGTTCCACACCGACGACGGGATGCTCGGCAACATCGCAACCATCTCCGCCACCTACGTTTTCATGTTCGTGCTGTTCGGGGCGTTCCTCACGCGATCGGGCGCCGGCGATTTCATTATCGATCTGGCGCGGGCGCTCGCCCAGAGGCTGGTGGGCGGTCCCGGGTTCGTTGCCGTGATCGGCTCAGCGCTGATGGGCACGATCTCCGGCTCGACGGTCGCCAATGTTGCAGCGACGGGCGTCATCACGATCCCGATGATGAAGCGGGCGGGCTTTCCGCCACGCTTCGCGGCAGCCACGGAGGCGGCCGCATCGACCGGCGGGCAGATCATGCCCCCGATCATGGGCGCCGGCGCATTCGTCATGGCGTCCTATACGAACATCTCCTATCTGACCATCGTCGCGGTGTCGATCATTCCGGCACTCCTGTACTTCTGGTCGGTGGCCTCCTTCGTGCGGATCGAGGCCAAGCGCCTTGATCTGCGTCCGAGCGAGACGTCCGGCCCGATGGTCGCGGACGTCTTGCGTCGCGGCGGGCTGCAGTTCTTCCTGCCCATCGGCGTGCTGATGGGCCTCCTCATCGCCGGCTATACGCCAACCTATGCCGCCGGCTTCGCCATCGCCGCGCTCATCGCCGCTTCCTGGCTGCGCAAGGGGCACGGCATGGGACCGCGCGCCGTTTTCGAGGCGCTCAACAAGGGCGCGCGCGACATGATCCTCACCGCCGTCCTGCTGGTCGGCGTCGGCGTGGTGGTCAACGCGATCTCCACAACCGGGATCGGCAATACGTTTTCCCTCATGATCAACGAGTGGGCCGGCGGCAGCCTTCTGGTAGCGCTCATCCTGATCGCACTCGCGTCGCTCGTGCTTGGCATGGGCCTGCCCGTGACCGCCTCCTACATCGTTCTTGCGACGCTCTCGGCGCCGGCGCTCGCGGATCTCATCTCGCAGAGCGACCTGATCAACACCGTGGCGTCGGGCAACCTGCCCGATGCCGCGAAGGCGATGCTGATGCTCGTGGCCCCCGAGCGAATGGCCGAGATCGGCCAGCCGATGAGCACCGAGGCCGCTGCGGCCCTGATTGCCAAGCTGCCGCCCGAGCTTGTCCGCACCTTCAAGGAGCAGGCGATGTCCAAGGAGGCGCTGCTCGTCGCGTTGCTGTCAGCCCACATGATCATCTTCTGGTTGAGCCAGGATTCAGGCGTCACGCCCCCGGTCTGCCTCACCGCGTTCGCCGCCGCCGCGATTGCGCGGACCCCGCCGATGGCGACCGGGTTCACCGCGCTCAAGGTCGCAAAGGGCCTCTATATCGTCCCATTCCTGTTCGCGTACACGCCACTGCTCGCCGGCAACATCTGGCACGATATCCAGGTTGGCTTTTTTGCCTTGTTCGCCATCTATGCGCTGGCCGGCGCCATCGACGGCCATCTCGAGTCGCCCGTCCCGCTGCTGATGCGGCCAATCCTGTTCGTGCTCGGATGCCTCATGATGTGGCCATACGCCGTGCACCTGCATATTATTGGGCTGGTCGCCTTTCTGGCCTACCTCAGCTACAACATCCGCGCAGGCCGCAAGAGGACGGCAGCCCTCAGGGTGCGCGCAGAACCGGGAGCGGATGCGCCGCGCCTCTGATGCCGGATCCGAAGGCTTGGCGGCTGGTGGCGCAGGCCGGCGTCGCGTGGAATCGCCTTATCCGGGTGCTCATGTCAGGCGTGGGGCACGATGATCACGTTCAAGGACCTCTGGCTGCAGCATCCGGCCAACCACAGCATGGCGCATCCGTGCATCGCCCCGCACGATCTCACGAACATCGAGAACAGGCCGATCCGGCGCGGGCTGCCCGTATTCGGCAATCAGTGCGCGATCCGCATGGGCGTGTGTCTGAAGCGCGCCGGGGTGGCGCCAGGCCAGCTTGGCCGGATCGCCACCTGCTATGTCCATCCGGCCGAGGAAATGCACTTCATCCGCGCCTCCGAGCTCGCGGGCGCGCTCGCGAGCGCCAAGCTGCCGGGCATCGCACCCGTCGAGCGCATTACCGGCACGGATGCCGCCCAGTTCTATCCAAAACTCTTCGGCCGCACGGGCATCATCTACATCCAGGACTACTGGATGCGCTCGAGCGACCGTCCCGGCAATCCGACCGGCGACCATATCGACGTCTGGAACGGCTTCCGGCCGTCGACCAAGTGGCTCATGGAGTGGTTCTCCTGGCTTGGGTATTACTCGAATTACGCGCAGGCCAAAGAAGTCTGGTTCTGGGAAGTGAAATAGGCTCATGCGCTACGTGATCTCGATGGCCGTGGCGATCGCGTTCGCGCTGATGGCAACCATTTTCCTCAGCGGCCCACTGGCGACTTGGGTCGTCTCGGGGATGACCTTCGAAAGCCCGGACGACGTCGCCAACCTGCACGCACTCATTTTCATGGCGGGAAATTTCCTCGGCCTCATCCTCGGCTGGATCGTGGGCTGGGTCCTGGCGGCGCGGTATCGGGATTAGTCGACGGCCGCCCCCCTTCCGCCCCACCTTGACAAGCCCGGGCGTGCGTGCGCTGTTCCCGCCCGATCTGGAGCCAATATGCCGCGCCGCTGATCGCGAGCGCGTACGTCTGAAGAACCACGCCTTGGGCGTGAAGGAGCCTCGCTATGGCAAACGCCAGCCTGCACCGGTACCGCTCGCACACCTGCGGGGCGCTGAGAGAAAGCGATATCGGCGCAACGGCGCGCCTTTCAGGCTGGGTGCATCGGGTGCGCGACCACGGCGGCCTGCTGTTCATTGACCTGCGCGACCATTACGGACTGACGCAGATCGTCGTCGATCCCGACACGGCCGCCTTCAAGACCGCCGAGCGCCTGCGCTCGGAATGGGTCGTGCGCATCGACGGGCGCGTGCGCGCGCGCCCCGAGGGCACGCTCAATCCTGATCTCGCGACCGGCGCCATCGAGGTCTACGCCACCGAGATCGAGGTGCTGTCGGAAGCCAAGGAGCTGCCGGTCCCGGTGTTCGGCGAGCCGGACTATCCGGAGGACTTGCGCCTCAAGTACCGCTTCCTGGATCTGCGCCGCGAGACGCTGCACGGCATCATCATGAAGCGCCTCGCGATCACGCGCTCGATCCGCCGGCGCATGCACGATGCGGGCTTCAACGAGTTCCCGACGCCGATCCTGACAGCCTCAAGCCCCGAGGGCGCACGCGACTTCCTCGTGCCGTCGCGACTGCATCCCGGCAAGTTCTACGCCCTGCCGCAAGCGCCGCAGCAGTACAAGCAGCTGCTGATGATCTCGGGCTTCGACCGCTACTTCCAGATCGCGCCCTGCTTCCGCGACGAGGATCCGCGCGCCGACCGCCTGCCCGGCGAGTTCTACCAGCTCGACGTCGAGATGAGCTTCGTCGAGCAGGACGACGTGCTCGGCACCATGGAGCCGATCATCCGCGGCGTGTTCGAGGAGTTCTCCGAAGGAAAGCCGGTGACGCCCGCCTTCCCGCGGATTCCCTATGATGAAGCGATCCGCAAATACGGCACGGACAAGCCGGACCTGCGCAATCCGATCGAGATGCAGGATGTCACGGAGCCCTTCCGCGGCTCCGGTTTCAAGGTCTTCGCGCAGATGATCGAGAAGGACCCGAAGGTCCGCGTGTGGGCGATCCCTGCGAAGGGCGGTGGGTCACGCGCGTTTTGCGACCGCATGAATGCCTGGGCGCAGAAGGAGGGCCAGCCGGGCCTCGGCTACATCTTCTGGCGTGATCCGAGCGGTGCCGGCGAGGACGACGGCGGCGGCTCAGGAAAAGGGCGTGCGGCCGGCGCGGGTTTAGGTGATGGCTCCGGTAGTGACGAACGGACTCTGGATGGGGCGGGTCCCATCGCCAAGAACATTGGGGAGGCGCGAACCGAGGCAATTCGGCGTCAACTCAACTTGGGAGCTCACGACGCCGCATTCTTCACCGCCGGCGACCCGGCGCGGTTCTACAAGTTCGCCGGCCTCGCCCGCGACCAAATCGGCCGCGAGTTGAAGCTCATCGACACGAACCGCTTTGCCTTCTGCTGGATCGTCGACTTCCCATTCTACGAGTGGAACGAGGACGAGAAGCAGATCGACTTCTCGCACAACCCTTTCTCGATGCCGCAGGGTGGCTCGGCCGCGCTCGATGCAGCCAAGACGACCGAGGACTATCTCGCCATCAAGGCCTACCAGTACGATCTCGTCTGCAATGGCTACGAGCTCGCCTCCGGCGGCATCCGTAATCACCGTCCGGACACGATGGTGAAGGCCTTCGGCATTGCCGGGCTCGGCCCGGAGGTGGTCGAAGCCCGCTTCGGCGCGCTCTACCGCGCCTTCCAGTATGGCGCACCGCCGCACGGCGGCATGGCCGCCGGGATCGAGCGCATGGTGATGCTGCTCACGGGCTGCTCGACCGTGCGCGATGTGGCGCTGTTTCCGATGAACCAGCAGGCGAGCGACCTGCTCATGGGCGCCCCCTCGGAGGCCTCCAACAAGCAGCTCAACGAGCTGCACATCCGCTTGAACCTGCCTCAGCGCAAGAGCTGAGGCAGGCCGCGTCGGATCTGACCACAGCCACTAGTCGATGAAGCTGCCGGCGCGCTCACGCTGCGTCTCCCAGAAGTCGATCACTTCCTCACGCAGCGCGTCCTTGCAGTTCTGCCGGCAGGAGATCCATGTGCCGCCCGGCATGCGGAACTCGTAGTCATGGGCCGCGCGCCGAATGGGGGCCGACTGGCAGCCATTGCCGTAGATGCTGCACGCCGTCACGACGCCCGGTCCTAGGTCGCGGCTCTTGCTGCGCGACTGGGCCTCGGCCGCAGCGATCATCGTCAGCGTCATGGTCGCGGCACACGCCGCGCTGAGCACGGATCTCACAGCCATCCTGCAGCCTCCCAAGCCTGCCGCTCACCGAACGGCGCGCGGCTCAGCGGAACGGGCCCGAAGGCTGGCGCTCGCGCTGCGTCTCCCAGAAGTCCAAGACCTCTTCGCGGATCGCGGTCTTGCAGTCCCGGCGACAGCTCACCCACGTGCCACCGGGCATGCGGAACTCATAGTCAAATCGCCCCCGCCGGACGGGCAGCGTGATGCAGCCATTCCCGTAGATGCTGCACGCCCGCACCATGGCATAACCACGCTCGCCCTTGCGTTGTGCCTCTGCGGGCAGCGCCATCGCGGCAAGCGCCAGCCCCGCAGCCGCCGCGAACCAAATTCTCTGCGCCATGTCGTCCTCCTGGGTGCCTTGCTCGTTGGTCGCCGGAGCGCATCGAAAGGTTCATGCAGCGCGAGGGCATTTTACGCGCCTTTTGCCCGGCATTACGCGCAACATGCCGTGATCCGTTGCCCGAAAGGCGGGCGACGCGATCACAACGTCTTGAACCGGCGACCGCCAGCCTCAGATGATAGATCGATGCTTAATCGTGGGTGAATATCCACCCGATCCCGTCACGCAGAGAACCGCCATGCCCCGGAAACTCGACCCCGCCGAACGGGAAGCCGCTCGCGCCGCATTACCCGAATGGCAGATGGCCGATGGTCGCGATGCCCTCACCCGCACGTTCCGGTTCGCCGACTTCAGCGCAGCTTTCGGCTTCATGGCCCGGGTCGCGCTCGCGGCCGAGAAGCTCGATCACCACCCCGAGTGGCGGAACGTGTGGAACCGTGTCGAGATCACGCTCTCGACCCATGACGCCGGCGGCTTGACGCAACGGGACGTCCAGCTCGCCGAGATTATCGATACGCTCGCCGGAGAGGCCGGAACGCAGTAGGCAGAACGCCCAGCTCAGGAGCCGGGCGTCCCTCAACGCGCGCGACGCCGTCGCGCTAACCTTTCTTCTTGCCGGCCGCCGGCGGCGGGCCCGCGAACATGTCGGCCGTGATGCCGGAGTACCAGCCGATCGACTCCTGATAGTTCTGTGCGCGTGTCGCGGCATCCTCGCCAGGCTTCGACACGAACGAGCCCGAAGGCTCGAGCTTGCCGCCCTTCGGCGTGTAGTTGGCGCCAATCTTGACGTTGTCGTCGGGCGCCAGCAACGACCAGCAGGTATTGCGGAAGCGTGGCGGGAAGCGCTCGCCTTTCGCCAACTCCGCGAGGATGTCGTTGGCCGCGACCTTCGCCTGGCTGTTTGCGGAGAACGCCGACTTCGGCATCTCCGCGGCGATCGTCGCGTCACCGAGCACGTACACGTCCTTCACCAGCGCTGAGGTGAAATTCTCCGGGTTGATCGGGCACCAGTCGCCTTTGGCCAGCCCGGCTCTCAGAGCAATCTGGCCGGCGCTCTGCTGGGGAATGACGTTGGCGACGTCGAACTTCACCTTCTTCCCCGCCTTCGTCGTGATCTCGCGCGCCCGCGCGTCGAAGCTCGCCACGCTGAAGTCGTCGATGTCGTTCGAAAGGTTGAGCTCGATGATATCCTTATAGTGCCTGTTGAAGGCCTCAACGAACACCGGCTGCTTCGAGAAGGCCTTTTTCGGATCCAGGATGACGAGGCGCGACTTCGGCTTCCGGGTCTTGAGGAAGTGCGCGATCATGCAGGCCCGCTCGTAGGGACCGGGTGGGCAGCGATAGGGATTGTTCGGCATGACCATGGCCACGGTGCCACCGTTCGGCATCTGCTCGAGCAGGCGTCGCAGGTGCTGCTTGCCGGCGCCATCGGTCGTGTAGGCGTGCGGGGCGCGGCCATCCGAGGCGGCCCGCGAGTAGCCGGGGACGGAATTGTACTTCACCTCGATGCCCGGCGAGACGACAAGCTTGTCATAGGAAAGCGTCTGTCCCCCGCTCGTGCGCACCGTCTTGCGGCTGGTGTTCACCGCGGCCGCGCGCTGGTGGATGACGCGCACACCGAGCCGGCGCAAGCCGTCATAGTTGTGATTGAGCGAGGCGAACGAGCGGAAGCCGCCGAGATACAGGTTGGAAAAGAAGGACGAGGAATAGATCCGGTTGGGCTCGATCAGCGTCACATTGAGCGCTGGCGCGCCAAGCTTCAGCGCGCGCGCCAAACTGGCCCCGCCGGCGCCACCGCCAATGACCACGACGCGGCCGGCTGCGGCCCCTTGTGCGATTGCGAAAGTACCGAAGCTCGTTGCGGCCACCGCACCAGCGCCTGCGCCGACGATCAGATTCCGCCGTGAAATTTCAGTCATCTGTACCTCCCGTGTCGTCTCCTTGACGCCCGCACCTAGCGAGCCTTCTTTGCAGCCTTTTCTGCAATCATTGTTCTATTTTCTTTTGAAAAGCATTCAGCTGGCGCGGGTAAGCGCTCTCTGTATACTGCCGAAGCATACTGCCGGACTTCATCTCCTTTCGCTATCTCGTGCTGCAAAGTTGGGGATGGCTGCGCCACTCCGCTTCAGGGCCATGCGAGCGTCCTCCATGAGCGCGGCAAGTTGCATCCAGAACATATCCGCGCCAGCATAGCCGACGATGCGCCCGACCTCGCGCCCGCGCACCAGCATCACGAACGTCGGCGAGAACACGACGCGCTCGATGAATGCAATGTCCGGCGCGCGACGGTCGCGGCGGACGAGCGGCACGAGCTTGCCATCTTCACTTGCCATGTAACCTGGCGCGACCTCGCGCTCGAAGCGCGCACAATATGGACAGCCGGGGTCGCCGATCATGACGAGCACGGCCGGGGCAGTTGCGATGTCAATTTCTGGGCTTGGCGGGGCTTTCTGGGCGCACGCCGCACCTGCGAGCAGCATCAGCGCGACAAGAGATGCCATGAGGCGCAGCGAGAAGCGCATGAAGTGCTGCATGACCGTCAAATCCGCGCGATGCTCAGCGCCCCTGCGGTTGCATACAAACATTCTAATATGCTAGTAGGAATGCGCAAGCGTCCATGCTCTCAGCAGTTCGTCGAAGCAGGCTATCTGCTCTTCTGCGGGCCCTGGGGGGAGCGTTGATGCGTCGCCAAAATGGAGGAGGGCCCGGCCCGAAAAGGCGGGTGTGCGAAAGGCAATGATGCAACGGATGGAAATCGAAGTTGTTGGCCGTCGGACGTTCCTGATCGGCGCCGGCGCCAGCTTGGCGATTGCCGCGTTCCTCGCCGATCTGCCGGCGCTGGCCCAGGAGCCCGTCCGCAGCCTCGATGAGGCCCTGAAGAAGGTGCTCGGCGAGGCCACACCGACAGAGAGTGGCATTACGCTGGAGATCCCGGAGATCGCCGAGAACGGCAATACCGTGCCCTTCACCCTCTCGGTCGACAGCCCGATGACGGAAGCGAGCTACGTCAAGGCGCTGCACATCTTCGCCTCGGGCAACCCGCAAGTCGGTGTCGCGAGCTACACGTTCACGCCCCTTTCGGGCAAGGCCGCGGTGTCAAGCCGCATGCGCCTCGCGCGCACGCAGGACATCGTTGCCGTGGCCGCGCTGAGCGACGGCAAGTTCCTGCTCGGCAAGCGGAACGTCAAGGTCACAATCGGCGGCTGCGGCGGCTGAGGTAGGCAAGGGAGCGAAACAATGTCAGCAGCAAAACCCCGCGTCCGTGTCCCAGCCACCGCCAAGGTCGGTGAGGTGATCGAGATCAAGACGCTCGTTCAGCATGTGATGGAGACCGGCAACCGCAAGACCGCAGACGGCAAGGTCGTCCCGCGCAATATCATCCACACCTTCACGGCGAGCTTCAACGGTACCGAGTTCTTCAAGGCCGACATCCTGCCGGGCATTTCGGCCAACCCGTACCTTGCGTTCTTCATGAAGGTGCCGGGGGCGGGCGAGTTCGAATTCACCTGGCTCGACGATGCCGGCGTAAAGATATCGCAGAAGGCTCCGCTCGCGATCGGCTGATCGCCGGCCAGCGGAGCGCCGTGCTCCCTCTTCCCTCTGCCCGCATGGGAGAGGGAGCCCCCCACTTCAGAACCAAAAGTCGAGGGTAAAATAGTTGGGTCCGCCATCAGGCGGACTGCGCCCTTGTGTCTCCCAGAAATCGACGGTCGCCAGGCGGAGCGTCTCCGAGCAGCTCCGCTTGCACTCGAGCCAAGTGCCACGCGGCATCCGCACTTCCCAGCCATTGGACCCGCGGCGCACGGGACCGGCAATGGACCCATGCCCCCAGCGGCTGTGCGCCACGACATAGTCCGGGCCTCTACTCTCTCTCGCGCGCTGGGCCGCGGCATCGCCGAACACGGCGCCATCAAGGCTGAGCGCAATGCCGCCGGCAAGCGCCAGAGCGGCGAGCGGCGCCATAGTCCTTCTCATGATCGTTCTTCTCCTTCCCTACGGCGAGCACGAGCGCAGGCGTGGCGCCAGCGCCGCTCGAATGATCACGCCCGGGCCACGCCACCGCACATGGCTCGTTCGGTGACGCCGCCGATCACTGCCTGACCGTGCCACCAGCTCTAGCTGCGCGACAGGCTGATGTTCACGGCCTTGAGGCCGATGCCGTTGGTCTCGATCGACACAGAGTGGCGCGCGCCGGTGATTGCCACGTTCATGGACCCGGAGAACGTGCCGCCTGCAATCGAGAGATTGATGCGGCCCGCGGTGACCCGGCCGGTCACCGTGCCGGCGGCATTGAACGTGCGCTCTTCCCAGCTCCCCTCGACCTGTGTGCCGCTCTGGTTGAGATTGGCACGCAGCTCGATCTTGTTGCTCGCAGAGGCACAGATGAGTGCAATGCCGAGCGTCGCCGCCTCCTTCTGCGTGTAGTAGGCGCGGCACCTCAGTGCCTCGGACTTCCCGTTGTCGAGCCTGATCTGCCCCGAGCCGCTCCAGTTGCCGGCAAGCACTTGAAAGGGCGTCTGGGCTCGCGCCTCGGAGAAGCCGGCCGCCGTCAGCACCACGGCGAGGACCATGCCACGCCCCCCGGCACGCGCCCACGTCCCCGTCATTGCTCCACTCCCTGGTTTCGCCCGCGATTTTGCCCGGCGCACGCCAAACCGCGCCGCACCCGGGCACACGTAACAACCCACATGGGAATGCGGCGATAAGATTTGAAGAAGCTATCATGCCACGCAGCGTGCGTCAGCCGAATGACGGACGACGTAACTTCTCTGTTCCGCACATCGGCACAACGGCAACACTCGGGCTCATCTCTGCCTCGCGCCCCGGCCGGTCGGCCTGTTGACCGGCGACCAGACACGCTGGCGCCGATCTACCCGACAGGCTAAAGGGGAGAAGCGCCCCAATCCCCCCTAAGCCTGCGGCCCAGCCGCGAGTCGGCCCGAGGCCATAAGTCGCATGAACCATACCTACGGTACGGCCGCCGACATCGACTCGGCCTATGCGTGGCTGCGGCTCGGTGCTGCAGCGCTGATTGGCACGATCGGCAATGTGGGGATGTGGTCGGTGGTCGTGGTCCTGCCAGCCGTGCAGGCCGAGTTCGGCGTCGACCGCGGCGCGGCTTCCCTGCCTTACACGCTGACACTCATCGGCTTCGGCTTCGGCGGCATCATCGCCGGCCGGATCGCCGACCGACATGGCATCATGATCCCGGTGATTGGCGGCGCCGTTGCCCTCGGCCTCGGGTACATTGCAACCGGCTACACGCAGAACCTCTGGCAGTTCGCCATTGCGCACGGCCTCCTGATCGGCCTTCTTGGCACGGCGACCACGTTCGCGCCGCTGCTCGCCGACATTACCCACTGGTTCAACAAGCGGCGCGGCATCGCCCTAGCCATCTGCGCCAGCGGCAACTATCTCTCCGGCACGATCTGGCCGCCGATCCTGCAAGCCTCGATCGACGCTTTTGGCTGGCGCGTCACGCATCTCGCACTCGGCGTCTTCTGCACGGTGTCGCTGCTGCTCCTGGCACCGTTGCTGCAGCGCCGGCCACCCCATGAGGCACCGGCCGTTGCCGGAAACCTCCCCCATGAGCCCTCGCCGGCGCTCCTGCGGCTGAGGCCCGTCACGCTGCAGGCCTTGCTCGTGGTTGCCGGCCTTGCCTGCTGCGTTGCCATGTCGATGCCGCAGGTCCACATCGTCGCCTACTGCGCCGACCTCGGCTTCGGCGCCCAGCGCGGCGCCGAAATGCTGTCGCTGATGCTCGGCTTCGGAATCGTGAGCCGGATCATTTCAGGCATCATCGCCGACAGGATCGGCGGGTTGTACACGCTGCTGCTCGGCTCGGCGCTGCAGGGGATCGCACTCTGCCTCTATATCCCCTTCGACGGTCTCGCCTCGCTCTATGTGGTCTCGGCTCTCTTCGGCCTCTTCCAGGGCGGTATCGTGCCGAGCTATGCCTTCATTGTGCGCGAGTATTTCTCGCCCAAGGAGGCCGGGGCACGCGTCGGCGTCGTGATGATGGCGACGCTCTTCGGCATGGCGCTCGGTGGATGGCTCTCCGGCATCATCTACGACTTCACCGGATCGTACCAGGCTGCCTTCCTCAATGGTATCGCCTGGAACCTGCTCAACCTGTCGATCGTGCTGTTCCTGCTCTGGCGGCGGCGCAGCGGCCGGCGCCGCCGCGTCCGCGCCACGGCGCTTCCGGTGGCCGGCCGGCCCGCACGTGAGCTGCCGCACGCCCGCTACCAAGCGAGTTCCAGGATATCCATCACATCGGCAGGGCCGCTGATCTTCTTCGGATTGCGCCGCACGGGCGCGTAGGCCATCGCACGCTCGGCAATCTCGGGCAGGTCCTCGCGCTTGATGCCGAGCGCCCTCAGATTGCCGGGCTGGCCGATACGCTGGACGAGCTCGGCGACGAGATCGCCCGCCGGCCGGTCCGGCGCCCCCATGGCCGCACTCAGCGCCTTCTGCCGCTCGCCATTGAAGGAGGCATTCCAGCGCAGCACCGCCGGCAGCATGACGCAGCTTGTGTGCCCGTGCGGGACGCCGTAGCCCGAGCCCAGCACATAGCCGATGCCGTGGCTCGCGCCGCTGCCCGCGCCAGCGACGGACGCGGCGATGGCCTGCCACATGCCGAACTGCGCATCGAGGCGTGCCGCCAGATCGTCGGGGCGTTCGACAATCGCCGGCAGGGATCGATGGAGAAGCCGAAGCCCCTGCAGCGAGAGCGGCTCCGTCGCCGGATTGGCCGTAGGCGAGCAGTAGGATTCGACGGCATGGTCGACCGCTCGGATGCCGGTCGAGACGAGCAGCCACTCGGGCGTGGCGCGTGTCATGACGGGGTCGAGGATGACCGTGATCGGCACCAACAGACGATGACTGAAGGACTGCTTGACGTGCGTCGCGCTGTTGGTGATGCCGGCATTGGGCGTGAACTCGGCCGCAGAAAGGGTCGTCGGAATGGCGATCATGCGGATGGGATCATGCGGCGGCACCATCGGCGTCGGGATATGCCCGTCGTCACGGCCCGAGCGGTAGGGCTCCATGGCGGCGGGGCTTTCGAGCTTGTGCCAGAGGCACATGAGCATGGCCTTGGTCGCGTCGATGACCGAGCCGCCGCCGATCGCGACGATAAGGTCGGCCTCAGCCGCGCGCGCGGCCGCAGCGCCGGCGATCACGTCCTCACGCGGGCTGTGCGCGGCGATTGCGCTGAACGTGCCGACGTGCAGGCTGCCAAGCGCCGCCTCGATCTTCTGCAAGGGGCCGTCAGAGAGCTTGGCGAGCGATCGCGTCGAGGTAACGAAAACGCGGCGCGCGTCGAGCCGCGTGACCTCGGCCAGGAGGGCCGCACCGGCCGGCTCGCCGAACACGATGCGTTCCTGGGCTTGTATGGTGAACACGCCGCGCGGCAGCGGGCTCGATGGACTGGCCATGGCTTTCCTCCTCGGGCTTATATCGGGCACTGTGCAACATGCGGTCCTGCCTCGCAAACGCGCGACAGCCACAAGTATGACAGCGCCCGGGGCCGCTGACATGCGACCGCGCCATGCGGCACTGGCATCGCCACACAAGCGCGCCGGCTTGCGCTATGATGCGGGCGCAGCCGACGTCGCGCCCCGCGCGGCCTCCGCGCCCGAGCTCTCTGCTCCGTCGGGCCTGCAGCGAACCAGGAGTTCCCAACGTGCTCTCAAAAGACCTCTTCAGTGCCGATGCGATGCTCGAGCGCCTGCTGCCCTGGGTGCGCGAGGAAAGCCCGACCCATCACATCGCCGGCGTCAACCGGATGATGGATCTCGTCAGTGCCGATCTCGCGAAGCTTGGCGGCACCATCGAGCGGCTGGCGGGGACCGGCGGGCTCGGCGATATCGTGCTCGCCCGATTTCCCGGGCGCGATGGCACCAACAGTCCCGGCATCCTCATTCTCTCGCACCTCGACACGGTCCACCCCGTTGGCACGCTCGCCGGCAGGCTGCCGATCCGGCGCGATGGCGACCGCTATTTCGGCCCGGGCATCTATGACATGAAGGGCGGCGTGGCGATGGCGGTCGAGGCCTTGAAGATCGCGCGCGAGAACGGCGGCGTGCCGCTCCCGGTCACCCACATGCTCATTCCGGACGAGGAGATCGGCAGCCCCTCCTCGCGCGAGCGCATCGAGCAGGAAGCCCGGGCGCACAAGTACGTGCTCGTCACGGAGCCGTGCAAGAATGGCGTCATTGTAACCGGGCGTTTCGCCTTCCAGCGCTTCTGGATCGATGTCGAGGGCCGGCCGGCGCACGCCGGCGCGACGAACCGCCAGGGCCGCAGCGCCATTCGCGCCATGGCGCGGCTGATCGAGCAGATCGAGAGCATGACCGACTTCGAGCGCGGCATGACCTTCTCGGTCGGCACCATTGAAGGCGGCACATTCGTCAATGTCATGCCAATCCGCTGCCGCGCGCAGGTGCTGACAGTCGCGCCGACACAGGCGATCTTCGACGAAGTCGCCGCCCGCATGGCAGCACTCGAATCCGAAAACGACGGCATTACCGTAAGGGTCGAGCGCGGCCCCGTGCGGCCACTGTGGCAAACGCACCGCCCAACCATGGCGCTCTATGAGAAGGCGCACGAGATCGCGGCAAATATCGGCTTCAAGCTCGAGCACGGCTCGTTCGGCGGCGGCAGCGATGGCAATTTCACCGGCGCCCTCGGCATTGCCACCCTCGACGGGCTTGGCGTCGACGGCGCGAACGCGCACACATTCGAGGAGCACCTGCTCGTTCCCTCCTTGGTGCCGCGCTGCCGTCTGTTCTGCGAGCTCCTGCGCACGCTGGACTAG
>JBKBPL010000015.1:0-94010 GCA_046293075.1 Hyphomicrobiaceae bacterium | reverse complement strand
TATGATCTGGGCTACTTCGACGACGAGACATGCAGGCTCGAACCGGTCGAAAACCCGTTCGGACCAAAAGTGTTACCCATGTCTCCGGTATAAAACGTAACCTATGTGTCCAGAATGGACCTCAAGCGCATGGTGCCCAGGGGCGGAATCGAACCACCGACACTGCGATTTTCAGTCGCATGCTCTACCAACTGAGCTACCTGGGCGTAACGCGGCAGCTCTCGAAGCCCCGCGCAAGCCGCGACCTTATAGGTGCTGGGCAGGGCGCTGTCCAGCACCCTGAAGGCTACTTTGCCAGCACCGCGACTTTCACCGTCTGCGGGGCGCCGGACGCCGCACCGGCCCCGTCCACCACCACCACATCGAAGCTCGCCCACTGGCCTTCAGTGCCATCATGCACGAACTGGACGCTCCCGGCCTCGATGTCCGTCTGCCTGAAGGACGTGACCGGATCGCGCGGCGCGTCGGTCATGGCGATCCAGCCGCCAACCGGGTTCGAGACCGTGAAGGTGAGGGCGTCGGCGCCGTGGTCCGGGTCGATCGCCATGAGGTCCATCACGGTCACCGTCACGGACTGCCCGCGCGAGACCACCAGCTCGAGATCGCCGGCAATTTCAGGCGGAATGTTGCGGAGCTCCGCCGACAGGTCGCCACCCGCTTCGAGCGAGATGCTGCCGTAGCGGATATCGCCCTCCACGACGCCGGTGCTGGTGATCTTGATCAGCCGCTTGACCACCGCCTCGCCCTGAAGCGTGCCGCGGACCTCTGCCGTGTCGACCCTGAGCTTGCCGGCGATCCGCCCGCCCTCGTGCACACGCAGGTCCTGCGCGGCGACGTTGCCTTCGACGTAGCCGTACACGTCGATCGCGCCCGCGTTGAGAATGGTGCCCTTGACGATGGTGTCGCCCTGAATAAGGGCGTCGCGGCGTTTGTCGGCCACGGCCAGCTCCCTGTCTTGCCCCCACTTCGTGGCGAACCGGGGCGCCGCTCCGCCGGCTCACAGTAAGGGCCAATCCTAGCGGGGACGGGTGGCGGAAGCGAGGCACACGTTACGCATATGGTTGCCGTGCCGCAGTTCGGTGCGCCGCAATCGCGGAATCTTAGCCGGCTCGGCCGCGATCCGGGATGTCGATCTCAAAGACGGCGCCGCGCCCCTCGACGCTTTCCGCAAGGCGGAGATCTCCGCCGTGCGCAACGACGAGTTCGCGCGCGATGGTGAGGCCGAGGCCGGTGCCGCCCTTGCGCGCCGAGCCCTGGAACGCCTGGAAGAGATGGGCCCGGGCGCGTTCGGGCACGCCGGGACCGGTGTCGCTCAGGCGGATATGCGTTATCCCGGCGCCGCGCCACGCCGCGATGGTAATCATGCCGGGGTTCTCGCTACGCTGCGACTCGATGGCCTGCAGCGAGTTGCGCACGAGGTTGGAGAGCACCCGGTAGAGCTGGTCCCGGTCGGCATCGACGATGAGATCGTCGTCGATGGCAATGGCGAGGACGACGCGCGTCGAGGGCGAGAGGCCGAGCCCATCGCCGACCTCCTCCGCGAGCGAGCGAAGCGGAATGAGCTCGCGGCGCGGCGCCGGCTCCTCCGCGCGGCCGAAACGCAGCGTATCGTTGCAGAACGCGATTGCGCGGTCGAGCGAGGCGATGAGCTTTGGCGCAAAGCTCTGGACGGTCGGATCCGGGCTCGACATCAGGCGGTCGGAGAGAAGCTGCGTGTTGGCGAGCAGATTGCGCAGGTCATGATTGATCTTGCTCACGGCGAGGCCAAGGGCCGCGAGGCGGTTCCTCTGATTGAGCAGATGGTGAAGCTCGGACTGCATGTGGGCGAGCTCGCGCTCGGCGATGCCGATCTCATCCCTGCGCTCGGACGGCGAGATGATGCGGCTCGCGTCCTCGGGGCGCTCACTGAAGCGCTGCATATTCGAGGCGAGGCGCAGCATCGGGCGGACCAGCAGCCAGTTGAGTGCGAAATAGACGAGGGCTGCCGTGATGACGGAGATGATGATCGAGAGCACGAGGATGTTGAAGCCGAACTTGAGCATGGCCTGCCTGAGCGGGGCCTCGGGCAGCACCACCTCGATGAGGTCGCCGGCACCTTCGTGCGGCAGGCCGATCACGCGGAGTGTGCGATTGCCAGCGGAGAAGAGCACGGCAAGCGCATCCCACACGAGCGTCATGCGTCGGCTGAACTCGGAAATCATCTCGTCCGGTGCGGACGGAGAAAGATCATAGGTCGCATCGACCGCGGGCATCGGATCCGCGGCTAGGATGAGCTGGCGCTGATCATTGCGCTTGAGGGCAACGGCACGCACCTGCGCCGTACGGAGCAGCTCATCGCGCAGAGCCTGTGGCACGGCACCCTCCGGGGATGCTTCGGCAGCAAGCGAGGCGAGCTGGGCGGAGCGCAACCGGTCGGTCAGCCAGTTGACGCGATAGTTCGCGACCGAGGGCACGAAGATCAGGATCTCGGCCAGCATCACGAATACAACCGTAAGGATCAGCAGCTTGCCGGGCAGGCCGAGCTTCTGCACGCGCGACCTGACGCGCGCGGCGACCGCGCGGGCGCTGCGGGGTGCCGCGGTGCCGGCATCGAGAGAATGCTCGACCTTCAGGTCCAAACCTCGCGTCCCTCCTTAGAGGCGCCGGTACGGAGCGCGCCAGAGCGCGCCCTGCAACCGAGCTCGTCCGCTTGTGCTGGTCGTTCGGTCAGGCCGGTGCGATCTGCGTCCGCGCCGCCGGAGCGATCCTGCGCCGCGGTCGCCCGCAGGGTGCCGGCCGGCGGGGCCGCACCGCAGCGGTCTCCGGGGCCGAATTCCCTCCTTCACAGGCAGGAAATCCCCAGACATTCTAGCCGAGCTTGCGCAGGACCCCAACCACCTTCCGCACCAGGGGGTTTCCGGCCGATAGGGCGTAGGTGCCCATGGCCGCCCGCTTGCTGATCTCGCCGAGGGTCGGATAGGGGGCGATCCACTGCGTCATCGCCGTTATTCTGAGTCCCTGGGCAATGGCCAGCGACCAAATTTGAATGAGTTCGCCGGCCTCGCGACCAACAATGCCGGCGCCGAGGATGCGCCCCTTGCGGTCGGTCACGACCTTTATGAGCCCGTCCGTCGCCCGCTCGGCCTGGGCGCGGTCGTTCTCATGATAGGGCCAGCGGAACACCTGGATCTGACCGTGCATTTTGCGGGCCTGGTCCTCGGTGAGCCCGACCTGCGCGAGCTCGGGATCCGTGAAGGTGACCCAGGGGATCAGCTCGCTGCGCACCTTGGCCGGCAGGCGGAACAGCGCCCGGCGAAACACGATGCCGGCGTGATAGTTGGCGACATGGGTGAACTGCTGCCCGCCGACGACGTCGCCAATGGCGAAGACCTTGCGGTTCGAGGTCACGAGGCCGCGGCTGACCATGATGCCGCGGCTGTCGTACTTGATGCCGGCGGCCTCCAGGTTGAGACCCTGGACGTTAGGCGTGCGGCCCGTGGCAACGAGGAGGTGCGTGCCTTCCACCGTCGCGAGACCCTCGGGCCCTGCGAGCGTGACCTGAACGGCACCGGGCCAGCCCGAGACGCCCTCCACCCGCACGCCCTCGCGAACATCGAGCCCCTCGGCGCGCACATGCTTGAGCACGACATCGGAAAGCTCGGGATCATCCCGGCCAAGCGCCTTCAGGCCTTCGAGTACCGTGACCTTGGCGCCAAGACGACGATAGGCTTGCGCCATCTCCATGCCGACCGAACCGCCCCCGATGACGATGAGATGGCCGACGGTCTCGCGAACATCGAACAGGGATTCATTGGTGAGATAGGGCACCTTGTCGAGGCCCGGGATCGCTGGCACGGCCGGCGACGAGCCCGTGGCGATGACGAAGCGGAAGGCTTTGACGAGCATGTCGCCGGCTTCGACGGTATTCTTGTCGCGAAAGCGGGCCGGCGCCTGGATGACTTGGACGCCCATGCCCGTGAAACGCTCGACAGTGTCGTTGCGCGCGACCGACGCGATGACGGATCTGATGTGGTCGTTGACGGCTGCCGGATCGACCTGTGGCGTGACCGGCATGATGCCGAACGGCCCGGCAGTGCGCATTTCGTGCGCGCGCCGTGCCGCCGCGATCAGCGCCTTGGAGGGAACGCACCCCGTATTGAGGCAGTCTCCGCCCATGAGGTGCTTCTCGATCAGGACGACCTTCATCCCGAGCAGCACGGTCGATGCGGCCACCGAGAGGCCGCCGGAGCCCGCACCGATGATGCAGATATCCGTGTCAACGGTGCCGCCGTGGCCGAGCGGATGCACCCCTTCATCCGTTTCCGCCTTAGACCGTTGCATGGCGGGCCCTCCACTTCTTCAGCGCTACCGGGATCAGCGCCACGACGCCGAGCAGCACGAGCGCCAGGACCAGCTCCCTGGTCAGCAGGGCGCCGGTGTCAATCTTATAGGGGCACGTCACGTCCGGATTGGCCGGCATGGTCGCGAGGCAAGCGTGGTAGCTCCGGTTCTGTGCCCTGATCACGCTGCCGAGCCCCGCCCCGGCGACCGTGATCGCGGTGGTGCCGGGGATGATGCCGAGAAGCGTGCCGAGCACATAGGTGCGCAGCGGCACGCCGAGGACGGCCGCGGCGAGATTGACGACGACGAAGGGGAAGGCCGGCACGAGCCGAAGGAACAACAGGTAGCTCAAGGCATTCTCGGAGAAGCCGTGGCGGAGGCGGCCGAGCCAAGGGCCCACGCGTGAGGCCATCACCGTGCCGAGCGACGAGCGGGCGACGAGAAAAATGATCGTTGCCCCGATGGTCGCCGCGACCACGGTGGTCGGCGCCGCGATCTTCCAGCCGAACAGCAAGCCGCCGGCAAGCGTCAGCGCCAGAGCCCCCGGCAGCGAAAGAGCCACGACGGCAACGTAGACCGCAAAATAGAGGGCGAGCGCGGTAGGAAGGTTTGCCGCAATGAATGTGCGCAGCGTTTCGTAGTTAAGGCCGATGGTTTTCAGCGTCAGGAGCTCATGCCATCCCGTCACGATGATTGTGCAGGTCACCAACGCCAGTGCCGCGAGCGGTAGCCAGCATCGGCGCCCCACGGCACAGGCCGAGGTACCACCGGCCGCTGCGTCTGGATCGCTCTGACATCGGCGCGGGGCGGGCATTTCGGTCGCTCTGCTGTAGGGCGGCAGTACCTTCTTGTGACACTCTTGCGCCGACTGCCAAAGCGCCAATTCCAACTCATCCAGAGATTGGGCGGGCACATACGGCGCTTGCGCGATCCGACAGCGCCGATCATGGCATGAGAAGATACGGCAAATTTCGCGGATGGACAGGGGCGGTCAAGCACACGTGAACGAGCGTCAGCCGGCGTGAGCGCGGCATTATCGGAAATCGGGGCTTGTTCCCGTGCTTGCGTGCGCAAGTGTCGCGGCAACGGCGCTGCGCCAGCCTCTGTAGCGCCGTTCGCGCTCATCCGGCGCCATGGCTGGAAGGAAGCTGCGGTCAAGCTGCCAGGATCTCTGAAAACCTTCGCGGTCGGGCAGCACGCCTGCATTGTGTCCGGCGAGCCAAGCGGCGCCGAGTGCGGTCGTCTCAAGCATCGTCGGGCGATCGACCCGCGCAGCGAGCACATCGGCGAGGAACTGCATGGTCCAGTCGTTCGCGACCATGCCGCCGTCGACGCGGAGCACCACATCGCTGCAGGCTGGCCAGTCGCGGCGCATGGCTTCGAGCAGATCGCGTGTCTGGTAGCAGACGGCCTCGAGGGCGGCACGGGCAAGCTCGGCCGGGCCGGTCGCCCGTGTAAGGCCGAACAGCGCGCCTCGTGCGCGCGGCTCCCAATGTGGTGCGCCGAGGCCGACGAAAGCCGGCACCATGTAGACGTCCTGCGCCGGATCGGATGCTGCGGCCATGGGGCCAGTCTGAGCGGCGGAGTGGAGCACCTTCAGGCCATCGCGCAGCCATTGCACGGCAGCGCCGGCAACGAAGATCGAGCCCTCGAGCGCATAGGCCGTCTGGCCGTCGAGCCGGAAGCCGATCGTCGAGAGCAGGCGGGTCTTGGATCGAACCAACGCGCTCCCGGTATTGAGCACGGCAAAGCAACCTGTCCCGTACGTCGATTTCATCATGCCGGGTGTGAAGCAGCCCTGACCGACCAGGGCCGACTGCTGGTCGCCGGCAACACCCCGGATCGGGATCGGCGCCCCGAGCAACCCCGCTTCGGTGGTGCCAAAGTCAGCGGCGCAATCGCGTACCTCCGGAAGCATCGCGCGGGGCACGCGGAAGATGCGGCAAAGGTCCTCGTCCCAGTGGTTCTCGCGGATATCGAACAGCGCCGTGCGCGACGCGTTCGTGGCGTCAGTGACATGCGCCTTGCCTCCGGTCAGCCGCCAAATGAGGAAGCTGTCGACGGTGCCGGCGAGCAGGTGGCCGGCTTCGGCGGCTGCGCGCGCGCCCTCGACGTTGTCGAGCAGCCAGGCAATCTTCGTCGCCGAGAAGTAGGGGTCGAGCACGAGGCCCGTGCGCTCGCTGACGGTGCTCTCGGCGCCATCGGCCTTGAGGCGCTCGCACACGTCGGCCGTCCGTCGGTCCTGCCAGACAATGGCTTTGTGAATTGGCTTGCCCGTGCGCCGGTCCCAGACGACGGTGGTCTCGCGCTGGTTGGTGATGCCAATGGCTGCGACGCGCGACGGCTCGACATTTGCGTTCTTCAAAGCGGCCCGCGCGGTGTCGATGGTGCCCCGCCAGATGTCCTCTGCGTCATGCTCGACCCAGCCTGAAGCCGGGTAGTGCTGCGGCAGTTCCTCCTGGCCGAGGCCGATGACCTTGAGGGCGCGATCGAACACGAGCGCGCGGCTCGAGGTCGTGCCCTGGTCCAGGGCGAGAATGCTATCGGACATGGATGATCAGCTCCCCTGAGCGCCGTCATGATCACCGCGGCCGTGGATGGCGTTGCTCGGCCACCAAAGCAAAACCGCAGCCGGCACAGTGCGGCTGCGGTCCCCCTTCTGCAAGTCTCTTGCGCAGCGCCGGCTCAGGTGCCGGCGGGCTCCTTGGCCGTGGGCAGCGCGGTCGGCAGGACGGTCGCGCCGACGTCGCGGTCGCGCCGACGCGGTTGCGGCGGCTGGTACGCCCGGCGTGCGTGGGCTTCGCAGTACGGGAGGCCTGTTACCTTGTTGCGCCCGCAGAAGTGGAAATCAGGCTGCTGAGGGTCGCCGATCGGCCAGCGGCACATGCCCTCGGTGAGCTGCTGGAGCGTCTTGCGCTCGGCAAGCGGAATCTCGATTTCCTCGATGGTGCTGACCGGGCTCTGCGAGAGATCGGCCTCCAGCATCTGGCGGAACGCAGTGTTGCCGACATTCGACACCCGCGGGCGCTGCACGGGGCGACGTGGCTGGGCCTGGCGCATGCGCAACCGGCTGTTGTTGGTGCGGTTGCTCGAGGCGCGTGTGGCAAGACCGAGACGGTGCACTTTCCCGATGACCGCGTTGCGGGTCACCTCGCCGAGCTGAGCCGCGATCTGGCTGGCGCTCAATCCGTCAGCCCAAAGCTTCTTGAGCTGTTCGACCCTCTCATCGTTCCAGACCATAACTGTCTTTTCTCCTGCGCAGAATCGCAGCAAGGTGCCGTCGTGCAGGCACGCGATGCCACATCAGCCCTGGCGGACTTCGGGCGGCAGACGGACGCAAACGCGCACGGCGCCACGGAAAAGCCAGGGCGGCTACGAACTCGGGAACTTGGGAAACGCTGTACGGCGATGCCCCAACGACTCGGGCATCCACGCTACTGACGGACGCCGCGGAACCGTGAGCGTCCATCCGGCACACGCGTTGGCGGCATTCCTGCCCAACATCTCGTGCCGATCAAGAAGCAAGGTACAACACCTATGCTGGGGCGCTCAAGCGCGCCGGGGCGGCACGAGGGCTATTGACAACAGTGCGTGACCTACTCGCCACAAATCGAATCACGTTCTCTGTATGTGCGCGGAAAACTCCCCTGCGGCGTGCGCGCGGCCGAGTGTCGGTCCTACAACCGGCGGCTGGCCCTCCGCATCTCCGCACACGCAGGCGTGACATTGAACGTCTGGCACTCTCGCCTTGACAGTGCCAGAAACTGTGCCTAACTCCGCAGCAAACCAATGAGACCGTCGCGGGGCTTGCCGCACACTCGGTCGCGAGTGCGCGCCCCTTGAGAATTGCGGCGCCATGGAGGGAGTTGAATGGCAGCACTCGTCGAGGCGGACCGACTCAGGAAATCATTTGGGCCGATCCTGGCTGTCGAGGACATTTCGCTCAAGGTCGAGAAAGGCGAGGTCTTGGGCTTCCTTGGCCCGAACGGTGCGGGCAAGTCGACCACGATGAAAATGTTGACCGGCTTTCTCGAGCCGGATGCCGGCCGGGCCCGCATCTGCGGGATCAGCGTCGCCGACCGCCCCAAGGAGGCCAAGGCCAAGCTCGGCTACCTGCCCGAGGGGGCGCCGGCATATGGCGACATGACACCCCAATCGTTTCTGAATTTCATCGCCGAGGTGCGCGGTTATGATGGCGCGAGCAAGTTCGCGCATGTGGACGCCGCGCTCGCGCGCACAGGTCTCGAGAGTGTCGCGACGCAGCGGATCGAGACGCTCTCGAAGGGCTACAAGCGCCGTGTCGGTCTCGCCCAGGCCATCCTCCACGATCCTGAAGTGCTGATCATGGACGAGCCCACTGACGGCCTCGATCCCAATCAGAAGCACCATGTGCGCGGGTTGATCACCGAGATGGCCAAGGACAAGGCGATCATTGTTTCAACCCATATTCTCGAAGAGGTCGAAGCGGTCTGCACGCGCGCCGTTGTCATCGATCGCGGGCGCATCGTCGCCGACGGCACGGCGGAGCAGCTGCAGCGGCGGATGCCTTATCACAACGCGGTCGCGCTGCGGATCGCCGCCGCTGACGCCGATCGCGTGGCCGGCGCGCTTGCGACGCTCGCGGGCGTGGCCAAGGTCGAGCGCGCTGAGGCCACGAACGGCCATGTCCGGCTGCGCGCCCTGCCGCAGCCCGGCACGACCATCGCTGCCGATGTCGGCGCGCTTCTGCGCGACCAATCGATTGTCGTCGAGGAGCTTCTTGTCGAGCGCGGCAAGCTCGACGACGTCTTTCGTGAGATCACGACGAGCAGCGAAGGTGCCCGTCATGCGTAATATCTGGATCGTCACCAAGCGCGAGCTCGGCGCCTATTTCGGCACGCCCCTCGCCTATGTCTTCGTCGTCATCTTCGTGGCGCTGACCGGCGCCTTCGCCTTCTACATCGGCAACTTCTTCGAGCGCGGCCAGGCCGATCTTCAACCCTTCTTCGCCTATCATCCCTGGCTTTATCTGCTGCTCGTGCCGGCGATCGCCATGCGGCTTTGGGCCGAAGAGCGCAAGGCCGGCACCATCGAGCTTCTCATGACGCTGCCGATCTCGACGGGGGAGGCGATCATCGGCAAGTTCCTCGCGGCCTGGATCTTCATCGGCATCGCGCTGGTGCTGACCTTCCCGATGTGGATCACCGTCAACGTCCTCGGTAATCCAGACAACGGCGTGATCCTCGCGAGCTACTTCGGCAGCTTCCTGATGGCCGGCGCCTTCCTGGCGATCGGCTCGTGCGTGTCGGCATTGACCAAGAACCAGGTCATCGCCTTCATCGTCGCCGCGACGATCTGCTTCCTGCTGGTGATGAGCGGCCTCGAGCTCGTGCTCGGTTTCTTCCGGAGCTGGGCCCCCGCGTTCCTGGTCGACGCTATAGCCTCGATGAGCTTCCTCAATCACTTCGAGCTGATCAGCCGTGGCGTCATCACGCTGCCGAGCCTGTTCTTTTACTTCTCCGTCATCGCCTTCTTCCTGTTCGCGAACGCCATCGTCGTCGAACAGCGCAAAGCCGCCTGAGGGAGATCGAACCATGGCCATTCAATCGCCCAGGCCCTCGGCCTTCGCCGCCGCCATCCAGAAGATCTCAGGGCAGCTCCTCCTCGCCCCCGGTGAGGTCGTGCAGTATGCGGCGCGTCTCGACCGTAAGACGCTCGCGTGGGGCGCCCTGGTGCTCGCGGCCCTGCTCACGCTCTCGGCAAACCTCATATTCAATGCGATCGCGAAGAACGCCAAGGCGGACCTCACGGCCGAGCGCCTCTACACGATCTCGGAGGGCACCAAGCGCGTGCTCAACCGCATCGACGAGCCGATCAGCGTCCGCCTCTACTACACGCGAAAGCTGGGCGAGGTTGCGCCGCTCTTCGGCAAGTACTTCGAACGCGTGAAGGCACTGCTGGAACAGTACCGCGATCTGTCGGGCGGGAAGGTGCGCCTTACGGTGCTCGAGCCCGAGCCGTTCTCCGACGCCGAGGACCGGGCCGTTGCCAGCGGGCTTCGCGGTGTCCGCCTCAATCAGGAAGGTGAGACCGGCTATTTCGGGCTCGTTGCCTCCAACATGACCGACAACGATGCGGTCATTGAATTCTTCGCACCCGATCGCGAGCGCTTCCTCGAATATGACCTTACCAAGCTGATCAACGGGCTCGCCAACCCCAAGAAGCGGGTCGTCGGGCTGATCGCCGGCATTCCGGTGGATGGCGGCGCCATGAATCCCATGCAGCCGATGCGCCAGCCGGCGCCGGCGTGGACCGTCATGGAGCAGATCCGCGAGTTCTTCGAGGTTCGCCCGCTCGAGCAGACGATCACCGAGGTCCCGGGCGACATCGACGTGCTGATGCTCGCCCAGCCGAACGCGCTGAGCAAGGACGCCGTCTACGCGATCGACCAGTACGTGCTGCGTGGTGGCCGGGTTCTGGCGTTTATCGATGCTGTCGCGGAAACGACGCCGCCATCGGGCCCCATGGGCATGCCGCCAATGCCGCCCGGTGGCGATATTCTCGATCTGCTCAAGGCATGGGGCGTGTCGATCGATACGGAAAAGCTCGCCGGCGATCCGAGCATGGCGCGGCGCGTGCAATTCGGCGGCGGGCCGGGTGGCCGGCCGATCGTGACGGATTACCTCGCGTGGCTCCAGGTCGATACGCCGCATATCAATCAGGCCGATCCGCTCGCAGCCGGAATCGAGCGTCTCAATCTCGCCTCCGCGGGCTTCATCACCAAGGTCGAAGGTGCGACGACCAACGTGCAGCCGATCCTCCAGACCTCGCCTGCTGCCGGCGAGATGGGCGCAATGAGCTTGCGCGTGATGCCGGATCCGCTGGCCCTGGCGCGCGAGTTCAAGAGCGGCGGCAAACCGCTGATGCTTGCGGTGCGTATTACGGGCGAAGCCAAGACCGCCTATCCCGATGGACGGCCCAAACCGGAAGAGACGGCGAAGCCTGATGAGAAGTCCGGCGACAAGCCGGCGGACGCCGCAGCGAAGCCTGAGGCTGGCGGCGCCAAGGAAGCGACGGCCGACGGTGCCAAAGCCGCCGAAGCCCCCAAAGGCGAGCCGGTCGTCCCGCATTTTGCGAGCGGCCCGGTCAATGTCATCCTCATTGCAGACAGCGACCTGTTGCACGACCAGTTCTGGGTGAGCATCCAGGAGCTTCTCGGCCAGCGCATCGCGATGCCCCAGGCGCACAATGCGGCGTTCGTCATCAATGCGATTGAGAACCTGTCCGGCGGCGAGGCGCTGGCGACGCTGCGCGGGCGCGGGATCAATGACCGCCCCTTCGAGCGGGTCGCCGATATCCGCCGCGAGGCGGAGCGGCGCTATCGCGAGAAGGAGCAGGCGCTCAACGCCAAGCTCAAGGACCTGCAGGGCAAGCTGCAGCAGATGGAGACGCGCAGCGGAGAAGGTGGTCAGATCCTGCTCTCCGACAAGGACCGGCAGACCATAGAAGGCTTCCGCAATGAGATGATCGAGGTGCGCCGCGAGCTGCGCGGCGTGCAGGCGGAGCTGAGGCGCGACATCGACCGCCTCGACGGCTGGCTCAAGTTCTTCAACATCGCGGCCGTACCGCTGCTGATCGGCCTCGGCGGGATCGCTGTCGGGCTGTCGCGCCGCCGCCGCCAGGCGCCCGGTGGCGAGAGGAAAGGTTGAGGCCATGATCAAGCCCCAGCATTTCGTGATCCTCGGCGCGACGACCGTGGTCGCGCTCGTTCTCGCAGCCATTCTCCACGCGTCAACGACGCAGCGGGCTCCCGGCACTGTCAAAGGGCGCCCGGTGCTGCCCGAGTTGCGCCGCCAGGCGGGCGGGCTTGCCAGCGTCGAGCTTACCAAGCGCGGCCGGACCCTGACCTTCGTCCGCAACGGCGAGCAATGGGCCATCAAGGAGCGGGCGGGCTACCCCGTGCAGGGCGACAAGATCCGTGCGCTCCTGGTGCAGCTCACGAACGCAGAGCTCGCCGAGCCCAAGACGGCAGCGAAAGACCGCTGGCCGCTGCTCGATCTCGAGGACCCCGCAGCCGCGGATGCCAAGTCCAGCCTCGTGCGTCTGCTTGATGCGGGCGGCAAGCCGATCGCCGAGCTGGTCATCGGCAAGCGCCGCCATAATGCCTTCGGCGCTGGCCGCCATGGGCTCTATGTCCGCCGGCCGAGCGAAGCGCAGACTTGGCTTGCCACCGGCGAGCCCAATGTCGTGCTCGACGTCAAGGATTGGGTTGATACAGCGCTGTTCAAAGCCGATCCCGATAAGCTCAGGCGCGTGACCATCGCCCACCCGAAGGAGGCACCGATCGTCGTCGAGCGCGAGGGCGAGAAGGGCGGCAAGTTTGTGCTCAAGTCGGTGCCCGAAGGGCTCAAGGTCAAGGAGAGCGCCGGCGTCGAGCGCATTCCGCAGAGCCTCGGCTCGGTCGAGCTTGAGGATGTGCGTAAGCTCGATGCCACACCCGTAGGCGATGCCGTCAGCGTCATCACGGCCGAGAACAGCGATGGCCTGACGGTGACCTTCCGCCTGCGTCGCGAGGGTGAGCCCGAGGAGGCATGGCTGTCGTTTGGAGCAACCGGTGAAGGTGAGGCCAAGAAGGCCGCGGACGAGATCAATGCCAAGGCGGCCGGCTGGGAGTTCAAGATCCCAAATTGGAAAGCCGACCAGATCGGCAAGCGTGCTGCGGATATCTTCGAAACCGGCTAGCGTCCCGATCGCGAAGTTCGTCACCATCTGCAGCGGGCCCTCGAACGAACTTCGCGATCGAAAGGACACCAGCAAGCCGCTGTTTCTAATGTGGTTCAGATTCCGAAGTCCGCCTCCGACACTTACCGCGAAGTGGCGGCGGACTTCGGAATGACCACACTAGCGTGACGACTGAGCCGCGCGTTATCCACGTGCGGTAGGCTTGCGAGAATTTCTCGATCGGCATCGGGCGGGCGACGCTATAGTGCTTGGGCACGCCAGGAGCGCAGGGAGCCGCGGTGGAAGCGCCGCGGCGCGCACGAAATGAGCACCGCCGCCGCGTCCCGCCGACTTCTGCCCGGCGCCGGCTTTGGTACGCTCGCCGCGCGCCTGCCGCCCGACAGGGGTGATGCGGCCATTGGGCTGCTCGGCGGATCGTTCAATCCGCCTCATGAAGCGCATATCCGAATCAGCGAGACGGCGATCAAGCGGCTCGGCCTCGCCTGTGTGTGGTGGCTCGTGACGCCCGGCAATCCGCTCAAGACAACTGAAGCCGCGCCACTCGAGGAGCGCATCGCTGCGGCCCGCCGCCTTGCCGGCTCGCGTCCGATCACGGTTACGGGCCTGGAACGTGATCTCGGCGATCCTTACACGATCGCGACGCTCACCTTCCTCCGCCGCCGTCGGCCGAGGGCGCGATTTGTGTGGCTGATGGGCGCTGACTGCCTCGCCGAGTTCCACCGCTGGCGGCAATGGCGCGAGATCATGGCGCTGATGCCCATTGCGGTCGTCGACCGGCCACACTGGCGGCTCAAGGCGCTGTCGTCGATTGCGGCGCAGGCCTATGCTGCGCACCGTCTGCCGGAGCCGGCCGCGGCAGAGCTTGCCTCGCGCCGCCCGCCGGCCTGGGTGTTTCTGACGGCACCCCTCTCCGAACTTTCTTCGACCGCGATCCGGGCAGGACGCGTGCCGCTCGGGGCACGCTGAGCCGCGGCCGGTGGCAATGTTGCTGCCGCGAGGCATTGAACCTCTGCCGCCCTTCGCTCCTGCCCATGGTCATGTCAACGCGGCGGCTTCTTTCTGTTGCCCAGACTGGCAGGATTTGTGCATGGGCCTCAGGGAATTCACCATTGCTTAAGGCACCTGAAGGCCCGGCAACGACGTGCACCAGAATGACACACACCATCGGCGCGGTGACGCGGCCAGTCGCGCTGACCGGCGCGGCGCTGGCCGCCATGCACACACGGAGCGCATCGCGCTGACGACCCAATGGGGCGTGCTCGCCGGAAGCCTCATGGACCTCTCGACATCCGGCGCGCAGGTGCGACTTGCCAGCGGCTTGGTGCCCATTGAAGGCGATGATGCGATGTTGCGGCTCACGGATGGCCGGCACCTCTACGGCGACATCGCCTGGGCCGACCGCGACGTGCTCGGCATCCGGTTCGCGCGCGCGCTCTCTTCCATCGAAGACTTGCTCTGGCTCGAGCAGCGCGGGCCGGAGTGGTTCTTCGCCAGCGTGCGCGAGCAACGGCGCTAGACCGGGAGCTCAGCCGCAAGCAGTCACCTTCGACAGCAGGCAATTGACTTTGTCCCGGTCCATCGCCAGTAGCGATGGCGGCTGATGCTGCCATCGCGGTTTCTCGTTTCCACCGTCTCCATGCGGTAGCAGTCGCACGCACTGGCGTCGCCGGCATCCGGCGCCCCGGTGCCCGCTGGTGGCGGCGCAGAGCCGGCGGCTGCCGGCGCTGCAGGTTGTGCCTTTACTTTCGGCGCGGGTTTGGGTGTCGGTAGCGAACCTCGCAAATCGGGCGGCGAGATCGCCCCGCCACCCGCGCCCCCGGTTGACGGCGGATCCACGATCAGCGGTCGGGGTGGCCCCGGCGGCAGCGACAGAGGCCGTTGGACGGTTTGTGCGTAGGCGGATGTGGCGAGCAGGGCGGCCCAGATGGCTGCCGCGACGGCGAGCTTGCGCATGAATCCCCCAAGTATCTGTGCCGCTAAGCGACAAGGAATGGCACGCTAGTATCCAAGGAATGCGCACAGCAGAGCGAGCGACAGCATGGCAATGGCCGTCGTTGCGCTCCAGTATGCAAACGTCAGGTATGTCTCGCGCATGATGTTGGAGATCGTCTGCTGAGCAGAGCGCTCGGGCGGACGCAGTTCCTTTGGCAGGTAAAGCCACATCTCCGTGCGGCGATAGGGCTTGGTCAGTGCCTCACGCGCCTTGAAGGCGAGAATGCCGACCATGATCAGCATGAGCACGCCGCCAGCCTGAAAGGAAAGCCGCGGCTGGAACGACAGCGCCATCATAATGCAGAAGATCGCGAGCGAACCGAAGCCGCAGGCTCGCATGACCGTCACAAACGCAATTTGGCGCAAATCCTCCATCGTGGTGCTTCCGGTTGCGGACCACGAACCATGCTATCGCGCTTGCATGGGAGGTACAATCCGATCACCGGCTCACAACGGCGTGTTGGCGGCGGGCGGCTACAGACCGATCGCGAAGAAGTTGCCGATAGCGGGCAGCGTCAGAATGGCCGTGCCGGCGAGCCAGATCCAAAGCGACGCCTCGCTCGACTCCTCGCCCGTCCCTACTATGCGCTCATAGATGGCCGCCGGAATGCCGCCGAGAATGATCGTGGCTGTTGAAACCATCAGAGATGAGAACATGAGGGTGAGGCCGGTGCTGCCGAACAGGAGTGCCGGAGCCAGGATCTGCACGTGGAGGATCGCAAAAAGCAGGGCGACCTGGTTGAAGAGGCCGTTGATCATGCCGAAGAAGGCAATGGCGATGTAGTAGTATTGGCGATCCATGCGAGGCTCTCAGGTGACGCGCGGTAGGGCGTCGAAGTAGAGAAAGACGTGCAGCAGAAGAACGCGCAGCCAGAAGAGCCAAACGAAGCCGAACAGCCAGACGACGACCGGGGCAGCGTCCTTCGGCGTGACGGCGCCGACAGCGGCAACCACTGGGTCCGTGAGCCGGCAGAAGAAGCGCCAGATGTAATTGCTCGAGTCTGGCTGCACAATCAGGCCAAGCAGCACACGACCGAGCAGCGTGTACATGAGCGCCGCGAGAACGAAGTTCGGCAGATGGAAGTACCAGTATGTGAGTAACGAGCCGCCCGTCACGCGCGTGCCACCCTCTTGTTGCGGCCACATATTGGCGGCCGTGGACTCTTCCGGCAAGGCCAAAAGGACGTCGGGGCCAAATGAAGCGGGGCCCGCGAGGGCCCCGCTCGATTTCCGCTCCTATGTGCGGGATCAGGTCTTTTCCTGCAGGATCGTGTCGCCACGCGGCTTGCGGATCTCGTCGATGTACGCCTGCATTTCCTTCGAAGGCTCAGGCGTGATCAGGCTGACGAGCCAGATGACGAGGAAGCCGAGCGGCATGCCAAGCAGGCCGCAATTGATGTTGTTGAGGTTGAACCATCCAACCCTGTTGGCGAGCGGATGCGCGTTCGGCCCGGTCAGCGCGACCCACGTGTCCATGGCATTGGGCGCGGCCATTGCCTTGGCGACGTCAACGATGGGCGCGCCCGTCACCGGATTGAGCAGCGCCGTCATACCGAAGTACTTGACGCCGTATCCGGGGAAGTAACGCGAGGTCACGAGGTAGAACACGCAGAGCCCGAAGCCGGCAATGATGCCGCAGATGGCCGCCGGGGTCGTCGCGCGTTTCCACCAGATGCCCATCACCAGCGCCGGGAAGTTTCCGGCCATGGCGAGCGAGAACGCCCAGCCCACCATGGCGAGAATGTCCGCGGGCCGATGCGAAGCCGTATAGGCCGCGCCCACGGCCACGACCAGCAGCAGGATGCGGGCAACGAGCAGACGGCGGAACGTCGGCGCATTGGGGTCCAGCATCTTGTAGTAGATGTCGTGGGACAGCGCATTCGCGATGGCAAGCAGGAGCCCGTCAGCGGTTGAGAGTGCTGCGGCGAGGCCGCCGGCGGCGACAAGACCCGAGATCACGTACGGAAGGCCCGCGATCTCCGGCGTGGAGAGCACGATCACGTCCGTATTGATCACAAAGTCCTGCAGCCGGACGACGCCTGGGTGGCCAGCAATGGCCTTGCAGGCGGCGACCACGGCATCGAGGCTGGCAGCGTTCTTTCCGCACACCTGGATGAGGCCGAGCTCGCCCCAGGTGAACAACCACGGCCGAAGCGCGGTGACGTCGCGGCCGATGATGTTCGTATACACCTCCAGCTTCGAGAACGCCGCATAGGCCGGCGCCGAGAAGTACAGGAGGAAGATGAAGAACAGCGACCACGCCACCGACTGGCGCGCTTCACGGACGCTCGGCGTCGTGAAATAGCGCATCAGGATATGCGGAAGGGAAGCCGTGCCGCACATCATGCAGAAGATGATGCCGAAGTAGTTCAGTGGCGAATAGCTGACGAACGGCTCGATGTGCGGCTTCAAGCCGGCCGCTGTGGCGAGTCCGGTCTGCAGCATCTGCTGCTCGCGCGCAGTGATATCGGCGATCGCTTGCCCGTACGTGAGCTGCGGGATCGGCAGCCCGTACTTCTGCGTCGAGAGGATGACGATCGGCGTCAGGTAGGCGACGATGAGCACGATGTACTGTGCGATCTGCGTCCACGTCACCGCACGCATGCCACCCATCATCGAGCACAACAGGATACCGGCGAGGCCCACGTAGACCGCGACGGTGAAGTCCATGCCGAGGAAGCGCGAGGCGATGATGCCCGTACCGAACACCTGCGCCGTCACGTAGGTGAAGGAGCAGCAGACCAGCACGATCACGGCCAGGAAACGCGTGAAGTTGCCGCCGAACCGGAAGGCCATGAAGTCAGGCACCGTGTAGGCGCCGAACTTGCGCAAATAAGGTCCGACGAGGATCGACACGAGCACGTAACCGCCGGTCCAGCCGAGCACCCAGGCAAGGCCATCATAGCCGAGCAGGAACAGCGTGCCGGCCATGCCGACGAAGGACGCCGCCGACATCCAGTCGGCGCCGGTCGCCATGCCGTTGTAGAAGGCCGGCACGCGACGGCCGGCAACATAGTACTCGGACACCTGCGCCGTTCGCGTCATGACGCCGATCAGGGCGTAAACGAAGAGCGTGAAGAACACGAACAGGTAGCCGAGGATCCTGTTGGGCACGCCGACTTGCTCAAGAATGGCGAGCAGGATCACAAAGGCAAGAAAGGTGCCCGTATAGGCACCGTACATGCGGCCGAGATTCCTGTAGAATGCCGCGTTAGCAGCCGATTGCGTCGCCATGGCTGATGCTCCCTCAGTCGTCTTCCGCGACGCCGTGTTCACGGTCGATGCGGTCCTGTTGGCGCGCGAAGATGAACAGCATGACCACGAAGGCGATCAGCGATCCCTGCGCGGCCATATAGAACCCGAGCGGGAAGTTTAGAACCGGAATGATGATCTGGTTCAGAGGCTTGACGAACATGTGGATGATGTAGCCAAAGAACAGCCAGATCCCGAGATGCACGAACATCAGGTTCCGGGTTCTCGACCAATGGACGTCGTCGTTAGAGCTCTGCATGGAGTGTGTTTCCTCCTGTGCGTGATCACGTGCAGGACTGCGTGAGGAGGAATCGTCGATTGCCCATGGCGGCACCTCCCCGTACCCATCTTTCCGTTCGGTCTTCCTGCCGAAGCGGCAATCACCATTGAGTGATCGGTGTGCAAAGGCTAGCATTGGGGCCGCGGGCACGATGATTAGACTTTCGTCATTAGACTTTTGTTCAAGCGCTGGAGAGCGACCGAGGTCGGCAACCGGATGAACATTCTCGCCAAGCTTTTTCGGCGTCCGACGCCCATCCGTGATCCGGATGCTTTCGCCGAGTTCATCGGGGCCAACGCCGCCTTCGTTGTCCAGAAAGGCATCTACGAGTATGCGCGTGCGCGCGCCGGGCACTACGCCAAGGTGCTATTCGGCGAGGCGGAGTTTCAGCGCGCGGTCGAGGAATCGCGCTGGCGGGCCTATCCGCTCGGTCTGGCGATGGTCGGCGAGGTCGCAACCGTCGTTCTGCAGCAGAAGACGGATCTCCCGCGCCAGACGGTGGTGCGCGAGGTTGCCGATCTCGTCCTCGCCGTATTCGATCGTTGGGAGGTGCCGGCGGCGCTTACGGAGCCGGAATGGCGAGACTTGCGCGCCGGCCTCGTTGCGCGGCTGGACCGGATCAGCCTTCACCCGCCGAAACGCGCGATGGATATTCCCGAGCCGTTCGCCGAGGCCTACTTCGCGCTGATGCCGATCCACAAGAGCCTGCGCGGCCAGGACTTCCCCACTCTGAAGAGCTATCTCAAGGTGACGCTGTGCAATGTGCACGACGAGCTGACAAAGCGCCTCGACGCCGCGGCCATCGCTCCGCTTCTCGGCGGAAGCCGAGATGGGCAGAGCTGATACGCCCATAGCTCATCGGCTTAGGTCGCGTGGTTCGCGATCCACATGGTGAGCACCGCGCAGGCATCGAGGAAGTCGCCGATCTCCATGTGCTCGTCAGGATTATGGCTGCCGTTTGCATTGCGCACGAAGATCATGGCCGTCGGGACACCGGCACTGGCGAAGGCTGCGGTATCGTGTGAAGCGGGGCTGCCCATCAGCGCTGCCGGAATATCGAGACGGGCGGCGGCCCACTCCAAGTCCGCTCGGATCGCCGGCGAGACGATGCCGACGTCCGCTGATGCGCGTGCCCCAAGCTCGAAGCGCACGCTGCGGGTCGATTCGACCTCGCGGATGATGTCCATGAGCCGCGCTTCGAGCTGCGCCAGGACGGCCGCGTCATAGGCCCGGACATCAAGGCTGAAACGGAACTCGCCGGCGACGGTCGTCATGCCATGCGCGGCCGCGTCGGTGTGAAAGCGCCCGAGCGTGGCGGCCATCGGGATGCCGGCGATCTCATGCTCCGCCCACAGCCGGTCGAGTGCCACGGCGAAGTCCGCTGCTGCAACCGCAGCATCGCGACGCATGCGCCGCGGCGTCCCGACGTGATCATATCGGCCGATGATCCTGGCATCGGGATAGCGGAAGTTCCCCGGAATGCCGCTGCAGATCGCAATGGGTTTGCCGAGCTCGACGAGGCTCGGCGCCTGCTCGATATGAACTTCGAGAAAGGCGTGGATGTGGGATGGCGCCAGCTCATGCCGGCCATCGCGCAGCGCTGCCGGGTCGCCGCCGCACGCCGCGATGTGGTCCGCGAGCGTCCGTCCCGTATCCATGCGCCGCGCATCGAGCGCGTTTGGCGGCAGCGTACCGAGTGCCGAGCGACTGCCGATATAGGAAACCTGGAACCACACGCTCTCCTCGGCGCGGATGCCCATCACGGCGATGTCGCAACGCGGCACGGCGGCGAGATCCTTCAAGGCGGCCACGGCGACAAGGCCGGCCACGACGCCGGCTGCGCCGTCGAAGTTGCCGCCATGGGGCACGCTGTCGAGATGCGATCCCGTGAGGATGCGCGAGAGATGGCGATCTCTGCCCCGCCACGTCGCATAGGTATTTGCGGCGGCATCACGGTGAATGTCGAGGCCGAGGGCGGCGCCATGGGCGGCGAAGACCTCGTGAGCGGCGTTCTCGCCCGCGCCGTAGGTGTCACGCGTGATGCCGCGCGGGCGCTGACTGCATCGGGCGAGCTCGCCGAACAGATCCTCGGCGCGCGCCCTCTGCGCAGCGACGGCTGGCCTGATGGCGCTGGCGGGTATTGTGGTCATCTTGGAGCCTCACTCCTCGGAGCTGGTCGCCAGTGGGCCGGATCGTATCGGCGGCCGAAGGTCCCTCGCTCATCGGCGCAACAGGCTTCCGTAGCCCGGGATCTTCGTGCGCACGCCAGCCAGGCGCAGGCAGTGCCACAGACTGGCCTGGTTGGCGGAAAGGACTGGACGCTTCAGCTCCTGCTCGAGCGCTTCGAGAATGCCCACACAGCGAAAGCCGGTGCCAGCAATGAGCACACCATCCGCGGAAGCCGGGCAGCTCGACGCAATCTGGGCGTAGAGCGGCTCGAGCTCCTGTTCAAAGCCCATGCCGCGCGGGTAAAGCTCGCCGGGCGGCAGGTGCCGCCATTTCGGACCGGGATCGTAGCGCATGTGCGCTGCCGGGGCGTACCCGTGGTCGGCGTAGTAACGGACGCCGGCGGCGACCGTCGCCGCGCCGAACCACGGTGGGAGAACCAGATAGGGGTGGCGCACGCCGGCTGTCCGCAGCGCGGCGAGGCTGTCGAGCCCGTTGGTCGTGACGACAGCGCCCGAGCCAAGCGCATCCGCGAGCGCGGCCACGGCGGCCTCGTCCCAGCCCTCGCCCCCGACAATACTGCTCGATGTATGGGCGATGGTGACGGCCGATAGGCGCATGGCGCCGAACTGCCGGCACCCGCGCACCAAGTCGGCCTCGAGCTCGACGCCCGCCTGGTCCCCGCGCCAGCGCGCCCACGGCGCAGGCGCAGTCACGCGGGCAGCGTGGACCGATACGTTCGGCGGCAGCATGGCCCACCACTCGGCCTCGGGCACCGCCTCGCTGCCGACGATGAACATGCCGATGCGGGCATCCGAGCCCCAGTTGTCGTTTCGGGTTCGCACGATCGCCCTCCTGGCCTCAGCCCACGTCTGCCGCGGGCACAATATAGGGGAAAGGGGAGCGCTGGCGCGGATCGGCGCCTTTTCTCCTTGGGCGAGAGACGCAAGAAGGGAAGATCAGCTAAGTGTTGGTGCGGTCGAGAGGACTCGAACCTCCACGCCTTGTGAGCGCTACCACCTCAAGGTAGTGCGTCTACCAATTCCGCCACGACCGCACAGGAACAACGGATGAAAACGGCCGGCCCGGCTGTCGCGCGGCGGCCACCCTCCTCGTTCGCCGCAGGTGGGTACCAGACCGCCCCCTGCTTTGCAAGTCCTGGGGCGCGGGAAAGGGGCCCGATCGGGCGCTTGGCGCCCTGTTCGCGAGGTCGGCCGGAGACCTGCCCCGGAATTGGGCGCCTCACGCGAGGGCCAGAACGTCCAGCAGCGCCGCCGTATAAGTCGCTGGCTGCTCGTACATCACCCAGTGGCCGGCATCCGGGACGGTGCGTGTTACGAGTTCGGGATGACCTTCGCGCAGCGCGTCGTAGCGCGCTTCGAGGGAGGGCCATGCCGTCTGGTCGTCGGCGCCCCAGATCGCGCGGACGGGCACCACCACCTCGGGCAGCTTGACGCGGATCTCGTCGGTGCGGGCAAAGGGACGCGAGCGGAATCGGGCCCGCCGGATGTTCTCGGACTGGAGGTAGACCGCGAGCGGGTCGATGCGGCCCTTCTCCTTGAACATGAGGATCTCGAGAAGTCGGCGGTGGACGCCCATGCGCTCCTCCTCACTCATGCCGGCGCGCTCCTTCGGGAACTCGATGCCGGGCCCCTGCTGGAAGCCGAGCGCGGCACAGCCCGTGATCGTGAAGTCCGAGACCCAATCGCCGAGGCGCACGAGCGCGTGCGTTGAGACGTGCGCGCCGAACGAGAAGGCGACCACGTGCGCGCGGCGCTCGCGCGGAATGAGCGACTTGAGACCGTAGGCGAGCGCTTCGCCGCTGCTCGCAGGCGTATGCGGGTGGTGCGGCATGGCACTATCGCCGAGCCCCGGCAGGTCGACGGCCCACACCTCGTAGTGCTGCTTGAGAACGGGGATCTGCTTGATCCAGTGCGTCCACGAGCCCGAGCCGCCATGGGCAAGCACGATGGGGCGCCCGCGTCCCCAGCGGCGCCAGACGAGGTGTCCCTCGCCGCAGGGCGTGGTTGCGATCTCGGCATCGGCGGCGACGGCCGCGACGATATCGGCCGGCGGCTTGCCGCTCCCTGCGAGCGCGGCGATCGGATCGTCGAGGGGCGCGGTGCGCGCGTCGGCGGCGTCGGTCTTGCTCATGGTTCTCCGGTGGTGGCTCAGCCTGTACAGGGGGGCGCTCAGGTGATGCCGTCAATGCCTTGTGGCAGCGGCTTGCCGGCAATGAAGGGCTCCACGAGGGCCACGAAGTCGTCGAGGCGGTCGTGGTGGACCCAGTGGCCGGCGCGGTCGAAGCGGGCGACGGTTGCGTTCTTGAAATGCTGGATGCGGCCGTCCTCGCGCGGGTCGGACGCCCAGCTCTCCTTGCCGTAAATGAGCAGCGTTGGGCACGTGATGCGCGACCAGAGCCGCGCCAGGTCCGCCATGTCGAGATCAACAGGCGGCCAGGAGCGGACGTAGTTGTCGAACTTCCAGCTGTACGTGCCGTCCTCGTTCTGGTTGACGCCGTGAACGGTCAGGTGGCGTGCCTGCTCGGGCGAGAGGTGTTTGTTCTCCTCGTGCATCCGGGCATAGGCGTCCTCGATGGTCGCGTAGCGGCGCGGCAGACGGCCGGACAGCTTGCGCTGGTCCTCGATCCAGGTGGCGATGCGCTCCTCGATCGGCTTGCCGTAGCGCTCGGCGTACTTCTTCGGCGATGGCCCGAGGCCTTCGATCGCCACGAGGCGGGCAACGTTCTGCGGATAGATGCCGGCGTAGCGGATGGCGATGTTGCCGCCGAGCGAATGGGCGACGATCGTCACCGGCGCCAGCTTGAGCTGGTGAATGAGCTGGGCCAGATCGTAGATGTAGCCGATCATGCTGTACGTGCCGGTGCGCGACCACGCACTGTCGCCATGCCCGCGCAGGTCCGGCGCGATGACATGCCAGTGGGGACGCAGGCGCTCGGCCACCCAGTCCCAGTTCCGGCAGTGGTCGCGGCCGCCGTGCAGGAGGATCAGCGGCGGCGCCGAGCTGTTGCCCCAGTCCACGTAGTGGAGACGAAGCCGCTGCGAGAAAAACACGCGCGACGTCGGTCCGGGTCCCGGAAGGGGGCTGTTCGGCGAGCTGCTCATGTGTTCCGTGCCGTCTTTCCTAAGGCCGCCGGGGCACAGGGGGAAACCCGCCCAGGCCCGCGACAGGAGCAGCGGCGAATTTCTGCCTCTGGTAGGTCGTGTTCGCGGGCGCAACATCAAGCGAACGACCGCCGCCGTCAACCTCCGAGCCAGCATGTGAGGGCTGCCCGGCACTCCGGCTTTCGCAGGCCGGCCGGGTCACCGGTATTGGATCATGCAGTGGCGGGGCAGCCGTCGCCTCACTCCAGCCGGTGGCGGAAGAGCCAGGCCGCGGCGCTCAGCGTGAAGACTGCAATGATGGCGAGCGGCAGGGTGTTGAGCACAACCTCGCTGAGCGGCAGGTCCTTCAGAAACACCCCTCTCACGATCACGAGGAAATAGCGCAGCGGATTGATGAGCGTCAGGGGCTGCAGCCAGTCCGGCATGTTTTCGATCGGCGTGGCGAAGCCCGAAAGCAGCATGGCCGGCACCAGGAACAGGAAGGCGCCGAGAATGGCCTGCTGCTGTGTCTTCGAAAGCGCGGAGATGAAGAGGCCAAGCCCGACGACCGATCCGAGGTAGAAGATCGCGCTGCCGTAGAGCAGGGTGAGCGAGCCGCGCAGCGGCACGCCAAAGACGAAGACCGCGGCCAGAATGTAGATCGATATGTGGAAGAGGCCGATGATCATCGGCGCCGCCAGCTTGCCGATGAGGATCTCATGCGTGCGAAGCGGTGACACCATGAGCTGATCGAAGGTGCCAAGCTCGCGCTCGCGCGCGATGGACAGTGCCGTCACGACAAGCCCGATGAGCAGCGCGATGCTCGCGACGAGATTGGGCACCATGAACCACTGGTAGATGAGGTTTGCGTTGAACCAGTTGCGTGCGACGACGCTGACACCCGAGCTCGCTGCCCTTTTGCCTGCCGGCGTGTCGGCCGCGACACCGGCGACGATCTGATTGAGATAGCCGCCGACGATCTGCGCGGCATTCGAGCGGCGGCCATCGAGGATGACCTGCAGGTCCGCGGCGCGACCCGCCTCGATATCGCGCGAGAAGGTGGGGCCAATGTGGACCGCGGCAATGGCTGCCTGACGGTCGATGGCCTCGTGCAGCACCGCCTCGGACTGTGCGTGGGTGATCCGGCGGAAGGTCGGCGCGCCATCGATCCGCTGGACGAGTTCGTGACCCCATCTTCCGCCATCGCGGTTCAGCACGACGACATCGACGTTGCGCACCTCGAGCGTCGCGGCATAGGCGAATACGACAAGCTGAATGATCGGCGGGCCGATCAGGATCGCGCGCCCCTTGGGATCGCGCAGCACCGCCAGCAGCTCCTTGACGATCAGGGCCTTGAGCCGGGTCCACCACATGTCACGCGATCCGCTTCTTCGTACTGCGCGCGGCGAGCAGGAACAGGATCGCGCCAATCAGCAGCATGATGGCGATGTCGCGGAGGAACATCGGCCAGATGTCCCCTGCGAGGAACACCGTCTGCAGGCTCGGGATGAGATAGCGCGCCGGCACGATCATGGTGATCCACTGGATTGCCGTCGGCATCGAGCTGATCTCGAACAGAAAGCCTGAGAGGAGGAATGCCGGGAGAAAGCCCGAGATCAGCGCCGCCTGCGAGGCAAGGAACTGGTTCTTGGTGGCTGCCGATATGAGCAGTCCCTGACCGAGTGCCGGAACGAGGAACGTTGCGCTCAGCGCATAGAGGGCGAGCAGTGAGCCGCGGAAGGGCACGCCGAACAGGAGAACTGCGAGGGCCACGCAGAGCGTCATCGAGGTCAGGCCGAGCAGGAAGTAGGGCAGGATCTTGCCGGCAAGCAGCTCGGTGGCGGTGACGGGGGTTGCCATGATGGCTTCCATGGTGCCGCGCTCCCATTCGCGCGCGACAACGAGCGACGTCAGCAGCGTTCCGACCAGCGTCATCACAATCGCGATCGAGCCGGGTACGAGGAAATTGCGGCTCTTGAGCTCGGGATTGAACCAGAAGCGCTGCTGTACGCTGATGGCTGGGGCGCGGGACGTCGTCTCCGCGCGGCGCAACGCCGTCCAATTGGCGACGACACCTTGGGTGTAGTTTTGCACGAAGTTTGCGGTGTTGGGGTCGGATCCGTCGACGATCACCTGGATGGCCGGACCCTTCTGTGCCGTATAATCGGCCGTGAACGTGGCCGGCACGACAATGAGGCCGCGGATGCGGCCAAGCACGAGGTCGTCCTCGAAGATGCGCCGGTCGCGGGCGATGGCGACGTCAAAGTGGCGCGAGGCCTGGAAGCTCGCGGCGAGGTCCTGCGTCAGCGGCGTCTGAGTCTCGATGACGAGCCCGACCCGAGTTCGCGCCGTATCGAGCGACACGCCATAACCGAACAGGAAGAGGAGCACCGCCGGCAGCACGAAAGCGATCAGGATGCTGCTCGGGTCGCGGACGACCTGCAGGCTCTCCTTGCGCATCAGCGTGGCGAGGCGCCGCGCCGTCCCGTAGCGATCCGCCTCGCTTGTTCGGTGCATGGAGGCTGTCATGCAGCGGCCCTTTCGTTGGCGCCCCGCACGAGCGCGATGAAGGCATCCTCCATCGTCGGATCGGAGTTCTCGGGCGTCGCGACGCTGGTCTTGAGCGCATCCGGGGTGCCGAGCGCGATTGAACGGCCGCGGTCGATGAGCGCGATGCGGTCGCAGTACTCGGCTTCGTCCATGAAATGGGTGGTGACAAGAACCGTGACGCCTTTCTCAACGAGACCATTGATGTGAGTCCAGAACTCGCGCCGTGTGATCGGATCCACTCCCGACGTCGGCTCGTCAAGGAAGAGCGCCTCCGGCTCGTGCAGCACGGCACAGGCGAGCGCGAGGCGCTGCTTCAAGCCGAGCGGCAGGTCCTTGGCATTGGAGGCGGCGTGCGCGCCGAGGTCGAAGATCTCGGTCATAAGCCCAATGCGCTCGCGCCTTTGTGTACCTGCGAGGCCGTAGACCCCGGCGAAGAAGGCGAGGTTTTGCGCCACGCTCAGGTCACCGTAGAGCGAGAACTTCTGCGCCATATAGCCGAGCCGGTTGCGCGCCTCGGCGCGATCGCGCCGCAGATCGAAGCCCGCGACGCGCCCTTCCCCTAGCGTGGGCTTCAGGAGCCCGCAGAGCATCTTGAAGGTCGTGGACTTGCCGGCGCCATTCGGTCCGAGCAGGCCGAAGATCTCGCCGCGCGGCACCTCGAAGGTGATGTCGGCTGCGGCGGTGAAGTCGCCGAAACGCTTGGTCAGGCCTTTGGCTTCGATCACCGGGCGATCATCGTCCGCCGGGCGCGCCCGCGTCTTCTCTGCAAGGTCCGAGCGGCCACCGGGCCCTCCGCCGAGCATGTCCACGAAGGCATCCTCGAACCGCGGCGGCGCTGGTGCAATCCGGGCCTCAGGCCCATCATCACGGGAAATGAGGGCGGCGGGATCGCTCCCGCTCTTCATGACGAGGCGGATGGCTTCGCCCTGGATGACGCCATCGATGACGCCTTCCGCGTCGAGGACGCGCGCGAGAGCGGCACGGTGCCGACCCGCCGTGCCCGTGAGCTTGAACACGCGGCCCGCGACGCGCGCCGTGAGATCGGACGGAATGCCCGCGAAGAGGAGCTTGCCCTGGCTGAGCAGCAGCACCCGATCGCACGCCTCGGCTTCATCGAGGTAGGCGGTCGACCACAGCACCCCGATGCCTTCCGCCGTCAGCGCCTCGACCATCTTCCAGAGGTCGCGACGCGAAATGGGATCGACGCCGACACTCGGCTCGTCGAGCAGGAGGAGGCGCGGCTTCTTGAGCAGCGCGCAGGCCAAGCCGAGCTTCTGCTTCATACCGCCGGAGAGATTGCCGGCGAGGCGAGCCGTGAAGCGCTTGAGGTCGGTGAAGTTCAGGAGCTCCTGGTAGACGGCGGGACGATCGGATTTCGCGAGCCCGCGCAGATCGGCATAGAGATCGAGGTTTTCCTGGACGGAAAGATCTTCGTAGAGGTCGAAGCGCTGCGGCATGTAGCCGATCGAAGCGTGAATGCCTGCCGCATCGGTGCGCGTGTCGTGGCCGAGCACCTCAATGGTCCCGGCATCGGGCGGCATGAGGCCGGTCATCAGGCGAATGAGCGTGGTCTTGCCGGCGCCATCCGGCCCAACGAGGCCCGTGATCTCACCGCTGCGGATAACCGCAGTGATCCCGTCCAGCGCCAGCGGCGCGCGACCGAACCTCTTGCAGACGCCTTCGAGCCGGATGGCCGCCGTTCGCGACGCGTTCGTGCCGGCCTCAGGCGTCATGAGCCACCTGCATTGGTGCTGCCGAGCGGGATGCGCACCGTTACCGGCATGCCTTGGCGCAGGCCATTGGTTCCGTGGTCGACCACCACGCGCAGTCTATAGACGAGATCGGTGCGGAGCTCCGGCGTCTCGACGGACTTTGGCGTGAACTCGGCGACAGGCGAGATGAAGCCGATGGTGCCGCGATAAGGCTTGCCCGGGGCACTGTCGGTGAACACTTCCACGTTCATGCCGGTGTGAATGCGACCAAGGTTCGGCTCGGCGATATATGTGCGCACCCAGACCGGGGTCGTCAGTGAAAGTACGTAGACAATGTCGCTCGGCGAGACGATCGCGCCGGGCTCGCGCACGCGCGACAGGATCACGCCATCAGCGGGCGCGATAAGTGCTGTATCCTTCAGGGATGTTGCAGCGGACGCGCGTGATGCCTCGCTCGCCTGCAGGTTCGCACGTGCCGCAGCGATGTCCTCGGGTCGCGAGCCCTGCTCGAGGAGGCGCAGCGCCTCGAGCGCCGAGCGCGCACGCGCCATCGCCATGTCACGGGCCGCCTTGGCCTGATCGAGGGCGGCTTCCGAGACGGCGCCGCTGGGTCTGAGCCGAACGGCACGCTCATGGGCCTGCTCGGCATTCTGAAGATCGGCGAGGCGCTCCTGGTGCACGGCGCGGGCCTGATCAATCTCCGCCTCGCGCGGGCCCGCCTCAAGCTTCTGGAGCGTGGCGCGCGCTGCGGCGACCTGCGCTTCGGCGATGCGGATCTGGTCCTGATAGGGCCGCGTGTCGAGGCTGGCGAGGTGGTCACCCGCCTTGACCCAGTCGCCTTCGTCGACGAGCGCCTCCGCCAGACGCCCGCTGACGCGGAAGCCGAGCTGTACTTGCCGTATATCGACATTTCCATAGAGCGTGAGATGCGGGTCACTGTGGCGGTGACCCGAGCCGAGCAGTCCACCCCACCACGCAAGGGCGCCGCCGGCCGCGACCGCGAGGGTCAGGATCGCAATCGCCCTCTTGTTCATTTTGCGTCTCCACGACGGAGCGCGCGCACCGTGTCGGAAATATTCGCGCGGATCGCATCCAGTTCCTGCGGCCCCAACTCGGACCATTCGAGCTGGCGCAACACGGCGGCATTCGCGACCCGGAACACCATCACGCTGCCGATCAATGAGAGGGCCCTGAGGCCGACCTGCTCCGACGTCGGCGGCAAATCGAGGAGGACGCCGACCAGCCGGCGGATGGTCTCGACCTTGGGCCGCATGACAGGCTCGTAGATTTTCGCGAAAGCCTCCGTCGGCGCCATCTGCTCGCGAATGAGAAAGCGGGCCCAGGCGCGCGACTTCTCGCTCACCATGACCTCGGCAAGGGTGCTCAGCAGGGCCGTGAGCAACTCGCGCGCTTCCTCGCACGTGACCGGGCGGCCCTCTCTCTGGATCGCGGCGAGACGATCCTGGACCTCCTGCCGTCGGCTGCCGATGTGGCTTGTAATCAATGTCGCGAGGTGCTCGGCGGCCGCCAGATAGAGGCCTTCCTTGCCGCCAAAATAGTATGGGATGGCCTGGAGGTTGACGCCGGCGGCTGCGGCGAGCGCCCGTGTGGTCGTGCCGTCAAAGCCATACTGGCCGAATACGTCAATGGCTGCATTAAGCAGCTTCTGGCGCGTGGCGTCGCCGCGGTCGCCAGCGAACTCCGTCGGCGTGGAGAGGGTTTTGCTCGGCTGTTTCATGCTGCGGGCGTATGTCATTCGCTTGACTTAGTCAATCGAATGATTTTCTCACGTGCCCGTGACCGATGGTGCGGCAGTGGAATGAGAATCGCTCGGGTGCAGGCGCAAGTGAACGCGCGTATGGATGCACTACAACCCTTCCACGCAGCCGCGGCGCGGTAAACGCATCCTGACGTGGTCCATGAGTCTCGTTTCGTGGCCGCTTGCGAGCATGCCGGTTCCGAATTCAGGCCATGATTTCATGAGAGCAGGGGCGGCGTTCGCATGATGCCTACCGAGGTCGAGTCGAGATCGCCGATCGGAACGTGACCCGCCGCGACGTCTGGGCTGCGAGGAAGCCCCGTGACATTCGTGCCGATCGGGCGCACATGCCTCCCAGAGGCGTCGACTTTGAGAGCCCAATCCCGATGTCGTCCAGGACACCTTCCGGCCCCGACGCGGCTCCCCAAGCCCCCACCCGCGCCCCGCGCACAGGCCTTTGGGCACGTTGGGTGCGAGGGATCGCCCTCGGTTTGGTTGCGCTCTTGCTGATCAGTGTCCTCGCCGCGTGGCAGGGGTTGCGCGGCAGTCTTGCCCGCCTCGACGGTGAGGTGACCTTGCCCGGGTTTGCCGCTCCAGTGACGATCTCGCGCGATGCGCTGGGTGTCGTCACCATCGAGGCGGGGAGCGAGGCGGACGTCGTGCGCGCACTCGGCTTTGTCCACGCGCAGGAGCGCTACTTCGAGATGGACCTCGCGCGGCGCAGCGCCGCCGGCGAACTGGCGGCGCTCTTTGGCCCGGCGGCCCTTCCGCTCGACCGCGAGCGTCGTCCGCATCGCATGCGCGCCCGCGCCTCGACCCACGTCGGCGAAGCGGATCTGCTCGGCAAGCGGCGATCGCTGCTCGAGGCCTATGCCGCTGGCGCGAATGCCGGCCTCGAGGCGCTGTCCGTCCGGCCCTGGCCCTATCTCCTTTTGCGGCAGAGGCCCGTGGCCTGGGCGGCAGAGGACACGGTGCTGGCCGCACATGCTCTCTACTTCGACCTGCAGGGCCGTCACGCGTTCGCCAGGCTGGCCTTGTGGCGGCTCAGCCGCACCTTGCCGGCGCCGCTCTTCGCCATGCTCAATAATGGCGGCAGCCGGTGGGATGCGCCGCTCGTCGGCGAACCTCTCGGCGATGCGCCACTGCCGGGACCGGACGCCGTTGACCTGCGGCGGCTGCCGGGCGGAACGAAGTCCGGTGCCGTCGCGGAGCGCGAAAGCGCCCCCGGCAGCAACAATCTCGCCGTCGCCGGCACCTTGACGGAGGATGGCCGTGCCATTGTCGGCGGCGACATGCATCTGGCTCTCCGCGCGCCCGGGGTCTGGTTCCGCGCGCGCCTCATTTATCCGGATCCAAACGCACCCGGCGGCCGGATTGATGCCACTGGCTTCACCTTTCCCGGTATTCCTGGCCTGATCGCAGGAAGCACGGGGCACGTCGCCTGGGCGCTCACGAACGGATACGCCGATACGTCGCAATGGGCGCAGCTGCCGCCGTGCACGGGCGCGCCGGCACCGTGTGGCATCACCGAGCACCGCGAGACCATCGAGGTGGCCGGTGCGGCGCCGGAGGTGCTTGTCGTGCGGGAGACGGCATGGGGCCCGATCTTGCGTCAGGAGCCGGATGGAAGCCTGCTGGCGCTGCGCTGGGTCGCGCATCTGCCGGGTGCCGTCGGCGCGGGCCTCGCGGAGTTCGCGCACGCACGAAATCTGGACGAGCTCTTTGCCATCGCTGACCGCGCCGGCGTGCCGGTGCAGAACCTCGCGGCTGCGGATCGCACGGGCCGGATCGGCTGGCGACTCGTCGGCGCTTTGCCGGACTGGCGGGCACCGTGCAACCGGGCAGGTATCGAGCGTGTCGTAGTGCCGGCTGATGCCTGCCCGCCTTGGCCACTGTCGACGGCAAACCTACCCGAGGTCCGCGATCCGGCATCGGGGCGGATCTGGACGGCCAACAACCGTGTGATCGGCGGCGCGGAAGGCGCGCGCGTTGGCTACATTGGGATCGATCAAAGCGCGCGCGCCCGCCAGATCCGCGACGGCCTTATGGCGCGCGATCGCTTCGCCGAGCGCGATGTTCTCGCAATCCAGCTCGATGACCGTGCACTCTTCCTTGAGCGCTGGTGGCAGCTTCTGCGCGCTGTCCTGGCGGGGGCCGGTAGCGATCCATTGCTCAAGCGTCTTGAGGCTGCGTCTCAGCACTGGAACGGACGCGCATCGGTGGACTCGGTCAGCTATCTGCTGACGCGGCGCTTTCGCGATGCCGTCGAGCGCCGCGTTACTGCGATGCTGCTTGGGGCATTCCCCGCGGTCGCGGCCGGCGGCGTGGTCCTCTACCGTCCCAGCCAGAGCGAGGGTTGGCTCTGGCCACTCGTCACGATCAAGCCTGCGCACCTGCTGAGTGCAGGGCACGGCTCCTGGGACGCGTTGCTCGCTGCGGCAGCGCGCGACGTTGCACGCGACTCCGGGAACATGGCGAGCAACGGCGCCTTCCGCATGTGGGGCGATGTCAACCGCGGGTCGTCGATCTGCCATCCGCTGGTGCGCGCCTTGCCAGAGATGATGAAGCCGTCCCTCTGCATGCCGGATGATCCGCTTCCCGGCGATGATGACATGCCGCGCGTGCAGCGGCCCGCTTTTGGCGCCTCGCAGCGCATGGCCGTGGCGCCGGGGCACGAGGCGGACGGCTTCATTCAGATGCCGACCGGTCAGAGTGGTCACCCGCTCTCGCCATTCTGGCGCGCCGGACACGATGCCTGGGTGAATGGAACGCCGACGCCCTTCCTGCCCGGGCCGCCGCAGCACGTGCTTCGCCTCGTGCCGTCTTCGTAGAAGGGCATTCGATCTACTTCCGCTCGGGCCGCGTGCCTCGAAGCACGTGCTTCTGGATCTTGCCGGCGGCGGTGCGCGGGAAGGTTTCGACGAACGTGATATGCTGCGGAACCTTGTATGCGGCGAGCCGCGCGCGCGACCATGCGCGCACCTCGGCCTCGTCGAGCGTGTGATCGGGGCGAAGGAGGATGCAGGCGTGGCCCACTTCGCCCCACTTGGCGTCATCGACCCCGATGACAGCAGCTTCGAGGATGGCCGGATGCGCGTGCAGGACGGCCTCCACCTCGGCCGGATTGACGTTCTCGCCGCCTGATATGTACATGTCCTTGATGCGGTCGACGATATAGTAGTAGCCGTTCGCATCACGGCGCCCGACATCGCCCGACTTGAGCCACTCGCCGTCGAAGGCGGCCGCAGTCGCCTCAGGGTTGTTGAAGTAACCGGGCGTGATATTGGGGCCGCGGAACTGGATCTCGCCGGGTGCGTCGTCCCCCACCACAGTGCCGGACGCATCGACGAGCCGGACCTCACTCATGATCTGCGGCTTGCCGACGGAGCCGATCTTCTCTCTTGCGTGCGCGGGGTCCATGAGGAAGACCGTCGGGCCTGTTTCCGTCATGCCCATGCCATTGCAGACGAGGGCGCCCTTCGCGCGAAAGGCATGGATGAGGTTCTCAGGCAGTGGCGCACCACCGCAGCCCCAGTGCCGGACGCGACCGAAATCCATCTGCTGGAAGCGCGGATGGAGGCTCATGGCCTGATAGATTGCCGGCACGCCAAAGAAGATGCTGAGGGCCCCTGCCTCGATGAGGTCGAGGAGTGGGTTGACGTCGAACTTCGCCAGTACTTGGCTTGTTCCACCGGCTATGAACACGGGCAGGGCGTGCAGATTGATGCCGGCCGTGTGGAAAAGCGGCAGGAAGTTGACGGTGCTGTCCTGCGGACCGAGCCCCGTCGCTTGCCGTACGTTGACATAGTTCGCGAGCGCCATGCCGGGAGTCTGGATCACCGCCTTCGGCTTGCCCGTCGTGCCGGATGTGTACAGCAGGTACCAGATGCGGTCCGTTGGCCAGGTGGTCTCGCAACCTGAGCGCGGTTCGACGGTCTCAGCAAGCTTCTCGCAGGCATCGAACGCGAGACAATTGATGCCCGTCTCGCGCGACAGGCCCCCGGCGAGCGATGCGGTCGCCCCATCGTGCAGCAGCAGCCGCGCGTCGCAGTCCGCAAGGATCGGGCCAAGCTCGCTCGCGGTCTGCCGCCAGTTGAGCGGGACGAGTATCATCGCCGCCTTTGCACAGGCAAAAAGAAGGACGAAGAACAAGGGGGTGTTGTGGCAAAGCACGGCGACGCGATCGCCTTGCGAAAGCCCGCGTGCTTCAAGCAGCGCGGCGAGGCGCTCGGCGAGCTGGTCGACCTCCTTGAAGGTCCATGCCCGGCCGCCGGCGATGTCCCGGAAAGCGATCGCATCCGGCGTCAAGAGCGCGCGCTGGCGTGCGAAGTCGGGTATGGTCCGCATGGATGCCTCCCAGACAGTCGCCCGCCCTCGAGCGACGCTTGGCTCACTCCTGCCGGCGTGGCTCGAGGCCCTTGGCGATGAGTTCGAATGCGGCTTCCGCCACTGGATCGAGCTTAAGCTTGCTGTCCCAGAGCGCATAGCGCATGCCGACCATGTCGCTAAGTCCCATGAGCGCCCAGGCCCTCACGTCCGCGTCACCCTTGGCGATTTCGCCGCGCCGCGCCGCCGCTCTGAGTGCGCGGCTGTAGCTCTTCGCGAAGTCCTCATAGTAGCGCCGGTAGACCTTGGGATCGACGAACTGTGCCTCGGCCACGACCCGATAGAGGTTCGGGTTAGCGCGCACGAACTCGAGAAAGGCGCGGATGCCGCGGCGCTCGGCTTCGAGCCGGTCGGGCGCATCGACGATGGAGAGCGTGAGATGGCGTCGCAGCCGCCGGCCCATGCGCAGGACGAGCTCCCGCATCACGTCCTCCTTCGTGCGGAAATAGACGTAGAACGTGCCCTGAGCGACCTTGGCCTGAGCCGTGATCGTGCTGATCGAGGCTTCAGCGAAACCGCGCCCGCCGATCTCCTTCTCTGCGGCATCAAGAATGCGCTCGCGCGTGCGCTGACCGCGCTTGGTCTTGGGCGGGGGGAGCGTCGGCGATGGATCGGGCTCTTTCATGGCCGGCGTCGTGAGAACCTGCTGGGCTGCCGGAATGCGGCTTGACGGCATATCCAAGGATAGCTAGCCTAACATGAAACCTGACTCAAGTGTCATGTTCAGGGGACGCCCCAGGGAGGAAACCATGCTGAGGACAATCTCTCAACCGCGGCGGATCGGGGGCAGCCTGGCGGCGCTGTTCGCCGTTCCGGCGATCGCGCTGACCGCGCCGGCGGCCGTGGCCAAGGACATCAAGATCTGTCTGATTGCCGGCAAGACGGGCCCGCTCGAGGCCTATGCCAAGCAGACCGAGGCCGGCTTCATGATGGGGCTAGAGTACCTCACCAAGGGTACGATGCAGGTCGGCGCCGACAAGCTCCAGGTGATCGTCAAGGACGACCAGCTGAAGCCCGACCGCGGCAAGACGCTGCTTGAGGAATGCTATGGCGATGACAAGGTTGATATCGCCGTCGGCACCACCGGTTCGCCGGTCGCGCTCGCGATGCTGCCCGTTGCCGAGGAATTCAAGAAAATCCTGATCGTCGAGCCCGCGGTTGCCGATTCGATCACCGGCGCCAAGTGGAACCGCTACATCTTCCGCACCGGCCGCTCATCCTACCAGGATGCGCTCGCTGCCGCGGCGACCGTGCCGGAGAACGAGGCTGTGGCCATCGGCATGCTTGGCCTCGACACGGCTTTCGGGCGCGATGGTGTCAAGGCGTACAAGGATGCGCTTGCGGCGCTGCGGCCGCGCGCGAGGATCGTCGCGGAGGAATACGCTGCCGGCAATACGGCCGACTTCGCGCCCTTCGCCGAGCGGCTTTTCAATGCCCTGAAGGATCAGCCCGGCAAGCGCATCATCGGTTTCATCTGGGCCGGTCCGCATCCGCTCGCGAAGTTCGCTGACATGAAGCCAGAGCGCTTCAACATTTCGCTGGCGCCGGGCGGCAACATTCTGCCGGTCATGAATTCCTGGAAGCAGTTCGCCGGCACCGAGGGCGGCATCTACTACTACTATGACTTCCCCAAGAACCCGCTCAACGACTGGCTCAAGGCGGAGTACGCGAAGCGTCACGGCGCGCCACCGGACTTCTTCGTCGCCGGAGGCTTCTCCGCCGCGGCCGCCGTCGTTGCGGGGCTCACCAAGGCCGGCGCGACGGATACGGAGAAGCTGATCGCCGCCATGGAAGGCATGAGCTTCGAGACGCCCAAGGGCACGATGACCTTCCGCAAGGAAGACCATCAGGCCATGCAGGATATGTATCACTTCCGCATCAAGAAGGACGCAAAGGACAACGACGTCCTCGAGCTGGTCGCGACCATTCCGGCAAGCAAGATGCCGCTGCCGATCACTGTGCCGAAGAAGTAGGGCTCGGAAGGACAAGAGTGTGGCGGGCGCGCATCGCGCGTCCCGTCGCGCATCGATATTCTGACCAGCTGACCGGGCCGCATGTCGAAACCCGTTCTCGAAACTCAGGGCCTCACGATCCGCTTCGGCGGTCACGCTGCCGTTGACGGCGTGACCTGCGCCTTTCATGCAGGCAGCCTCACGGCAATCGTCGGCCCGAACGGCGCGGGCAAGACCACCTATTTCAATCTCATGTCGGGGCAGCTTCCCGCGACATCGGGCAGCGTTCACCTCGATGGTGAGAACATCACACGATTGAGCACTGCCGAGCGAGCGCAACGCGGCATTGGCCGTGCCTTCCAGATCACCAATCTTTTCCCGAACCTCAGTGTTGTCGAGAACGTCCGCTTGGCCGTGCAGGCCAAATCCCGTGCGGCGGCGAGCCTCTGGAGCCGCTGGGATCACCACGCGGAATGGATCAATCGCGCGGAGCACTTCCTGGAGGAAGTGAACCTTCAGGACAAGCGCGATCTTACTGCTGCCGCGCTTCCGCATGGCGACAAGCGCAAGCTCGAGGTGGCGCTCATGATGGCACTCGAGCCGCACGTCTATATGTTCGACGAGCCGACTGCGGGCATGTCGGTCGACGAGGTGCCGGTCGTTCTCGATCTCATCAATCGGCTCAAGGCCGCCGGCGACAAGACGATCCTGCTCGTTGAGCACAAAATGGATGTGGTGCGCTCGCTCGCGGACCGGATCGTCGTGCTTCATAACGGCCAGCTCGTGGCTGACGGCGATCCCGAGACGGTCATCGCCTCGCCGATCGTGCAGGAGGCCTATCTCGGCTCGACGCCGGAAAGCGGCAGCAGGGAGGGGGCCGTGCCATGAGCGAGGCGCTGCTGAGCCTCGAGGGTGTGCACACCCACATCGGCCAGTACCACATCCTGCAGGGTGTGGATCTCGTCGTCCCGCGTGGCGAGCTTACGGTTCTGCTCGGCCGCAACGGCGCCGGGAAGACGACGACCTTGCGGACCATCATGGGCCTCTGGCCGCCGAGCCGTGGCACGATCACCTTTGACGGCCGCCCCATCGCAGGGCGTGCCACGCCGGACATCGCGCGCGCCGGCATCGGCTATGTTCCCGAGAGTATGGGTGTGTTCGCAGATCTGACGGTTGCCGAGAACATGCGGCTTGCGGCGCGGCTCGGCCCGCCGGATGGGGCGCGCCTTGAGTGGATCTTCGGCCTCTTTCCTGCGCTCAAGCGCTTCTGGCAGCTCCCGGCGGGTCTCCTCAGCGGCGGACAGAAGCAGATGCTGTCGATCGCACGGGCGATCGTCGAGCCAAAGGCACTGATCCTCATCGACGAGCCGACGAAGGGCATTGCGCCGGCCATCATCGAGGGCATGATCACGGCCTTCAAAGAGCTCAAGCGTGCCGAGACGACCATTTTGCTCGTCGAGCAGAACTTCCGCTTCGCCGCGAGCCTCGGCGATAGCGTCGCCGTCATGGATGACGGCCGCATCGTTCATCGCGGTACCATGCAGGCGCTGGCTGCGGACAGTGATCTGCAGACACGCATGCTCGGCCTCTCGCTCGCGGCGCACCAGTAGAGATGACACATGGCGACGACGACATCCCGCCCGACCTCGGACGATCTGCCGAAGAGCCCGCGCGATCTGCTGCCGGTACTGATTGCCCCGGTCATTGCGCTCGCCGCGCTGCCGCTCGTCGGCAGCCCGACGACCTGGGTGACGCTCACCGTGGCGGCCCTTGCCATGGGCATGATGATCTTCGTCATTGCAAGCGGTCTCACGCTCATCTTCGGTCTTATGGACGTGCTCAACTTTGGCCACGGAGCCTTCATCGCGATTGGCGCGTACTTGGCCATGAGCGCGCTCGTTCCGCTCGGCGCCTGGGTCCAGTCGGACCTGCTGGCGCTCAATCTCGCGGCGCTTGCCGTTGCGGTCGTCGTGGCCATGGCCGGCACCGGTGCGCTCGGCTTGGCGTTCGAGCGCGTCATTGTCCGGCCCGTGTATGGCCAGCACCTGAAGCAGATCCTCATCACCATGGGCGGGCTGATTGTCGCCGAGCAGCTCATCCACGTGGCCTGGGGCGGCGACCAGAAGCCTATGCCGCTGCCGAACGGGCTGCGCGGTGCGGTCACGATCGGCGATTTCGCGCTCGAGAAGTTCCGCCTGCTCGCGGTGGCCGTCGGCCTCGCCGTATTCATTGGCATGCAGCTCGTGCTGAACCGCACGAAGGCCGGCCTGCTCATTCGCGCCGGTGTCGAGAACCGCGAGATGGTCGAGGCGCTCGGCTATCGCATCCGCAAGCTCTTCGTCGGCGTGTTCGTCGCTGGATCGGCGCTCGCCGGTCTCGGCGGCACGATGTGGGCACTCTACCGCGAGACGCTCACGGCCGGCATCGGCGGCGACGTCATGGTGCTCGTCTTCATCGTCATCATCATCGGCGGGCTCGGCTCGGTCGGTGGCTGCTTCCTCGGCGCGATCCTGGTGGCGCTGATGGCCAACTACACCGGTTATCTGGCGCCTAAGATTGCGGTGGCGTCGAACATCCTGCTCATGGTCGCCATCCTCATGTGGCGGCCGCAGGGGCTCTACCCGGTCGCGAGGCGCTAGGGATGATCCAGTCTGCACTATCCGGCGACAGGCCACGCAGCCGCACCCTGGCCTTCCTGCTGCTCGCGATTCTTGTGGTGCTTGCCTTCGCACCCTTCCTCTTCAGCGGCTCGCAGGCGATCAACACGGCTGCCAAGATCTGCATCTTCATCGTGCTCGTGGCAAGCTATGACCTGCTGCTCGGCTACACGGGCATCGTCTCGTTTGCGCACACGATGTTCTTCGGCATCGGCGGCTACGGCGTGGGCCTCGCCCTCTACGGCTGGGGACCGACGTGGGCCTCGGCGGGGCTCGGCCTCGCAATCGCACTCGTGGTCGGGACTGCGCTCGCCTTCGTCATCGGCCTCTTGTCGCTGCGCGTGCGGGCGATCTTCTATGCCATGATTACGCTGGCTGTTGCGTCCGCTTTCGCGATCCTGGCAAGTCAGCTTTCCGAGTACACGGGTGGCGAGGACGGCCGATCATTCCGCGTCCCGCAACTCTTGCGTCCCGGCACTGTTCTGCTCGATGTCCCCGCGATCGGCCTGCGGATCGACGGACGCGTTGTCAGCTACTACCTCGTGTTCGTCTCGGCGCTCCTGCTGCTGCTTGCGGCACTCAGGATCGTCAACTCGCCCTTTGGCCGCGTGCTCCAGGCCATCCGCGAGAACGATTTCCGCGCCGAAGCCCTCGGCTACAACGTGGTGTACTATCGCACTGTAGCGAATTGCCTCGCAGCGGGCATGGCCGTGCTCGCGGGGGCGATGAGCGCCATCTGGGTCCGCTATACGGGCCCGGATACGACGCTCTCCTTCGCGATCATGCTCGACATCCTGCTCATGGTCGTCATTGGCGGCATGGGCACGCTCTATGGGGCTGTGATCGGGGCTACGCTTTTCATCCTCGCGCAGAACTACCTCCAGAAGCTGATGGGCATTGCGAGCGAGACAACCGCGGCGCTGCCGCTCATCCCGCATCTGCTGCATTCCGACCGGTGGCTGCTCTGGCTCGGGGTGCTGTTCATCCTGAGCGTCTATTTCTTCCCGAGCGGCATTGTCGGCAAGCTGCGGGAGATAGAGGGGGGCCGATAAGGCGTCTTCCGCAATCGTCCATCCGCTTCCAGCGAGCGAGCACGTGCCGCCCCCGCAGCCATGAGCGGACAGGCTCAAAGCTTTGCCGCCGCCGCCGGCGCGCCCGCGCGCGAGCGGCCCCGGGCCCAGCGTTCGCAGCCGATCCTGGAAACGCCATCCACCGTCATCTGTGTGACGAGATTGGCGTACTCCGCGCGCGACAGTCGTCCTCCGGGGCGAAACCAGAGGTAGGACCAGTTGATCATGCCAAAGAGCGACATCGTTACCGGCTTGAGCAGGCGATTTCCTTTCGCCAGGGCCGGATTGATGTCGCGCAGCGCGCCTGCAAACAGCTCGACCAGCCGCCGCTCGTAAGCTTTCAACTCCTGCTGACGGGCCAACGGCAGCGCGCTGAGCTCGTTGATCTGCACCTTATGCAAAGCATCGGCGCCCTCGTAAGCTGCCAGAAGCGCCGTGATCAGGCCGCGCAGACGCTCGACGGGCAGCGCGCCAGGGACATCCGCAGACCTGACCGCCTGCTCGAGCCTGATGAAGTGCGCCTCAAGGAGATCGAACAACAGCTGCTCCTTGTTCTCGTAATAGTGGTAAAGCAAAGCTTTGGACGACCCGCACGCCGAGGCGATCTCAGACATGGAGGTCCGCGCATAGCCGCGGTCGGCGAAGAGCTTCGCGGACCGATCGAGTATCGCGCGGCGCTTCTGGTCGTGATCGGCAGCGCGGGGGCGTGCCATGGGGCCTCCTTCAGTCCTTTGGACGCCTGTCGACGATCCGCTTGGCTTTGCCGAGTGACCGTTCGATGGCGTTGGCGTCGACAACGCTGACTTTCGCGGTCACACCTATGGTCTCCTTTATGCGGTCCGCGAGCCGTGCCGCTGACTGCGCGCGATGCTCTGACGTGTCGGCCTCCGGGCGAATTTCGACCACCACCTCCATCTCGTCCATGCGCCCCTCGCGTGTCAGGACGACTTGATAGTGGGCCGAGAGTGGCTCGATCTTGAGCAGGAGCTCTTCGATCTGCGTGGGAAACACGTTGACGCCGCGCACAATCATCATGTCATCGGAGCGGCCCGTTATCTTCTCCATGCGCCGCATGGTGCGCGCGGTACCTGGCATGAGGCGCGTCAGGTCGCGCGTGCGGTAGCGGATCACCGGCATCGCCTCCTTGGTCAGCGAGGTGAGCACCAGCTCTCCTTTCTCGCCATCGGGGAGCACCTTGCCGCTGACCGGATCGATGATCTCAGGATAGAAATGATCCTCCCAGATGTGCAGGCCGTCCTTCGTCTCCACGCACTCGTTGGCAACGCCCGGTCCGATCACCTCCGAAAGGCCGTAGATGTCGACGGCGTGCATGTCGAACGCCTGCTCGATCTCCTGCCGCATGGCGTTCGTCCATGGCTCTGCGCCGAAAATGCCGACCTTGAGCGAGGTCTTGCGCGGATCGATACCTTGCTTGCGGAACTCATCGAGAATGGCGAGCATATAGCTCGGCGTCACCATGATGATGTCGGGCTCGAAATCGCAAATGAGCTGCACCTGGCGCTCGGTCATACCGCCGGAGACGGGAATCGTCATGCAGCCCAGCCGCTCGGCGCCGTAGTGTGCGCCGAGGCCGCCGGTGAACAGGCCATAGCCGTAAGAAACGTGCACACGCATGCCGGGTCTGCCGCCCGAGGCCCGGATCGAACGGGCCACGACGTCCGACCACGTCTCGATGTCGCGCTTGGTGTAGCCGACCACGGTCGGCTTGCCCGTCGTACCCGAGGATGCGTGCGTGCGCACGATCTGCTGGATCGGCACCGCGAACATCCCGAAGGGATAGTTGAGGCGGAGGTCCTCTTTGGTCGTGAACGGGAACTTGGCGAGGTCCTGCAGGGAAGTCAGATCGTCAGGATGGACTCCCGCCGCGTCGAACTTCTTCCAGTAGTGCGGCACGTTGTCATACACGCGCCGCAGCGTCCACTTCAGCCGCGTGAGTTGCAGCGCCGCGATCTCGTCGCGCGAAGCCACCTCGATGGGGTCGAGTTCTTCCTTTCTGGGGCTGAGATCCAGCATGTTTTCGCCTCCCTGTCTCCCCTGCGCCCGCCGCGTCGCGGATCACGTGCTGTTGTCCATTGCCGTCGGCCCCAACAGAGTGCCTTCGATGGTGCGCGAGCGGCCTCGGAATTCCGCGATGAGCGTGCCGTCACTGGTTCTGACCGAGACGTCGTAGATGCCGCCGCGACCCGCCCGCGCGCGTTCGATGCACTCCGCCATCAGCTGGTCGCCGAGCCGGGCGGGGCGCAGGAACGTCACGTCGCAGTGCTGGGCAACAGTGCGCTGATTGTAGGCGTTGCACGCGAACGCGAATGCCGAATCGGCCAGCGTGAAGATGAAGCCGCCGTGGCACATGCCGTGCCCGTTGGTCATCGCCTCCGTGACCGTCATGGTGAGCGTGGCCCGGCCCGGTCCGACGTCGGCGATCTGCATGCCGAGCGCCCGCGACGCCCGATCATCCGCCCACATGGCCTCGGCGCATCGCCTTGCCAGCGTGAGTGCGTCATCGTCATTCATGGTCAGGCTTTCCGGCCCGTGAATTGCGGAGTTCGCTTCTCGAAGAACGCGCGCACGCCTTCAGCATAGTCTGGCGTGCGGCCGGCCTCGCGCTGGAGGTCGCGTTCCAGGTCGATCTGGGCATCGAACGAGTTGGTGGCACTGGCATGGATGGCGCGCTTGACGAGCCCCAGGCCATAGGTTGGCTGCGTGGCCAGATGCGCCGCGAGCTTGCGGGCCTCGGCCAGCAGCTTGTCATCGTCGATCACCTTCCAGATCAGGCCCCAGGCCTCGGCCTGCTCAGCGCTGAGCGCATCGCCAAGCATGGCCAATCCCTTAGCCCGCGCTTCGCCGACCAAGCGGGGCAGGTGATAGGTGCCGCCGGAATCGGGCACCAGCCCGAGCCTGCAGAACGGCTGGATGAACCGCGCGGACCGCGCCGCAAGCACGATATCGCAGCAAAGCGCCACGTTGGCGCCGGCGCCAGCGGCGACGCCATTGACCGCACACACGACCGGCTTTGCCAGCGCGCGGATCGCGCGCACCAACGGATTCCAAAGCGTGTCGATGGTCTGGCCGAGATCCGGCGCCTTGCCGCCTTCGCCTTGGACGCGGTCGGAAAGATCCTGCCCCGCGCAGAAGCCCTTGCCTGCGCCCGTGAGCAGCACCGCGCGCACGCTGTCGGCGCCGGCGCCAGCGAGCGCCGCACGCAACGCGCCGTGCATCTCCTCGTTGAACGAGTTGAGCTTATCCGGCCGGTTCAGCGTGATGATGCGCACGCCGTCCGAATCTTCGACCGTGATCGTGATGCTGGCAGTCATCGCGCTCCTCCTTAAGGCCTGTTCTGATCGCTGCGGCCCCGTATGCAGCCCGCACGGCTCGTTCCATTGTTGTCGCGATGCAGGGATTTTTCTCATTGACCGTCCAGTCGGTCAATCTATAAATTCGCACCCAATTAGACGTCAGGCTCATCGCTCTGCCCGGTGCGGAACAGTCCGAGAGCCGCGCACGAGCCGGGATAAACCCGGCTCCGGGGAGGATGGCCATGCAAAGCTGCTTTGAAGCGCATCGCGCGACTCTTGAGAGGACGCAGCTGGCGCTTGCCTGTGGCATGGCGGGAGCTGTCGAAAAGCGGATCGACAACCCCGAGGCTGCACAGGTTGCGCGCGCCAGGGTTGCGATCCCGGAGAGGGCGCATTCAGCGGACCCCGTCATGCTGGATGAGGCAGCGGCTGAAGCCACCGCAGCGAGCGTCAACTTATCCTGCCATCTGACCGGGCGTCGCTTCTTAAATCAGGGCGCGTCATTCAGTGACGACCGCGTAGGTGGCGCCAAGCGAGCGGGCCGCGCCGATCCTGCGAACGCGGCACTCGTCGCTGGCCGGTCCCGCCGGGTGAGCATCCGCCGCACCGCCGTGGCCTGAGAGAACGCATGGCCCCAACCAAAGAGGCCCACAAAGCTCCAATCCTGATTGGGACAATCGCACTAGGGAGGTGAATCACATGATTCTAAGGCGCAGTCTTCTAGCTTTGGCCATGGTTGGCTCGATCTTCGCGAGCGGCGCTGCAACGGCGCAGGACAAGATCAAAATCGGCGCCGTGCTGGCGGTTACCGGTCCGGCCTCGTTTCTGGGTGATCCCGAGGCCAAGACGCTCAGGATGCTGGCCGAGCAGATCAACGCCAAAGGCGGCCTGCTCGGCAAGCAGATAGAGATCGTGATCTATGACTCTGGAGGCGATGCCGCCAAGGCCAAGCAATTCGCCACGCGCCTTGTCGCGGAAGACAAGGTCATCGCTCAGGTCGGCGGCTCGACGACGGGCGACACCATGGCGATGATCCCCGTGTTCGAGGAAGCCAAGCTGCCGTTCATCTCGCTGGCCGGTGCGGTGGTCATCATCGAGCCGGTCAAGAAGTTCGTCTTCAAGACGCCGCATACCGACAAGATGGCCTGCGAGAAGATCTTCACGGACATGAAGGCGCGCGGGTTGACCAAGATCGGCATGATCTCGGGACAAGATGCCTTCGGCAAGTCGATGCAGCAGGAGTGCAAGAAGGTCGCCGGCAAGTATGGCATCGAGATTCTGGCGGACGAGACCTACGGCCCGCGCGACACTGACATGACACCGCAGCTCACAAACGTGAAAGCCAAGCCCGGCCTTCAGGCCGTTCTGAACCCCGGCTTTGGCCAAGGCCCCGCGATCGTGACGCGCAACTTCAAGCAGCTCGGCTTTACCGTGCCGCTTTACCAGAGCCATGGCGTCGCCTCGAAGGCTTTCATCGATGCGGCTGGCGATGCGGCCGAAGGGGTGAGGCTGCCGGCGGCCGCACTGTTGATCGCCGACAAGCTGCCGGCCAACGATCCGCAGCGGCCGGTCGTTATCAACTACAGCAAGGCTTTCACGGCGTATGCGAAGCAGCCGGTATCCACTTTCGGCGGTCACGCCTATGACGGCCTCAACATCCTGGTCGAGGCAATCAAGCGGGCGAATTCCCTCGACGGCGAGAAGATCCGCGACGAGATCGAGAAGACCAAGGGCTTCATCGGCACGGGCGGCGTTGTGAATATGTCCCCGACCGACCACATGGGACTTGATCTTTCCGCTTTCCGCATGCTCGAGATCAGGAACCGCGATTGGGCGCTGCTGCAGTAGCGGCTAGGCCTGCTGGGCGGCGGGACGCGCGTGTGGCGCGCTCGCCGCCTCTCGAACGAGTGATGGCGGCACCTCTATGCCTGAACTGATGCAGTTCCTGTTTTCAGGACTGACGGTCGGCGCGATCTACGCACTGGTCGCGCTCGGCTTCACCATCATCTACAACGCGTCGGATGTCGTGAACTTCGCACAAGGCGAGTTCGTGATGATCGGCGGAATGGTGACCTTCTTTCTTTACGCCGCCGGCGTGCCGCTGTGGGCTGCAGCTCCACTCGCGGTTCTTGCGGCCGTGATCGTTGGGCTCGCCCTGCACAAGTTCGCCATCGAGCCGGCGCGCGGCGCTTCCGTCGTCGCCCTCATCATCATCACGATCGGAGCGTCGATCCTCCTGCGCGGCGCCGCCCAGAACCTGTTCGGCAAACAGTTTCATCGCTTTCCGGCCTTCTCCGGAGAGGCGCCGTTCCATGTGCTTGGCGCGACTCTGCTCCCGCAAAGCTTATGGGTCTTGGCAGGCGCGGCGCTCGCATTCGTATTGCTGTGGCAGTTTTTCGAGCGCACGCTCGCGGGCAAAGCGATTGCCGCCACCGCGGACAATCGCCTGGCCGCCAAGCTCGTTGGCATCGACACCGACCGTATGGTTGCGCTCTCCTTCGCGCTTTCGGCAGCGCTCGGTGCCCTCGCGGGCGCTCTCATCACGCCCATCACCTTGACCAGCTATGATGTTGGGACGCTGCTTGCCCTCAAGGGTTTTGCCGCCGCCATGCTTGGTGGCATGGGCAATCCGCTTGGCGCCGTCGTCGGGGGCCTCGTCGTCGGCGTCGTCGAGCAGTTCAGCGCCGGCCTGATCAGCTCCAAATACAAGGATGCAGTGGCGTTTATCGTGATCCTGCTCACCTTGTTCGTCCTACCGCACGGCCTGTTCGGCCGCGGCCGGATCGAGAGAGTATGATGGTCTTCGCTCTGCTCAAGGGTCGGCTCGGCCCCCTGCTCGTGCTTGGGATCCTGATCGCCGTAGCGCCTGTCTCGTTTCCGTCGGTCTTTTACTACGAGATCGGCGCCAGCATCTTCATCGTGGCCTTGGCTGTGGTCGGCCTCAACGTGCTCATGGGCTTTGCCGGGCAGGTCAGCCTGGGCCACGCGGGCTTCTGGGGCCTCGGCGCCTACGCCGTCGCCATCGGCCCGACGCATCTCGGCATCCCGCCGTTGGCGAGCCTTGTGGCCGGCCTCCTGCTCACCCTGTTGATCGCGTGGCTGGTAGGGCGTCCGATCTTGAGATTGCGCGGCCATTACCTGGCGGTGGCGACACTCGGGTTCGGCATTCTGGTCAACATGATTCTGACAAACGAAGCGACCTGGACCGGCGGTCCTGACGGTATGGGCGTGCCGCGCCTCGAGATCCTGGGCTTCGTCGTCCGCGGCTCGCGCATGTGGTACTGGACAAGCGCCGGCGTACTGCTCGCGGGTATTTGGCTGGCGCTCAATCTTGTGGACAGCCCGACCGGCCGCGCGCTCCGCGCGCTGCATGACTCGCAGGTCGCCGCCGCCGTAAACGGTGTCGACGTCGCCCGCTACAAGCTCGCCGCATTCACGATATCCGCAGGATATGCCAGCATCGCGGGCTCGATGGCCGCCCTATCCGACGGCCACATCACGCCGACCTCGGCCGGCTTCCTGCACTCGATCGAGCTGGTAACGATGAGCGTCCTGGGCGGCATGGGCTCCATCATTGGCGCCGTCGTCGGGGCAGGCCTGCTGCGCGCACTGCCGCAGATACTCACGGTTCTCCATGACTACGAGCAGGTCGTTCTCGGCCTGACAATGATGCTGATCATGATTTTCCTGCCCCACGGCATTCTGCCGGCGATTGCGAGCCGGTTCGGCAGGAGAGCGCCATGAGCCTGCTGCACGTCGACGGACTCGGGATCAACTTCGGCGGCATCTCCGCTGTCGATGACCTCTCCTTCGAGATTCCGGCGGGCCGCATCTTCTCGATCATCGGCCCCAACGGCGCCGGCAAGACGACGCTGTTCAACATGATATCCGGGATCTACCGGCCGGACCGCGGCCGCATCCGCTTCGATGGCGGGGATGTCACCGGCAAGGAGCCGCACCAGCTGGCACGCGCCGGATTGTCCCGCACGTTTCAGAACCTGCAGGTCTTCTTCCGCCTCACGGTGCTCGAAAACGTCATGGTCGGGCGGCATCTGCACGAGCCCAAGGGCATACTGGCCCACGCCCTGCGGCTGCCATCGGTCCGGCAGGCCAACCGCGAATGCGCCGAAAGGGCGCGCGAATTCATCGGATTTGTCGGGCTCGGCGCCTACGTCGACCGCATCGCCGGCGGGCTGCCGTACGGCGCGCTCAAGCGCATGGAGATTGCCCGCGCCCTCGCGAGCGAACCGAGGTTGCTGCTTCTCGACGAGCCCGCGGCCGGCTGCAATTCGGTGGAGACCGAGGAGATCGACGGGCTGATCCAGCAGATCTCGCGCAGGGGCCTAACCGTCGCTCTCGTCGAGCACGACATGAAGCTCGTTATGAAGATCTCGGATCATATCCTCGTGCTCGATCGCGGTCGCAAGCTTGCCGAGGGCAGTGCCGCCGAGGTGCGCAGCAATCCGGACGTGATCCGCGCCTATCTCGGCTCGCATGGACAAGAGGTGGTGCGTGCTCAAGGTTGAGCGGTTATCCAGCCGTTACGGGCGCATCCAGGCGTTGCGCGAGGTGAGCCTCGAGGTGCGTCAGGGGGAGACCGTGGCCCTGGTCGGCGGCAATGGCGCCGGCAAGACCACGCTGCTCAGGGCCATCTCGGGCGTGCAGCCAACGTGCGGCGGCTCGATTGTATTCAAAGGCACCGACATCACGCGGGCCCCTCCGCACGCCCGCGTTGCCGCCGGCATTGGCCACGCGCCCGAGGGGCGGCAGATATTCGCTAACCTGTCGGTCCACGACAATCTCCGCCTCGGTGCCTACCTGCGTCGCGACCACGAAATCCAAGAGGACATGGAGCGCGTGTTCGCGCTGTTTCCGGTCCTGAAGGACTTCCGCACCCGCCCTGGCGGCGATCTTTCCGGAGGGCAGCAGCAGATGCTCGCCATCGGCCGCGCCCTGATGGCGAAGCCGGCACTGCTGCTCCTGGACGAGCCGAGCATGGGCCTCGCCCCAATCCTGGTGGACCAGATCCTGGCGGCGATCGACGTTCTGAAGCGCGAGGGGACCACGGTCTTCTTGGTCGAGCAGAACGCGTTTGCCGCGCTCTCCATTGCCGATCGAGGCTATGTGCTCGAGACCGGTTCACTCATCATGGAAGGCAGTGGGCGCGCGTTGCTGGCCGACGAGAAAGTGCAGGCCGCATACCTTGGAATGTAGTGCACGCCGCAGGGCCGGCTCCCATTAGGCAAGCGGATCGGCTAATACTCGCGGGTGATGACCGCAAAGATCGAGACGCGCAGGTTCGACGCCCTGCTGAAGAGCTTCGAGCGCCGCCGCCCCATACGCGCCGGATCGCTGATCGTAACCATCTATGGTGATGCCATTGTGCCCCGCGGTGGCTCGCTGTGGCTCGGGTCGCTGCTTGAGATGATGGCCGGCTTTGGCGTCGAGCCTGGTCTCGTGCGCACGGCGATCTCTCGGCTGGTCAGCGACGGCTGGTTCGAGCGCACGCGTGTCGGCAAGCGCAGCTACTACCGCCTCTCCGCCCAGAGAGCCGCAGAGTTTGCCGCCGCGACGACCCGCATCTATCGCGCCGGCGATCCTGTCTGGTCGGGTGAGCTTGATCTCCTCATCGTCACCAGCCCTGATGCGATGCAGCGCGCCGCGTACCGCGATCAGAAGCTGCGCGAGGGTTACGGCCAGGCTGCCGCCAACGTGTTGCTGCGGCCGCGCACGAGTGGTGTCATACCCGGTACCCCGGAGACCGACCGCGGCAAAGCAATCCTCTTGGTGGCGCGGCCGGGAAGCGAGCCCGAGGTGAGGATGCTGGCGCAGGCCTGCTGGCAACTCGACGAGCTGGCTGCGGCTTACCGGAATTTCCTGAGGACGTTCGGTCCGGTCGCGGACGAAATCGCAGAGGGCAGGCGACTGAGCGGAGCCCAGGCTTTCCAACTGCGCATCTTGCTGGTCCATGACTGGCGCCGCATCGTCCTGCGGGATCCGCTGCTGCCGCGCGCCATGTTGCCCGAGGACTGGCCGGGGACGCGTGCGCGCGCCCTGATTGCCGGCGCCTACCGCCGCATTCTGGCCAGCTCGGAGCGCTGGCTGGATCAGAACGCCGTCGACCAGAATGGCGGGCTGCCCCCCGCCGCGGCCGATCTGGGGCGGCGGTTCCAGGGCTAGTGTCCCGATCGCGAAGTTCGTCACCCTCTGGAGCGGGCTCTCGAACGAACCTCGCGATCGAAAGGACACCAGCAGGCCTATGTTTCTCGTGTGGTCCAGATTCCGAAGTCCGCCTCCGGCACCTACCGCGACGTGGCGGCGGACTACGGGATCACCATACTAGCCGGCATCATGTTACAGGAAATTTGCATCACGCCAAATTCTGTGACATATAGAGCCAACACCAAGGATTGGATCGGGAGGAGCGAGGGCATGTACACACAGGCCTTGAGCCTCGAGAGGTCGCAGAGCGCGAGCGAGGAAGACCCCGAGCGCATGCGCCGGTTCCAGGCGCGCATCGATGCCGAGGAGCGCATCGAACCCACCGATTGGATGCCGGCCGCCTATCGCCAGACGCTGATCCGCCAGATCTCGCAGCACGCCCATTCCGAGATCATCGGCCTGCAGCCGGAAGGCAACTGGCTGACCCGCGCTCCGAGCCTCAAGCGCAAACTTCAGCTCATGGCCAAGATCCAGGATGAAGCCGGTCATGGGCTGTATCTCTACGGCGCCGCCGAGACACTCGGCGTTTCCCGCGAGGAACTGGTCGGCCAGCTCCTCAGCGGCAAGGCCAAGTATTCGTCGATCTTCAACTACCCCACGCTCAGTTGGGCGGATATCGGCGTCATCGGCTGGCTGGTGGATGGCGCGGCGATCATGAACCAGATCCCGCTGTGCCGCTGCAGCTATGGCCCCTATGCCCGGGCCATGATCCTCGTCTGCAAAGAGGAGAGCTTCCACCAGCGCCAGGGCTACGAGATCATGATGACGCTCGCGCGCGGCACGCCGGAGCAGAGGGCCATGGCGCAGGATGCCATCAACCGCTGGTGGTGGCCGTCACTCATGATGTTCGGTCCTCCGGACAAGTACAGCGTGCACTCCGAGCAGGCCATGCGCTGGAAGATCAAGCGCTTCAGCAACGACGATCTGCGCCAGAAGTTCGTCGATGCGACCGTGCCGCAGGCGCACTTCCTGGGCCTGCAGGTTCCCGATCCCGCGCTCACCTGGAACAAGGATACGCAGCACTGGGATTTCGGCCCCATCGATTGGGACGAGTTCTGGCGTGTGGTCAAGGGCGAAGGTCCCTGCAACCGCCAGCGGCTCAACGCTCGGCGCGCCGCGCACGACGACGGCGCTTGGGTGCGCGAGGCCGCCGAGGCGTTTGCCGCCAAGCGCGCGGGGCGGCGCTCCATGATGGTGGCCGCGGAATAGTGTTCGAGCTGGAGGCCGACATGACCGACAAGAACTGGCCGCTCTACGAAGTCTTCCTGCGCCCACGCAATGGCCTCGCCCACAGGCACGTTGGCAGCCTGCACGCGATCGACGATGAGATGGCACTGCAGAACGCCCGCGACGTCTACACGCGTCGTGGCGAGGCGCTGAGCATCTGGGTGGTGCCGTCAAAAGCCATCATCGCCTCGGAGCCCGATGAGAAGGACATTCTGTTGGAGCCCGCCGCGCCCGAGCGCAAGCCTTATCGGCATCCAACATTCTATGAGATCCCCGACGAAGTCGGGCATATGTGAGCCATCCGGAGCGGTATCATGGCAAGAGCTCTGGGCAGTCCGCATTACCGCTACCTGTTGCGCCTCGCCGACAATGCGCTGGTGCTGGGGCATCGCCTCACCGAATGGTCGAGTCGGGGGCCCACGCTCGAGGAGGACATCGCGCTTTCCAATATCGCACTCGACCTGATAGGGCAGGCGCGCGCGCTTTACGCGCGCGCCCAGGCCATCGGCGACGACGGGCGCGATGAGGATCAGCTCGCCTTTCTGCGCGATGCGCACGAATTCCTGAACGTGCAGCTTGTCGAGCAGCCCAACGGCGACTTCGCCGCGACCATGGCCCGGCAGCTCTGCTACTCGGCCTTTGCGGTGCCGCTGTGGGAAGGTCTCACCCGCTCCAAGGACAGCGAGCTCGCCGGTATCGCCGCCAAGGCCGGGAAGGAGTGCGCCTATCACCTGCGTCACAGTTCCGAATGGGTGATCCGCCTTGGCGACGGAACGACCGAGAGCCACCAGCGCATGCAGTGCGCGATAGACGACATATGGATGTTCACGGGCGAGATGTTCGAGATCGATGATGTCGACCACGCAATGATCGCCGCTGGCATTGCCATTGACGCCTCCGAGCTCCAGCCGATTTGGAACGAGACCGTCAGCAATGTCCTGAGCGAGGCAACCCTCACGCGTCCCGCGGACGGCTGGATGATATCCGGCGGCCGACAGGGCACGCATACCGAGTACCTTGGCCACATGCTGGCCGAGATGCAGTCGCTCAGGCGCGCACATCCGGGAGCGATCTGGTGAGCACGCTCTCGGCCATGGCCGAGCCCGCTTCCGTCGACCCGTTGGCGCGGGCGAACGCCGTGCTCGATACCGTAACGGATCCCGAGCTGCCGTTCCTGACGGTCCGCGACATGGGCATCTTGCGCGACGTGCGCCTCGCGAGCGACGCGCTCGAGGTCGTCATCACGCCCACCTACTCCGGCTGCCCGGCAACGGATGTCATCGCCCTCGACATCACCACGGCGCTGACAAAGGCCGGTTTCGAAAATGTGCGGATCAAACAGGTTCTATCGCCGGCCTGGACCACCGACTGGCTGTCTGCAGCCGCACGCGAGAAGCTGCGCGCCAATGGCATAGCTCCTCCCGAACGCGCCCAGGGGAAGCGTGCGCTGTTTGCGGAGGCTCATGTGGCGTGCCCGATCTGCGGCTCGGAGACGACCGAGCGCGTCAGCGAGTTCGGCTCGACGCCCTGCAAGGCGCACTATCGTTGCCTCACCTGTCGCGAACCCTTCCAGTACTTCAAGTGCATCTGATGAAAGACGAGTTTCACGCCCTGCCGATTGCCGCGGTCCGCCGCGAGACGGCCGATGCGATCTCCTTCGCCCTGACCGTGCCGGAGGCATTGGCCGAGACCTATCGTTTTCGCGCCGGGCAACACCTGGTCGTGCGCGCGAGGCTCGACGGCGAGGAGGTGCGGCGCACCTATTCGATCAGCTCCGATCCGGCCTGCAATGAGCTCTGGATCACGGTGAAGCGCGTCAATGGCGGCCGGTTCTCGACATATGCCCACCGGACGCTGGCGAAAGGCTCTGCGCTGGAGGCCATGCGCCCAGCGGGGCGCTTCGTTGCTCCCGATGACCGCGGGGATGGCCGCACTTACCTCGCCGTTGCCGCCGGCAGCGGCATCACGCCCGTCATGGGCGTGATCCGTCATGTTCTGGCGCGCGAGCCCAACAGCGGATTCACGCTGATCTACGGCAATCGATCGGTCGACAGCATCATCTTTCTCGAAGCGTTGAACGATCTGAAGGATCGCTATCTGGGCCGCCTTTCTGTCCTCCACGTGCTGAGCCGCGATACGGAGGCGGACGTTCCGCTCCTGGCGGGCCGCATTGACGGTGGTAAGATCAAGGCGCTCTTGCCGCTCATCGGCTCCCCCGCCGATATCGACCACGTGTACCTCTGCGGGCCGGGCAATCTGATCAGGGATGCGCGCGCGGCGCTGCTGGATGCAGGCGTTGCGCGAGAGCGCATCCACTTCGAGTATTTCCGGGCGGGGCCGGACGCCGTGCAGCAGCGTGCATCGGTGGCCAGTACCGCCGAGGTCGCGCCCTCCGCGGGCAGCGAGGTGATCGCGGTGGTCGATGGCGCACGCCATGCGTTCCGTGTTCCGGAGGGGCACCGTGTCGTCGACGCCGCGCTCGCTGCCGGTGTCCGGGTGCCCTACTCATGTAAGGGGGGCATGTGCTGCACGTGCCGCGCCAAGCTGGTTGAGGGCGAGGTGGTGATGCTGCGCAACTACTCGCTGGAACCTTGGGAGGTCGAAGCCGGGTTCGTTCTCACATGTCAGGCGCAGCCCACATCGGGCCGCATCGTGCTCGACTACGACCAGATGTAGCTCGTGGGGCCGGCTGGGCCGCAAGCCGCAGCCAACCGGGGCCGGCGCCTGACGCACGCACCGGCGCCCGATGACGCCCCGCGCTACGCGGTCGAGGCGCGGGGGCTCGATTGTGCGCCGATCAAGGGCGCGCCGTGACGGACAGGCAGACGCTAGCGGCACCCGTGGAAGGAGCGAGACCGCGCGAGAAGACCGGCGATGATCCGATCCAATGTCGCGCGATCGTCCGCGCTGAGGTCGGCCAGGATCGCCTTCTCGCGCTCCTGCACAAGCGGCACAATCTGATCGTAGAGCGATCGGCCGGCGCGGGTGAGGCGCACACGCTTGTTGCGCCGGTCGTCCGCATCGTCCTTTCGCGCGATCAGGCCGCGCCTTTCGAGCCGCTGCACGGCGCGGCTCACCTGCATCTTGTCGAGTGTTGTCAAGCGGCCGATTTCCCGGGCCCTGATGCCGCCGCCGCTGCCGAGCGTCGCCAGGATGCGCCATTCGGGCCGCGTGAGGTCGAACCGCTCGGCGTAAATCTGCGACAACGCAGTCGACACGGCGTCGGCCAGCACTGCGAGCTGGTAGGGGAAGAAATGCTGCAGGTCGAGCCCGGGGCGCCGCCGGCCACGGGCTGCCGGCAGCCCCATTTCCGCGCGCATCGCTGCCTTGGCCACGTCCATTCCCTCGCTCCGCGGGTCTGGCACCTTAGATGCCGCCGCCATTTGATCTGGATCAGGCGCCTATTGGTAACATACGTTACCAATATGCCGGCCCAGGAGGAAACGGCAAGCAGGAGAGCATCCCCATGATGGTCGAGAAGATCCACCACGTCGCCTACCGCTGCAAGGACGCCAAGGCCACGGTCGACTTCTACAAGCGCGTGCTCGGCATGGAGCTGATCGGCGCGATCGCCGAGGACAAGGTTCCGTCCACCAAGGAGCCCGATCCCTACATGCACGTGTTCCTCGATGCGGGCATGGGCAACATCCTGGCTTTCTTCGAACTACCGAACTCGCCGCCGATGGACCGCGACCGCAATACGCCCACGTGGACGCAGCACATCGCCTTCCAGGTCAAGGACGAGGAAGCCCTCATGCAGGCCAAAGCCAAGGCTGAGGCCGCCGGCCTGGATGTGGTGGGCCCAACCGACCACACGATCTTCAAGTCGATCTACTTCTCCGATCCGAGCGGCCATCGCCTGGAACTGGCGGCCTGGACCACCACGCCGGAGATCATGAAGCGCATGAAGGACGTGGCTGCGGACATGATCGAGGAGTGGAGCCGCACCAAGAAGCCGCCGCGCCACACTGCCTGGCTCCATGAGAAGGAGTTCAGCACCTGAGCCCGGAGGCCAACGCCGTGAACCTGTTGCGGCCACGCGCTGGGGGAGGAGCATGCTGAAGACCTACAGCTACCCAAAGTTCACCTACGTTCCTTCGCCGGAGCAGCGCTCCGGCGAGGTCAGGCGCCATCCCGTCGTCGTCGTGGGCGCGGGCCCCATCGGCCTTACCGCCGCCCTCGATCTTGCAACGCGCGGCGTCCCGGTCGTTGTGCTCGACGACAACGATACCGTCAGCATCGGCTCGCGCGCGGTGTGTTACGCCAAGCGTCCGCTGGAGATCTGGGATCGGCTCGGCTGCGCCGCGCCGATGATCGAGAAGGGCGTGAGCTGGAAGGTCGGCAAGGTCTTCTTCAAGGACCGGCTGTCCTACCAGTTCGATCTGCTGCCCGAGCCCGGCCACAAGATGCCGGCGATGATCAACTTGCAGCAGTACTATCTTGAAGAGTACCTGATCGCTGCGTGCAAGCGCTCGGAACGCGTCGATCTGCGCTGGAAGCACAAGGTCATCAGCCTCAGGCAGGCCGGCGATCACGCCGCGCTCACGGTGGAGACGCCCGACGGCCTATTCACGATGGAGGCCGATTGGGTCATCGCCTGCGACGGCGCCAACAGCGACCTGCGCAAGATGGTCGGCGCGGAGTTCACCGGGCATTTCTTTCAGGACCGCTTCCTGATCGCCGACGTCGTGATGAAGGCGGACTTCCCTCCGGAGCGCTGGTTCTGGTTCGACCCACCGTTTCACCGCGGCCAGTCGGTTCTCCTGCATCGGCAGGCCGACAACGTCTTTCGCATCGACTTCCAGCTCGGCTGGAATTGCGATCCAGCGGAGGAGAGGAAGCCGGAGAACGTCATCCCGCGCATCAAGGCCATGCTCGGCGACGACCGCGAGTTCGAGCTCGAGTGGGTATCCATTTACCAGTTCGCTTGCCGGCGCATCGACAAGTTCCGCTATGGCCGGGTCCTGTTCGCCGGCGATGCCGCCCATCAGGTCTCGCCGTTCGGCGCGCGCGGCGCCAACACGGGCGTGCAGGATACCGACAACCTCGCCTGGAAGCTCAAGCTGGTCATGGACGGCGATGCGCCCCTCAGCCTGATCGACAGCTATCATGAGGAGCGGGCAGTTGCCGCCGACGACAACCTCTTGAACTCGACGCGATCGACCGACTTCATCACGCCCAAGAGCACTACCAGCCGGCGGTTCCGCGACGCCGTGCTCGAGCTGGCGGTCGCCAACGCCTTTGCCCGGCCCCTCGTCAACAGTGGCCGGCTGTCAAGCCCGACGCCCTATCTGTCGTCGTCGCTCAACACGCCCGACGCGTCGCCGTTCGCGGGCAGCATGCGCCCGGGCACGAACTGCGCTGACGCGCCGGTCACGCGCGGTGGGCGCAAGACCTGGCTCCTCAACGCCCTCGGCGATGGCTTCGTCGTGCTGGTGTTCAGCCCGCGGCCACCGCTGGAGCGCGTCGTCCTTGGCAATATCGCGGCGCGCGTGATGAGCGTCGGCGGCGACCTTTCCGATGAGGAGGGCATCCTCGCTGAGCGCTACGATGCCCAGCCCGGCACGACCTACCTGATCCGGCCCGACCAGCACGTCGCCGCGCGCTGGCGGGCCTTCGACGAGACGGCCATCAAGGCTGCACTCGCGCGCGCCACCGGTCATTGAAGGGCCCATGCCATGACGCTCACGACGGCACCCAACATCGCCGATCCTGATAGCTTCTATCAGGAGCTGATTGATTCCCAGCGCGACATGACCGAAGAGGAGGCTGAGCTGATGAATGCAAAGCTTATCCTCATCCTGGCCAACCAGATCGGCGATCGCAACGTGCTGCGGGAGGCCATCCGCGCGGCTGGCGGCAGGCTTTGACATCTCGCCGCCTTAAGAGGCCGCCCCGTCGCCCCCCGCGCTCATCGACCGGGTTGAGGTGGATGAGGGCCCGATTCGCATGATCGGCCGCAAGGAGGCGCTCAGGCAAGCTGCCCTCGCCGTCGGCGGCCCTACGGCCGGCGTTCGCGGTCTTGTTCGCAAAATTGGCGCCCCGTAGGGGAATCGAACCCCTGTTTTCAACGTGAGAGGCTGACGTCCTGACCGCTAGACGAACGGGGCAGCGCTCGCCGCCCCGTATAGGGGACCGGGGGCCCGCAATCAAGGACGTTCTCTCGCGACCGAGCTGCCGTCACGTCCGCGGGACGGCGCCCGAACAAGCGGCTATAAGCGCGCACGGAGGTCCGTGCCGCGCTGCGGCCGGGTGCGAAGTTTGTGGAGAACATACATTTGCCCGTCGGTATTGCTATTGAGAAGCACGACGGACGGCCTGTGCCGATCCTTGCGCCTGCCGGGCGGCCGGTCGCCGAGATCGTTGCCGCCGTGCATGAGCGCAGCATCGATCAAGGGCTTGCGGCGCTGGCTATCGATGGGCTCGACCGCAGTACGCTCGAGCCCGTGCTCGTCTACTGTGCAGAGCTCAAGTGCGAGCGGGACCACGCAACCTGTCCCGGCTGCAGGCGCCGGACGGAGGCGGACGGCATCACGTCGGTCGATGCGCTCGCGCGGCGTCACCGTGAGATCGTCATCGGTGAGGGGGCGCTGAGGATTGAGGGCCCCGGTGAGGGCGTCGCGACGGCGCCCTCGCTCGAGGTCCTGGCGCGCGACTGGGCTGGCGAGGGCTATTGGTTCTGGGCCCGCCGCGTCATCCGCAAGCTTCGCCACGGCATCCGCCGCGCCCATATCCATGGGGCGCCGTTCGCGGGCGGCGAGGCCCCGGCGGTGCTGCTGATGGAGCCGCAGCTCGCCGACAACATCGGCATGGTGGCGCGCGCGATGGCGAACACCGGCCTCGACGAGCTGCGGTTGATCGCGCCCCGCGACGGCTGGCCGAACGAGAAGGCGCGGATTGCTGCTTCAGGGGCGAACTATGTCGTCGATGACAGTGTCGCCCATGGCACGCTTTCCGAGGCGATCGGCGACCTCAACTGGGTGGCCGCCACCACGGCGCGCCAGCGCGACTTGAGGAAGCCGGTGCTCACGCCGGAGCAGGCCGTGGCCGAGATGCGCCGGCGGATTGCGGAGGGGCAACGCTGCGGGATTCTGTTCGGCCGCGAGCGCAACGGCCTCGAAACGGATGAGGTGGCGCTCTGTGACGCGGTCGTGATGATCCCGGTCAATGCGCGATTCGCCTCGCTCAATCTCGCCCAGGCCGTGCTGCTCGTTGGCTATGAGTGGATGCGCCAGCACGCGCGGGCGAGCCTCGGCCGCGTCACGACGTACGAGACGCCGCTGGCGCCCGGTCTCAATGTCGGTGCCAGCCGGCCGGCAACGAAGGCGGAACTCCTCGGGCTCTACGAGCATCTTGAAGGCGAGCTTGAACGGCTTGGTTTTTTCAACCCGCCGGAAAAGCGCCAGACCATGGTGCGAAACATCAGATCCATGCTTGCCCGGATGGGGGCGACCGAGCAGGAGGTGCGCACGCTGAGAGGCATTGTAGCCGCTTTGGCACAGGGAAAAGGGCGAGCGCGAAAGGCGCCATAAGTTTGCCCAACTTGCAGCCGAGCGATGCGCTTCGCTATTGGGGGCTGGTCCCGCAGCCGCGCTGCTCGGGACGATCGACAGCGCTGCCGTATCCGCCATGGCAGGCGTTGACGGGTGCGTGCTGTGGCTATCGAGGGGCTGAGGTGATGAGAATGGCTTCGACGACGTTGAAAGGTGCGCTTGCCGGCATGGTCGCGTTAGCGGGGTTGGCAGCCGGCGCCGAGGCCCAGAGCCAGGGCAAGCTCAGCGACAAGTCCGTACACACGCTGATGGAGTATGCGTGGCAAATCCTGCCGAGCAAATTCACGACGCCCGATGGCAAGGTCATCGAGGTCGACAAGTCGAAGCGCGAAGGCAACATCGTGCCTGTGGAAAACGGACGCGACATCATCCGCGTCGCGTACAGCTCCGCCCAGGCGCAGGTCTGCGAGCTGTGGGAGGAGCAGCAGGCCAACTACGACACCCTCATGCGGCGGGAGATCGTCAAGAAGAAATGGACTGACCAGCAGCTCCTCTACATCACCACCCTGCACCGCATGACCATTCACGCCGTCGCCGGCAAGCTCAGGGTCGAGGAGAAGGACGGTGATCTCAAGGTGTTCCTCGAGCCCATCAAGCCCGGCGAGGGCAAGTGCAGCGACGAGCAGAAGACCAAGATCCGCGAGAGCATCCTCGCGTATGTGAACCTGGATGCGCCGCCCGAGAAGGAGGCGGCGGCCACCAAGAAGGCGCCCGCCGCCCCGAAGAAGAAGTGAGCCGGCGCCTCAGTCCCTCAGCAGGTCGTTGATGCTCGTCTTGGCGCGCGTCTGCGCGTCCACGGTCTTGACGATCACCGCGCAGTAGAGCCCCGGCCCGGCCATGCCGTTCGGCAGCGGCTGGCCCGGCAGCGTGCCCGGCACCACGACCGAGTAGGGCGGCACCTTGCCGATGTGGATCTGACCGGTGCTGCGGTCGACGATCTTGGTCGTTGCCGAGATGAACACGCCCATTGAGAGCACTGAGCCCTCGCCGACGATCACGCCCTCCACGACCTCCGACCGGGCGCCGATGAAGCAGTTGTCCTCGATGATGACCGGGTTGGCCTGGAGCGGCTCGAGGACGCCGCCGATCCCGACGCCACCCGAAAGGTGAACGTCTCGGCCGATCTGGGCGCAGGAGCCGACCGTGGCCCAGGTATCGACCATGGTGCGCTCGCCGACGTAGGCGCCGAGATTGACGAACGACGGCATCAGTACGACGCCCGGGGCGATGTAGGCGCCGCGGCGCACGATGGCGCCCGGAACGGCGCGGAATGCAGCCTTCCTGAAGTCATCGGGGCCCATGCCGGCGAACTTCGACGGCACCTTGTCCCACCAGCTCGCCCCCCCAGGTGCGCCCGCGATCGGCCCCATGTCATTCAGGCGGAACGACAACAAGACGGCCTTCTTCAGCCACTGGTTGACGACCCATGCCTCGCCCTTCTTCTCGGCGGTGCGTGCCGTGCCCTTGTCAAGCATGTCGAGTGCGGTCTCGACGGCATCGCGGACGGCACCCTTGGTTGCGGCGTTGATCCCGTCGCGCGCCTCCCAGGCCGCATCGATCGTGGATTGCAGGTCGGCGGTCGGCATGGCGGGCTCCTCAGAATGCCATTGATGGGGTGGCCGCTTTTGGCGCGGTGCTGCGGCCGCTGTCAATTGCCGCGCGCACGAGGCAGGCACGGCGGTGCCTTCGCCGGCAACACATCAAGTCCGATGCGGAAATCGCGCTTGCGCCCGATTGAAGCCCATTACGTGATTCGGCGAATTCGTTTACTGATGGAACTGTGAATGGTCCCGTTTGCCAATCCCCGGAGGGAACTGAAATGGCAGCGAAAGCAGCGAAGGCGAAGACCGAGGGCACAAGCAGCAAGGCGGCGGCTGCGGCGGCGAAGGTTCTGAAGGACCCCAAGGCCAGCAAGGAGGCCAAGACGGCGGCGGCCTCGACGCTGACGCAGAGCAAGAGCAAGGAAGTCACCAGCGCCAAGGCCGCGAGCGCGGCGGCGAAGGTGCTGAAGGACCCCAAGGCGAGCAAGGAAGCCAAGACGGCGGCCGCGTCGGCCCTGACGCAGCGCCCCGGCAAGAAATAGACACCGACGCTCGATAGCCGTGAGGCGGAAGCCGCCGGTGCGAGCTCCGGCGGCTTTTCTTTCATTGCGGCCTTACCGCACGAATTGATGGCGGGTAAGGCCCCGTCCGTCGCCCCTGCGGCCTTGAATGGCGGGCAGTCGATCGCGATGTTTGATCCAGATCAAAAACTATGTCAGCATTGCTGACCAATGCATCGCCCGGCTTCCGGAGGCGATGCGCCCCGAAGCTCCCGCCCGCGCTGTGATGCGTGGTTTGGACGGGGCCGCTGCCCAAGAGGTGATCTTTATGGTCAAGAGCAGCCCGACCCTCGACGACAAATTCGATCTGAATGACACCCACCAGCTCCTGACCGGCGCGCAGGCGATCGTGCGGCTGGTGATGATGCAGCAGGCCCGCGACAAGCAGGCAGGCCTCAATACGGCCGGGTACGTCAGCGGCTACCGCGGCTCGCCGATTGCCGGGCTCGAAGGCGCCATGCTGCGGGCCCGCCACCTGCTGGCCAAGCATAACGTGGTCTTCAACGCCGGCCTGAACGAGGACATTGCCGCCACCGCCATCTGGGGCACGCAGCAGGCCGAAATGCGCGGCGACGGCAAGTACGACGGCGTGTTCGGCGTCTGGTACGGAAAGGGACCCGGCGTCGACCGCACGGGCGACGTCTTCCGCCACGCGAACCACGCCGGCACGTCCAAGTACGGCGGCGTACTGGCGCTCCTCGGTGATGATCACACCTGCGAAAGCTCGACCTCGGCCCATCAGTCCGAGTTCGCCATGGTCGACGCCATGATTCCGGTACTCAACCCGGCGGGAGTGCAGGAGATCCTCGACTATGGCCTGCTCGGCATCGCGCTCTCGCGGTTTGCCGGCGTCTGGGTCGGCATCAAGTGCGTCAAGGACAACATCGAGTCCACCGCGACGGTGGACGGCCGCCTCGACCGTGTGCAGGTCAAGCTCCCCGACGATTTCGTCATGCCCCCGGGCGGGCTCAACATTCGCGTCGGCGACCAGGCGCTCGACAAGGAGGCGCGTCTCCATGACTACAAGCGCGCCGCGATCCTCGCATTTGCCCGCGCCAACAAGCTCGACCGCATGGTCACGAGCGGCGGCCCCGATGCCAAGATCGGCATCATCACCACCGGCAAGAGCTATCTTGATGTCCGCGCGGCGATGGAAGAGCTCGGCATCGATGAGATCAAGGCCAATCAGCTCGGTCTGCGCCTCTACAAGGTGGGCATGCCCTGGCCGCTCGAGTCCGAGGGCGTCAAGCGCTTCGCAGAAGGGCTCGATCTGATCCTCGTCGTCGAGGAGAAGCGCTCGCTCATCGAGACGCAGGTCAAGGAGCAGCTCTACGACTTGCCGGACCGTCCGCGGGTGCTCGGCAAGAAGGACGAGAACGAGCAATGGCTGTTTCCGGCCAAGGGGGCGCTCGAGCCGACTGAGATTGCGTTGGCGCTCGGCGAGCGCCTGATCCGCGCCGGGCGCTGCGATGAAGGCATCCGCGCGCGCGTTGACGGGCTGAAGAAGATGCGCGGCAACAAGGCACTCGGCACCGAGGCGGCGACCCGCATTCCGTACTTCTGCCCGGGCTGCCCGCACAACACATCGACCGTCGTGCCACAAGGCTCGCGCGCCTATGCCGGCATCGGCTGCCACTATATGGCGCAGTGGATGGATCGCTCCACAGAAGGGTGGACGCACATGGGCGGCGAGGGGGCCAACTGGGTCGGCGAGGCGCCCTTCTCCAAGCGCAAGCATGTCTTCCAGAATCTCGGCGATGGCACGTACCTGCATTCAGGCAGCCTCGCGATCCGCGCTGCGGTCGCGACCAATACCAACATCACCTACAAGATCCTCTACAACGACGCCGTGGCGATGACGGGCGGCCAGTCGCTCGAAAGCGGCACGACAGTCGGACGTATTGCCGCGCAGGTGCTCGCCGAGGGCGTGAAGAAGCTCGTCGTCGTCACCGACGAGCCGCACAAGTATCCCTCGGGCTTCCTGCCCGCGGGGACGCCCGTCTATCACCGCCGCGATCTGATGAAGGTGCAGAAGGAGCTCTCCGAGATCGACGGCGTTACGGCCCTGATCTACGATCAGACGTGTGCAGCCGAGAAGCGGCGCCGCCGCAAGCGTGGCACGTTCCCCGATCCGGTAAAACGGGCCTTCATCAATCCCGCCGTTTGTGAAGGGTGCGGCGACTGTGGCGTGAAGTCGAACTGCGTCGCGATCGTGCCGCTCGAGACCGAGCTCGGCACCAAGCGAGCCATAGACCAGTCGACCTGCAACAAGGACTTCTCCTGCATCAACGGCTTTTGCCCGAGCTTCGTGACCGTGCACGGCGCGGTGCCAAGAAAGCCCAAGGGTGCGGCTGGTGAGGGCGGCCTCGCGACGATGCTCGCGAGCTTGCCGGAGCCGAGGCAGCCGGATCTCGAGAAGCCCTATTCGATCATTGTCACCGGCGTCGGCGGTACGGGCGTGGTGACCATTTCTGCGGTGCTCGGCCAGGCCGCGCATATCGACGGCAAAGGTTTCGGCTCGATCGACATGACCGGCCTCGCGCAGAAGGGCGGCGCCGTCGCGTGCCACATTCGCGTGGCGAAGTCGGCCGATGACATTCACGCCATCCGTATTGGCACGGCGGGCAGCGACCTCGTCATCGGCTGCGATCTCGTCGTGACCGCCTCGAACAAGGTGCTGGAGACCATTCGGCCGGATCACACGGCCGTCATTGCCTCGACCCACGAGATGCCGACCGCGGATTTCACGCGCAATCCGGACCTCAGGGTGCCCGGGGCGGCGCTGCTGCGGTCGATCGAGGAGCGCGTTCGCAAGGGGGCTCTCCACACGCTCGATGCGCACGACCTCGCGGTGAAGCTGTTCGCCGATTCGATCGCCTCGAACATGTTCATGCTCGGCTATGCCTACCAGCACGGCAAGGTTCCGGTGTCGGCCGCAGCGATCGAGAAGGCCATCGAGCTCAATGGCGCCGCCATCGAGATGAACCGCTCGGCCTTCCGCTTTGGCCGGCTCGCCGCGCACGACATGAAGGCGATCGAGCGCCTCGTGAAGCCGCGGGTGGCAAAGGCGGCGCCGACGCTCGCCGATGCCATCGCAACGCGGGTCAAGTACCTGACCGACTACCAGGACGCGGCACTGGCGAAGCGCTTCAGCGACATGGTGGAGCGCTTCCGCAAGATCGAGACCGAGAAGGTTCCCGGCGGGTCGGGCCTCGCGGAGGCGGTGGCCACCGGCTACTACAAGCTGCTCGCCTACAAGGACGAGTACGAGGTCGCGCGCCTCCATTCGGACGGGCGGCTTGCCCAGGCGATTAGGGATGCCTTCGATGGCACCCACAAGCTCGAGTTCCACCTAGCGCCGCCGCTGCTCTCCTGGTTCTTCCGCGACAAGGTCACGGGCCACCCGCGCAAGATCAGTCTTGGTGCCTGGATGATGCCGGTGTTCCGACTCCTTGCGAAGGGCAAGCGTCTGCGCGGCACACGCTGGGACATCTTCGGCATGACGGGCGAGCGCAAGCTCGAGCGGCAGATGATCCTCGACTACGAGGCGATGCTCGGTGAGATCGAGCGGCGGCTTTCCAAGGAGACGCACGCGACAGCAGTCGCGCTCGCGCGGCTCCCTGAGGAGATCCGCGGCTTCGGCCACGTCAAGCTTGCCAACTACGACAAGGTGAAGCGCAAGGAGGCCGCGCTGCTCGCCATGCTGCGCGACCCGAAGCCCGCGCGCGTTGCCGCCGAATAGCGAAGTATATGCCAATTTTCATGAGTTGGCGGCTTCACCATTGCCGCGCGACGTGGCAAAAGCATGGGGCCTTTCTCCACACCGAGGAACCCCCATGCTCAAGATCTACGGGTGCTATCGCTCGCGTGCGACGCGGATCATCTGGCTGTGCGACGAGCTCGGCGTTCCGTTCACGCTCGTGCCGGTCATCCAGGCCTATCGGCTGGCCGATCCAAGTGCGCCCGACGCGCCGCTCAACACGAAGTCGCCGGACTTCCTCAAAATCAACCCGAACGGCCACATCCCATCGATCGACGATGATGGGCTGATCCTGCATGAGTCGCTCGCCATCAATCTGTACCTCGCCAAGAAGCACGGCGGGCCACTGGCGCCTGCGAGCCTTGCCGAGGATGGCCTGATGATGATGTGGACGGCGTGGGCGCTCACGGAAGTCGAGCCGCACGCCATCCAGGTCCTCTATCACCGGGTGGCGAGGCCTGCCGCAGAGCGCGATGCCAGGACCGCCGACGCCGCGGTCGTCGCGCTCAGGGCGCCGTTTGCCGTGCTCGACAAGGCACTCGCTGCAACGGGCTACGTCGTCGGGGGGCGGTTCACCGTTGCGGACATCAACGTCGCGGAGTGTGTGCGCTACGCCATGGCGGCGCCCGAACTCTTCGAGGCCAATCCGAACGTCAAGACCTGGCTCGGCAAGCTGCACGACCGTCCAGCCTTCAAGGCGATGATGGCCAAGCGTGAGCTCGAGCCGGCGTAAGTCCCACTTTGAAGCTTTTCGCCGCTTGACGCGTGTGTCCGGCGGCGGCATTCGATGCGGACGCCGGCGGACAGAGGAGGATGGCGGTGAGCGCAAGCACGACGGGACCACGCTACAAGCGCATTCTCCTCAAGCTGTCGGGCGAAGCCCTTATGGGCAAGGCCGGCTACGGGATCGATATCAGCGTCTGTCAGGCCTTGGCTGCCGACATCAAGCAGGCGGTGGATTCTGGTGTTGAGGTCGCCGTCGTCATCGGCGGCGGCAACATATTTCGCGGCCTTGCCGGGGCCGCCAAGGGCATGGACCGCGCTGCCGCCGATTACATGGGCATGCTGGCCACTGTGATGAACGCCCTCGCGTTCCAGAATGCGCTCGAACAGGTCAACGTGGATTCCAGGGTCATGTCGGCTATCCCGATGCCGACCGTCTGCGAATCTTATGTGCGAAGCAAGGCGCTGCACCACCTGCAGCGGGGGCGCGTCGTCATCTTTGCGGCCGGCACCGGCAACCCCTTCTTCACTACTGATACAACCGCGGCCCTTCGCGCCATCGAAACCGAATGCGAGGTCCTGGCAAAGGCGACGCAGGTCGATGGGGTCTACTCGGCGGACCCCAAGAAGGAGCCAGGCGCAACACGCTACGACCGGCTCACCTACGACGAGGTTCTCACGCGCAACCTCAAGGTCATGGATGGCGCCGCCATTGCCCTTGCCCGCGATAACGATCTTCCGGTAATTGTGTTCTCGATCGAGGAAAGCGGCAGCCTGCTTAAGATGCTACGAGGAGAAGCCCGCTCAACTATGGTCACCGCGTCGCCGTGAGGCCGGCGAAGCCGCGCCAAAGCGAGGTCGAGCGGATCGAGAGCGATTGCCGCTTCTCTCACCGAGTGCGCCGCTGGCCGGCGCAGGGGAAGCGTGGTGCATCAAGCCCACCGGCCGCAACGGGCACGGGCAGTGCAGTCTTGGAGGCTGAAACAATGGCGGCGGCGAGCTTCGATCTCAATGATCTCGAACGCCGGATGCGCGGCGTTATCGAAAGCCTGAAGCGCGAGTTCGCCGGTCTCCGCACCGGCCGCGCGTCCGCAAACCTGCTCGATCCCGTGGTCGTCACGGTCTACGGTGCGAAGATGCCGCTCAATCAGGTGGCGACGGTCTCGGTTTCGGACGCCCGCACCATCTCCGTGCAGGTCTGGGACAAGAGCCAGGTGGGCGCCGTCGACAAGGCCATTCGCGAGGCCAATCTCGGCCTCAACCCGATCGTCGACGGCACGCTGCTGAGGCTGCCGATACCGGCCCTCAATGCCGAGCGGCGCCAGGAGCTGGTCAAGCTCGCGCACAAATATGCCGAGCACGCCCGAGTCGGTGTCCGCAACGTGCGCCGCGACGGCATGGAAGTTCTCAAGAAGCTTGAAAAGGATCACAAAATCAGCGAGGACGAGCACCGCAAGAGCTCGGCCAAAGTGCAGGAGTTGACCGATCGTCTGATCAAGGACATTGACCAGATGCTGGCAACCAAAGAAACCGAGATCAAGCAGGTTTGAGAGGGACCCGGCGGCATTCTGGCGCGCGCGGCGGTCCTATGAATTCATTCCCAGGCCAACTAAGAGCCCAACCAGAGTTTCACACGAAGGCGCGATATCAACGTCCTTGACCGAGGCCTATCGGTTCGCGCAAAAACAATCTCCCGCGCTCGGCAGATATTGCGCCGATGCGGCGCCGGTTCGGAACGGGGGCGCAATAAGGGCGAGTGAGCCAGCGCAGCCAACAGCTTGGCCTAGTCGGTAGCGGCCTTGCGCTCCCGCGCCACGTCGCCATCATTATGGATGGCAATGGACGGTGGGCCAGCGGCCGCGGCCTGCCGCGCCGCCTTGGGCATCGCATGGGTGTGGAAGCCGTCCGGCGCACGGTTCGCGCTGCGATCGAGCTGAAGATTCCCTACCTCACCCTGTTCAGCTTTTCCTCGGAGAACTGGGCGCGGCCGGCGAGCGAGATCGACGACTTAATGGGACTTCTGAAGCGCTTCATCCGGCGCGACCTTGGTGAGCTGCATCGTGCTGGCGTCGCCATCCGCGTGATCGGCGAGCGCGGTCGTGTTGATTCGGAGCTGCTGGCCCTTATCGACGATGCCCAGGCGCTGACCCGCAACAATCAGGCGCTGACACTGGTCATTGCATTCAACTATGGTGCAAGAGCCGAAATCGCGGCAGCCGCGCGGCGCCTTGCCGATCGCGCTCGGCGGGGCGAGATCGAGCCGAGCGCCATAACGGAGGCGGCGCTGGCGCAAGAGCTCGATACGGCCGGTGTCCCGGACCCGGATCTCGTGATCCGCACAAGCGGTGAGCAGCGGCTCTCGAATTTCCTGCTCTGGCAGGCGGCCTACGCTGAGCTTGTTTTCATGGACGTGAAATGGCCTGATTTCGGGCGCGAGCAGCTCATCGAGGCGATTTCGATCTTCCAGGCGCGGGACCGGCGCTTCGGCGGGCTGACCAAGGAGGTGCTCGGCTCATGATCGGGAACGCCATGGTGCTGCATATTGCCCAAAGGATGCCAGTGTGACGGACGGCGGGACGCCAAACGCCGCAGCCCCCATGCGGGACCTTGGCCAGCGCATCGCCTCGGGCGCGGCGCTGGCCATCGTGGTCCTGGTGGCGCTGTGGGCGGGAGGTCTGCTTTTCGCCATCGTTGTCGGGGCCGTCGGCGTTGTCGTGACCTGGGAGTGGGGGCGGGTCGTCCGTTCAGCGGGCGTGGATGCGATCCTGATCATCCAGGCAACGGCGGTGATTGCCGGCGTCTTGCACGCGGCGTGGGGCCTCGCGGGGCTCGGTCTCATCGTGGTACTCGTCGCAGCGATCATCTCGGCCTTGCTGGCGTTCGGCGAGCGCGGACACATGGCAGCGCTTGGGGCGCTTTATGCCGGTCTTCCGGCAGTGGCCCTGGTCTGGCTGCATCGCGGTGACAGCGCCGGCGTCCTGGCGGTGCTGTTTATTCTGCTGACGGTTTGGGCCACGGATACGGGCGCCTACTTTGCTGGCCGCCTGATCGGGGGACCCAAGCTGGCCCCGAATGTGTCGCCGAACAAGACCTGGAGTGGCCTTGCCGGCGGCGTCCTCGCCGGTAGCCTGGTCGGCGTAGCGTTCGCGCTCGCGCGAGCAGAGCTTGCGGTCGGCTATATGATGGCGGCGGGAGCTCTGCTCGGTGTGGTCTCGCAGGCTGGTGACTTGCTCGAGTCGGCGCTCAAGCGCGAGTATGGTGTCAAGGACGCGAGCACGCTCATTCCCGGCCATGGCGGCTTCATGGACCGGACGGATGGCTTGGTGGCCGCAATCATCGCGTCGGCCATCTTTGCCATGGTCGTCGACATCCACGCGCCGGCGCGCGCTCTGCTCGGACTGAATTGAGCGTCATGCAAAAGGCAATGGACAGCGCTCCTGAGGTGGCGCCCCTGGTTTTGGAGCCGGAGGGGTGGCCGCGGCGCATCAGCGTCCTCGGGGCGACCGGGTCCGTTGGCACGAACACGCTCGACCTGATCGCGCGCCATGGCGATGCATTCGACGTTGACGTCCTCACCGCCCAGACGAATGTTGCGGCTCTCGCAGAGCTCGCGCTGAAGCACCGTGCACGATTGGCCGTCATCGGCGCCGAGGAAGGCTATGCGGAGCTGAAGGCGCGGCTGGCCGGCAGCGGCATCGAGGCCGCGGCAGGATCTGCGGCGCTGATCGAGGCCGCGTCCCGTCCGGTGGACTGTGTGATGGCGGCGATCGTCGGTGCGGCGGGGCTGCGCCCGACGTTTGCCGCGGCCCGCGCGGCGCGTCGCGTGGCGCTCGCCAACAAGGAGTGCCTGGTGTCGGCGGGCACTGTCTTCATGTCTGCCATCGAGGCGTCCGGCACCGAGCTGCTGCCTGTCGACTCCGAGCATTCGGCGGCGCTCCAAGCCATTGGCAGTCATGATCCCAAGTTCATCGAAAGGATCGTGCTGACCGCTTCGGGCGGGCCATTCCGCACTTGGTCCGAAGAGCAGCTCGCGACCGTGACGCCGGAGCAGGCCGTGCGCCATCCGAACTGGTCCATGGGTCGCAAGATCACGGTCGATTCGGCAACGCTGATGAACAAGTGCCTCGAGCTGATCGAGGCCTACCACTTGTTCCCCGTCGAGGCCGATCAGCTTGCGGTGGTGGTCCATCCCCAGTCGATCGTGCATTGTCTGGTCGAGTTCGCCGACGGCTCGGTCATTGCCCAGATGGCCAATCCGGACATGCGCACGCCGATTGCGCTGAGCCTCGCCTGGCCGGCGCGGATGGCGGCGCCGACGCCGCGGCTCGATCTCGTGCGCCTCGGGGCACTCACCTTCGAGGCGCCCGACGAGAGGCGCTTCCCTGCACTGAGCCTCGCGCGCCGCACCATCGAGCTCGGCGGGACGGCCGGCGCCATACTGAACGCAGCTAACGAGGTGGCCGTCGAGGCCTTCCTGGCCCGGCAGATGCCTTTTCCGGCGGTTGCCGCCCTCGCCGGGGCTGCCTTGGAGGAAGCCGTACGGCAGGGGCAGGTCTGCGCGCCTGCCGGTCTGGACGACGTGATCGCGGCGGACGAGGAAGGCCGCGCGCTGGCACGCCGCTTGCTGCAGCGGTATAGTTAGCTCGAAGTTAACCTGGCGGGGCGGCGTGGGCCTCGCCGGCCGCCGCGACCGAGCCTGCAAGGGCTTGATCCAGAAAAACATTGGGAGCATCACCCTTGGACATGATCTGGAGTTTTCTGTCCGTCCTGTTGCCGTTTCTCTTTGTGCTGACGGTTGTCGTTTTCATCCACGAGCTCGGGCACTTTCTCGTCGCCCGCTGGTGCGGCGTGAAAGTGCAGGCGTTTTCAATTGGCTTCGGCCGCGAGGTTTGGGGCTTCAATGACCGCCACGGCACCCGCTGGCGGCTCGCCTGGATCCCGCTCGGCGGCTACGTGAAATTCGTCGATGATGAGAACGGGGCCAGTGTGCCATCCCGGGACGCGCTGGCGCGCATGAGCCAGGACGAGCGCCAAGGGGCGTTCCAGGCCAAGCCGCTCGGCCAGCGTGCTGCCATCGTCGCCGCGGGGCCGATCGCCAACTTCCTGCTTGCGATCGTCATCTTCGCCGGGATCTTCGCCGTTGTCGGCGTGCAGATCACGACCGCGAAGATTGACGAGGTGATTGCCGACGGTCCTGCCGCACGGGCCGGCTTCCAGGCCGGTGACGTCATCGTCGCCATCGATGGCCGCCGCATCCAGAGCTTCCAGGAGATGCAGCGGATCGTCTCCACCAGCGCCGATCAGCCGCTGAATTTCGAGATCGACCGCGGCGGGCTGCGGCTGAACCTGACCGCGACGCCCGATCGGCGCGAGCACGAGGATCGCTTCGGCAACAAGATCCGGGTCGGCGTCATCGGCATCCGGCGCACGATGCAGGCGCAGGATATCGAGTACCAGCGGCATGGGGTGCTCGAGTCGCTCGTTCTCGGCGTGCGCGAGACCCAGTTCGTCATCAGCCGGACGCTTGGCTATCTGAGAGACGTCATTCTCGGGCGCGAGGCGGCCGATCAGCTCGGCGGCCCGATCCGGATCGCCGAGGTCTCAGGACAGGTCGCCAGCAGCGGCTTCATCCCGCTGCTCAATCTGACCGCGATCCTCTCGGTCAGCATCGGCCTGCTCAACCTGTTCCCGATCCCGCTCCTCGATGGCGGTCACCTGATGTTCTACCTGATGGAGGCCATCCGTCGTAAGCCGCTGAGCGAGCGCACGCAGGAGATTGGTTTCAGGATCGGATTGAGCTTGGTGCTTATGCTGATGATCTACGCGACGTTCAACGATCTCCCGATCGTCCGGAAATGGATCGGCCTCGGGTGAATTAGCCGTCGTGCGGTATTCTTGCCACTTCCATCCACAGGGGTGAATCGTTAATTAAGTTCAGTCGGGTGTCGGCGTTTCTTGGTCTGGGAACCACGGGGCGCCGAGGGTGCCGGTGGGGACCGGCCGACGTGGGTACCTGAACGGAGGCCACGCACGCGAACAGGCGCAGGACTAAAGCCGGGCGCTGCGCCGCATAATGGGGGAACGGCAAGAAAAGGCAGACGATAAGGATGCCGATGTTTCGGAAGTTGGGGATTGGGGGATCTTCGATCGCGCTGATGATGGCGCTCTTGGCTCCCCTCGCGGTGGTTTGCGCGGGGGGCTTTGGGCTGTTCGCTGTCGAAGCTCAGGCGCAAGATCTCCGCGTGCGTGAAATCCGGGTCGCCGGTAACCGGCGCGTGGAACCCGAGACAGTGAGGTCATACCTCCGCTTCTCGGTCGGCGACGCCTACAGCGAGGCGCGCGTCAACCAGTCGATCACGGCGCTTTTCGCCACCGGGCTCTTCTCCGATGTTCGGATCGAGCGCAGTGGCAGCACCGTCATCGTGACCGTGGTCGAGAACCCGGTCATCAACCAGGTTGCTTTTGAAGGCAACAAGCAGGTCGAGCGGGCGACGCTCGAGAGCGAGGTGCAGTTGAAGCCGCGCTCGGTCTTCACTCGCGCCAAGGTGCAGGCGGACGTCCAGCGCATTCTCGACCTCTATCGCCGCCAGGGCCGGTTCGCCGCGACCGTCGAGCCGAAGATCATCGAGCTCGATCATGGCCGCGTGAACCTCGTTTTCGAGATCAACGAAGGCGGGGCGACGAAGGTCAAGAGCATCCAGTTCGTTGGCAACCGCGCGTTTTCGGACTCGCAGCTCCGCGACATCGTCACCACCACGCAGGAGAACTGGTTCGACTTCCTCAAGGGGACGGCGTTCTACGATCCGGATCGTCTCAACCTCGATCGGGAGCTTCTGCGTCAGTATTATCTGAAGAACGGCCATGCCGACGTGCGCGTCGTCGCCGCCGACGTTCATCTCGACCGTGACGGCTCCGGCTTCTTCATCACCTTCGTGATCGAGGAAGGCGAGCCCTACGCGTTTGGCGATGTGCGTATCGAGAGCAAGATTCCGGGCGTCGACACGGGCGACCTGATGCGCCACGTCATCACGAAGCGTGGTGGTGTCTTCAATGCTGCGGAGATCGACAAGTCGGTCGAGGCGTTGACGCTGGTCCTGACCGAGCGCGGATTCACGTTCGCGCGGGTCCGCCCGCGGGCGGACCGCGATGCGATCGGGCGCGTGATCGCCCTCACCTATGTGATTGATGAAGGCCCACGAATCTACGTGGAGCGCATCAATGTCATCGGCAACCTGCGCACCCGCGACTACGTGATCCGGCGCGAGTTCCGCCTTGCCGAGGGCGATGCCTATAACCCGCTTCTGGTCGAGTCTGCCAAGAAGCGCCTCCAGAACCTCGGGCTGTTCAAGGGCGTCGACATCAAGCGCCGGCCGGGCTCGGCCGAGGATCGGGTCGTGCTCGATGTGACGGTGATCGAACAGCCGACCGGCGAGATCTCGTTCGGCGCCGGCTACTCGACGCAGGAAGGCATCATCGGCGATATCGGCTTCTCCGAGCGCAACTTCATGGGCAAGGGGCAGTTCCTGCGCCTGAAGCTCGGCGGCTCGCTGGAGCGTATGCAGGTCGACCTGAGCTTCACCGAGCCGCGATTCCTGGACCGCAACCTGTCCGCCGGCTTCGACCTGTTCTACAGGATCACGCAGAACTCCAGCTTCCAGCCCTTCGACCATACGCGGGCCGGTGGTTCCATTCGTCTCGGGGCACCGCTCACCGAGTACCTGTGGCTGAACACGAACTACACGCTCTCCTACGACGAAATGACCAATGTCAGCTCCGATGCGTCGCAGGCAATCAAGCAGCTTGTCGGAACCGGCGACAGCTTCGACTACTGGACGTCATCGGTCGGGGCGTCGCTGACCTACGACCGGCGCAATCACCCGAAGAACCCGACGTCGGGTTATTTCCTCACGGGCGGTGTGGATTTTGCGGGTGTCGGCGGCGACGTTCAGTACGTGCGCTTCCAGGGTGAGGCGCGGTACTACTACCCGATCACCGAGCGCATCACCTTCGTTGGCCGCGTGGCCGGCGGCCACATCATGGGGTGGGGCGGCGACGAGGTGCGTCTGCTCGATCAGTTCTACAAGGGCGGCGAGACCATCCGTGGATTTGATCGGCTTGGCCTCGGTGCGCGCGACGCGGATACGAATGACAGCCTTGGCGGCCACACATACTACGTGGGCACGGCGGAGGTCCGCTTCCCGCTGCCGCTTGTGCCGGATGAGCTTGGTCTTTCAGGCGCGGTCTTCGTGGACGCGGGCTCGCTGTTTGGCGTATCCAAGTCCGTCAAGGATACGTTGGGGGCCAATCTGCTGGATGAGTCGAGCGTCCGCGTCTCGGCTGGTTTCGGCATCCTCTGGAACTCGCCATTGGGCCCGCTGCGCGGCGACTTCGGCTGGGCGCTGGTCAAGGAAGACTTCGACAAGGAACAGATCTTCCGCTTCGGCGCCAGCACCCGCTTCTGACCCGGGCGCCGTGCACACATAGCGCGAATATGCGGCAGCGCGTGCCTTTGTGGCACGCGTTTGCTATATGGGGCCTGCGATCCGGCCTTCGGGCCGGGGCCTATGACACTTGCTGCGACACTTGCTGCCTCGGAAGGGCCTCCGGGACCATGGAGCATCCAGGTTTCTTCGAGCGTGCCGGTCCGTTCACCGCGGCCGAACTCGCTCAGCGCATCGGCGCGACGCTCCGCCCCGGTGACGACGGCGCGCGGTCCCTTTGCGACCTGCGGCCGCTCGGCGAGGCCGGCCCGGCCCATCTCACCTTCGTCGACAATCGCAAGTACTTCGAACAGCTTGCCACGACTCGCGCGGCTGCCTGCATCATCGCCCCGGCCTTCGCCGAGCGCCTGCCGGCCGGCGTTGTGGCGCTGCTGATGGCGGCGCCCTACCGGGGCTTCGCGCTCGCCCTGCAAGCCTTTTACCCGACCTCGCTGAAGCCCAAGACGGCGGCCTCTGATGCGCGTGACGGCGACGGTGTGCCCATCCATCCCACGGCGCGCATCGAGCCCGGTGCGATCATCGAGCCCGGGGCGGTGGTCGGCCGGGAGGCCTGGATCGGCAAGGGAACGACGGTGGCGGCCGGCGCCATGGTCGGCTACCGCGTGACCGTCGGGCGCGATTGCTTCATCGGCCCCGGCGTGGCGCTCACGCATGCGCTTATTGGCGATCGCGTGATCCTGCACGCCGGGGTGCGCGTCGGCCAGGACGGCTTCGGGTTCGCGATGGGCGCCGGCGGGCACCTGAAAGTGCCCCAAATCGGCCGCGTCATCATCCAGGATGACGTTGAAATCGGGGCCAATTCCTGTGTCGATCGGGGCGCTCTTAAGGATACCGTCATCGGTGAAGGCACGAAAATTGATAATCTGGTTCAGATCGGGCACAACGTCGTCATTGGACGGCGGTGCGTGATCGTCGCCCAGACCGGGATTGCGGGGTCCGCGGCGCTCGAGGACTTCGTGGTCATGGGCGGGCAGTCCGGCATCGCCGGCCATCTCAAGGTCGGCGCGGGCGCGCAGATTGCCGGCGCCTCGCATGTGACAGAGGATGTGCCGCCGCGCTCGCGGATGGTCGGCACGCCAGCCATTCCGATCCGTGAATGGACGCGCGAGCGGGTGACGCTGCGGCGCCTTGCCAAGGGCCCGTCGGCCGCCGACGCGGTCCCGGATGGCGGCGATGAGACCTGATGGGCCTGGCACGGTGAAGGATGGATTTTGAGGACGTGGTGAGTGGCCATGCAAGAGACGATTGAGACTGGGAAGAAGCTCGGCTCTGCGGATATCGCGCGGGTCATGAAGCTTTTGCCGCATCGCTATCCATTCCTGCTGGTCGACCGTCTCCAGGACATGGATAGTGATGAAAGCTGCGTCGGCATCAAGAACGTGACGATCAACGAGCCGTTCTTCCAGGGACACTTCCCGCAGTTTCCCGTCATGCCGGGCGTGCTGATCATCGAGGGGCTCGCGCAGACGGCGGGCGCGCTTTGCGTTGCGAGCCTCGGCGAGGATTACAATCCGCAGGTCGTCTATTTCATGGGGATCGACAAGGCCAAGTTCCGCCGTCCTGTGGTGCCGGGCGATCAACTCCATTATCATGTCCGCAAGCTCCGCAGCCGTGGCCGCGTATGGCGGTTCTACGGTGAGGCGCGGGTCAATGGTCAAGTCGTGGCGGAGGCGGAGGTCAGCGCAATGATCGCGGACACGGCGGAAGCGCGCGCCTTCGCGGCTCAAAAGAATGCCTGACGCGGGAATTCACCCGACGGCGATCGTCTCAAGCGAAGCCGAGCTGGCACCGGGCGTCGCGATCGGACCGTTTTCGGTCATCGAAGCCGGCGCCAAGCTCGCGGCGGGGGTTCGCGTCGGGCCACACTGCGCGATTGGCGGCAACGTCAGCATCGGCGAGAACTGCGAGCTCTTAAGCCACGTGGTGGTGGCCGGTCGCACGACCATTGGCGCCCGCACGCGCATCTTTCCGTTCGCCTCGCTCGGCCATCAGCCGCAGGACCTCAAGTACGCCGGCGAGCCTTCGACGCTGTCGATCGGTTCCGATTGCCTGATCCGCGAAGGCGTGACGATGAATCCCGGAACCAGCGGCGGCGGCATGGCGACGGTGGTCGGCAATCACTGCGCCTTCCTCGCCAACTCGCACGTCGGTCATGACAGCCGCGTCGGCAATCACGTCATCTTCTCCAACAACGTGATGCTTGCCGGGCACTGCAGGGTCGATGACTACGTCATCCTTGGCGGCGGCGCTGCGGTCATCCAGTACACCCACGTCGGGGCGCACGCCTTCGTCGGCGGTATGTCCGGCCTCGAGAACGATCTCATCCCCTACGGCATGGCGGTCGGCAACCGCGCGCGGCTCAATGGCCTCAACATCGTCGGCCTGCAGCGGCGCGGCTTCACGCGCGAGCAGATCCACGCCTTGAGGCGCGCCTATCGGCTGCTCTTCGCGGACGAAGGAACGCTCAAGGAGCGCGTTGACGATGTGGCGGCCACGTTCGAGGACAATCCGATCGTTCAGGAGATCGTCGCCTACATCCGGGCCGACCGGAAAAAGTCGCTCTGCACGCCGCGCGACGTAGCGGACTAGTGTAGGCTCATGATTCTAGTGTTCCTTTCGTTTCCGAAGTTCGCTCGGGGCCCCTGCATCGAGGTGCGGCGAACCTCGGAACCGGGGCACTCTTGAGCCGCGCGGGGGACCGGCATGGATCGTGGTCCCTTGGGCATTCTGGCGTGTGCCGGCAGCCTGCCGATCGAAATCGCAGAGGCCGCGCGCGACGCCGGGCGCAGGGTCCATATCGTCGGCATCGAAGGCTTTGCGGAGCCTGAAATTGCTGCCTACTCACACAAGGTCGTCAACATCGGTCAGGTTGGCGGCATGCTCTCGAGCCTGAGGCAGGCCGGCTGTCGTGAACTCGTGATCGCCGGCGCACTTCGCCGTCCCAACCTCCTCAAGGTCCGCATCGATCACGGCTTCTTCCGCGCCATTGGAACGGCGCTGAGTCTGACGCGTGGCGGGGATGACAGTGTGTTGCGCCGCGTCGTGCGCTTCTTCGAGCGTGAGGGCTTCGAGGTCGTCGGCGTCGACCGCATCGCGCCGCATCTGCTGGCCCCCGTCGGGCCCCTGGGCCGCATCCAGCCGAGCCCGGCCAGCGCGCGCGCCATATCGCGCGCGGCAGCCCTGCTGAGGGCGCTCGGCAGCTTCGATGTCGGGCAGGGAGCGGTGGCTACAGAGGCACGCATCATCGCCGTTGAGGGCGTGCGTGGCACTGATGAGATGCTCACGCAGATCGAGGCCGCTGGGCGGGGTGAGGGTGGCACGGGGCTGGCTCTGGCTGCTGCGGGCGCCGTCCTCGTAAAGATGCCGAAGCCGGGCCAGGAAATGCGCGTCGACCTTCCTGCCATTGGCCCGCGCACGGTGGAGCGGGCACACGCCTGCGGCCTTGCCGGCATCGTGGTGGCGGCTGGGCGTGCGCTGGTCCTCGAGCGGGCCCGCATGATCGCCATGGCCGACGCGCTGGGTCTGTTCGTTGTTGGCATCGACGGCGACGCTGACGCGGAGGGGGCGGCGCCGGTTCGCGTGTCGCGGGCGCCTGACGTCTTCCGACCTCTTGGCCGCGTGCGCGCGGCAGCGTCCGAGCGCCTCGATGCAGCGCTTGGGGCGCGCGCGCTTGCCGTCCTTACGGCGCATGGGGCCGGACGCGCCGTGGTCGTGGTCGGCGAGCATGTTCAGGGTGTCGACGGTGCACTCGGTATTCAGCGGATGCTGAGCGGGCGGCGAACCAGCCACTGGGGGCTTCGGGCCTTCAAGCGGCGGATCGGCGTGCTCGTTGTCGCGGGGATCGAGGATGCCGGGGCGGATGCGGAAGGTATTGAGACCGCCCTTGCGCTCGTCGCGCGCGCGGGGCTTGCCGGCGTTGCCGTTGCGGGCGGGGTCGATACGGCAACGCCGCTCGCCAAGCTGATCGTGGCAGCCGCGGATCGGCGCCGGTTGTTTGTCATGACGCCGGACACAGGCAATGGCGGAGAGGCGGCATGAGCCCGATGCCGGCCCGTCCGCTCCGCATCTTTCTCGTCGCCGGCGAGCACTCGGGTGATGCGCTCGGCGCACGGCTGATGATGGCGCTTTCGGCGCTCAGGCCGGGGGTCTCGTTCACCGGCGTCGGTGGACCGCGGATGGCGGCGGCCGGGCTCACCTCGCTCTTTCCCATGAGCGACATCGCCGTCATGGGGCCGGCCGCCATCATCGAGCATCTGCCGCAGCTTCTCCGCCGTATTCGCGAGACGGCGCGTGCTGCCATCGAAAGCGCCCCGGATGTGGTCGCGATCATCGACGCGCCGGAGTTCACCCACCGCGTCGCGCGCCGCATCCGCAAGGCCCGGCCCGACCTCCCCATCGTCGACTATGTCTCGCCGAGTGTATGGGCGTGGCGCTCGTGGCGCGCGGCGCATATGCGGGCATACATCGACGAGGTACTGGCACTTCTGCCCTTCGAGCCGGAGGTGCACGCCCGTCTCGGCGGACCGCCCTGCACGTACGTCGGCCATCCGCTGATCGAGCGCCGCCACTGGATCGACGCGCTCGATCCGCACGGGCTCAAGGATCGGCTCGGCCTCACCGATGCGCGACCGTTGCTGCTCGTGCTCCCCGGCAGCCGTCGCAGCGAGATCACGCGGCTCTGGGGGCCGTTCACCGCGACGTTGAGCGCGCTGCGGGCGACCGGCCACCGGCTCGACGTGATCGTGCCGACCGTCGAGAATGTGCGCGAGCTCGTGGCGGAGCGCGTCAGGCACTGGCCGTTTCCGACACGCGTGATTGATGACGAGGCGGACAAGTTTCGTGCCTTCAAGCTCGCGCGTGCGGCGCTGGCGGCCTCGGGCACGGTGACGCTGGAACTTGCGCTTGCCGGTTGCCCGATGGTCGTCGCTTACCGCGTCGATCGTCTGGCACTGCTGTTTCGCAGGCTCGTCCAGCCGCCTCATTTCGCGCTTGCCAATCTCGTGCTCGGCGAGCGTGCCTTCCCGGAGCTCATGCAGGAATCCTGCGTGCCCGAGGAGCTGGCCCCCGCTTTGGCGGTCCTTCTCAAGGACTCACCAGAACGGACCGTCCAGCTCCAGGCACTCGCGCGCGTTCCGGACGCCATGTCGACCGGGACGCCGCCCGCCATTGCGGCTGCACTGCGTGTACTGGCGCACGCCGAGCGCTGAGATCCGGATGGCAAAAGGCCATCGACCGTGCGGGTCGATGGCCCCTTGAAAACTGCTCCCTGGCTCGGCTCAGCGCATGTCCATGGCGACGTAGTCGCGCTGCGTCGGGCCGACGTAGAGCTGGCGCGGACGACCGATCTTCTGCTCGGGATCCTCGATCATCTCCTTCCACTGCGCGATCCAGCCGACCGTGCGCGAGACGGCGAAGAGTGGCGTGAACATGGAGACCGGGAAGCCGATCGCGCGCAGCACGATGCCGGAATAGAAGTCGACGTTCGGATAAAGCTTCTTCTCGATGAAGTAGTCGTCCTGCAACGCGATGCGCTCGAGTTCCATGGCGACCTTGAGCAACGGCTCCTCGCGGATGCCGAGCTTGTCGAGGACCTCGTGGCAGGTCTCCTGCATGACCTTCGCGCGCGGGTCGTAGTTCTTATAGACCCGGTGGCCGAAGCCCATGAGGCGCACGCCCTCGCTCTTGTCCTTCACGCGCTTGACGAACTCGGGGATCCTGTCGACAGAGCCGATCTCCTCGAGCATCTTGAGCGCGGCCTCGTTGGCACCGCCGTGGGCCGGACCCCACAGGCAGGCGATGCCGGCGGCGATGCAGGCGAACGGGTTGGCGCCCGACGAGCCCGCGAGGCGGACGGTCGATGTCGAGGCATTCTGCTCGTGGTCCGCGTGCAGGATCATGATGCGATCGAGCGCCCTCGCGACGACGGGATCAACGACGTAGGGCTCGCACGGGACCGCAAAGCACATCTGCAGGAAGTTGGAGGCGAACTCGAGATCGTTGCGCGGGTAGATGAAGGGCTGGCCGATCGAGTACTTGAAGGCCATCGCAGCGATCGTCGGCATCTTCGCGATCATGCGGTGGCTCGCAATGATGCGGTGCTGCGGATCGTGGATGTCGGTGCTGTCGTGATAGAAGGCGGAGAGCGCGCCGACGACGCCGCACATGATGGCCATCGGGTGCGCGTCGCGACGGAAGCCCGAATAGAACCGGATCATCTGCTCATGCACCATCGTGTGGCGCGTGATGTTGCGGTCGAATTCCTTGTATTGTGCGGCGTTCGGCAGCTCACCGTGCAGCAGCAGGTAGCAGACCTCGAGGAAATTCGACGACTTGGCAAGCTGATCGATCGGGTAGCCGCGATAGAGCAGGACACCCTCCTCGCCGTCGATGTAGGTGATCTTAGACGAGCAGTTCGCCGTGGAGGTGAAGCCGGGATCGTAGGTGAAGCAGCCCGATTCACGGTAGAGACGGCCGACGTCGATGACGTCCGGACCAATCGAACCCGACCGCACCGGCATTTTGACCTGCTTATTGTTGATCAGTAGCGATGCCGTCCGGTCGCCATCGGGTGCCTTGGACCCATCGTGTACGTTCATGAGATGCCCCTTCGATCGACCAGCTTCTACTGCATTGCGGAACCGCTACCGCGATGCACCATATCACGCCGCGAATATACGATACATCTGGAAGCGGCAACGGTGCGATGCATCAAAAGACGGAGAGCAGTCAATGCGCCAAGTCCTTCAAGCGGGCGAGGGATTCCTCCCGGCCAAGCGCGTGCATAACGTCGAAAACGGGTGGCGAAATGCTCCGTCCCGTGAGCGCCGCGCGCAAGGGTTGCGCGATTTTACCGAGTTTCGCGCCACTCGCTTCGGCAAATGAACGAACCTCAGCTTCGAGAGCGGCAGCTGTCCATTCCGGGGCGGCCTCGAGGCGCGGTATGAGGGCGGCGAGGGTGGCCTTGGCATCGGCGTCGATCAGTCTGGCGGCCTTCTCGTCCAGGCTGACGGGCCGCTCGATGAACAGGAAGGCGGCGCCGTCGATAAGCTCGACAAGCGTCTTGGCGCGTTCCTTGAGGCCCGGCAGGGCGATCCGCAGCTTGTCCCATCCCCCGTCACGGTCGAGCCAGGCGAGTTTCTCGGCCCCGCCCTCGGCGACCTCGAGAAACTCCTGCAGACGCCTGACCAACGCCTCGTCGCTTGCCTTGCGGATGTAGTGGCCATTGAGGTCGGCGAGCTTGGCAAAATCGAAGCGCGCCGGCGAGCGGCCGATCCCATCGAGGTCGAACCACGCGATGAGCTGCTCGGTCGACATGATCTCGTCATCGCCGTGGCTCCAGCCGAGACGGACGAGGTAGTTGCGCATGGCCTCGGGGAGATAGCCCATGGCGCGGTAGGCGTCGGTCGCCTCGGCACCGTGGCGCTTGGAGAGCTTTGCGCCATCGGGGCCGTGGATCAGCGGCACATGCGCAAATACCGGAACGTCCCAGCCGAGAGCCCCGTAGATCTGGGTCTGGCGGGCCGCATTGGTCAGGTGATCGACCCCGCGGATGACGTGCGTGATGCCCATGTCGTGGTCGTCAACGACGACGGCAAAATTGTACGTCGGCGTGCCGTCCGAGCGCAGGATGATGAGATCGTCCAGGTCCTTGTTGGGGACCACGACCCGGCCTTGCACGCGGTCGTCGACGACCGTTTCGCCATCTCGCCGTGTCCTGAGGCGTACCGAAGGCTTGGTTCCGGCCGGGGCCTCCTTGGGATCGCGGTCGCGCCACGGGCTCTCGATCACCTGTGGGCGGCCCTCGGCCTTGGCCTTCTCGCGCATGGCCGCGAGTTCGTCGGGCGTCAGGTAGCAATTATAGGCGCGGCCCGAGGCGAGCAGGTCGAGCGCGACCTCGCGATGGCGGTCGACACGCGCGAACTGGGAGATCGGTTCGCCGTCCCAGTTCAGCTCCAGCCACTTGAGGCCGTTGATGATCGCCGCCACATGCTCGGGCTTCGAGCGTTCGCGGTCCGTATCCTCGATGCGGAGGAGGAAGGTGCCGCCCGTGTGCCTGGCATAGAGCCAGTTGAACAGCGCCGTGCGGGCGCCGCCGATGTGCAGCAGTCCCGTCGGGGAGGGGGCGAAGCGCGTCACGACCTTGCGGTCGGAAGCGCGCGCGGGTTCGGTCATGGGGCCGCTCTCGTGAACTGAGCGTTGCAGGTTGGCGCCCCCTTAGCACAGGTTCGCCCGCGGGGTAAGCGCGTCGCCCTGCCCGCCGAGCTCAGGTCTCGGCGCCGCCGTTTACCTGCAAGAGCTGGCCATTGATGAAGGCCCCCGCGTCCGTGGCCAGCAGGGCCGCCATGGCCGCTACCTCGTCCGGCGTGCCGAGCCGGCCAGCTGGCACGCGTGCGGCCATCGGCGCGATGTGGGCGGCCATATGCGGGTCCTGCGCCTCCCCCATGATCGGGCCCGGCGAGATGATGTTGACGGTGATGCCCTTGGCGCCGAATTCCTTGGCAAGCGCCTTGGTGAGCCCCCACGCGGCGTGCTTGGCGACGGAGACCGCGGCGCGGCCGTTGTAGCCGTGGATGGCGTTCATGCCGGCGAAGTTGATGATGCGGCCCCATCCCTTTTCCAGCATGCCGGGCAGCGCGGCGCGGGAGAGCCAGTAGGCGGCCTTGTAGTCCGTATCGATGACGCGGTCGAAGTCCGCTTCGCTCATCTCGAGGAACCTGCCGTCCGGACGGATGGCGGCGTTGTTGAGCAGCGCATCGATCGTGCCGAAGCGGGCGAGCGCCTCGTTGGCAATCCGCGCGCAGTCCTCGCGCTGGCCGACGTCGCCCATGGCCACCAGCGCCTCGACGCCGAGGGCCTCAACCTCACGTGCGACGGATTGGGCTGCCGCGCGGTCCTTCGCGCCATTGATGACGATGTTGAAGCCGCCTTTGGCGAGCGCCAAGGCGCAGGCCCGGCCGATGTTCTTGTTCGAGCCGGTAATGAGCGCGGTGCGGGCGGCGCGGGGCATGGCGAAGCTCCTCCTGTTGCGATGTCGTTTGATGCTTCGCGGTCAGCCGCGATGGACGAGTTCGACGATCGAGATGGCACTGTCGAGCGTCATGGCCTAGCGCGCGCCGAGCTGTGCGTTGGCGCCATCTCGGCGCCCGACGTACCTTTCCAGTACCGCGAGCGCTCCCAGGCGGCCATGTCCTGGTACCACGCCATGAGGCGCATCCTAATGATGCCCGGCGCGGGGACGTGGCTCGACTGCCAGAGGCCGATCACCTGCGAGGCGTGCGTACCTTCGAAGCTGCCCCAGGCGGCGGCTGAATGCTCCAGAAAGGCTGGCAGTGAAGCGGCGACGATGTCGTAGTGGCGATGCGAATAGTAGCCGCCAGGCAGCTCCGGGAGACGTGTGCCAGGCGCCGGCCGCAGCGTTGCCGTCCAAAGATCGCGAAGCTCGACGCGTGCGCCTTCAATGCCATTCAGGATGTCCGCGCCGTGGGCGACGGCAGCCTCGGGCTCGGGCCATTCCGCCAGCACGACAAGATGATTGAGGCTTAGGCCGATCAGCGGCTTCCAGATGCCGAAGAGCCGGCCGCCATGGCCCGCGATCGCAGCGCTCCCCGCGTGCCTGATGTGATCGGCGATGGCCGCGTGCTGCTTCGGGGGGATCGCGAGCACGTGATGCTGGTACATGCTCATGCCATGGCGGCCTTGGCGGCGGCGACGATCTTCTCGGGCGTAATGCGCACCTCGTTCTCGAGGGGCGGCGCAAAGGGAATGGGGATACGGGGCGCGCCGAGGCGCTTGGCAACCTTGATCGCCGCCGGCCCGAGCCGGTCGATCATTGCGGTGATCACTTCCGCGCCGAAGCCGCCGACCTCGACGGCCTCATGCACGACAAGCAATCGCTTTGTGCGGGCGAGCGAAGCAGCCACGGCGTCCTGATCCCACGGCCAGATCGTGCGCAGGTCGAGGACATCCACCCTGACGCCCTCGTCTGCCAGCCGATCGGCAGCGGCCAGCACATTTGGGACGATGGCCGACCATGTGACGATCGTCAGCGCGTCGCCGTGGCGCGCGTGGCGGGCTTTGCCGAAGGGGATCGGCGCGATCTCGCCGTCGGCGATCTTCCCCGTCGCGAGCCAGTGATCCTTGGGATCGAAGAACAGGACGGGGTCATCGGAGCGGATCGCGGCAACGAGCAAACCTGCCTCGTCTTCGGCGTTCGAGGGCGCGACGACGACGACGCCCGGCAGGTGGGCGAACCACGCCTCCAGCATCTGGCTGTGCTGGGCGGCGGAGTTGCGCCACATGCCATGCGGCATACGCACGACAACGGCCGGCTTGGCCTGTCCGCCGAACATGTAGCGGACCTTGGCGATCTGGTTGACCAGCTCGTCCATCGCGCACATGACGAAATCGAAGATTCGCATCTCGATGATGGGACGCGTGCCGACCAGCGCGGCGCCGAGCCCGGCGCCCATGATCGTCGCTTCCGAAATTGGCGTCGAGACGATGCGTTCCGGGCCGAACTCGTCGATGAGCCCACGATACTGACCCCACAGGCCGCCGCGCCCGACATCCTCGCCGAGCACCCACACAGTCGGATCGCGACGCATTTCCTGAAGGACCGCGAGGCGGCCCGCCTCGACCAGCGTGACCTCGGCCACCTCTACTGCCATGACACAGCCCCCACGTCCTGAACATCCTCAAAGGCCGAGCGCATATCCGGCCACGGCGCGGTGTGTGCCGTAGCGCGGCCCGCCTGCATTTCCGCGCGCGCGGCGCTGCTGATTTCATCCAGTGCGGTGGGCGCAAGGCCGCGTTCGATGAGCACGGTCTTGAGCCGCGCGATCGGGCAGCGTGTCTTGGCGGCTTCCACCTCCTTCGGGTCGCGCCAGGCCGCGGCGTCAGTCGCAGTGTGGCCGCTCCAGCGATACGTCTTGGCGTGCACCATGCGCGGGCCGCGCCCGGCACGGATCTCCGCCACGAAGCGTGCAGCCGTTTCTTCGACGGCGAGCACGTCGTTGCCGTCGATCGTCACTGCCGGCACGCCGATGGCGTTCGCGCGCGCGGCCGGACCTTCGCCGGCCGTCACGGTGCGCGTTTCCGTGTGGGCGGCCACGCCGTTGTCCTCGCAGACGAAGAGCACGGGCAGTGTATAGATCGCGGCCCAGTTCAGCGCTTCCAGAAACGGCCCACGGTTCGTCGCGCCGTCGCCGAACATGCACACGGCGATGGCGTCCGACTTGAGCAACTTGAGGCCCTGCGCCGCGCCGACCGCGATCGGGAGGCCGCCACCGACCACGCCGTTCGCCCCGAGCATCCCGACCGAGAAGTCGGCGATGTGCATGGAGCCGCCCTTGCCGCGGCAGTAGCCGCCCTCGCGCCCGTACAACTCGAGGTACATCGTCGCCGCATCGGCGCCCTTCGCGAGCGCGTGGCCATGGCCTCGGTGGTTCGATGTCAGGCGATCGTCATGGCGAAGGCTCGCGCAGACACCTGCCGGGATCGCCTCCTGCCCGAATGAGACATGCAACGGTCCCGGGATCTCGCCGGCCTTGTAGGCTTCGAGCGCCGTCTCCTCGAAGGTGCGGATGCGCACCATCATGCGGTAGAGGTCGGTGAGGCGTTTGAGATTGTCGCCGGCGGCGGCCGGCGTCCCTCCTGCTGTGGCCACGTGCGGGCTCCATTATTGTGGGCGTTTCCGCGAGGGAGCATCCGGCAGAGGCCGCCAAAAAGCAAGCCGATGGGCCAAGCTGGTCACGTGGGGGCGCAGCGACTATATATCCGGCCATGACCCTGACACCCGAGGAGATCGCCCGCTATAAGCGCCACCTCGTCCTGAGGGACGTCGGCGGGCAAGGCCAGAAGAAGCTCAAGGCGGCGCGCGTGCTGATCATCGGCGCCGGCGGCCTTGGCTCGCCGGTATCGATGTATCTGGCTGCGGCCGGCGTCGGCACGCTCGGCATCGTCGATGATGACACGGTTTCGCTGGATAACCTGCAGCGCCAGATCATCCATGAGACCCCGCGCGTCGGCGCGCTCAAGGTCGAAAGCGCCCGCGAGGCCATCGGGCGCATCAACCCGCACATCACTGTCGAGACGCACGCAACGCGCATCACCGCCGAGAACGCGCTCGATCTGATCGGCAGCTACGACCTCGTGATCGACGGCTCGGACAATTTCGCGACGCGCTATCTGGTCTCCGATGCCTGCTATCTTGCGAAGCGCACGCTAGTGTTCGGTGCGCTCGGAGCTTTCGACGGCTACATCACGACCTTCAAGCCGCACGAGAAGCGGCCCGACGGAACGCCGTGGCCGACGTACCGCTGCATTTTTCCCGAGGCGCCGCCACCGGGTACTGTCGCCAACTGTGCCGAGATCGGCATCCTCGGTGCGGTCGCCGGCGTCGTCGGCACACTGCTTGCGACCGAGGCGCTCAAGGAGATCCTCGGCATCGGCGAGACGCTTGCCGGCCGGCTCATGATCTACGATGCACTCGCCTGCCGTTTCGAGCAGGTGAAGGTCGCCTGGGATCCCGAGAACGCGCTCAGCGGCCGCCACGCCACGATCAAGGATCTTTCGATCCATGCCGGCGCCGGGTCGGGCGCGGTATGCGCGGCCTAGTCGCTCACCCTTTCCCAGTCAGGACGGGGGAAAGGAGCATAAGCTATTTCTCCCGCACAAGCTTGAAGTCGTGCCGCAAGGACCAGAACGGGTTCGCGAGGCCGGCGTTGGCCGCGGCCTTGGGGTCATCGTGCGGCACAATTTCGCACACGAGGCTGTCCTTCACGCCGAAGACCACATCCGAAGCGAGGTAAGGGTCGTCCCTGTCGAAGAGGTGCGTCGTCACCGTCTGATAGCCAGGCGCCGAGATGATGAAATGGATATGCGCGGGGCGATAGGGGTGGCGACCGAGATTGCGCAGGAGCGCACCGACCGGCCCGTCGTGCGGGATCGGGTAGAAGCGTGGTTTCGATGAGCGGAACCAATAACGGCCGTCGGCCCCCGTGACGAAACGCCCGCGCAGGTTCATATCCGGCTGGATGCCCTTCTGCTGGACATCGTAGTAGCCCTCGCTGCTGGCCTGCCAGACATCGAGCATCGCACCGTCAATCGGCCTGCCGTTCTCGTCAACCACGCTGCCCGAGACGATCAGCGGCTCGCCCTTGTCCTCGAGATTGATCGTATCGCCCATCTTTCTCAGCGGCGATGACGCGACGTGAAACGGCCCAAGCACAGTCGTCTCGGTGGCGCCGGAGGGCTTGCGGTGGTTGATCGCGTCGACAAGCATCGAGACGCCGAAGGTATCCGAGAAGAGGATGAACTCCTGCCGCCATTCGGTGCACATGTGGCCGGTCTCGGTGAGGAACTTGATGGCGGTCATCCATTCCTCCTCCGTTGGTTCGACCTCCTTGACGACGGCGTGGAGGTGCCGGATGACGCTCTCCATGACCTGGCGCAGACGCTCGTTCTTGGCGCTGGCCATCGCAGCCACCACCAGATCGGCGGAGCGCGCCTCGTCGAAGGCATAGCCTGTAGTGCCGCCGGTGCTCATTGGGTCCTCCCTGGTGCTGGCCCTTCTGTCCGGGTTCGCCACAGAATGAGCCGCCGAAGGTCGGCTCGTAAAGATCGGATCGCGTGGCCGTGCGACCGTGCTGCCGGTGGCCGCTGGATGCGCGAATCGCCGCCGCGCCCTAGATTTGCTATGGATGAGGATGCTGGCTGCCGACCCGACCGGCCGACTGGCCCGAGGACGGTCCCCTGGGGAATGAGACGCGCCATGCGCCATCGCGCTGTCATCGCGACGCTTGCGGCCGTGCCGCTGGTGGCCGCCCTGTCATCTTCGCCCCTCGCGGCGCAGGGGGCCGCCGGAGACGTGCGCCCCTATGACGCGAAGCTCATGCGGCTCGCGGAGATCCTCGGCGCGGTGCACTATTTGCGCGAGCTCTGCGGCGCCAATGAGGGGCAGACATGGCGCAACCGCATGCAGGAGCTCATCGAGGGTGAGGGGGCTGCCTCTCTGCGCCGTGCCCAGCTCACGAGCCGCTTCAACAACGGCTATCGCAGCTACAGCCGCACGTATCAGACATGCACGCCGTCTGCCCAAACGGCGGTTGCGCGCTTTCTTGCCGAGGGTGCCGAGATCGCGAACGAGCTCGCCAAGACCGCGCAGTAGCCGTCAGACGACCGTGCCAGAGACGAGCTTCATGGCGACCTCGCCGAGCAGCAGGCCGCCGAAGCCCAGCAGAATGATGCTCGCTACGCGGTTCAGGATGCGCAGGCTGTTGAGGTCCATGCGGTGGCGAAAGCGGCTGATCGTATGGGAGAGCACGACCCACCATATGAAGCTCCCGCCCATGACCGCCGCGACCATGGTGAACGCATCGACATAGCTTTCGACCTCGACGAACGAGCTGACGCCGCCGAAGATGGCGAAAAGCGCGAGCACCGCACCCGGATTGGTGATGGTCAGGAAGAATGTCTGCGGGATGTCCCAGGCGAATGCGGCAAGCGATGTGCGCTGGCCTTCGGCGTGTTCGTCGTGGAGGAGTTGCGGTCGCGTGAAGTAGAGCCGGATGCCGAACGCCACGAGCGCGAGACCGCCGATCGTCTGCACGGTCATGCGGTAGTGCCGGATCACACCCGTGACGGCGCCGACGCCGAGGGCTGCGAACAGGGCAATCAGACCATCGCCGATCACGACCCCGAGGCCGGCGGCGACGCCGCCCCAGAAGCCGCGCTCAATGGCGCGCTGGACGCAAAGCAGATTGACGGGACCGACAGGCATGGCCACCAGCACGCCGATCATGATGCCGGCCGGGATGATCAGCGGATTGGGCAGGAAGGTCATCAAGCGCGCCGTCCGGCCCGCGGACGGGCGCTGCGGCTCGGGCGATGGGCCGCGAATCCGTTCCGACGCGGCCCACGCACGGCCATCACCGCCGGCAGTGCGGCGTCCTGGCAACACGTCATGCTTCGCGGCGGACTGTGCACGCCGACCCCGTCCCCATTCGTGTGCAGCATTCGTGCTGCAAGAAGTCTGCTACTCCTTAGTGGCGCCAGCCGGCATTGTCCACGGGCGGCCGCGAAACCGCGGCAAACTTGCGCGAAAGGATGTCCGGGGTGATGCTGCCCGGTGTGGCGTCACAGTCCACGCGGCGCTGAGCCGTGGCCTCACGCTTCGGCGGAGTTGCCGGATTGTGTCAGCAGGCGCTCGATCCGCCGTTGCTGCTCGTTGCTCCGCCAGACGTTCTCGATGATGAATGGCTCGGAGCCGGCCATCGCCGGCTTGAAGACGAGATCACCAGTGCCGAGCCCGAGGAAGCCGAGGCCTAAGATCTTGTGCCGGAAGAGATCGTCCGGATTGCGCCGCATGAGCATTCCACGCGTGTCGTAGACATGACCGGCGGCATTGCCGAGCCGGTGACGTTCCACGACCTGGCCGCCGGCAAAACGCCAGTACGTGAGCTGGTCGATGCCGAACACGACGATGAGCCAGATGATCAGCAGCCCGGTGGACATCATCACGTAGAAGGCGAGGTTCATGTGCACCCTGATCTCCGGCACGAAGCGGAAGACCGAGGCGAGCCCCCATTGCCATTCGATGCCGACGAGCGCCAACGTGACGATCGCCGCAATGATGAACGTGTGCAGCACGCGCGCCCTCACGTTCGTGAACACGATCACGAACAGGACCACGGCAACGTAGGAGATGCCGAGCCAGGCTTCGGGAAAGAACTTGATCTCCTTGCCGGCGAAGGGGACCGTGACATGATTGACGTAGGTCGCGAGCGCACAGACATAACCGTAGAGCCACACCGCCCACCAGTAGAGGATGTTGGAGTGGGCGACGAGGCGGACTTCCCGCGGCGTGGCCGCCTTGCGGGCCACGGCTGCCATCCTCGCGGCTCGTATGGCGGCGGCGTCACCAACTGCGTCCCGTCCTTCGGCCATGTGCGTGACCTTTCCCCTGGCATGGTGCGGCGCCCGGCCGGTCCCCGCGGTGCTGGACGCTCGCAGAAGCTACGGCAGAGCAGGCCATGGCGACAAGCGCCGCGAATGCTGGCGCCTGCCGCATAAGGCGGCGTGGGGGCTCGAATGCAGGCCACCGGGATGCGTGACATCCGCCTTCGCAAGGCCTGCGACGATGAGCTTGCCGCGCTGAGCGAACTTTCGCTCCCCGCCAACGCCTCGTCGATGGCGCGCGCCCCGCGCCGGGCACGCGACCGATCAGGTTCGTCCCGTCTGGCTCGATTCCGGGCGCCTCATACCGCGGCTCGAGGTTGCGCTCGATGCTCGTCGTGACATATCACGCTCTGGGGCGGGTACAGGGGAGTGAGGCCATGAAGACGTATCGAGGATCGCGTGAGTTCGATGGACTGGTTGTGGAGGTTGACGGTCAGCCGCTCCCCGAGCACTACGACATCAAGCAGTTCACGCCCTGGGGTTTCGAGTGGACCTATGAAGGGGATAGCCCGCAGCAGCTCGCTCTCGCGATCCTCTATGACCACCTCCGTGACGGCCCCCGCGCCATTGCGCTTTCCGAGCGATTCATGCGCGAGGTGATTGCCGATCTCGACAACGACTGGGTGCTGACCAGCGACGACGTTCAGCGCGCTATCGATCGCATAGAGGCCACGCAGTAGGCCGGCTCAGTCCTTCGCCGGCTTCAGCGAGTCGATCCAAGTGACGAAGTTCTCGAGCGGCTCGCGGTCGGTGGTGAAGGTGTTCACCTTCGCGTTCGTGTCAGGATAGCCGATGCCCATGCCGCAGATGACGATCTCGCTGTCCGGAATGCCGAGGCGCGCGCGCAAGACCTCGTGATAGTTGGCGAGGGCCGCCTGCGGGATGGTCTCGAGGCCGAACTGGCGGGCTGCGATCATGATCGACTGGATGAACATGCCGGTGTCGAGCCAGGAGCCCTGCTCGAGCTCACGGTCGATCGTAAAGATGAATGCCGTCGGCGCACCGAAGAACTCGTAGTTCTGCCGGCGTTGCGCGTGCATGCCGGCCTTGTCGTCGCGGGTGATGCCCATAGTGCTGTAGAGCCCCCACCCGCAGGCGCGGCGGCGGGCCAGATAGGGCTCGCGCCATTTCACCGGATAGTATTCGTACTCGCGCTGACCTTCCCCAACGGTGTCGTAGCGGTGGCAGAGGTCCGCAGCCAGCGCGTCACGTGCCGCGCCGTCGACCACATAGACCTTCCACGGCTGGATGTTCGAGCCTGATGGGGCGCGGCCTGCGGTCGTCAGAATGCGCGCGATCAGCTCCCGCGGCACCGGGGTCTTCAGGAAGGCACGCGTCGACTTGCGGCCGCGGATCGCTTCCTCGACCGTCATGGTGCGTTCCCCGGAAATCGGGCCGGTGTCGTTCATCCTGCTCTCATCCCAGCTTTCGACGACTTCTCGACCCTGGAGATAGCAGGCAGGCAGGGCCGACTCCAGACGCAATGTCCGGACTGATGCCCCCTATGCGCCGCCGGCAGCCCTTGCATCAACGGCTGAGGTGCGCCAGCTCCGTTGCAAGATCATGCATCCGCGGAGGTCCGGCGGGCGGTGACGAGGCGAGCGCCGCCACGGCATCGAAGCGCCCCACGTCGATGACGGAGAGGCCGACTGGCTGGGCTTCGTTCATCATGAGCTCGCTGGTGCGCGCAGCGACGACCGCCACGCCCGGGCTCCGCGCAATGATCCCAAGCGTCTCCAGCAAAGCGCCGATCCCGGTGGCGCGCATCTTTGCGATGGCTTCGAGCCGGGTCCACGCGGCGAGGAAGCGCATCTCAGGATCGTCGTCCGGTAGCGGGATGGCAGGGAGGGCCGTGGCGCCGGCCAGCTCGATCAGTTGGCGGCGCGCGGCGCCGAGGCGCACGGGCCGGCGCACCTCGGCGTCGATCCCAATGCTGCCCTGTGCGCGGATGGCGATGAGTGCGAGCGTGCCGCTGTGACTCAGGCTGAAATCACCGTCCCAGCCGGCGACGCGCGGCTTGGCGGTGCCGCTGGGGTGCGAGAAGGCGACGGGACGACCAATACGGGCGATGAGGGCGACGTGAAGGGCTGTGTGCGCCGCGATCCAGCGTTCGCGATGGCGCGTGTCGATAATGCGCTGCGCGCGGGCGCGCTCCCAATCAGTGAGCAGCTGGCGTCCTTGCTCAAGTGCGGCAAGCTGCGCACCCGCCGCCGCGAGATCGACGACCCACACGTCGAGATCATCGGGCATCACCGGGAACACATGGGTGCGCCCAGTCACAACCTACCGCCGACCACCGGCCGCGCCGGCTGCCGGAGGCGCCTTCGCGCGAAGTGTCTCGCCGGCAAGCAGTGCGCGGCACGCGCTGAGCTCCGAGATCGCGGCCGCCACGACATCCCGCTCGGCCGGCGCAGCCTCCCGGCTCGTGCGCTCGGGCGCGCGCGCGCCGGCGGCTCGACGCGCATCCGACCGCGGCGATGCATCTGCGGTTGCTCTGCTTGGTGGGGCGGCCGCGAGCAGCGCCGCCGAATCATCGGTTGCGAGCCGCTTCACGACCTCGACACCTTGCTCCTTGAGAATGCGCTGAACCCCCCGGATCGTATAGGCATCCCGATTGAGCAGGGCTTTGATGCCTTTAATCAGCTCGACGTCCTCAGGCCGGTAGAAGCGCCGGCCACCGCCGCGCTTGAGCGGCTTGAGCTGCTTGAACCGCTGTTCCCAAAATCGCAATACGTGCTTAGGCACGTCCAGCTCGGTGGATACCTCGCTGATCGTGCGGAATGCATCCGCCGATTTGGCCATAGTAGTGCCCCGCCTTGCTCATGGCCACGTGCCGTCGCCCAACGGCGCGAGGCCATTCCTCGTCTCCCGACGCCGAAGTTCGCCTAGCATCACGGCCAGTGTCCCGAGCGAACTTCGGAATCATCAGGGACACTAGGATTATAATCCTGCTCGCTCCATGCAGATCGAGAAATTTGCTCGCTGATGCGTCACGGCTTCTAGCGCGTCTCCCGATCATCACACTCGCTCATGGCGGCTCACTCCGCCGCCTTGCGCCGGTTGAGACGCGTATTGATGCGTTCCTTCATGATGTTGCTTGGCCGGAAGACCAGTACCCGGCGCGGGGTGATCGGCACTTCCTCGCCGGTCTTGGGATTGCGGCCCATGCGCTGGGCCTTCGAGCGCACGCCGAACGAGCCGAACGAGGAGAGCTTGACGCCCTCACCCTGCGACAGCGTTTCGGAAATCTCGCTGAGCACGCGCTCGACGAGCTCCTGCGACTCGTTGCGAGGCAGACCCACCTTGCGGACTAATGCGTCCGCCAGATCCGCACGGGTCAATGTCTTGCTGCCCATTGGTAAACGCCTCCCCGATGCTCGATTGTATAGAAGCTACCGGCAGCGGCCGGGCGGGTCAATGCCTGACAACAGCAACCGGCTGATATCGCAATAAAAATTGTTCAGCCACAATAACTGGGCGCGTTTCATGTGACAGCGCCCGTGCTGAGCAGCGCGCATCCTACCAGCGTGCGAGCACCGCGCCCCAGGTGAAACCACCGCCCATGGCCTCCATCAGCACGAGGTTGCCCTCCTTCAGGCGGTGCTCCTCGAAGGCCTGGTTGAGCGCGAGGGGGATCGAGGCGGCGGACGTATTCCCGTGCTTTGCCAGCGTGCTCATGATCTTGTTGGGGTTGACGCCGAGCCGCTTGGCGATCCCGTCGAGAATGCGCTGGTTCGCCTGATGTGGCACGTAGAGATCGATCTCGTCCGGCGCATAGCCCGTCTTGACGAGCGTTTCCTCGATCACACCCGAGATCTTCTGGATGGCATGGCGGAAGACCTCGCGACCGTTCATGCGGAGATGGCCGGTCGTCTTCGTCGAGCCGGGTCCGCCATCGACGTAGAGAAGGTCCTCGTAGCGTCCATCGGAGCGGATGCGGGCTGCCAGGATGCCGCGGTCCTCGCGCGTGCCCCGCTGCGGCTGAGCCTCGAGCACCACAGCGCCCGCCCCGTCGCCAAAAAGCACGCAGGTGCCGCGATCGGACCAGTCGAGAATGCGCGAGAAGGTCTCGGCGCCGACGACGATCGCGCGCTTGAAAAGGCCTGTCTTCAGGAAGTTGTCGGCCGTCGTCAGGGCATAGATGAAGCCCGAGCACACGGCCTGCACGTCGAACGCCGCACCATTCGTAATGCCGAGGCCGGCCTGTATGCGCACGGCGGTCGCCGGGAAGGTCCGGTCGGGCGTCGAGGTCGCGCACACGATCAGATCGACGTCGCCAGGGTCGATGCCCGAGCGGACCAGGGCCTGCTTGGCGGCGGCAATGCCGAGATCCGACGTCAACTCGTCATCAGCCGCAATATGGCGCTGCTTGATGCCCGTGCGCTCGGTGATCCAAGCGTCCGTCGTTTCGACGATGCGCGAAAAGTCATCGTTGGTCATGACGCGCTTGGGAAGATAGGCGCCCACCCCACGGATAACCGATCTGATGACGGCCACTTTGCTGTACCTCGTGTGCGTTCTTTCTGTTCCGCCTCAGTGCTCGGGAATGGCGGCAAGCTTGCCGTGAAAGGCGCTGAGATCCGACGCGATCCGGCCCTTGAGGTCGCCGACGGCCATCTCGTAGCCGACATTGATCGCACTCGCAAAGCCGAAAGCGTCGGTGCCGCCGTGGCTTTTGACCGCGATGCCGTCGAGCCCGAGAAATACCCCCCCATTGACGCGGCGCGGGTC
>JBKBPL010000014.1:41320-100213 GCA_046293075.1 Hyphomicrobiaceae bacterium | reverse complement strand
AGAACGTCATTCCGGGCCATGACCCGCTGATCCTGAAGCGCTACCCGGCCTGGAAGGCTGAAACCGCCGGCACGGTGCACAAGCTCGATGCCGAGCGGATCGGCTAGCAACGCTGCAGCGCGACACGGCTGCGCGGGCTGGCGCTTTATTTGGCTACTTATACAGTCGGATAATTGCCGGCGTCTGAGTGTCGTCATAGCTTGGCGCTATGGCAACCTACAGGCCAGGACCAGGAATCGGCCGGCACCCCAGGGAGGAGCTAGATGACATCACGATTGAGCAGGTACCTCGGTTTGGCCGCGCTGACGCTGGCGGCGGCGCTGTCGGTGTGGCCGGTGGTTGGCTCGGCGCAAGAGGTGACGTTGCGCATCCACCACTTCCTGCCTGCCCCCGCCCCGGTGCCGAAGAATTTCATCACGCCTTGGGCCGAGAAGGTCGCCAAAGAAGCGGGCGGCAAGGTCAAGATCGAGGTCTATCCGTCGATGCAACTCGGCGGGCGGCCGCCGGCGCTGATCGATCAGGCGCGTGACGGCGTGGTTGACATCGTGTGGACGCTGCCGGGCTACACGCCAGGCCGTTTCCCCGGGACCGAGGTGTTCGAGCTGCCGTTCATTCCCGCGAGTGCGGAGACCACCAGCCAAGCGGCCTGGGATTTCTACGAGAAGTACCTCAAGAAGGAGCTCGACAGCGTCCACATCATTGCCGTGCATGTGCACGGGCCCGGGCTCCTGCACGTGAAGGGCGGCGGCGTCACCAAGCTTGAGGACCTCAAGGGCTTGAAGCTGCGCGGGCCCACGCGTCAGGCGACGGCGCTCCTCAGCGCGCTCGGTGCGACGCCGGTCGGCATGCCGGTGCCGGCCATGCCGGAGGCCCTCTCGAAAGGCGTGATCGACGGCACGGTCATCCCCTGGGAGGTGACGACGCCGCTCAAGGTCGCCCAGCTCGTGCAGTCGCACACGAACTTCACGGGGAGCCGCGGCCTTTACACGAGCTTCTTCGTCTTCGCTATGAACAAGGCGAAGTACGCTGCACTCCCGGCCGACATCAAGAAGGTCATCGACGCCAATAGCGGCAAGGAGACATCGAAGTGGGTCGGGCGGGTGATGGACGAGGGTGACGCGCCCGGCATTGCCGCAGCAAAGGCCGCCGGCAACAAGTTGATCACGCTCGACGCCGCGGAGACGGCGCGCTGGAAGGCTGCCGCGGCGCCGATCGCGGAAGCCTGGGTCAAGGAGATGACGGAGAAGGGCTATCCCGCCGCGGAGATGTTGAAGGATGCGCGGGCTCTGATCGCCAAGTATGCCGGCCCCGAGTGACGGGCGCCTCTTGCCGCGCATTGAAGGAGCACGGCGGTGGAGGGCATCCTCTCTCCCCGCTTCCAGGCAGGGGGCATGGGCGAGGCCCGGCGGCGCGTGCGCCCGCTTGCCGCGGCCTCTCCCCTCGAGCCTGCTCCCCTTAAGGATCGGGAGAGGGAGATGACAGGCATCGCCCCTTCGGCCGAGGTCGCCGTGGGCCGCGTCATCGGCAGCCTCGCGAAGCTGATGGCGCTTGCGGGGGGCATTCTGCTCGTCGCCCTCGCGGTGATGTCGGCGGTCTCGATTACCGGCCGCGCCTTTACGCGCATGGGGCTGGGGCCCGTGCCCGGCGACTTCGAGCTGGTGGAGGCGGGTTGCGCAGTCGCCATCTTCGCCTTTCTGCCCTGGTGCCAGCTTCGCCAGGGGCACGTTACGGTCGATCTTCTGGCGGCCTATCTGCCGGTGCGCCTGTGGGCCGCGCTCGCGGTTCTCGGCAATGTCGCCATGAGCATTGCCGCAGTGATCGTGACGTGGCAGCTCTGGCTTGGCTTCCTCGACAAGCGCGCCTATGGCGAAACCAGTATGATCCTCCAGATGCCGATCTGGTGGGGCTATGCGGCGGGATCGGCGGCGGCGCTCGTCTTCGTGCTCACGTGCTTCTACACCGTCTGGCGCAGTCTGAATGCGGTGTTGGTCGGGCCTGAGGGTGCCTCGGAGATCCGACCATGAGCGGCGCGGCACTGGCGGGGATTGCGTTTGCCGTAGTGCTCGGCGCCATGCTCCTGCGCGTGCCGCTTGGCGCCGCGATGCTGCTCACCGGCCTCTGCGGCACCTGGATCGTCACCGGCTCGATGGTGCCGGCGCTCGCGGGCTTGAAGACTCTCACATACGATACGTTCTCGAGCCACTCGCTCTCGATCATCCCGCTCTTTCTGCTCATGGGGCAGTTCGCGACGCGCTCGGGGCTGTCGGAGTCGCTCTTTCGCGCGGCGGCCGATTGGGTGGGCCATCGCCGCGGCGGCCTCGCGATGGCGGCAGTGGGTGCGTGCGCGGGGTTCGGCTCGGTATGCGGCTCCTCGCTCGCGACGGCGGCCACCATGGGGCAGGTCGCGCTTCCGGAGCTGCGCCGCAATGGCTATTCGGGGGCGCTCGCAACGGGCGTGCTGGCGGCCGGCGGCACGCTCGGCATTCTCATTCCGCCGTCGATCGTGCTCGTCGTCTATGCGGTGCTGACGGAGCAGAATATCGTCAAGATGTTCATGGCGGCGCTTGTTCCCGGCATTCTCGCCGCGATCGGCTATGTCATCACGGTGTCGGTGTTCGTGCGCCTCTCGCCGGGCTCGTCCGGCGTATTTGAACGCAAGGGGGGCAGCGAGCGTCTCCGATCGCTCAGGCGCGTGTGGCCGGTGGCGGCGATCTTCGCGCTCGTGCTCGGCGGCATCTATGTGGGCTGGTTCACGCCGACCGAGGGTGCAGCCATCGGCGCTGTCGCGACAGGCTTCTATGCGCTCGCGACCGGTCGCCTCGACGGGCCGACATTTGCCGCCTGCATACTCGAGACCGCTGTCGCGTCGGCGATGATCTATTTCATCATTCTCGGGGCAGCGGCATTCAATACCTTCCTCGCGCTGACCCAGCTTCCGCAGGCGGCCGCCGACTGGGCACAGGCATCCGGCCTCGCGCCGCTGACCATTCTGGCGCTGATCCTGGTGTGCTACCTGATCCTTGGCTGCCTGATGGACTCGCTTTCCATGATGCTGCTGACGATCCCAGTGTTCTTCCCCGTGGTGATGGCCCTCGACTTCGGCCTCACCCCGGAAGAAACAGCCATCTGGTTCGGGATCATCGTGCTCATTGTCGTCGAGGTCGGGCTCATCACGCCGCCGGTCGGGCTCAATCTCTTCATCATCAACTCCATGGCCCCCGGTGTGCCCATCGGGCACACCTACCGCGGCGTCCTTCCCTTCGTCGTCAGCGATATGGTGCGGACGGCCATCCTGGTAATGTTCCCCGCAATCACGCTATGGCTGGTCCGGATCGGATTCTGAGCGCGGCAGCGATCAGTACGTCGCGAAGATCTCGCGGATGCGGGCAGGATCGCTGGTGCGGGTGAGCGCCAGCGCCAGCAGAATGCGCGCTTTCTGCGGGTTGAGATTGTCGGCGGTGATGAAACCTGCCTCGCGCAGTTTCGCCGAGGCAAAGGCCCGCCCTGAGCCGACGCGGGTGGCAAGCACGACCACGACGCCGACGGCAACCGCTTCCCTGAGCGCGTCGAACTCGCCAGGGGCCAGCATGCCCGGGGCGAAGGCCGCCGCGACAATGCCCTTGGCGCCGGCAGTCAAGAAGGCGCGCGTGGCCGTGCCGTCATTGCCCGTATAGGAGTAGGCGATGTCAACGCGCGGCAGTGCGTCGAGCCCGCGAATGTCGAACTCCGTATCGGGCGCTGCGCGCCGGAGAGGGCGGCGGTAGAACGCAATCCGGTCACCGTCGGCGTGCCCGAGGGCGCCGAAGTCGGGGCTGCGGAACGTCTGGAGGCGCGCGGTGGACGTCTTCGTCACCTCACGCGCGGCCTGGATCTCGTCATTGAGACACACGAGGACGCCGACACCGCGCGCCTCGGCGCTGGCCGCCGTGCGCACGGCATTGACGAGGTTCAGGCCGGCGTCCGACGAGAGCGCGCTTGCCGGGCGCTGGGAACCGACCAATATGATCGGAATCTGTACCTTGGCCGTGAGTGAGAGGGCGTAGGCGGTTTCCTCGAGCGTCGCCGTACCGTGCAGGATGACGATGCCCGCAAGACCCGGGTGATCGGCGACAGCCTTCTCGGCGGCGAGGACCAGCGCCTTCCACTCCGGAAAGAAAATGGCGGGCGACGGCACCGCCTTGAAGCGGATGGGAATGACCTCGGCGACCTCGTTCACTTCCGGATAGCGCGCCACGAGCTGGTCCGCCTCGAGCAGGTGGCCCGATGAGGTGTACTCGATCATATCGAGCGGGCCGATGCCGCTGATCGCCGTGATCGTGCCGCCCGTGCCGATAACGGCGACCTTGGGTTTTGCAGTCATGGGATTCCCTCGCCTTGCAGGTGCCGGCCCAACGAATAGGGGGCGGACAGTGCTGTCCGCCCCGATCTTTGATGCTCCGCCGCCAGTTGGGAAGAGGCATGGCGCCCCAATTCGCGGCAGTCGGCCGGCAAGCGTGCCGCCCGATTGCGCAGCGCGCCTCAGTGCGCCGCCGGCACGCCCGCAGCCCAGACGTAGATGCAGGCGAACAGGAAGAGCCAGACCACGTCGACAAAGTGCCAGTACCAGGCCGCGGCCTCGAAGCCGAAGTGCTGCTTCGGTGTGAAGTGGCCTTTCAGCGCCCGCGCGAGACAGACGGCGAGGAAGATCGTGCCGATGATCACATGCGCGCCATGGAAGCCGGTCGCCATGAAGAAGGTCGACCCGTAGATGTGCCCCGAGAAGTTGAACGCGGCGTGGCCATACTCGTAGGCCTGGAGCGCGGTGAAGAGCATGCCGAGGGCGACGGTGAGCGAAAGACCCCAGATGAGACCTTTGCGATTGTTCTCGAGCAGCGCGTGGTGGGCCCAGGTAACGGTCGTGCCCGAGAGCAGCAGCACGAGCGTGTTGACGAGCGGCAGGCCCCACGGATCGAATGTTGCGTGGAAATTTTCCGAGGGCTTGGGCGGCCACACCCCGCCGGTCAGTTCATTGCGCTCGACCATGCCGATGACCTGGTCGCTGTTCTGCAACGGATGGACGGCGGCCGGGAACAGCGCGGCATCGAAGAACGCCCAGAACCAGGCGACGAAGAACATCACCTCCGAGGCGATGAACATGATCATGCCGTAGCGCAGATGGAGCTGCACGACCGGCGTATGGTCACCGGAATGGGCCTCCCTGATCACATCCCGCCACCACATGAACATGGTGTAGATGACGCCCATGATGCCGATGCCAAAGAGCCACGAGCCCCGGAGGCCGAACACGCCGGGGCCGCCGCCCATGGACTTCATCCAGACGATGAAGCCGACGGCGAGCAGGAAGGCCGATGCCGAGCCGACGATAGGCCAGGGACTCGGGTTGAGCAGGTGATAGTCGTGATGCTTGGCGTGTGCGTCGGCCATTCCTTAGTGCTCCCTTGTCCCCGTCTCGTCCTGTCTGGTGTGCGCGCCCGGTGCGGCGACTGTGCCTTTACGTTCCTTGGCCCGGCTTGGCCGGAGCGCCCTTCGCGTTGCCCGTTGCCGCCGCCGCGGCTGCTGGCTTCTTCACCTCGAAAAAGGTGTACGACAGTGTGATCGTGGACAGCCGCGAGGCATCCATGTCTTTGACGATCTCAGGGTCGACGAAATAGCTGACCGGCATTTCCATGGACTCGCCCGGCTCGAGGCGCTGCTCGGTGAAACAGAAGCACGCGAGCTTGTTGAAGTAGACCCCCGCCTGCTCAGGAGTAACGTTGTAGGTTGCGGTGCCGACGATCGGCCGGTCCGACATGTTCGTGACACGGTAGAAGGCGAGGCCGTTCTCGCCGATGGGAAGCGTCTGCGGCTCCGAAACGGGCGCGAACGTCCAGGGAAGCCCGCCACCGACGTTCGCGTCGAAACGCACGGTCATGGTCCGCGTCAGCGTCGTGACTGACGGGCGCTCGGCGCGCTGGGTGGTGCCGCCGAAGCCGGTCACCCGGCAGAAGAGATCGTAGAGCGGTACGGCCGCATAGGCGAGCCCGAGCATGCTCATGCCCACGCCGGCACAGATGACAGCGACACGCCGGTTGCGCGCGGCCATGGCGGCTGCTGCGTCCTGCCGTCTGTCGTGCGTCGTGCTCATCGCCTGCCCTGCTCAACTCCCATGCGGCGGTGCCTGCCGCGATCAGCTTGCAACTTTCTGCCGGCGCTCACAGAGGCCGGTTCAGCACATTGCCGCCGAGGCGCACCAGCGTGGCGACGTAGAACAGTACCACCAGCGCTGCAAGCGCCAGCCCGATCGCGATCGAGCGCATCCGCTGACGGCGCTTGGCCTCCTCGTCGTCATGCTCTGCCACATCTCCTCCCTAACCTCAGCCAACGAAACCTGCCGCGAGGCGCTCGATGAGGAGCACCGCAAACAGAGCGAAGAGATAGAGGATCGAAAATCCGAACAGTCGTTTCGCGATCCGAATCCGCGCGGCCACCTCGTTCGCCCGCCACAGTCTGTATGCGAGGCTGAGGAAGACGGCGCCGAGGGCAGTCGCGACGATGGCGTATAGAGCGCCACCAAGGCCGATGGCGGCCGGCGCGACGGCCAGCGGCACGAGCAGGGCCGAGTAGATGAGGATCTGGCGCCGTGTCTCCTTCTCGCCCGCAACGACGGGAAGCATGGGCACGCCGGCGCGCTCGTAGTCGCCGGCGCGGAAGAGCGCGAGCGCCCAGAAGTGCGGCGGCGTCCACATGAAGATGATCGCGAACATCAGGAGGCTCTCGATGCTGATGCCGCCCGTGACGGCGGCCCAGCCGATCATCGGCGGGAAGGCGCCGGCCGCACCGCCGATGACGATATTCTGAGGCGTGCGGCGCTTCAGCCAGATGGTATAGACCACCACGTAGAAGGCAATCGTGAGCGCGAGCAGCGCGCCCGCGACCCAGTTGACGAGCACGCCGAGCGTCAGCACCGAGCCGATCGCCAGCACCATCCCGAAGCTGAAAGCCTCCTCAGGCGTCACGCTGCCGCGCGGAATGGGGCGGCCGGCCGTGCGCGCCATGCGCGCGTCGATGTCGGCGTCGAACCACATGTTGAGAGCGCCCGAGGCGCCGGCCCCGACGGCAATTGCGATAAGTGCGATCACCGCGAGCGCCGGGTGGAGATCGCCCGGCGCCACGACGAGCCCGACGAGCGCCGTGAAGACGACGAGCGACATCACGCGCGGCTTCATGAGCGCGATGAAGTCGCCCACGCTCCCGCCAGCGGCCCCGGCGAGGCTGTCGCGGACAATTGGGGTGCTGACATCGGTCATCTTGGTCGCGGGCTCTCATGACCGGATGCCGCGCCAGGCGGCATCCGGCATTTGGACCTTACTTAGTGGTGCTCAGTGGCCTTGATCTGCGGCAGCGTCTCGTAGCTGTGGAAGGCCGGCGGCGAGGGCAGTGTCCACTCGAGGGTGGTCGCGCCCTCGCCCCAGGGATTGTCCGCCGCCTTCTTGCGCATGATGAAGTAGGCATGGAGCACGCCGAAGAGGAAGATCAGCGTCGCGACGGCGGTCATGTAGGAGCCGTAGGACGAGATGCGGTTCCAGTCGGCAAAGGCGTCCGGATAGTCGACATAGCGCCGCGGCATTCCAGCGAGACCCAGGAAGTGCTGCGGGAAGAAGAGCACGTTGGCACCGATGAAGGTGAGCCAGAAGTGCACCTTTGCGATGGTCTCGTTGTACATGTAGCCGCTCATCTTCGGGAACCAGTAGTACCAGCCCGCGAAGATCGCGAAGACAGCGCCGAGCGAGAGCACGTAGTGGAAGTGCGCGACGACGTAGTAGGTGTCGTGCAGCGCGCGGTCGACGCCCGCATTGGCCAGCATCACGCCGGTGACGCCGCCGACCGTGAAGAGAAAGATGAAGCCGAGCGCCCACAGCATCGGCACCGCGAAGCGGATCGAGCCGCCCCACATGGTGGCGATCCAGGAGAAGATCTTCACGCCCGTCGGCACGGCTATGACCATCGTCGCGAAGACGAAGTAGGCCTGCGCGTTAACACCCATGCCGGAGGTGTACATGTGGTGCGCCCACACGACGAAACCGACGAGGCCGATCGCCACCATCGCATAGGCCATGCCGAGATAGCCGAACACCGGCTTGCGGGAGAACGTCGAGACGATGTGGCTGATCATGCCGAAGCCGGGCAGGATGAGGATGTACACCTCGGGGTGCCCGAAGAACCAAAAGAGGTGCTGGTAGAGCAGCGGGTCGCCGCCGCCGGACGCAGCAAAGAACGTGGTGGCGAAGTTGCGGTCGGTCAGCAGCATAGTGATCGCGCCAGCGAGCACGGGAAGCGACAGCAGCAGCAGGAAGGCCGTGACCAGCACCGACCATACGAACAGGGGCATCTTGTGGAGCGTCATGCCCGGTGCGCGCATGTTGAAGATGGTGGTGATGAAATTGATCGCGCCGAGAATCGAGGAGGCACCGGCAATGTGCAGGGACAGGATCGCGAAATCCATGGCCGGACCAGGATGCCCTGAGGTCGAAAGCGGTGCGTAGACCGTCCAGCCGGCGCCGACCCCGTAGCCCCCCGCCGGGCCCTCGACGAACATCGAGATGATCAGCAGCGCGAAAGCCACCGGGAGCAGCCAGAAGGAGATGTTGTTCATGCGCGGGAAGGCCATGTCTGGCGCGCCGATCATGAGCGGCACGAACCAGTTGCCGAACCCGCCGATCATCGCCGGCATCACCATGAAGAACACCATGATGAGGCCGTGCCCGGTGACGAACACGTTGAACATGTGCGGGTCGGCGAACCACTGCATACCCGGCTCTTGCAGCTCGAGCCGCATCACGACGGAGAGAAAGCCGCCGATGATGCCCGCCACGATCGCGAACAGCAGGTAGAGCGTCCCGATGTCTTTGTGGTTGGTGGAGAAGAGCCAGCGCCTGATGCCGTACGGCATATCGTGGTGATCGTCGTGGCCGTGCGCCTCGTGTGCCTTGGTCGCCATCTCTGCTTCACCCCAGCTTGATCGTTCGCATTCTTGCTCTGCGCCGGCAGTGGGAGAGGGCTAAGCCTTGCTCCGTCTGTCCCACCGGCAGGAGGCTGCAACGCAGCCGCTCAAATCCAGACTTCGTCTCCGTGCGCTTGTGCGCCGACGCTAGCGCGCCGGCGCGGCCGCGACCTTCGCCCCGGCATGGGCGAGCGCCGTGCGCTCCTGGATCTCGCGGATCTTATTGCGGTCGCGCGCCTTCACGGCGGCGACCCACTCGTTGAAGACGGCGTCGCTGACGACGCGGACGGCAATCGGCATGAACGCATGATCCTTGCCGCACAGCTCCGAGCACTGGCCGTAATAGACGCCTTCCTTGCGGGCCTTGAACCACGTCGCGGTAATGCGGCCGGGAACGGCGTCGACCTTCGAGCCGAAGGCCGGGATGGTCCAGTTGTGGATGACGTCGCTCGCGGTTACCAGGACGTGCACGACCTTGTTGACCGGCACGAACACCTCGTTGTTCACGGCGAGAAGACGAGGTGCCGGAATGCCCTTGTCGATCAGCGCCTGACGCTCCTGATCATTGAGCATCACCGAGGTGAAGCTGAAGTTGCCATGGTCCGGATAGGTGTGTGTCCAGTTCCATTGGTTGCCGGTCGCTTTGATCGTGAGATCCGGCCGCGGATAGTTGTACTGGGCGTAAAGGAGCTTGAACGAGGGGACCGCGATGACAAGCAGGATGAGGACCGGAATGACGGTCCAAGCCACCTCGAGCAGCTGATTGTGCGTGGTGCGGGAAGGCGTCGGGTTGCGCTTCTCACTGAACCTGTACATCACATAGACTAGAAGCACGAGCACGAAGGTCGTGATCCCGATGATGATCGGGGTCACCAGAACGTCGTGGAACCAGTGGATACCGTCCGCGATTTCCGTGACCGGGGCCTGGAGCCCCATCTGCCAGGGCATTGGCTGACCCGTCGTCTGCGCGAGCGCGCTCGTCGCGAACCCGGCTAGCGCCACCCCCGACATCAAACTGCCGGACCGCGCCGCCCACCTGAAGCCGCCTCGACCGTTTCTCATTCCCATCCGCTCCCAGCCTCGCCCGGACGCCTTGCGCTGGCCCGGGTCGCCCTCAATCCGACAAATTCGTCGCCCGTTGCGACCACGTTATAGCCGCACATTGGAAGGTCTCAAGGGTGCAAACTAGCGCAGCAGCCGAGGGTGCGCACCAATTTGCACGGAATTCGGTCAGCGAACCGGACGCCAGCCTCCCTATCGTCCAGACGGCGACTGCTTTCCGCTCACCGTGCTTACCCAGTGCCAGCGCATGAAGCGAGGCTTGGCATGGGGAATGGCGCTGCGGCATTTCGCGGCACATGCTGCCCCTATCGAGGCGCGATTCGAGCTGCTCAGCTCCTGGCCCGCAGAATGACGGCGGCGACGGCAGCGCGAAGCTCCGAGAGGCCGCGCTTTTTTTCCGCCGAGGTCGCTAGCACCTCCGGCATCGCGGCCGGATGCCTAGCAATTTCCTGCCGCGTTGCAGCAATGACGGTCTCGAGGGCCTTCGGCGTCAGCTTGTCCGCCTTCGTCAGCACGATCTGGAAGGAGACGGCGGCGGCGTCGAGGAGCGCCATCAGCTCGCGGTCGACGGGTTTCAGGCCGTGACGGGCATCGACAAGGAGGAAGGTGCGCACGAGCGTCGGGCGGCCGCGTAGATAGTCGCGCACGAGCGCCGTCCATGCCTCCACCATGGCCTTCGGCGCCTTGGCGTAGCCGTAGCCCGGCATGTCGACGAGGTAGAATGGCGGCTCGGGGCGCTCAGGCGCGAAGTAGTTGAGCGCCTGCGTGCGGCCGGGGGTGTTCGAGGCCCGCGCGAGCCCGTGCTGGCCGACGAGGGCATTGATCAGCGTCGACTTGCCGACGTTCGAGCGGCCGGCAAAGGCAACCTCGGGCCGGTCGGCTTCGGGCAGGAATTCGAGCGTGGGCACGCTCTTGAGGAAGATCCAGTGGCCGCTGAAGAGGCGGTCACCGGCCTCGTCGGGCGTGGTCGGCGCGGTCACTTCTTGTTGGCGGCGCGGCGGGCCGCCAGGAGCTTCTCGATGCCGAGGTTCTTCCAGAGATGCACCTCGGCGTTGTTCTTGCGCATGATCGCGTACTGCTGGATCAGCGAGAGAACGTTGTTCCAGGCCCAGTAGATCACGAGGCCAGCCGGGAAGGAGGCAAGCAGGAAGGTGAAGAAGACCGGCATCCAGTTGAATATGCGCTGCTGGATGGGGTCGGGCTGCTGCGGATTGAGCTGCATCTGAATCCACATCGTGATGCCCATGATGATCGGCCAGATGCCGATGTGGAGGAACTGCGGCACCGTGTAGGGCAGCAGGCCAAACAGGTTGAACAGCGAGGTCGGATCGGCCGCGGAGAGGTCCTTGATCCAGCCGTAGAAGGGCGCGTGACGCATGTCGATGGTCACGAACAGCACCTTGTAGAGGGCGAAGAAGACGGGGATCTGGAGCAGGATCGGCAGGCAGCCGGCGAGCGGGTTGATCTTCTCCTTCTTGTAGAGCGCCATCAGCTCCTGCTGCTGCCTGGCGCGGTCGTCCTTGTAGCGCTCGCGCAGTTGCTCCATCTCCGGCTGGAGTTTCTTCATCTTCGCCATGGACTCGTAGGACTTGTTGGCGAGCGGGAAGAAGACAGCCTTCACCAGCACCGTCGTCGCGAGGATCGCGAGGCCAAAGTTCGCGCTCAGGCCGAGGCTGGCAAACCAGCCGGCAAGCCAGTGAATGAGGTGAAAGAGCGGCTTTGTGATGAAGTAGAACCAGCCCCAGTCAACGAGGAGATCGAACTTCTTGATCTTCAGCGTCTCGCCGTAGCCATCGATGATATTGACCTGCTTGGCGCCGGCGAAGAGATGGCCCTCGGTGGCGGCGGTAGTCCCCGGCGCGACCGTGACCGGCGCGGCCAGGTAGTCCGTCTGAAAGGCCTCGCGCTGGCCCGGGCTGCCCTGAATGCCGAGGAAGCTGGCGCGGTACTCGATGCTCTGGGTGGGGATGACGGCCGCAGCCCAGTACTTATCCGTGATGCCGAGCCAGCCCCCTGTCGCTTTCTCGATGGTCTTGCTGCCGCCTTCCTTGAGGACGTCGGCATACTTGATCTCCTGGAGCCCCTGCTCGCCGATGACCCCGATCAGGCCCTCGTGCAGGATGAAGAACCCCTCGAGCTTGGGGGTTCCGACGCGATAGATGCGGGCATAGGGAAAGAGCGACAGCGTGGCTTGTGACTTGTTCTCCACCTCGTCGCGGACTGTGAACATGTAGTCGTTGTCCACGGAGATCGTGCGGCGGAAGGTCAGGCCTTCGCCGTTGTCCCAGGTGAGGCGCACTGGATTGGTCGGCGTCAGCGGTCCTTCAGATGCTGCCGTCCACACGGTATCCCGGCCCGGAAGCTTCACGGCGCTGCCGGCGGCTGCGACCCAGCCGTGCTCCGCAAAATACGCGTGCGGTGCATCCGCGGGCGAGAACAGGATGACATTCGGGCTGCCCGGATCGACCTGCTCACGGTACTTCGCGAGCACGAGGTCATCGATGCGGCCGCCGCGCAGCGAGATCGAGCCGGTGAGGCTTGGCGTTGCGATGGTCACGCGCGGCGTGGATCTGATGGCCGTCTCGCGCGTGTGGATGCCGCCAGCGGGGGTGGCGGCGCCCGGAACGGTGCTCGGTGCGGTGCCAGGGGCGGCAATCGGCGCGCCGTCGGCGGCTGTGGCCGGCTGGCCCGGGGCGCCCGGGGCTGCGGGCGCCTGCTGCGTCTGCTCCAACTGCTGCTGGCGGGCGAGGCGCTCGCGCTCCTGCTGCATCTTGGGGCCGGCGTAGTAGAACTGCCAGAAGAGCAGCACGCCGATCGACAGCACGATCGCGAGCAGGAGGTTCTTCTGGTTGTCGTCGTGCTGCATCATCGGGTCATCAACCTTCGCTTGCGGGGCCCGGGCGCCCGGCCCGGCTACGCGTCGAATTGGTGCGGGCGCCGCCGAGCGTACCGCGGTGGGGCGCGCGCGGTTCGGCGGCGGCCGGTGCATGAAGCGCCGCGAGCGCCGCAACGAGATCCTGCTCGAGCGCGTCGAAGGGGCGCGTCGCGGCCGCCTCCCGCGCAATCAGGACATAGTCACAGCCGGGGCGCGCCCGGCTCGGTGCGACGAGCCGCACGACCTCTTTGAGGCGGCGGCGAATACGGTTCCTGGTGACGGCGTTCCCGAGCTTCTTCGTCACCGTGAAGCCGAAGCGCGCCGGGGCGTCGGGCATGGAGGCACGTCGGCGCTCGGCCTCCCGATCCTGCCCGGCGGTCTGAGCCCCCATCTCGGCCCTCATGGGTCGATCGCTCCCGGAACGCGCTCGCATCTCGATGACGAAAGCGGGGGTGGACCACCGCCGACCGCCACGAACCCGGAGAAACTCTGCACGCCGCTTCAGTGTCGCGATGGCCATCTGCTGCATCCGATCACCGAACATCCCGGACGCCGCTGGGTGGACTTATCTGTTGCCACAGCCCGCGCCGCGCAGTCCGGTGCTCTGCGGCGGAATGGCCCGCCGGCTCGGCGCGGCTCAGGCCGACAGACGCTTGCGGCCCTTGGCGCGACGCCGCGCAATGACGTTGCGGCCGCCAACGGTCGCCATGCGGGCGCGGAAGCCGTGCCGACGCTTGCGCACGAGCTTGCTCGGCTGATAGGTCCGCTTCACGATTCGTTCTCCATTCTCGCATCGGCGGTCGGGCCGCCGTGTCTGGTTCCTGGCAGCCGGACCGCCGGGGCACAGCCGCACGGTGCGGCGATGCCGCTGCAACACCAATCAGCGCCCCCGCCCCTCGGCGCGGTCGCCGGGTACGGTGCGCCCCTGTCTCAGAATGAGTGCAGGGCTTATATGGGGGCCATGCCGCCAAGTCAATCGCACGGCGCTTCCCAAGCGCCGCGGGGCCAGCCATAGTGGTGTCGCGGGCCGGCCGGCTCAGCAGGCACAGAGCGGTACGCTTCCCCTGGCGCATCAAGATGACGCATCGGGGACAAAACCGCCACAGCCGGCGCGGCACTCTCCCTGGGAGGGAGCGCGGCGATGAATTGGCTGCTGTTCTTGCTGGCCTTTGCCGGTGCGCTGGCTGTCGGGTTTTTCGGCGTGCTCGGTCTCTTCTGAGAGCGCCGGAGGCGAGGGCGGAGCGAAGAAGCAATGACCGGCCATGAGGCCGCGGCGGTGGGCTCGGCCGAGCGGAGGATCGTGGTTGCCGCCGTCCTGCTCATGCTGTGCGCGGGGTTCAACTCATCCCTGCTCCACCTCGGTGTGCGCTACGTCAGCCCCGAGCTGCCCTCGATCCAGATCGTCTTCCTGCGCGCGCTCTTTACGCTGCTGCTGACGGCCCCATTCGTCTTTCAGCCGGGCAAGATCGCTTGGCGGACGAACAATCTGCCGCTGCAGACCTTGCGCGGCGCGGTCGGCGTGGCGTCGATGTGGGTGTGGTACTTTGCGCTTGCCAACATGCCGCTCGCCGATGCAGGCGTGCTGAGCTTCACGACGCCCATCTTCATCACGGTTGGCGCAGCGCTCTATTTCCGCGAACCGGTAGGTGCTGTCCGCGCGAGCGCAGTCGTGCTCGGGCTCGCTGGTGCGGCCGTGGTACTGAAGCCCGGTTTCGAGACGGTGTCGATCGCAGCCATCGCTGCGATTGGATCGAGCCTTCTGTGGGCCATCTCGCTGCTGATTGCCAAGGATCTTGCGCGTTTTGACAGTTCGATCACCATTTCCTTCTATCAGCCCTTGATGATCGCGCCGATCGCTGGACTGGCGGCCATTCCTGTATGGATCGCACCGAGTGGCGATGCTTGGCTTGTTCTCCTCGGGATGGGGGCCGTTGCGGCGATCGGCAACTATTGCTACGTCCAGGCGCTCCGGATGACGGACGCGAGCACGCTCATGCCGGCGGACTACGTCCGGCTGCTTTGGATGGTGATGTGGGGCTTCATCTTCTTCAGCGAGGTGCCCGGCTGGTCAACGTGGCTCGGGGCGGCGCTCATCGTCGGCTCCACCTTCTACGTGACGTGGCGTCAGGCCAAGCTGGCGCCCGCCAGCCGTGCGCAAACGTAAGTGGTGCACCAGTTATGACGGGGTAAGAAGACCGGCACCGGCGGGGGGCTGCTGGTTTGAGGGAGTATCGGGCACATGCAGATGACGGCGCAGGAAATCCTTTCGGGTATTCGCGCGTGGGTCGAAATCGAGAGCCAGACGGCGGACGTCGAGGGCGTCAACCGCATCATGGCCAAGTGCGCGGCCGAGTATGAGGCAGCCGGCGCCAGCGTCGAGCGGATTCCCGGCACCGACGGCCGCGGCGACCACTTGCGCATTACTTCCGCCTGGGGCGGCGACGGTCCTGGCATTCTCGTGCTCTGCCATCTCGACACCGTGCATCCCAAGGGTACGCTCGCGAAGGACCTCCCCTTTCGCATCGAGGGCGATAAAGCCTACGGGCCCGGCATCTACGATATGAAGGGCGGCGCCTACCTGGCGCTCTGCGCCTATCGCGCCATCGCCGGAGGTCCGACGCCGAACGGCCTACCCATCCGGTTCCTTTATGTCGCGGACGAGGAAACGGGGAGCCGCACGTCGCGCCGTCTGATCGAGCAGGAAGCCGAGCGCGCGAAATACGTCCTCGTGACCGAGCCAGCCCGGGAGGGCGGCAAGGTAGTCACCGGCCGCAAGGGAACTGCTCGCTACGTCGTCAGCGCCCGTGGACGGCCGGCACACGCTGGTAGCAAGCACCAGGACGGCCTCAACGCGATCACCGAGGTGGCGCGCCAGGCCGTCACGATCGATGGGTGGACGGACTACAAGCGGGGCGTCACGTTCAATGTCGGCCAGATCAAGGGTGGCACCGCAGACAACGTCGTCCCCGAGCACTGCACCGCGACGGTCGACATGCGTGTGCTGACCGTCGCCGATGCTGAGGAGTTCGACCGGCGCATCAGGTCCCTGAAACCACACAATCCGGGAATCGAGCTGACGATCGACGGCGGGCTCAACCGGCCGCCGTTCGAGAAGAACGCCGGGATTGCCGCCCTCTATGCGCACGCCAAGGCGATCGCGGCCGAGATCGGCTTCGAGCTGCACGACCTCTCCACCGGCGGTGGCAGCGACGGCAATTTCACCGCCCATAAGGTACCCACTCTCGATGGCCTCGGCGTTGATGGCAATGGCGCGCATACGCTTCAGGAGCACCTGTTCATCTCGTCGCTCGTGCCGCGCATGATGCTGCAGAAGCGGTTGTTCGAGACGCTGGCGTAGCAGGGCGCGGGCGGCGGGCAAGAGGTGCTTTTCCCTCTTCTCTTGCCTTCATGCTGCTCCGGGCGCGCGAAGGCGCGGCCCTCACGCTGCCCAATGCTCCGGCAACAGAGCTGAAGGGCGACGGACAATCTTGCCGGATGGCCGCTTTCCCGCTAAGCCGACGCCGACGATGCCGCCGCTCCGGTCAGCCCGACGCGCCTTGCGCATCGCTTCCATTTCAGATTGTCGCGAAGGAGACCCTCACCATGGCGCGCACCAAGATCGCCCTCGTCGGCGCCGGCATGATCGGCGGCACGCTCGCCCACCTCGTCGGCCTCAAGGAGCTCGGCGACGTCGTGCTGTTCGACATCGCCGAAGGCATCCCGGCCGGCAAGGGGCTCGATCTCATGCAGTCGGGGGCGGTCGAGGGCTTCGACTCGATCATGAAGGGCACAAGCTCCTACGCCGACATCGCGGGCGCCGACGTTGTGATCGTTACGGCTGGCGTGCCGAGGAAGCCCGGGATGAGCCGCGATGACCTGCTCGGCATCAACCTCAAGGTGATGGAGCAGGTGGGCGCGGGCATCAAGCAGTACTGCCCGAATGCCTTCGTCATCTGCATTACCAACCCTCTCGACGCCATGGTGTGGGCACTGCAGAAGGCGTGCGGTCTGCCGAAGAACAAGGTGATCGGCATGGCCGGCGTGCTCGACACGGCGCGCTTCCGCTTCTTCCTCGCCGAGGAGATGAAGGTCTCGGTCGAGGACGTGACGGCCTTCGTGCTCGGCGGGCACGGCGACGACATGGTCCCGCTGACGCGCTACTCGGCGGTCGGTGGTGTGCCGCTTCCGGATCTCGTGAAGATGGGCTGGATCAGCCAGGAGAAGCTCGACGCGATCGTCGATCGCACGCGCAAGGGCGGTGGTGAGATCGTGGCGCTCCTGAAGACCGGTTCGGCCTACTACGCGCCGGCCTCCTCGGCGATCCAGATGGCCGAGAGCTATCTCAAGGACAAGCGCCGCATCCTGCCGTGCGCGGCCTACCTCTCGGGGCAATATGGCGTGAAGGACATGTACGTCGGCGTGCCGGTGGTGATCGGCGCCAACGGCGTGGAGAAAGTTGTCGAGATCGATCTCAACGATGCCGAGAGGGCAATGTTCCAGAAATCTGTCGCCTCGGTGCAGGCCCTGGTCGATGCGTGCGTGAAGATCGCGCCGCAGCTTGGTTGATTGTGACGAAGATGCGAGCCCGATGCCCACTCCCCGCTCTTGCGGGGAGAGGCTTAGGGTGAGGGGCAACTACAGTCGCTGACGTCGGCGTCTGCTGCTGCCCCTCGCCCCGTCCCACTCCCCATCGAAGGCAACGGGGAGGGGGTAAGAAGCGCCATCGTCCCAAGGGATTGACTTCATGACACGCAGAGCGATCACGACACCGAAGAGCAAGCCGATTGGTCCCTATTCGGCGGCTGTCGCATCAGGCGATTATGTGCACGTCTCGGGCCAGATCCCGCTCGATGCGGCGACCGGCAAGCTCGTCGAGGGCGACATCGCCGCGCAGGCGCGCCAGTGCATGGAAAACCTGAAGGCGATCCTCGAGGCCGCAGGACTTGGCTTCGGCAATGTCGTGAAGACGACAATCTTCCTCATGGATCTCGCCGACTTCCAGGCCGTCAATGGCGTCTATGCAGGCTATATGGTCGAGCCCTATCCGGCGCGCTCAACGATCCAGGTCGCGGGCCTGCCGATGGGCGCCCGCGTCGAGATCGAGATGGTCGCCTATGCGGGGAAGTGAGCGGGCGCGCTAAGCTTTCGCGTGGCGCGCCATGGCCGGGGTCTCCTTGAGCCGGGCGGCATAGCGCGCCGCGATCTTCTTCAGGCGCTCGGGCGCGAAGTCGAGTTGCGCGAGGGCGAGGCTGCGATCGAAGACCTCGGCATAGCGCTTGATCTTGCCGCCTTCGAGCGTGAAGCGGCTGATGCCCTCGAAGGCGACGCGTGTGCCCTTTGCCTCGGGCAGGGTCGAGGTATAGCTGAAGCGGTAGCTCGCATAGCCGAGTGGGCCCGCCTCGACGATATCGAAGAAGTCCCAGCGGAAATCCTTCCCGCCCTCATAGAAGTGGGCGAGCATTTCCACAACGCCTTCACGCCCGGGCTTGCTCGGGCCGAAGAAATAGTCGTCGTAGACGCCATCGGCTGTGAAGCAGTCGGCGAGCGCGTTGCCGTCCCCCTTCTCGACGGCCGCAGTGAAAGCGGCGAGCAGCGTGGCAAGAGACATCGTAACCTCCCGGAAGATGGCGCCGTTGGCCGGCGGCTCATCCGTTGAAGTATGGCCGGCTGCGAAGGTCAATCGTTTTGCATCTCAGCGCGGGGAATGTCCTGTGCTCTGAGGCTTGGACCAAGGCCAGATCCATTTGGCGATCTTTTGCAGGGTCGACGGCTCGGGCGGCGGTGGGGTCCGCAAGCCATGACGTCGGACCTCCCAGTGCGCCTGCCGCATCCGGTTTGCCGATTTGGTCTGCGATTGTGCGGTCCGCTTCTTGGCCTGCTTCGTCGTTTTGGACGCGGCGCGCTCGCGGGCGTTGGATAGCTGTGGTGCCCGCCGGGGCGCGCTTGCCTCAGCTCTGGCCGGGTGGGGCTCCGGCTCCTGGCGCGGCGCAAGCGGCGGCGGCGGGACGGCGGCTTGCTGTTGCGCTGGCGGTTCGGCGGTGAGCGCCGTCAGGCCATCGCGCTCGAGGGGCGGCGGGGCGGCGGCTGGTGTGGGCTGAGGTATGGGTGCCGGGGCGGGCGGCTGCTCGGGGGCTGCAGCCGATGGCGCTGCGGTCTCCCGTTCGGTCGGATCGCGACCGAGCTTCACGGGAACGGTCCGAACGGTTTCGATGACGGGCAGGACGGGCGGTGCGACCCGTGACGCCGCGAGGCCCTCGCGAACCAGGACCGGCGTATTGAACATCACGGGCGCCAAACCCTCGCCGCTCGGCGGCGGGTCCTTCTTTGTGCTGGCGAGCACGCGTGGCGCGCTGGCGGCGGTGATGGCGGCCTCGGGCCCGTCGGTCGCATGCGGCAGGACGGCGGAGAGCAGACCCGCCGCGGCCGAGAGGCCCAAGAGCGACAGGCCAACGCGATGGCGCAGCAAGCGTGCAAGGGGCTTCTGCTCGACGACCCCCGCGGGGCGGCTCGGGACCAGGCTCCGCGGTGGCGGCCGGCGCGGCGCATGGATGTCCGGCAGCGGCGGCAGCGTTCCGGGGAGCGGGGGCGGTCTCGCAGGCTCGCGATCGACATCCTTGAGGGCGCTGATGAACTGGCGGCGCCATCCGTCATCGGGCTCGGCGGCCTCATCGGGCGACGTGGTCGCTTCGCCGGGCGGCGCGTGCGCTGCAAGCGCGTTGCCTTTTTGAGCGGGGCTTGTGGCCGCTTCGGTGCGCTCGGCTGGCAGATCCGCGTCCGGCCAGATGAAGGCCTCCATGGGCATGAGGGGCGTGCCGCTTGCCTTCGGCGGAGCCGGCAGCGCGGGGGGCCTAGCCGCAATCGGCCGGAACTCCGGACAGGCGGAGCCGTTAGCATCCGGTGGCGGGCTCATACGCAAACACCCCTCGTTCGGCAGCCCGGTCGTGCCCCGACCCGGCCACGGCGCTGAGCCGCTACTGGCGTCTCCTCCCGCTCGTGCGAGACGCAAGCCCGAGGCGCCGCCCGTCGTGTCACACGCGCGGCGCCGTGCGTTCAGCAACACACAGGGTTGGGGATCCCAGTGGCTGAAATGGGGCGGGGAGAGGGCAATTCTTTGTGGAATCAATGCCCTTTATGGCGGCGAAGGGAGGTCGCGTGAGAATTAGCTGCGCCGCTTTTCCACGAGCACGCCGGCCGCCGCGAGGCGCTCGATCGCTGCCTCATCGAAGCCGTGCTCGGCGAGCACCTCACGCGCGTGCTGCGAGAAGCGCGGTGGCGGTGCCTTGACGCTCGCCGGCGTGCGCGAAAGCTTTACCGGTGTCGCAATCCCCTTGTACCAGTCGGTCTCGACGATGGTGCCGCGGGCCGCGGCGTGCGGATGGTTCAGCACCTCGGCCGTGTTGAGCACCGGCCCGCAGGGGAGCCCGGCCTTGAGCAGCTTCAGCGCGAAGCTCTGGCCGTCCACGTTGGCAAGACGCTCGGTGATGATGCGATTGAGCTCATCGCGGTGCTTGAGCCGATCGCCGTTGGTCGCAAAGCGGGGATCATCGGCCATCTCGGGCGCGCCGAGTTCCTCGCATATGCGCTTGAAGGCGCGGTTGTTGCCGGCGCCGATCATGACGTTGCAGCTCTTGGTCGGGAACATGCCGTAGGGCGCCAGATTGCCATGCGTATTGCCCGTGAGGCCCGGCACCTTGCCCGAGAGGAAGTAGTTGGCGAAGTGCGGGTGCATGAGGGTCATCGCGCTGTCGTAGAGCGCGGCGTCGATGAACTGGCCCTTCCCGGAGCTGTGGCGCTCGTGCATCGCGAGCAGGATGCCGATCACGCAGTAGAGCCCGGTGGAGATATCGACAACGGGCAGGCCGATGCGCATCGGGCCGGACTCGGGACTGCCATTGACGCTGTAGTGGCCGGCCATGGCGCCGACGATGGCATCATAGCCGGGAAAGCCGCCGAGCGGGCCCTCGGCGCCAAAACCCGAGACCTTGCAGTAGATGAGGCGGGGGAACTTCTTCGCCAGGACGTCATAGCCGATACCCCAGGCTTCCATGGACCCGGGCTTGAAGTTCTCGATGAGCACGTCGGTCCCCTCAAGCAGACGGAGCAACACCTCGCGGCCCTCGGGCTTGGCAAGGTCGAGGCCGACCGAGCGCTTGTTGCGGTTGATGCCGATGAAGTAGGAGGCGTCGTCGCCATGGAAGGGCGGGCCCCAGTCGCGAACCTCGTCGCCCTGGGGCGGCTCGAGCTTGATGACGTCGGCGCCGTGGTCGGAGAGCAGCTGCGTCGCGAACGGGCCTCCCAGCACGCGCGTGAGGTCGATCACCTTGATGCCGGCGAGGGCGCCGGGGCTGCTCTGGGCGGTCATGGCATTTTCCTTGGGGCGTTCCTGGCGTGTGCGCGGATCGTTGATTGACGCAACAGAGCGGCCGCGCCGGTCTGCCAGCACGGCCGTCAAAGGACTGTCTACAGCCTCGCGCGGGGAGCGCAAGGGCTGGGCTGCGCGCAGGGCTCTGCGTCCGGCGTCCTTGCGGATCAGCCGGTCGAGCCACCAGGGGCCGCCGCCCTCCGTCCGGCTGCGCCGTGCTGCCTGCGGTCGGACCATCCGTAATCGGCGCGGAGACGACAATGCCCGAAAAGGGTGGCGCACGCGAGATCGACCCGGTGTGCGCACGGCGCCAGTGAGCGGTCTCGCGCGGTGCGGAATACCCGGCGGGCACGAGGGATTGCGGGCAAATCGTCAGTTGCAGGGTGGGGTGAATAGGGCTAGATCAGGGGCCGCCGGCGCCGTGACGCGCCCATCTGCTGCCGTAGCTCAGTGGTAGAGCACTCCCTTGGTAAGGGAGAGGTCGTGAGTTCAATCCTCACTGGCAGCACCATAACCGTCCATACTATTTCGGCCTGCTGATGCGCCTATGCGAGGAGCTTCGCCGTGGCAGATCGCGCAAACCGCGCGATGCTGGCATCGCCCGAGATCATGGCGGCAACGATCGATCCGTCGATCAAGAGGCCGATCTGATGGGCAAGGGCTTCGGGCGCTTCCGCACCGCTCTCCGCGGCGAGTTCGGTGAGCCGCTTCATGATGATGGACTTGTGTGCGAGCGCGATCCGCTTGTAGCGCTCGTCCTCCTTGTCGAACTCACCGACGACGTTGATGAACGGACAGCCGAAGAAGTGGTCCTGCGCGAACCATGCCTCGAGAACGTCGAAGACACCAATGAGCTTGCCGACCGGATCGTCAGCGCGCTTCTCGATCTCCGCCAGAAACCAGTCGCGCCAGGCGGCGCCCTCGGCTTCCAGCACGGCCTCGACCAGCCCCTCCTTTGAGCCGAAGGTCTTGTAGAGCGTCGTCTTGGCGGTTCCTGCTGCCGTCACCACCGCATCGACCCCGGTGGCATTGATGCCATAGCGGCAGAAGAGATCGGCCGCCGCGCGCAGCAGCCGCGTCCGTGCCGTATCGTCGCCAAGCGGCTCAGCCTCGCGTGAGCGCGCCGGCGCTTCTTGCGTGATTGTCGTCATAGATCTTCGATCCCAGCTCTGCGAGGCCGGCGCGATGAACCATACAGCGACGCGCCGGCCGCGGCCACGGTGCACGAGCTCATACCCGATACCCGCCGCGATTTCTGCCGCCTTATCCGGCTGAAAGACCGCCGATCGGGCACCACTCCCGATCCCCCATCCCATCATCCGCTAAAAATACATCTGAAAATTAATTGCTTAGGCCGCGACCTCAGGTTGGCATAAAATCTGCTAACCATGAAAACAGAACGGTCTGTTTCTGCCGTGGCGGCGCGCCATGGAAGAAGGCAGGGCGCTTCTGGCAGTCCGGAGGCGGGACATTGCCAAGCCTTGATCGGTTCTTTTGGGAGCTGGGTCGCAGTCGAGATCGCCAAACTCGAGAACGCGCACCCGGCGACGTCCTTAGGCGACCCTTCGGGGTACTCAAGGGCACGGGAGACTTTGCCGAAATGCCGAACTTTCGCGGCGCGCATATCACCATTGAAGCCGTGACGCATCGTTACCGCGGCGGCAGAGCGAACGCGCTCGAGGACATTTCGATTTTGATTGAGCCAGGAGAGACGGTCGCCCTCGTCGGGCGATCGGGATGCGGAAAATCGACCCTGCTCCACATCATCGCGGGTCTCGCCTCACCGACTGAGGGCACGGTTCACATCGATGGTCTCCATGTTCAGGCTCCATCGCCAAAATGGGTGATGATGTTCCAGCAGCCGTCCCTGCTTCCTTGGATGACGGTTGCGCAGAATGTTGCGCTCGGTCTGATGTTCAACAACCGCCGCCCGGAGGCGCCGAAGCGCGTCACCGAGCTGCTCCAGCTCGTGCAGCTCGCGGATTACGCCGAGCGCAACGTCCAGGACCTCTCCGGCGGACAGCAGCAGCGCGTCGCGCTCGCCCGCTCGCTTGCTCTCGAACCCGAAGCGCTGCTGCTGGATGAGCCCTTCTCTGCCCTTGACGCATTCACGCGCTCCAGCCTGCAACGTGACGTGCGGGCGATCGTGCGCGACCGGGGCATCACAATGGTGCTCGTCACGCACGACATCAACGAGGCGGCGCTGATGGCAGATCGCGCCTTCATCATGTCGTCCGAGCCGGGCCGGATACGCGATTGCATCGAGATCGAGGCTGGCGCCGCGAAGGGTGGCGATGCGCTTCAGAGGGCCCGCAAGGCGCTGATGGATGCCTACGCGCGGGCCGCCGGCTCCCCGATCGAGAACATCAGTTCAGAGCATGACGCGGTGAGCGGGAGGCCGATGCTTGCGGAGCTCAGTACATCAGCGCTCGTGATCTCGGGTGCGAGCCAGCACGCAAGGATTAGGTGATGAAGGCGGACACGAAAGGTACGATTGCAATGAGCAGCAACTTCAAACTGGGATGCGGCTGCGACGGGTACCCGACAGCCGATCACCTCCACGAGAAACGGAGAGATCGGGATCCAGGCATCACGCGGCGCCAGACCTTGGACATGCTTGCCGCCGGCGGGCTTCTCGCGGCGTTCAATGCGACGCTCGGCGGATTTCCCTCCGCGGCGCGGGCGGCGGATGACGTCGTCAAGATCGGCTATCTGCCGATCACCGATGCGACGGCACTCCTCGTCGCGCACGCCAAGGGCTACTTCAAAGACGAGGGTCTTGAGGCCGAGAAGCCAACGCTGATGCGCGGCTGGGCGCCGCTTGTCGAAGGTTTTGCGGCTGGACGCTTCAACCTGCTTCACCTCCTGAAGCCCATCCCCGTCTGGATGCGCTATAATAACAACTTTCCAGTCAAGATCGTGGCTTGGGCGCACACAAATGGCTCGGGCGTCGTCGTCGGCTCTCACGCTGGCGTCAAGAGCTTCGCCGACCTCGGCGGCAAGCAAATTGCCGTGCCCTTCTGGTACTCGATGCACAACATCGTTCTGCAGATGGCGCTTCGCAACGCCGGCCTCACGCCCGTGATCAAGGGAGAGAATGAAAAGGTCGGCGAGAAGGAAGTGAACCTTCAGGTCCTGCCGCCGCCCGAGATGCCGCCTGCGCTCGCGGCCCGAAAGATCGACGCCTACATCGTCGCCGAACCGTTCAACGCCCTTGGTGAGATCCGCGCTGGCGCCACCATGCTGCGCTTCACCGGCGATATCTGGCGAAACCACCCGTGCTGCGTCGTGTGCATGAACGAGGAGGTGACCAAGGCGAAGCCGGAATGGACACAGAAGGTCGTCAACGCTGTGGTCCGCGGCGCGATCTATGCCTCGGAGAACAAGCTGGAAGTGGCAAAGATCCTCTCGAAGGATGGCGGAGGCTATCTGCCGGTCCCCGCCGAGGTCGTCGAGCGCGCGATGACGAAGTATGACCTCGCCACCTATGGTCCTACCGGCGCGATCAAGCACAAGAACTGGGGCAACGGGCGCATCGATTTCAATCCCTGGCCCTATCCGACGGCGACCGAGTTCATTGCCGATGCGATGACGAAGACGCTCGTCGCTGGCGATACGGCATTCCTCAAGGGCCTCGACCCGAAGTTCGTCGCCAAGGATCTCGTCGAGTACACGTTCGTGAAGACAGCCCTCGGCAAGCATCCGCAGTGGGCGAAGGATCCGAGCGTGCCCAAGACGGGCGATCCGTTCACGCGCGAGGAGATTGTCGCCCTGTGACAATGGAACTGGCAACTGTGCCCGCACCGGCCGCGCATGGAGAGGCTGAGAGGGGCCGCGGCGTCCGCCTGCTCTCGCCGCCGCTGCGCGCCGTGGGCCTTGCGCTCGTAGGGGTCGCCGCACTCCTTCTGCTTTGGTGGCTCGGCGGTGTGATGGTGGCCAATAACCCGCGCACGGCAGCCTTCGCGAATTTCGCGCCGGGTCCGACGCTGGCGCGCCTCGCCGACATGCTCGCGCGCGGCGAGGTGGCCACAATGACGGGGCCAAGCCTGTGGCGCGTTGGTCTCGGATTGCTCTGGGCGATCGCCTTGGGCGTGCCCATCGGGATCCTGATCGGGCGCGCACCCGTCGTGCGTGAGGTCGCCAACATCCCGTTCCAGTTCCTGCGCATGATAAGCCCGCTCTCGTGGATGCCGATCTCGGTCATGGCGTTCTCGAGTTGGGATGGCGCGATCATCTTCCTGATTGCGATCGCGGCTGTGTGGCCAATCCTCTTTGCGACGGCCGCCGGCGTGCGCCGCATTGATCCTTCGTGGCTCAAGGTTGCGCGCAACCTCGGCGCACGCCCGCATCACATGCTCGGCTACGTCATCCTGCCCGCGATCTCGCAGGACACGCTGACAGGCATCCGCCTGGCCCTCGGCGTCGCATGGATCGTGCTGGTTCCGGCTGAATACCTCGGTGTGACGTCGGGACTCGGCTACGCCATCAACGATGCCCGCGACACGCTCGAATACGACCGGCTCGCCGCAACCGTTCTCATCATTGGCTTGATCGGGTTCGTGCTCGACACATGCCTGCAACAGCTCATCACGCGTCTCTCCTGGATTCGTCAGGAGTGACGATGGACCAATCTCTATTCAGCACTGGAGGAAAGCATGTCAACATCATCTCCCGCCGTCGTCCTGACCGGGTGCCTCGCGCCTGAAGCCGACGGTCTCGCACCCATTGACCGTGAGGGCCTGCAGAAACTGATCGAATCCGGCAAGGCCAATCCCAAGTCTGTGAAGACGCTCAAGTGCCATACAGTGGCAGAAGGGCGCTTCCGCCACCTCAACTACATCCGCAACCTGCCACCGTACATCGTCGACGAGCCGCCGGGCCTGCTTGGCGACGATACGGCTCCCAATCCCTCGGAGGCGTCGCTCGCTGCACTTGGCTCTTGTCTCGCCGTGGGCTTGCACGCAAACGCCGTCCACCGTGGCTGGAAGGTCAAAAAGCTCGAGCTGAGGCTCGAGGGCGACCTCAACATCACTGCTGTGTGGGGCACGGGTGACTTGGGCGAGAAGCCGGTCGGCTTCACCGATGTCCGTATCGGCGTCGAGATGGAGTGCGAGGGGGTGGCGAAGCAAGAGATTGATGCGCTCATCGCGCACGTAACGAAGTGGTCGCCGGTTGCAAACACGTTCATTCGCCCCGTCAATCTGGCTGTGAAGGCGGCCTGATCGGCGATCGCTTCTGCGGATCTGCAACAAGACTTAGTCCGTGCGAGCCATTGTGCGCGGCCGGCGCCAGCTCGCATGCGGACCGCCGAAAGTTGAATGCGCACCATAGGAGCTGGAGCATGTCAGATGTCGTCATCGAGCCCGCGCCTGTCTCACCGGGATCTGCCATGGCGCCAGTGCCGGATGCCGTCCTCGACGCAGTCAGGCATATCGTCGAGCGTGATCTGGTCCCTCTCGTCCATGAGATCGACGCCAATGGGGTCTATCCCGAGGCAATCATGCGCTCGCTTGGGGCCGTGGGTGCCTACGGCCTCCATGTGCCGGGCATCGCCGCGGGGGTGCCCGACTTGTGGAACGCCATCCAGGCCATGAGCATCGCAGGCGAGCACTGCCTTTCCACTGCCTTCTGCATGTGGTGCCAGGACGCTCTTGCCTGGTATGTCTTCACATCCGCAAACGAAGGTCTCAAGCAGCGGCTCGGCGCCAAAGTCGCCGCCGGCACAGTGCTTGGCGGTACCGGCCTATCCAATCCGATGAAGACGATTTTCGGCATCGAGCGGATGCGTCTGAAGGCGCGCCGCGTCGATGGCGGCTACGTCGTGAAGGGCGTGCTGCCCTGGGTGTCCAATCTCGGACCTGACCACCTCTTCGGGGCGATGTTCGAACTCGAAGACGCGCCGCACAAGCGCGTCATGGCCCTTGTCGGCTGCTCGGGTCCGGGCGTGAAGATCGCGCAGAACGATGCGTTCGCGGCTCTGGACGGCACACGCACTTTTTCGGTGCAGTTTCGGGACGCGTTTATCGGTGACGACATGGTGCTGGCGGATCCAATCGACAGCTACCTGCCAAGGATTAGATCGGGGTTCATCCTGCTGCAGGCCGGCATGGCATTCGGGATCATCAGGGGGTGCATCAGGCTGATGCATCAGGCGCGAGCCTCGCTCACGCATGTGAATTGCTACCTCGACAAGCAGCCTGAGGATTTCGAGGCTGAGCTCGCCGGCCTCGAAGCAACGGTCCAAATCCTCTGTGAGACGCCATTCTCGACGGACAACGACTACTTCCGGCGCGTTGTCGAGGCCCGTCTTGCTGCAGGAGAGGCCAGCGTCGCCGCCGCGCACTTCGCCATGTTGCATCAGGGCGCGCGCGGATACGTTGCCAAGGGCGCCGCTCAGCGCCGCCTGCGCGAAGCCTATTTCGTCGCCATTGTGACGCCGGCCACCAAGCAACTCAAGAAGATGCTCGCCGACATGCAGGCGTGACAACCGTTCCTGGGAGGGACATCCGGGAGAGGCTTTTCATCGAGTGCCTCTGAACCTGGGAGATGCAGATGGGTAGAGTGCTGTTGTCACCGGAAGAGCTGAAATCGCTCATGGCAAGCGAGCCGGTCGTTCTGATCGACACGCGCAATCCTGACGCCTTTGCCGCTGGCCACCTGCCGGGCGCCGTGAACATCCATGACATCTTCACATACCTTGCCACGTCCTCACCCGAGGGGATCAGCGAGCTGAAGTCGAAATTCGCGGCGACATTCGGTGCTGCCGGCCTCTCAGGTACTGAGACCGCCGTTGTCTACGAGCAATCAATGAATACGGGCTTCGGCCAATCGTGCCGCGGCTATTTTCTGCTGTCCTACCTCGGCTATCCCAAAGTCGCCATCCTCCACGGGGGCTATGAGGCATGGCAGGCCGCGGGCGGCGCGGTCACGACCGAGCCGTCGATGCCCGTGCACAAGAGCTTTCCGATCGACGACGGCGCACAATCCATCATGGCGGACAAGGATGCCGTCTTGGATGTCGTCAGGAGCGGCAGCGCCGTCTTGCTCGATGTTCGCGATGTCGACGAGTGGATTGCCGACAGCTCATCGCCCTATGGCAAGGACTTTTGTCCGCGCAAGGGCCGGATCCCTGGTGCGCGGTGGATCGAGTGGTATCGCATGATGAAGCCGACGGGTGCCGGACCGATGATGAAGGCGCCTTCGGAGATTCTTGCCGAATGTGCATCTGTCGGCATCTCACCTGATACGCCCGTCGTCCTCTACTGCTTCAAAGGGGCACGCGCATCGAACACGTTCGTCGCTTTGAAGGAGGCTGGTTTCGCCGACGTGAAGCTCTACTTTGGTTCCTGGAACGAATGGTCACGCGATCCAAGCATGCCGATCGAGGACGGATTTCCGCAGTTGAGCTGACGCCTGGTTGCTGGGCGGCGACGGTGATCATGCCCGATTTGACGGTGACCATCGGGCCCGACGGCGCTGTGATCTCCGGCTTTGCCTGTCTCAGCGAAGTGGAGCTGCGCCGAACGGCGACTTCTCGGTTGGGCACCACAAGGGCGAGACACTCGTTGCCGTCGACGCGATCACTGACGGGAAGCCCCAATTGACCTCCCACTGCACTCTCATTCGCCTGCACCAACCCTGAAATTGGAGGTAGATCCATGACGCGCGAGCAGCTGACCGAGAAGATCCTGGATATCAAGCGCGAGAAGGGCCTGACCTGGGCCACGATCTGCAAGGAGATCGGCGGCATGAGCCCGGTGCTTGTCGTCGGCGCTCTGCTCGGCCAGCACAAGCTCGTAAAGCCACTCGCGAGGAAAGCTGCCGCGCTGTTCGGGCTCTCGGTCAACGAGGAGAAGATGCTCAGCGAGGTACCTATGCGCGGTACCGGCACGCCCATGCCACCCACCGATCCGCTGATTTACCGCTTCTACGAGCTGGTGCTCGTGAATGGCCCGGCGTGGAAGGCACTTATCGAGGAGGAGTTTGGCGACGGCATCATGTCGGCCATCGACTTCGACATGCAGATCGAGCGCCTGCCCAACGAAAAGGGCGATCGGGTCAAGATCTCCATGTCCGGGAAGTTCCTGCCGTTCAAATACTATGAGAACGAGCAGGGAATCCCCGCCTATGGCTTCAAAGAGGAATGAAGAGCCTGGGCGACGTGAGCATCGGTCAGCCACAGGCGGGAAGCACAGTTCGAGGGGCTGTCGGAAGGTGTTTTCGGCCTTGCCGTGAACGATCCCAGATGACGAACAGGTGCGGTGGCTGATGACAGCACGCCGATGCGCGCGGCGCATCATGCGTCTCCCTTGCCGGCTTCGCGCAGGGTCGGCTTGTCCAGCGCCCGATCCGCCGCCGACGGTACTCAGCTGAGCGATCGACGCTCAATGGCGGGCCGCACGGCGGGGCTGGCATCGCGGGCAGAAGTAGGCGGTGCGGCCCCCGCTCTTGAAGGTCTCTAGCGGCGTACGGCAGCGCGGACAGCGGCCCCCCCGCTCACGATGGCCGCTCAGCCAGTCGTCGGGAAAGGCGCTCGCAGGCCCCTCTGCCATCACCCCGCGCGCGATCGCTTGGCGTAGCACCCGTTTGGTCGTCCGGTAGAGCTCTGCAAGCTGGTCGGGGTCGAGATCGCCAACCAGCGTGAGGGGATGTAGCCCCGTCTGGAACAGGATCTCATCCGAATAGATGTTGCCGATGCCGGCGATGCGCGCTTGGTCCATCAAGGCCGCCTTCAGGGTCGATCGCTTGCTCCCGAGCGCCGCGGCGAAAGCCTTTATGTTGAGCGCCTTTGCGAGCGCATCAGGGCCCTGCTCGTGATCCTTCAGAAAGGCTGAAATGCTCCCGGTCATCCAGATGTGCCCGAGCTTGCGCCGTGAAGTCACGGAGGCCCAGCCACCCTTTTCGAGGCCGATATGCAGTACCTCGTACAGCGGTGTCGTCGCGCCCTCCGCTGAGGTTTCGATCGTGCCGGTCATACCGAAGTGCAAAACCAGGGCGTCGCCATCCTCGAGCTTGGCGATCAGGTACTTGCCGTGTCTTTGTGTCGCCTCGATGCGCCGGCCCAGAAGACGCCGCTCGAGCTCTCGCGCCGAAATGCCCTCGAGCAGCCGCGGATCGCGGACCTTCGCCTCGGTGATCCGGCGGCCGGCGGCTGCCTTATCGAGCCTCCGTCTGAAGATCTCGACATCGGGCAGCTCGGGCATGGCTCAGGGCCTGACCTCGATCTCATTGATGACGTTGTCAACGCCGAATACGCACCAGGCATCTCGCTCAGCCGCTTCTCTCTCGACCGTGGAAGGCACAACCCCCGTCAGGCGCACGACCGTGTTACGTACGCCGACCCGGACCTGACCAGCATCGACAAATGGGTCCTTCTCGAGGACCACGCGGACGGCCTCGGCGATCATGTCTGGCCCATCGTCCTCGGGAGGCTCGACAGCCATGCCGTTGACGACATCGCGTACGCCCGGCACCCACCATGCGATGAGGCCCGCGAGCCGCTTGCTTGTGAGGCCCGGCACCTGACCGTCCAGCGTGACCACGCCGTCCTTGACCTCGAAGTCGATGTGACCGCGGTTGACCTCAGGCGCCCCTCGTACGAGCGCGTATCCACCGTCCTGAAGCTCGCGGATCTCCAGATGCCTGAAGCTGGTTTCCTCCGCCAGCGCGTCACGCAAATGAGCGCGGATCTCCTTATCGGTCATGCGTGTCGCGGGCTTGACGTGCAGGCGGTCGACGATGGCGGCGATACCGGGCAGCGCCGCGACACGTTCAAGCGCCAGCTTCTTGGCCTTCACGCTATCGACTTCGCCGCCCAGCACGAGCATGCCCTCGCTCTCGATCTCGAGCTCGCTCGGATGGAACGAGGCGCCCACGCTCGGCTCGCTGCGGAGCGTCGCCCTCACCTCGGCCAGGAGTTGAAGGTCGTCCTTCGTTCGTGCAGCCCGCTGTGGAGACGCCGCTTGCAGATCTGCCCGCGTTGCCCTTTCGCGCGCGACGGGGGGCGCCATCTTTGGTTGAGCGGCGAGGTCCGCCTCGAAAGTTGGCACCAGTACGCCGCTCGGACCATCAGGATCGTACCGGGGATCCTCAATATGCTCGGCCTGCACAAGCTCGGCGCGCTTCCACGGCGCAATGAGCCTCAGATTTGGCCTGAACCTCATCTGCACGCCGAAAGCAGACTGGGCCACCTCGCGCGCCGTCTTCTCGTCCGGTGCGCGCACGATGGCAGCGGCACGGTGGGAACTCGCCTCCCAGTTCGGGTCCGAGAGATCAATAGGGGACAATCGCCAGATGGCCATCGAAGCGGCTCCTGATCGGGGGGCACTCGGGCGTTCTAGACGTCGCGATGCCACTTCGCCCGCGCGAAGTGGCCGTCCTCATCAAAATGAATTTCCAACTGCCCTTTGTAGGCGTGCTCCAGCGCGTGCCCGATGCGGCGCGGTAAATGAATGTCGGTCGTCGTCACGATGGCCTGCACGGGCCGCTCCTCGATCCCCATGATCCGGTGAAGAGGATGCTCGGCGTTCTCGGCCTCCGCTTCGTTGCGCACCAGCCTCAGGATCTCCTCCCGGTGCGCCGCCAAGAATGCGCCGCTCAATATGATCTCTCCGGCGGGGAACTTGTCCTTTATGCGATGACAGGCCGGGCAAAGGTCCTCGAAGGCACCCGGCGGGCGCTCCTCCATCCACTGCCATCTCCCCTTATGATAGACGGCATCACATTGGCCGCAGACAGAGGGCTCGCGAAACTTCTTGCGGGTCTGGTAAGGGTCGTGCACCTCCTCCCGGATGTTGTGAGATTTCATCAGGTCGTGCCGCGGCTCAGCGCGGTGCAAGTCACGCGTCTTCATTGAGTCTTTCCTTCTCGTGGTGGGGCTGGCGGCCCGTTAGCCAAGGGCGCGCACGACTTCCTTGAACCGAGCCCATTCCATGGCGCCCCAGATTTCGGTATGGGCGTGCCCGAATGTGCGGATCAGCGCCGATACCTGAGCCGCCGTGGCGAGGTCTGGGGCCTCGAAGATATCGATATAATCATAGGGGCCCATCACGGCGTAGCTGCCCTTCCAAGTGACCTTGGGGCACTTTGCCTTCACCGCCTCGACGGCCTTGCGTTCGAGGTCCTCTAGCCCTTTGGGGGATTTGACCGCATCGGGCGCCAGTCGCGTAAGCATGACGAATGTCTGCATGACGGCTACTCCACGCAAGATGGCTGCGCGTTAGCCAACATGCATGGCCTGACCGGTCCATCCTTTGATCGATATCAATCCGGAAGCTCTACCACCTAATCCAACCTGCCCACGAGCGGCCTGAATTCAGTGGGGCTTGACAGCATTGAGCGGACGGCGGGCGTTGTCTTCGCACCGCCCTGGCGCGCTGGAGTAGGAGAGGAGCACCCTAGGCCTATGGGCGAGAGCGTCATCATCGATGGGTCGTACGGCGAAGGCGGAGGGCAGATTCTCCGTACAGCCCTGACGCTGTCCGCAATTACTGGACGGCCCCTCAGGATCGAGAGTCTCCGCGCCCGTCGCCCCAAGCCGGGCTTGGCGGCCCAGCATCTGACAGCGGTGCTCTCAGCGGCCGAGCTTTGCCAAGCAGAGGTCTCGGGTGCGACGCTGTCATCAGAAACTCTTTCGTTTCGCCCGACGGCGCCACCACAGCCCGGCAACTACCGCTTCGATGTCGCCGCGGCGCGCGAAGGGGGGAGCGCCGGCGCAACGACGCTTGTCCTGCAGACGGTTGCGGTCGCAGCCGTCTTTGCAGGCGGGCCATCTCGCTTTTGCATCCGCGGTGGAACGCACGTCCCCTCGAGCCCCCCCTACGACTATATCGCCCATGTCTGGTGCCCGCTTCTGGCACGCATGGGCATATCGCTGCAGGTAGAGCTCACCCAGTTCGGATTCCTTCCCGTGGGACAAGGTGAGATTATTGGAGGTGTGTCGGGGCTCGGGAAGCAGGCCAGCACGCACCTCAGGCCGCTCGAAATCATCTCGCGGGGGGCGCTCCGTTCTGTTTCAGGCCGTGCCATCGCAGCCAACCTGCCATCGCATATCGCGCAACGCATGGCCGCACGAGCAACGGAGCACCTCTCGACGTCTGCTGCGGCCGTCGATATACGCGCGGAGTGCGTCAGTGCTGCAAGCCCCGGCGCGGGCCTATTCCTTACCGCCGCGTACGAGCACGTCAGCGCCGGATTCAACGCCTTTGGGGCCCGAGGGAAGAGCGCGGAGACCGTCGCCGACGAGGCGGCTGGCGCACTGCTCGGACATTTGAGAAGCGGTGCGGCGCTTGATCTGCATCTGGCAGATCAGGTTCTCTTGCCGCTTTCACTGGCCTGCGCACCATCGTCTTTCACCAGCGAACGCGTGACGCGGCATCTCGAGACCAACGCTTGGGTCATCGGTCAGTTCGGTATTGCTGACGTTCGGATCGAGCGGCAAGAAGGGGGCTCGGCGCTCGTTTCGATCACGCCCAGCACGGCGGCTGTCGCCAGGCAAGTGAGGCCAGTTTGAAGAGCATGGATTGCGTTGCCTTCCTGCAGTGGGCACTGCCGCGGCTCAGGCTCAGCTGGCGCGGCTTCCGCAAAGTCCGCAGCCAGGTTTGCAAGCGCATTCGCCGCCGGATTGAGAGCCTTGGTCTGGAGGACTTCGCTGCATACAAAGCGCATATCGAGCGCCACCCGCAGGAGTGGACTGTGCTCGATGGCTTCTGCCGCATTACGATCTCGCGCTTCTATCGCGACCGAAACGTGTTTCGGCTTTTGGGCGAGCGCATCCTGCCACAACTGGCCCAACGGGCGGCCGGGGAGACACGCGACATTGCGTGTTGGTCGGCCGGCTGTGCCTCTGGTGAGGAAGTCTATACGCTACGCATCCTGTGGGATCTGACACTTGCCGAGAAGCACCCCGCAGTAGCCCTTTCGCTGCTTGGGACCGATGTCGACGAAGCGGTTCTCTCTCGCGCTTCCGCCGGATGCTACCCCTTTGGCAGCCTGAAGGAGATGCCGAGTGCCTGGATCGCTCACGGCTTCGAGAGGCAAGGCGATCTGCTCTGCGTGAAGCCGACATACCGCCACGGCATTTCGTTCATCCGACAGGACATCAGATTGGAAATGCCGCCAGGGCCATTCGACCTCGTACTCTGTCGCAATCTTGTGCTCACCTATTTTGAACCTGATCTGCAGATGCGGGTCATGCAGGGCGTTGCTGCGCGCTTGAGGTTCGGCGGCTATCTCGTCATCGGCGCGCATGAAGCGCTGCCCGAAGGCATGGTCGGCTTTCATCCCTTGGCCGACTGCCGCTCAGTTCTCCAATGGCGTGGCGGCGCCGTTTCTTGAGACAACGCGCCCTGGTGGCTCCCGTCGACCATTACACGAGAGCCGGCCTCGCGCAGGGACTGACCTCCTTGACGTTGACAAAAATCAAAAGCACGACCGGGTTCATGTTGGAACATGTGAACGCTTGAGGATTGTGTGCTGTGAGCTCTGCGCCCGGTCTGTGCGTCTGCTGCTGCACACGGATCAGCACACCGGTGGCTCTTGGCAGGGGATCTGCACCGCATCAACGCCAGTGAGATGCAGCAATGACTGGATTACGGGATATCGAGGCGGCGGTCCCGGCGACCGAGGAATGGATCGACGATTTGATGGGCCGCCTGGGTTGGCAGGACCGAGAAAGGGTGTATTTGGCCTTGATCGCCACATTGCATGCCCTCCGCGATAGCTTGCCCCTTGAGGAAATTACCTATCTGGGGGGCAGCTTTCCGGCTCTTCTGCGGGGCCTTTATTACGAAGGACTGCATCCACGGCGACGGCCGCTCAGGAGCCGCAGGGCCTTCCTGGAGCGCATCCACGACGGTGTGCATCGCGACGTGGGCATCGACCCGGAGCAGGTGGCGCATGCGGTGTTCGCTCTGCTGGCCGCCCGCTTGCCCCCTGCTGAACTGGAGGACGCTAAGGCTGTCACGCCTGAAGCACTCCGCGCCCTTTGGCCAAGCTGAGGAGGATCTTGTCACCGTTGCATGGCTCGGCCTGGACGAGGGCACAATGGACGATTGGCCGGGGCTTGGAGAAGCCGCGACGCGCGCCCATGCCGGCTAGGCCGAGCACACGGCGCGTTGCCTGCTCGCTGTGCCGTTAGGGGCTGATTAATTCGGGGAAGGCCGGTCGGCGTTGGGCCGGTCGTGCGAAGAGACCGGGACCCATCCCTGTGGCGGGGCTGGGCAGCCGCCCGAAGCTGTCGCCGCAGCCGACGATGTAGTCGATGAGGATTGCAAGGGCGCGATTCCACCGTGGAGGAACTCATGAACGACCGGCATTCGTCGCGGTCCGGAAGAGATCCAAGCGACATGGATTGGAACGTCGTCGTGACCGCTTATGATTGGCAGGGCCTGCGGCGGGCCCGCCGCCTTCTGTCGCGCTATGGGGAGGTCGCCCGGACCGAATTTCACAATGTTCTGGTGTTGAGGGTAGCCGACATCGCGGCCTTTCTCGAAGAAATTTCGGCGGCCGCGGAGCATGACGCGAGCCTCTATGACGACATTTCCCGCATCATGCCGGCGCAGACCACCTTCGGTTTCAAGACAGCCGACGAATTCCAAGAGAAGGCGCGCGCCGTCGCACGCCTATGGGCAGAGCGCATTGCTGGGGGGACGTTCCACGTGCGGCTGCACCGGCGCAGGGGCGAGTCGCACGTAAAATTGAGCACGCAAATCGAGGAGCGATTCGTTGATGATTGCATCCTCGATCGCTTGCGTGAGCTGGGGCAGCCGGGCCATCTCGATTTTCGTGATCCAGACTATGTGGGCGACATCGAGACGGTGGGCGAGCGTGCCGGCATGTCGCTTTGGTCGCGCAACGATCGCAAGCGCTGTCCATTTCTTCGCATCGATTGAAGGGGCGCCCTCGGCCCCCGCCGTGGGACGCATGTCGCGATGGGGCGATCGCCGCCGGCACCGTGGTCATTTGACCTGGGTCAACACCGCTCCCGATCACTTCGCTAGCCTTCCTGTGATCAGCAGCGGCAGCAGGGATGCCGCCTGGGCCCACTGCGTGGCGGAGGCGAACGGCCGTGAGTAATCATATTGTCAGGTCTCTTGATGAGCAGCTCCACCAGCTGAGGCAACTGGTGGAGAAAATGGGCACGCTTGCCGGCGAGCAACTCAAGGCGGCGCTTGACGCAATAGAGAAGGGGGACCGCGCCCTTTCCCGTCGCGTCATCGAGCGCGAGCCCGATGCCGATCGGATGCAGCACGAGATCGATCGCCTGTCCATCCGCGTGCTGGCGCTGCGGCAGCCGGTTGCTGTCGATTTGCGAGAGGTGCTGTCGGCCCAGAGAATTGCCAGCGAGCTCGAGAGGATTTGCGACTACGCCGAGGATCTGGCCGAACGCTATCTCGTGCTGCGCACGAATGGCGAAGAGCCGGTGAGGTCACTCATCGCGCTTGGCCGTTTCGCGGTGGCGATGGTCGAAGATGTGATGGCTGCCTATGCGAGCCGCGACGATCTTCGGGCGCAGGAGGTGTGGGCGCGCGATAAGGAACTCGACGAGATGTACTCGACCTGCTTTGGCAAGCTGCTCGCGTACATCATGGAGAATTCAGAGCATACCTCTACGGGCACGCAGATGCTGCTGATGGCTCGGGCGATCGAGCGGGCCGGTGATCGTGCAACGAATATTGCGGAGATGGTGCGCTATCTCGTCGGTGGCACGCTTGTCGAGGAGGAAAGGCCCAAAGCCGACACGACGAAGCCCACGTAAATTCGAGCCCTATGCAGCCCGGCCGGGGGCGATATATCGCAAAGGAGAGGCGATGGAGCGCGATTTTCTCCGGGACTGGATGTGGTCCGAGGCATTCGCGATGCTGGCGCGGACCGAGCGCTTGCTTGGGGAGGTCATCAGGCCGGGGGGCTCGCTCTCCCGGCTGCCGGTCTGGGAGCCACCCGTCGACATACTGGAAACAGCGCGCGCCGTGCTCATTCTCGTCGCGCTTCCCGGCGTCAACCTCGATCAAGTCGAGGCGACGATATCGGGGGCGGAACTCGTGATCTCCGGAACGCGCGTGCTGCCAAACGAATTGCGCACCGCGGTCATTCACCGACTAGAGTTGCCCCAGGGCCGGTTCGAACGGCGCCTGAGACTTCCTGCCGGTGAGTACAGGCAAGCCCGACGATCGGTGAGCAACGGGTGCCTCGTGATTACGCTTGATAAGGTGGAGGCCAGTCGTGGCTGAGGAAAACGTCGCCAGCGCAGCAGCCCCTGGGATCCCGCCAGCGGCCCCCCCGCTGCCGCCCGATGCACTCATTATTGTGCCTGTCCGCAGCACCGTGCTGTTTCCGGGGCTGGTGCTGCCAATCACCGTTGGCCGGCCGCGCTCCGTCGCTGCGGCACAGCAGGCTGTCCGGGAGCAGCGCCAGATCGGCATTCTGATGCAGCGCGACCCGGACGTGTCCGATCCGGGGCCTGCCGACATGCATCGCGTCGGCACCGTTGCCAATCTTGCCCGCTACGTGACGGCGGCGGACGGAACGCACCACCTCGTCTGTCAGGGGGAGCAGCGTTTCGAGGTGCTGGAGTTTCTCACGGGCTGGCCATTCCTGGTCGGGCGCGTCGCGCTCATTCCGGAGCCGGAGGCGCACGGCCCTGAGATCGAGGCGCGGTTTCTCAATCTGCAGCGGCAGGCCATTGAGGCCTTGCAGCTCCTCCCGCAGGCCCCCCCTGACCTGCTGGCGGCCATACAGTCGATCACGTCGGCGAACCAGCTCGCCGACCTTGCGACGGCCTATATGGACCTGAAGCCCGAGGAAAAGCAGGAGATCCTGGAGACCATCGACCTTACGGCGCGCATCGAGAAGGTCTCCAAGCTGCTCGCCCAGCGTATCGAGGTCCTGCGCCTGTCGCAGGAGATCGGGCGGCAGACCAAGGCAGCCATCGAGGAGCGACAGCGCGAGGTTCTGCTGCGCGAGCAGCTGGCGACCATCCGACGCCAGCTCGGTGAAGAGGACAAGGCGGAGATCGCCGGACTCGCCGATGCGATTGCCAGAGCGCACATGCCGAAAGAGGTCGAAGAACACGCGCGCAAGGAGCTGCGCCGGCTCGAGCGGATGCCCGAGGCATCAGCCGAGCATGGCATGATACGAACCTACCTCGACTGGCTGATCGAGCTCCCGTGGAGCTTGCCCGAAGAGGCGCCGATCGACATCGGCGAAGCGCGGCGGATTCTCGATGCGGACCACTTCGGTCTCGATAAGATCAAGCGGCGCATCATCGAGTATCTGGCCGTACGCAAGCTGGCCCCACAGGGCAAGGCGCCAATCCTTTGCCTCGTTGGCCCGCCAGGCGTGGGCAAGACCTCGCTCGGTCAGTCCATCGCCCGCGCTATGGGCCGCAAATTCGTCCGCGTGAGCCTCGGCGGCGTTCACGACGAGGCCGAGATCCGCGGGCACCGTCGCACCTACATCGGTGCGCTCCCAGGCAACATCATGCAGGCCGTGCGCAAGGCCGGCGCGCGCAACTGCGTCATGATGCTCGACGAGATCGACAAGCTCGGTGCCGGCATCCACGGCGATCCGAGTGCGGCGCTGCTTGAGGTGCTGGATCCGGAGCAGAACCACACGTTTCGGGACAATTACCTCGCCGTGCCATTCGATCTGAGCCGGGTGGTCTTCATAACCACGGCAAATATGCTCGACACCATCCCCGGTCCATTGCGCGATCGCATGGAGGTGATCAACCTGTCTGGCTACACGGCAAACGAGAAGCTGGAGATCGCCCGCCGCTACCTGGTGCGGCGTCAGTTGGAGGCGAACGGGCTGCAGCCGGAGCAGGTCGAGATCACGGATGCAGCGCTGCGCGACATCATCCAGAACTACACGCGCGAAGCCGGGGTGCGGAGCCTCGAGCGGGAGATCGGCAAGGCCCTTCGCCATGCGGCAGTGCGCATTGCCGAAGGGCAGAGCGGACCGATCCGTATCGATAGCGGCGACCTGCACGCCATTCTCGGACCGGCCCAGTTCGAGAGCGACGTCGCCATGCGGACGAGCGTGCCAGGCGTGGCCACCGGCCTCGCGTGGACGCCGGCGGGCGGTGACATCTTGTTCATTGAGGCGACCCGGATTCCAGGGACCGGAGGGCTGATCCTGACCGGTCAGCTTGGCGAGGTGATGCGCGAGAGTGCGCAGGCCGCTCTCAGCATTGTCAAGAACCGCGCGGCCCAGTTCGGGATTGACCCGGCCCGCTTCGAGAAAAGCGATATCCACGTTCATGTTCCAGCAGGCGCCATCCCGAAGGATGGGCCGAGCGCGGGCGTAGCCATGTTTCTGGCGCTCGTGTCGTTGATGACTGAGCGCACCGTGCGTGGCGATACGGCCATGACCGGCGAGATCAGCCTGCGCGGCCTTGTCTTGCCTGTCGGCGGGATCAAGGAAAAAGTGGTGGCGGCGGCGCGTGCCGGCATCAAGCGCGTCATGTTGCCGGCACGCAACCGCAAGGACTACGAAGACATCCCGAGCGAGGTGCGCCAGGCGCTTGAGATCATCTGGCTTGAGAATGTGCAGGAGGCCGTAACGGCCGGCCTGGAAACTGCCGGAGAAGTTGCTGGCAACGAGGCCGAACGGCAAGTTGCGACCAACGCGTAGCGAGTATGCCAAGCAACGCGCGCCGATCGTGCCGCAACGCAAGCGCAGATCATAGATCCATCGGAGGTCGTCTGCGCGGCGGAGCGTCAGCGATGACGTGTCAGCGATGACGTGCCGGACGAGGGCGTTGTCATGCGCGCATCGGGCATTCTGCCGCTGTGCATTCGCGCATCATCGCTAAGGGAAGGAGGGTGCTGGCGGCGAGCGGGCCACGATCTCGGCCGCCCTATCTGCCATAGAAGCCGATCAGTTCGATGAATGTGATCTCGTAAGGCGCTGCCAGCCGCTTGATCTCATCGCACGTCGCCCCAGGACCCGCCTCATTGAGCACGGTCCTTAAAGCAGACAGTCGGAAATGATAGGAATGGGCTTTCTCGCCGCGTGGCGGACAGGGCCCGTAATAGCCAGGTTTGTTGAAGTCGTTGATGGCTTGCTGGAAGCCATCCTCCAGCGTTTCGGGCCCATAGCCCTCCTTCAGGCCCGTCCAGGTGGGAGGGATATTGTACGCGGCCCAGTGCTGGAACACGCCACGTGCAGTGTCGGGATCGTCGCAGACGAGGAGAAGGCTTTGGGTTTTTGCGGGGACACCCGACCACTCGAAGGGAGGCGAAACATTCTCGCCATCGCACGTGTACTTCTTAGGGATGTTGCCGCCGGCGGAAAAGGCAGGGCTCTTGAGCGTCATGGGCATCGCTGCACACCTTCTGTCCAACCCAACAAATGTCCGCGCCGTTGGGTGATAGCTCTTCCACTCTTCATGTCGCGGCTGACCGCTGCGAATAACCATCTGGCGCTCACGATAGGCACTTCGGCTTGGCTTTTCTCCCAAACTGCAATGCGCGAGCGGCCTCGAATGATCGAGGGCACATTGATCCGGGAAGTCGCGGCGTGCCGCCTGCTGGGCGTCGTGAATGCGACTCATTGGGCCGTTCGCATTCCCGGCGGTTGCGATCGCGGTCCCGTTAGCGTTTGCTGCCACCTCGATCCGAACCGTGCAGGTCCCTTTCGATGCGATTGAGCAGGCGCGTCACGCGGGCCTTGGCAGCCGCATTCTCCACCTCGGCAATGATGTAGGCATTGCCACGCTCAGGACGGATGAACTCGTCGTAGAAGTCATTGAGGTCGATTTCCTCATCGCTTTCAGGGGTGTCGTCATCATCGGGCGCACGCGGGCCGACCTCATCCTCGATAAGAACGGTCAGCAGCCAGCCTTTTCGTGCTTCAGACGGCGCAATTTCGAGGATGCCGACGGTGGCGATCTCGCTGAGCTCCTCGCGTTCTTGGTCGCCGAGGTGCAGCTCTCTCCGTATCGGAATCTCCCGCATTTCGGTGGTCCGCCTCGCGGTTGCTTTGACGGTCGGCGATTGGGCCCGGCACTCTGCCATGACCCAGTTGACGAGCTGCTCGGGGTCGATGTCGACGGGGTAAGTCTGCATCTCTCGCACGCTCCGACGGTGCGCCAACGAGCGCGATTGTCATGGTGTGCTGTGCCTCGCGGCAGGGCAGCAATGGGATGCTGCTTCCGGTCAGTCGTGGCCAGCGGCAGCACGCGCGACAGCGCAGGACCCGCGCCGCCCGCACGCCTAGGGATATCCCAGGGGTGCTCGGATAGGACGGTCACGGGTCCCACCGCCATGCGTCACGGGCAGACTGGTTCCTCGCGTAGGCAGATCCGCGCCCGTAGACGGTTCACTGCCGTGCTTCGCCAATCTTGCCCTTACACGGCGGCAAACAAATCTGACCTCCTCAGCGCGTCAGTTGCGTTGATCTCGATCAAAGCACGGCGCGTTACTGGCTCCTGTCACTTAGCCCTTTCGCAAACGCCTAAGGTTCCGCCGCATCAAGTCAGTGCGCACCCTCCGAGGAACCCTGCGGGACCAGCGCGCCACCAGCAGCAACGCTCTTGCGCGCTTTACTGAGTGTCTCGTAGAGCCCTTCGATTTCGGCGGCGTACTTCTCTTCGACGGTCTTGCGCTTGACCTTCAGCGTCGGTGTCAGGAGCCCCTGCGGGATCGTCCATGGCTCAACGACCAGGTGGACGGCGCGGACCTGCTCATGCCGGGGCAGGTCGCCAAGGGAACGGTTGATCCGATCGAGGATCGCCACACTGGCCGTGTTCGGGGCCTGAACATCGACGCCCAGCTCGGAGGCTGCCGACTGCCAGAGGGCTGGGTTCAGGGATATGACAGCGGTGAGGCACGGTCGCCCCTCGCCGATGACGCAAGCCTGATCAAACAGGGGGTCGCGACGGATCGCGGCCTCGATGGCACTCGCCATCACCTTCTCGCCGGTCGACAGGGCGAGCCGCTCGCCGAGCCGTCCCTTTATGAACAGCCAGCCATCGCGGATTTCAGCCACATCACCGGTTCGCAGCCAGCCGTCTTTATCGATCGCGGCGGCGGTCGCCGTCTCATTCTTCCAATAGCCTTTCATGACCGATGGCGTGCGCACCTGCAGTTCGTCCTGGTCTCCTAGCCGGATCTCGAGACCATGCAGTGGCTGGCCAGCAGAGCCGGGCATGATTTCCCCGAGCCGCGTCGCGGTTACGACGGGTGCAGCCTCGGTGAGCCCATATCCTTCGACCAGCGGCAGGCCAAGGCCCACCAGGAAGCGTGCGGTGTCGGGCGGCAGCGATGCGCCACCGCTGACGGCGACCCGCAGACTGCCTCCGAGAGCACCGAGCAGGCGGCGCGCGACGAATTTGTCGAGGAGGGGCCACAGGAGGCGCCGGATGAGGCCGGGCGCCGGCCCCCGATGCCGGCGCGCCTCGTAGCGCTGCCAGCCGATGTCCGCCGTCAGTCGGATCAGGGCGCCTTTGAGAGCACTGCGGCCGATTTCCTGGCGAATCCCATCCTCGATGCGCTCGTAGATGCGCGGCACGGCCAGCAGAACTGTCGGACGGATCGTGAGAAGATCCTCGCGCAAGGTCTCGATGGCGCGCGCGTACGCGACCGTCGCACCTGCCATCATGGGCAGGTAGTATCCGAGTGTCCGCTCGAACACGTGGGCCAGCGGCAGGAACGACAAGAACACGTCGCTCGGCAGGGGCGCGATGAACTTCGTTGCCGCCTCGCAGTTCCATAGGATCGCAAAGTGGGAGAGCATGACGCCCTTCGGCGGCCCGGTCGTGCCGGAGGTATAGATGAGAGTCGCCGTCGCTTCGGCGGACAACTCGGGCTCCAGGAGCGGCTCGGCAGCGGACGGGAGGGCATCCGCCAGCGAGCCTACGGTCACACTGGAAGATGCCGTGGATGTGCCTGCCGTGCCCGCTTCGCGTACCCACACGTGTTCCAGCGTCGGAAACTCGGAGGACAGGGGCGCAAGAGCGGCCCACTGGTCGAAGGTGTTCAGCACCATGAGCCGTGCGCCCGAGTTGGCCAGGATGTGCGCGACGTTTGTCAGGCCGTCGTGGGAGTAGATGGGCACGGTGAGCAGGCCCGCGGCCATGGCCGCGATGTCGAAGGCCACCCAGTCTGTTCCGTTGGGCAGCTGGATGGCGACCCGATCGCCCTTCTGCAGGCCGGTTCTGCTGAGGCCTGCTTGCCAACGCCCCACGAGCCGCGCCATGTCGCGCCAGCTGTAGTCCTGCCACTGCCGCGCGGCGGGGCTCCACTCGCGATAAGCAATGGCATCCGGGCTTCTCGCGACCCGCTCGCGGAACAGACCTGGGATCGTGCGAGCCGTGCCGTGGTCAATGAAGCTGGTTTGCTGGTTCGAAGCCATCATCAGAAAAGGCCGCACGTCAACGCAGCGGGCATTGACTCTTGTCAAGGCTGGGCCCGCACGCGGCCCTGCTTGAGCTGGGTGGCGTCGCCCGCGCTAACTCATGTCATTCGCGCAGAGCTCGACCGCTGTGGGGCTCGCGAAAAGCTGGGTGAGCTTCCCCGTCGCCGGGATCCCCGCGCGGTCGACGGTTTCGCGTTCAGCGCAGATGCACGCTGCTGCCACTGCGAGGTTCTCTGACGATGGCTCCGAGCGGGGCCTTGCTGCGATCGTGCGGACGCTCACGGAACCAGCCAGATTGGCTTCCTGCACGTCGTCATGTTTGACGTTGATCAACCGGGGCGGCACGTCAGCGCACTATTTGGTTCTCTATGCGTATGCAGCGCGGGTGCCGATACTCAAGATATCCCATGTGCGATGTCTGGATCGGCATTGCCGATTTGGAGCGCGTGTCGCCATGAGTTCTGCCGCGGAGCAGGCTGCCATTGCATCTGCGCGGGAGGATGCGATCTCAGCCCGCATCGTCGGCATCGTGCGCGAGCTTGCCGTCGAGCTTTACCCTCGCAAGGCACGTGCGCTGCGGCTTGATCTCGACAGTGATCTTGATCGGGACGTGGGCCTCGACAGTCTCGGCCGAGCAGAACTTCTTCTGCGCATCGATCGAGAGTTCAAGGTTCGTCTCCCTGACACGCTCATTGGCGATGCCAGGTCCCCGAGAGATCTGCTCGACGGCGTGCTCTCGGCATCGCCAACGATCGCTCCAGCCGCCTTGGAGGCCATGGCGCGCGTGACGCTGCCGCCGGTGATTGAGCCGGCAGCAGCGACCACGCTTATCGAGATGCTGGCCGCACACGTCGCGAGCCACGCCTCGCGACCCCATGTGCTGTTGTGGCGCAGCGATGATGCCCATACAGCGATTACCTATGGCGAGCTTGATCGCAATGCCCGGGCCATCGCACACGGCCTGCTGATGAGGGGCATCGCCCGTGGCGACCGGGTTGCGATCATGCTGCCGACAGACGCGGCATTCTTTTCTACATTCTTTGGCATCCTGTTTGCGGGCGCGATCCCCGTCCCGATCTACCCGCCCTTCCGGCGTGCTCAGGTCGAGGATCATCTGCGCCGGCAGGCGGGCATCCTGCGCAATGCCGAGGCGCGCCTTCTCGTCACCGATGAAGAGATCCGCCGGGTGGGTGGGCTCCTCAGAGGCCTCGTGAACAGCCTGGAGCAGGTCGTGACCGCAGCCGAGCTCGGCCGCAACGGCACACTGGCCTCGGCGGTGCCGGCAGACCGGGACACCACGGCGCTCATTCAATACACCTCGGGCAGCACCGGCGATCCCAAGGGCGTCGTGCTGTCGCACGCCAATCTGCTCGCCAATATCCGCGCGATGGGCGAGGCGATCGGGGCGAGCTCGAGCGATGTGTTCGTGAGCTGGCTTCCGCTTTATCACGATATGGGCCTGATCGGTGCCTGGCTCGGCTGCCTCTATTACGGTGCGCCGACCGTGATCATGCCGCCGCTCGCCTTCCTTGCCGACCCGGCCCGCTGGCTGCGAACCATCCACCGCCACCGGGCCACGCTCTCGGCAGCACCCAACTTCGCCTTCGAGCTGTGTCTCAAGAACGTGCGTGATGACGACATCGCCGGGCTCGACCTCTCCACCTTGCGCATGGTCGTGAATGGTGCGGAGCCTGTGAGCCCGGCGACCATTGCCCGCTTCGCCGAGCGGTTCGGTCGTTTCGGCTTTCAGGCCGGGGCGATGGCGCCGGTCTATGGACTGGCCGAGTGTTCCGTCGGCCTCGCCTTTCCCCCGGTCGGGCGCATTCCCATCATCGACCGCGTGAGCCGGACCGCGCTCGCTCGCGACGGCGTCGCGCAGCCGGCGGCACCGAGCGACACGTCGGCCATCGAGTTCGTCGCCTGCGGCCGGCCGCTGCCGCGTCACGAGATAAGGATCGTGGACGAGGGCGGTCGCGAGCTTCCCGAGCGCCACGAAGGGCGCCTGCAGTTCAAGGGGCCGTCAGCGACAAAGGAGTATTTCCGCAACGAGGAGAAGACACGCAGCCTCTTTGATGGCGAGTGGCTGGAGAGCGGCGACGTCGCCTACATCGCCGAGGGGGATGTGTACATCACCGGCCGCACGAAGGACATGATCAAGCGCGCCGGACGCAACATCTACCCGCATGAACTTGAGGAGTTCGTGGGCGGCATTGCGGGCGTGCGACGCGGCTGCGTCGCCGCGTTCCCGAGCCCGGACCCGCGCACGGGGACCGAACGGCTTATCGTTCTCGCCGAGACCCGCCTCACGGATCCCGATGACCTCTCAGAACTGCGGCGAAAGATTGCTGAAGCGTCGACCTCGCTCCTTGATCTGCAGCCGGACGAGATCTTGCTCGCTCCGCCGCACACCGTGCCAAAAACCTCCAGCGGCAAGATCCGCCGCTCGGCGGCGCGGGCACTTTACGAGACCGGTGCGCTTGGCCAGCCGCACCGAGCGCTTTGGTGGCAGCTCCTCCGGCTGGAAGCCGGTGGGCTTGTCAATCGCTGCAAGAGGGCAGCGCGCACGTTCGGCGACATGGCCTATGGGGCCTATTGGTGGCTTCTCGTAGGAGTCATCGCCACGCTGACGTGGCCGCTCGTGGTGCTGCTGCCGCGCCGTCATATGCGCCATGCCGTCATCGGCGCTGCGGCCCGCACTCTGTTCAGGCTTACCGGCACACCGCTCGAGATTTCCGCACAGGCCGAGGTTCCGGAGAAGGGGGTAATTGCGGTTGCCAATCACTCGAGCTACCTGGACAGCGCCGTGCTGTCGGCGGCCATTGCGGGTCCGCTCTCCTTCGTTGCCAAGGGCGAGCTTGCACATCAGGCTGTGGCCGGCCCTTTCCTGCGCCGCATTGGCACGCTCTTCGTGCATCGCCTGGACCCGAAAGCCGGCGTGGAGGACACGGAGTCCACCGTCCTTGCGGCCAAGGCCGGCGAACGCATCGTCTCCTTCCCTGAGGGAACGCTCGTGCGTATGCCGGGCCTGCTCGGCTTCCGGCTCGGGGCGTTCGTGGCGGCGGTGCAAGCCGGGGTGCCGGTCGTGCCTGTCGCCATTCGTGGCACGCGGTCCATCCTGCGCGGCGGCCAATGGCTGCCGCGGCGCGGCCAGATCAGCGTCGACATCGGCGCACCGATCATGCCCGACGGTGCCGATTTCGCAGCCGCGGTCCGCCTGCGCGATGCGGCTCGTGCTTTCGTGCTGGCGCATTGCCGAGAGCCAGACCTCGCAGATGAGCAGGTCGATATCAGCGCGTGGGCGCAGGCGTAGGCAGGCCCCGATAATCGGATCATCCTGCTACCTCGATCGGGGACCGGCTGCGGGCAGCCGGGAGCATCGTGCCGGGCCGCTACGCGCGGCCGTCTGCGCCACGCGCAGGGCCTTTGGCGACCGCGCTCGATCTGTGCGATCTGCCATCCATGACGCCCTATGACCTGCGGCGGGGCGCGGCCGAGCATCAGACATGGGAGCGAGCGGCGCCCTGGCGGTCTTGGGCCGCTTGGCCCGAATTTGATGCGCCTGGAGCCTATCCGCCCACGGCGGCTGGTGGCGCCTCTTGAAGAATGAGCTCTCGTGCGGCCTTCACTTCATCGAGACGGCCAACAGGGGTGACGTGCGGCGCCGAGCGGAGCAGGTCGGGACAGTTGCGGGCCTCTTGTGCAATATCGTGCATGGCCTTGATGTAGGCATCAAGCATCGGCTTGGCTTCGGTCTCCGTGGGCTCGATCATCAGCGCTTCGTGCACAATCAAGGGAAAATAGTTGGTCGGCGGGTGGAAGCCGTAATCAATGAGGCGCTTGGCGATGTCGAACGCCCGGACGGGCGAGCCCTCTATTCGGCCTTCGCAGACGAACTCATGCAGGCATGGTCGGTCATACGGCACTCGGAAGCCGTTCCGCAGAGCCACCCGCAGGTAGTTGGCGTTCAGCACGGCGTGCATGGCGCTGTCCTTGAGCCCCTGAGCGCCGAGAAGGCGCAGATAGGCATAGGCACGCACGAGCTGGCCAAAATTGCCGTAGAACGAGGCGACGCCGCCTATGGATCGTCGCGGTGTTTCCAGCACGAAGAGAGGCTCAGTCGTGTCCGCTGGGGCGCGTGTTGCTACGACCGGGCCGGGCAGGTAGTCCACAAGGTGCCGGGCCGCCGCGACCGGACCTGAGCCCGGTCCGCCGCCGCCATGCGGCGTGGCAAACGTCTTGTGCAGGTTGTAGTGCATGAGATCGATGCCGAGATCGCCGGGGCGCAGGATGCCCGCAAGCGCATTCATGTTGGCACCGTCGCCGTAGACGAGACCGCCACAGCCGTGCACCAGTCGGACCACCTCCTCGAGATGCTCATCGAAGAGGCCCAGCGTGTTCGGATTGGTGACCATTATGCCCGCCACCCGATCGGTGCAGGCGGCGCGGAGAGCGGCAATATCGATGTTGCCGCGTGCGTCGGACGGAATCTCGACGGCGATAAATCCGGCCATCGTTGTTGACGCAGGGTTGGTTCCGTGTGCCGAATCCGGAATGAGGATCTGATCGCGCCGATGCTCACCGCGGTCGGCGTGATAGGCACGGATCATGAGCAACGCCGTGAGCTCGCCGTGGGCACCGGCGGCCGGCTGCAGCGAGACGCCGTCGAATCCGCCAATCTCGGCCAGCCATTTCTGCGTCCGATACATCAGCGCGAGGTTACCCTGCACGTGCTCGGCGAGGCTCAAGGGATGCGTTTCAGCGAAGCCCGGCAGACGCGCAACATCTTCGCAGATCTTTGGATTGTATTTCATGGTGCATGAACCGAGCGGGTAGAAGCCGCTGTCGACGCCGAAGTTGCGTTGAGCAAGGCGTAGATAGTGGCGGACCACATCTATCTCTGAGAGCTCAGGCAGGCCATTGTCCTCACGCAGCCGGCCGTCGGGCAAAGGGGCCTCGGGCACATCCAGCGCCGGCAAACGCATACCAGCGCGGCCTGCGACGCTCATTTCGTAGAGGGTCGGCACGGTGCTGGCGGACACTGCTTCTGGGGCTGCGGCAGATTTCGGTGCTACGTCCATCGGCTTTTCCACCAAGTCATGTAAGGGCTGATCGTAAGCCGTCGACGAGCCGCTCGATGTCGGCCTTGCTGGCGGTCTCGGTCACGGCGACGAGTGTGCGGCAGGTGTGGGCCTCGAACATCCGGCCAAGGTCGAGCCCACCGATGACGCCAAAGTCGCGGAGCAGGACCTCGTTCACTTCTGCGACCGGCCGCGGCAGCTCGACGACAAACTCCTTGAAGAAGGGTTTCCCGGGAGCCTGCGGATTAATGGTGACGTTCGCCAGCTTGGCGATCTGCGCGGCGGCGTAGTGGCTCTTGTGATAGCAGAGCTCGGCAATGTGCCGCACACCCTGCTTGCCAAGAGTGGCGAGATAGACGCTGGCCGCCAAGGCGCTGAGGGCCGCGTTCGTGCAGATATTGCTTGTCGCCCGCGCGCGGCGGATGTGCTGCTCGCGCGTGGCGAGGGTCAGCACGTAGCCGCGTCGCCCGTGCGCGTCGGTCGTCTGGCCGACCAGCCGTCCCGGGATGCGGCGCACAAGGTCCCTGCGGGTGGCAAAAATGCCAAGTGATGGCCCGCCGAACGACGGCGGTAACCCCAAGCTCTGACCGTCGGCGACGACGATATCGGCGCCGCACGCGCCAGGCGCCTCGAACAGACCGAGCGCAATCGGATCGACCGCGACAATGAACAACGCGCCCGCTGTGCGGCAAACGGTTGATATCTGGCGCAGATCCTCCAGTTGACCGAAGAAATTGGGCGATTGGACAACAACAGCAGCGGTGTCCGCGTCGACAAGCGCGGCGACGTCTGCCTCGCTTTGCATCGGATCGGCGTCACCAACCACGCGGGCATCAGCGCCCTTCAAGTAGGTCTTCGCGACCTCGCGCCACTGGGGATGGACGGTGGGCGAGAGGACGATCTTGCTGCGGGGCGGCGAGCTTACAGCGAGCGCGAGCAGAATGGCCTCGGCGAGCGACGTTGCGCCGTCGTAATGGCTGGCGTTGCTCACCTCCATGCCCGTGAGCCGGCAGACCATGGTCTGGTACTCGAACATGGCCTGGAGCATGCCCTGGCTGATCTCGGCCTGATAGGGCGTGTAGGAGGTGGCGAACTCGCCGCGCTGGAGGACATGATCGACGGTCGCGGGGCGATAGTGACGATAGGTGCCGCCGCCGAGGAACGAGGGCCGGTCTTGGGTGTCGATATTGCGCGCCGCAAGCGCGCGCATCTCGACCGCAAGCTCGTGCTGCGAGATGGGCGGGGGCAGATCCAACTGCGGGAAGCGTACGCGCGCGGGCACATCAGCAAAGAGCTCCTCAAGATCCTCGATGCCGACAGCATCAAGCATCTGGCGGCGTTCGGCCTCGGAATGCGGAACGAAGGTCATTGCGCGAGCCTTCTGAGAATTTTCATGTCATCACACCACGATTTTGGCTAATCGCTGCCGCCGGTAGCCGACGACGACCGGAAGATAGCCGCGGTCTGCAAGCTCCAGGTCAAGGCTCGGATCGCCAGTATCGAAGCGCAGCACCGGCGTGCGCGCGAGCTTGGCTGGCGTCGCCAGCACGATGATGTTGCGGGTGCCGATCCGTCGTAGCGCCGCGGGGCTCAGTTGCAGGTTGCCACGGCCGAGCACAAACCCTTGCGCGCCAATGGGGCTGAGCACGAGTTTGCACCGCGGATGGCGCGCGAGCAGAGCGATAATGTCCTCTTCACTGAGATCGCGGCCGACAAGCGCGCCGGCCAGAATGGCATCGATGCCAAGCAACGTTTTCTGAGCACCCATCTCTTCCGCCACGGCTTGCAGAGTGGTGCCGGGGCCGAGGATGAACAGCGTGTCGCTCTTGCTTCGCATGATCTCAGCGACGTAACGTGCGATCTCGGCCTTTGCATCAGCTTCGGGCGTCTCGATGATGAGCTGCTTGGCGAGCTGTGTGAAGCTTGGTTCGTAGGGCGTCAGCACGGTCTGATGCAGGCGAATGATCCATTCTCCGGAGCGGTATCTCTCCTCGTCGAGATCAAGGATCTCGGCCTCGACCGGGCGCAGCTCGCCCTTAAGGAAGCGCAAGAGAATGTCGGCAGTGCGCGCCGGCGAGACGCCGAACACGCCGGAATGCATCTTGACCCCTGCCGGGATGCCGAGGATGGGCGTGCGCGCGGCGACGACGCTAGCGATGTCGCGGGCCGTGCCGTCGCCACCGCAGAAGAGTATGAGGTCGACGCCTGCAGCCAGGAACTCGGCAGCGGCTGCCCTGGTGTCGCGCGCACTTGAAGGCTGCCCGGGCAGGGGAAGGGCCAGCACGCGCGTTGGCACGAAGCCTGCCTCGGCCAGAACACTGGCACCCATCTCGCCACTGCAGGTGAGCCATCTGAGGTCAGGCGGATCGACCTCGCGCAGCAGGTCGTGCTGCAGAGCTTGCAGCATCGCCCTTGCGCGGGCGTGAGCACTGGGCTCGGCTCCGCGCCGGCGCGCTTCTGCCTCGACGTCGTCGGTGCCTTTGAGGCCGACGCGTCCCCCCATCCCGGCAATAGGGTTCACGATGAAGCCGACGAGCGCCATTACCTCTGAGCCCGGTCAAGTCGAAGCGCAGCATAAGGCTCTGGGTTGGCGGCTGGTTGACTTCCATCAATGCCCCGCGTGGTCGGCCATTCGAGCATGCCTGGGTTGGCGAAGGTCAGGTTTTGGAGGCAGCAATGCCAGCGGCACCGGGCAGAGCAAAGCCAATTCTTGTGACGGGAGCGCTGGGCCAGATCGGGTCTGAACTCGTGCCGGCGCTGCGAGAGCGCTACGGTGATGAAACGGTCATCGCATCGGACGTGCGGATGCCGCCTCCAGGGGCGCCTGTCGAGCGGGGACCTCACGAGCACCTGGACTGCACGGACCTCCGGCAGCTGGCCGAGCTGGTTCGCCGCTATGATGCCGGCACCATCTATCATCTGGCCGCCATGCTTTCGGCAACGGCTGAGGCCAAGCCCCAGGCAGCGTGGAGCCTCAACATGGGCAGCCTGTACAATGTGCTCGAGGTCGCCCGGCAATATCGCTGCCGCGTGTTCTTCCCGAGCTCGATCGGGGCCTTCGGTCCCACGACGCCGCAGACGCGCACACCGCAGGTCACAATCCAGCGCCCCACCACGATCTACGGCATCAGCAAGGTCGCGGGCGAGCTCCTCTGCGACTACTATGCCACAAGGTTCAATGTGGACACGCGCGGGCTGAGGTTGCCGGGCCTGATCTCGCATATGGCGCCGCCCGGCGGCGGGACCACCGATTATGCCGTCGAGATCTTTTATCAGGCCGTCCGCTACCGGCACTATACCTGCTTTCTGGCTGCCGGGACGCGTCTCGACATGATGTACATGCCGGACGCGATCCGCGGCATGATCGAGCTTATGGAAGCTGATGGCGCCCGCCTGCGCTTCCGCAACGCCTACAATGTGACGGCGATGAGCGTGACGCCGGCCGAGATCGCCGACGAGATCAGAAAGCACATTCCGGCGTTCGCCATCGACTATCGCATTGATCCGGTGCGGCAGGCCATTGCGGAGAGCTGGCCACGCTCGCTCGACGACAGTGCGGCGCGGAGCGATTGGGGCTGGTCGCCGGAATTCGATCTGGCGGCGATGACGACGCATATGCTTGCGCAGGTTCGTTGAGCGGGCGCCATTGGCGGCACCGTCCAAGCGAGGAGCTACTGGGGTCGCGATATGCCAACACTGAGGCTGGAGACGGTTCTCATCGAGCGCTTGAAGGAGCTTCAGCGCTCAGGGCGGCTAAAGGGCGAGGAGAGCGTGATCGCAGGCGTCGTCCCGGCCTCAGACGGGAAAGGTCCGCGCTATCTGCTCAAGGGGCACGGCGATCGTCCTTTCCTGCGCATGAACTCCAACAGCTATTTGGGTCTGGCCCTGAGCGCGAAGGTTAAGGCGGCCGAAGAGGAGGCTGTCGGGCGGTATGGAACGGGGCCGGGGGCTGTTCGGTTCATCAGCGGCACCTGGGAGCCGCACATCGCACTGGAGCGCAGGCTTGCCGCTTTCCACAACCGCCCCGCCGCGATGCTTTTCAGCTCCGCCTACGCAGCCGTCATGGGCATATTGCCTCCACTTACGACGGAGCGGACGGCCATCATCTCCGACGAGCTCAACCACAACTGCATCATCAATGCCATTGCGCTGGGGCGCCCGCACGAGAAGCGCATCTATCGCCATCTCGATATGGCGGAGCTCGAATCCCATCTTGCCGAGGCGGCGCGGACGTGCTCCCGGGCGATCGTCGTTACCGATGGCGTCTTCAGCATGCGCGGCGACCATGCGCCGTTGGCGCGGGTGCGGGCTCTGGTCGACAAGTTCGACCCAGCTTTTGCCGAGAATGTTCTGCTGATGGTCGACGATTCACATGGTGTCGGTGCGCTGGGCGCGACAGGTCGTGGTACCGAGGAGGTAACCCGCGCCGGCGCTGCCGATCTGCTTGTGGCGACGCTCGGCAAAGCATTCGGCGTAAACGGCGGCTATGTCGTGGCCGGGGAAACGCTCGTGCGCTTCCTGCGCGAGACGTCGCCATTCTATATCTATTCGAACCCGATTACCCCCGCGGAGGCCGCGGCGGCACTTGCAGCCGTTGATGTCGTCGATGCGCCTGGCGGTCGCGCGCTCCTGGCGCACCTGCGTGCCATGACGGAGCGTTTCAGGCGCGGTCTGACTGATCTCGGATTGGAGACATTGGCGGGCGAGCACCCCGTCGTCCCACTAATGGTGCGGGATACAGAGCGCACATCCCGCATCGTGCACCACCTGCGCAGTGAAGGCATTCTGGCAACCGGGCTCAACTACCCAGTCGTGCCCAAGGGTGACGAGGAGATCCGCTTCCAGATCTCGGCCGAGCATACGGCCGCAGACATCGAGGAAGCCCTTGCTGTGCTGCAGCGCCTGCCAGGATAGCCGAAGGGGGGCGAGCCGCCTTGCCGTACGCATCGAACGATGATCTTCCCGCACCCATCCCGCACGCCCTGCCGGAGCACGCGCAGGACATCTATCGTGCGGCCTTCAACAATGCGTGGCGGACCTATGGTGCGCGCGAGCCCGATCGACGCGAGGAGATTGCGCACCGTGTCGCCTGGGCGGCTGTGAAGAAGAGCTATCGCAAGGTCGGCAATCACTGGATACCGTACGATGGGTAGCGCTTCGCCCGTCACGGAGGATGCCGCTGGCCGGGCGAGGCAACCATGCTCTTGTGATGTGAGGGGACATGCGGCGTCAGGTCAATTCACGCGTCCGCCCGATGTCGAGGGTGGCTTTATGATGCGGCAGGGCCGCCCCGGGAAGGCAGCCGAACGCACGGCATGTCGTGCAGAGATCGCAGATGGCCTACTCCATCGCCAGGATCATGTTGCGCACGACGGGATAGATCTCCTTCTCCCATCGCCGGCCATTGAACACGCCGTAGTGACCGACGTTCGCCTGCAGGTGATGGCGCTTCAGATGGGGCCGCAGAGAGCTGCACAGGTCGTGCGCGGCAGCCGTCTGGCCGAGCGCGCAGATGTCGTCGCGACCGCCTTCGACCGTGAGCAGGGCGGTCTTGCGAATGGTGCCGGGATCGACCTTGTGGCCGCGATAGGTGAACCGGCCTTGCGCCAGCTCCGCCTTCTGGAAGACCCGGTCGATGGTCTCCATATAGAATTCTTCCGTCATATCGAGGACGGCGAAATACTCGTCATAGAAGTCCTTGATTTTTGCGGCTTCCTTTTCCTCGCCGTTGGCGAGGTGCATGTAGAGTTTGCGGTGGGCGGCGGTGTGGCGCGCCATGTTCATCGACATGAAGGCGACGAGCTGGATGAAGCCCGGATAGACGCGGCGGCCGCGGCCGGCGTGGCGATGGGGCACGCGGTGAATCAGGGAGCTCTCGAACCAAGCGAGTGATTTTGCCACGGCCAGCTCGTTGACCTCGGTCGGGCTCTCGCGTGGATCAATCGGGCCGGCCATCAGGGTCATCGAGATCGGCGTTGCGGGATGGTTCGTCTGCGACATGACCGCGACGGCGGCGAGTGTCTGCACGCAGGGCTGGCACACGGCGAGGACGTGGGCGCGCGGGCCGATCGTGTCGAGGAACTTGATGAGATAGTCGACATAGTCGTCGACGCCGAAGCTCCCAGCCTCGAGCGGCACGTCGCGGGCGTTGGCCCAGTCGGTGATGTAGACATCGTGGTCGGAGAGCATGGTTTCGACGGTACCGCGCAATAAGGTCGAGAAGTGCCCTGAGAGCGGCGCGACGATCATGATGCGCGGCTGCGGCGTGTCGATGTCCTTGGCGAAGTGGAGGAGCTTGCCGAAGGGAAGATCGAGCGTGACCTCCTCCGTCACCGGTACGTCGCGGTTGCCGACCTTGACGGTGGTAAGGCCGAACGCCGGCCGTGTGTGGGTCAGCTGGAAGCGAGAGATCATGGCCAGGGCGGCGGCGAAGTGCCGCGCCGTGGGGTGCGCGAACGCGCTCCCGCCGTTCCCGAACGCGCCCATGGCCCAGCGGGCGCTCGAGCGCATGAGCGCGGCCAGATCGTCCTGCAGCTGATAGGCCTGATAAAGCATAGGTACCGGGCTCCTAGTCGCACGGGCTTGCGCGGGACCTTAAAGCTAGGGCAGTCTATTGTGCGGCGCGAGAACAAAATTGTGCGGCGCGGCGGTGGCCGCAGGACAGGTTTGCAGAGATGGCGCAGGCAAGACTGACGATTTCCTCGAGAAACTACTCGTCGTGGTCGCTGCGCGGCTGGCTCCTGTGCCGGATGGCCGGGCTGGACGTGGTGGAGGAGCGGGTCGATATCGATGCGCCGGAGACCCGCCAGGAGCTGTTGCTGCTCTCCCCCTCGGTGCTTGTGCCGCGGCTGGTTCACGATGGGGTGACGGTCTGGGATACGCTCGCGATCGCTGAATATCTGAACGAGGTGGCGCCGGAGGCCGGGCTCTACCCGGCAGACCGGGCGGCGCGCGCGCATTGCCGCTCGATTTCCGGCGAGATGCATTCGGGCTTCTACAACCTGCGGTCGGCCTTGCCGATGAACCTCAAGGCCCGGCACCAGAAGTTCAAGATCTTCTCCGGCGCGCGGCCGGACGTGGAGCGGGTCCGCACGATCTGGGCGGAATGCCTCGAGAAGTATGGCGGGCCCTACCTTTTCGGCGACAAGCTCAGCGTTGCGGATGCCATGTACGCGCCCGTCTGCACGCGCTTCCGGACCTATGCGGTTGAGATGGACCCGCGGCTTGATGCCTACTGCGAGGCCATCTTCGCGTGGCCGCTGGTGCAGGAATGGACCGAGGGCGCGCTTGCCGAGCCGGAGGAGATCATCGAGCTCGAGGTGGAGTTTTAGCGTTTCGATCGCGTATCGGGCCGTGCGATCGCGCCTGTCAGACCCGCCCGATTCTGCTGTTCGATCTGGTTCCTGACCGGCCGCTGGCAGGAGACGGCCATTGTGCCGCCCCGCAGGCGGCGCCATATTCCAGCCGATGGCCAAATCTCCCGCATCACCGCCGAAATCGCCGAGGGACGTCGACACGACGCCGCGCCCACGGCCATCGCGCGGGCGCTCGGGCAAGCCCGTCGGGCCGCCCGTGGAGACCAGTGCCGGCACGCCCGGATTCGGCGAGGCCCCGCAGGCGCCATTCATACCTTCTCCCCCCTCTCGCCGCTTGCGGGGAGAGGGCCGCGGTGAGGGGCGGCCGCAAGTCGCAGCCACCGACGCCGCACCCTACCCCAACCCTCTCCCGATGAAGGACGGGGAGAGGGGACCGTCGCCGGTCCTGCCCGCGCTCCGCTCGGTGAAGCCGCGGCCGGAGGACTTCTCGCCCTCAGCGACGCTGAACGCGCTGCTCGCCAGGCCGGAGGAGCGCTCGGACCGCGCCAAGGCCCTGCTCGCGCAGCAGCCCATGATCGCCGCCCATCCGCTGGTCGCCGGCAACATGCCGATGTTCATGCCGCATCGCCCGGAGCGGCCGGAGAAATCCGAGGGCGGCGTTGCCTTCAAGCTTGTGTCCGAGTTCGCGCCGCGCGGCGACCAGCCGCAGGCGATCGCGGAGCTGGTTGCGGGCGTGGGCCAGCATGAGCGCAACCAGGTGCTGCTCGGTGTTACCGGCTCAGGCAAGACCTTCACCATGGCGCACGTGATCGCCGAGACGCAGCGCCCCGCGCTGATCCTGGCGCCGAACAAGACGCTCGCGGCGCAGCTCTACGGCGAGTTCAGGAGCTTCTTCCCGTCGAACGCCGTCGAGTACTTCGTCTCGTATTACGATTACTACCAGCCTGAGGCGTACGTGCCGCGTACCGACACGTACATCGAGAAGGAAGCCTCGGTGAACGAGCAGATCGATCGGATGCGACACGCCGCGACGCGCGCACTGCTCGAGCGCGATGACGTGATCATCGTGGCGTCGGTGTCGTGCATCTACGGTATCGGCTCGGTCGAGACCTATACGGCGATGACACTGCAGGTGCAGGTCGGCGATCAGCTCTCGCGCGACCAGCTCCTCGCCGACCTCGTGGCGCTGCATTACCGGCGCAATGATGCGGCATTCGCGCGGGGGGCCTTCCGCGTGCGCGGCGACACGGTGGAACTCTTCCCGGCGCATTTGGAGGATCGCGCGTGGCGCATCTCGCTCTTCGGCGACGAGATCGAGGCGATCACCGAGTTCGATCCGCTCACGGGACAGAAGACCGACGAGCTGAAGCTCGTGAAGGTCTACGCGAACTCGCATTACGTGACGCCGAAGCCGACGCTGCAGCAGGCCGTGGCCTCGATCAAGGTGGAGCTGAAACAGCGTCTCGAAGAGCTGTACGCTGCCGGCAAGCTGCTCGAGGCGCAACGGCTCGAGCAGCGCACGCTGTTCGATATCGAGATGATGGAGGCGACGGGCTCCTGCGCCGGCATCGAGAACTACTCACGCTATCTGACGGGCCGCAACCCTGGCGAGCCGCCGCCGACCCTGTTCGAGTACCTGCCCGACAACGCGCTCGTCTTCGTCGACGAAAGCCATGTCACGGTGCCCCAGATCGGCGGCATGTTCCGCGGCGACTACCGGCGCAAGGCGACGCTTGCCGAATTCGGCTTCCGCCTGCCCTCCTGCATGGACAACCGGCCGCTGCGCTTCGAGGAATGGGACGCCATGCGGCCGCAGACCGTTTATGTGTCGGCGACGCCGGGCGACTGGGAGCTGGAGCAGTCGGGCGGCACGTTCGTCGAGCAGGTGATCCGGCCGACCGGGCTGGTCGATCCTGTCGTCGAGGTGCGGCCGGCGAAGTCGCAGGTGGATGATCTCCTCGACGAGGTGCGGCACGTCGCGCGCGCCGGCTACCGCACGCTGGTGACCGTGCTGACCAAGCGGATGGCCGAGGATCTCACCGAGTACATGCATGAGAACGGCATCCGCGTGCGCTACATGCACTCCGACATCGAGACGCTGGAACGCATCGAGATCATCCGCGACCTGCGGCTCGGCGCCTTCGACGTGCTGATCGGCATCAACCTGTTGCGCGAGGGCCTGGACATACCCGAGTGCGGGCTCGTAGCGATCCTGGATGCGGACAAGGAAGGTTTCCTGCGTTCGGAGACATCGCTGATCCAGACCATCGGCCGCGCAGCACGCAACGTCGACGGCAGGGTCATCCTCTATGCCGACCAGATCACGGGCTCGATGGACCGCGCGCTCAGCGAGACGAACCGGCGCCGCGAGAAGCAGCTCGCGTGGAATGCGGCGAACAACATCACGCCGGAGAGTGTGCGCAAGTCGATCGGCGATGCCATGGCGTCGGTGTACGAACAGGATCATGTGACGGTGGACATCGGCCTCGCCGATGCGCCGCTCGTCGGGCACAACCTCGCGAAGGTCATCGAGGACATGGAGCGGCGCATGCGCGATGCGGCGGCCGATCTCGAATTCGAGGCGGCGGCGCGGCTGCGTGACGAGATCAAGCGCCTGCGCGAGACCGAGCTTGTGATCGCCGACGATCCGCTTGCGCGGCAGTCCGACGTGGAGGATCGCGCCGGCAGCTTCAAAGGTGCACGCACGTATGGTGCGAACGCGAATGTTCTCGCTGCCCCCTCTCCCCGCAAGCGGGGAGAGGGTCGGGGGGGGGGGGGGGGGGCGGCCGCCGCCGCCAAGGCCGCCCCCCCCCCCACCCCACGCACCCCCCCGGGCGGGGGGGGGGCACACGCGCGGGGAA
>JBKBPL010000014.1:0-41310 GCA_046293075.1 Hyphomicrobiaceae bacterium | reverse complement strand
GGTGAGGGGCGGCCGCAGGCCGCAGCATCTAAGGCCGCCCCTCACCCTAGCCCTCTCACCGAGAAGGACGGGGAGAGGGCACAGTCGCGGATCAAGGATGCGTACGAGCCGGTACAACCCACCTACGCGCAGTCCACATCGCGCGTGCGCAAGCCGACGCTCGACGAGATGACGGTCGGACGGACGGAAGTGCCGGTTGGCCGGGTGGCCCCGCCGAAGCCCCCGCGCACCGTCGATGTGCCGTCGAAGTCCGAGAAGAAAGGGCGGCGGGGACGTCCACGCAAGACCGGGCGGCCGGGGATGTGACGTACGAGGGCCTGCGGCCCTCAGCCCCCGGGGGTGACGCCGATGGAGCCTTCGCTTACGGCGGATGACGTGCGGCGCTACTGCTGCCGCGGTGGACGCCTCGCGGGCTTCTTCGCAGGCACCTGCGATCGCAGCCAATCGATCGCGCCGGGTGAAAGTGTCCATCCGGTGAGGAAGTCCAGCGCATAGACAATCGCTTCGTCGTCCTCGCCGGGGCTGTAGTAGGGTGGCACCCGCTTCGGTACCCGTTTCGTGCCAAGAATGTAGGCCGGCACGTATGGGTTGTTGTCGAGCGCCTCGGCTAGCCGTGCGCGGCTCTCTTTCTTGTCGCCTGATCGCCGAAATGCCGCCAGGGCCGCCGTCCAGACCCAGGCGGCCGAGGCATCCTCCGAATATTGCTTGAGCAGAACAGCAAGTTCCTCGTCCCGCGCCGCCTCGACGAGCACCGCAGCGAGGGTGTAGCGGGCGCCCTGATTGTCGTTCGGGTTGAGGCTCAGCATCCCGCGCAGGTGATCGATGGCCTCATGCAAAATGCCGCGTGACCACAGGGTGCGGGCGAGGCCGAAACGGGCCCGCATATAGGGTCGCGTCTCCAGGAAGCCCCAGAACATGCCCGCATATTCGTCGAAGCCGGCCTTGCCGATCGCCTTGCCACCCGCATCGACGCCACGCCGCCACAGATCGAGTGCCAGGTCCGAGCCGGGCTCCGCGTGCTCGGCCAGAAGCACGTAGGCATCTGCGCAGAGCGGGCTGATCGCGAGTGCCTTCTCCGCGAGCGCGATGCGCTTCTTCGCACTCGCCGCTTCCCAGGCGCGATAGATCAGGTTTTGCGCCTGATCAAGCGCAGCCTGCGCGGCTGCTGTCGGCTTTCGGGCCATCGGAGCGAACTCCGCATCTGGAATCAGTGATACCTGAGCGCATTCTCAAGACCCCCGCCCATACTCTCAAGCAGAGCTGTGCGAGAATTGATCTGTGAAGGTGATTTCGTGCAGGACTACGCCACATTCCGCCGGCCGAACACCGCCTCCATCTCGCGGCGGACGCGCACTGCATCGTCGGTTGCATCGTAAGCGACATCGTCCCACTTGATTCGCTCGCCGACCTCGATGTCGCGCTTCAACGGGACCTTGTGCGCGAGGCCGAGCGGCAGATAGCCCTCCTTGAGCGAGATCTCGGCCGGCGTCTGCTTGCCCCAGACGCAGAATCCGCCTTCGCCATCGAGCACTTCGCCCTTCTTGAGATCGCGCTTCGCCGTCGCGACGACATCGGAGTTGAAGCAGAAGGGCGAGCCGGTCGGCTCCTTGCGCAGCGCAGCCGAGGCGATCGAGAGGCCGAGCTCGAGGCCGATCATGTGCGTCGGGCGATAGAGGGCCGCATACCTGCCGCTGCGGTCGGGTAGCATGGAGTATTCCCTGAAGCATGACTGCGTGTAGGCGCTCTCCGATGTGATCACGACGTACGTGCCCATGACAAGATTGTGCGGGACATCCTTGTTGTCGCGCGTGATCGACGAGACGACCTCGGTGACGCCCTTCTTTTCAAGCGTGCCGCCATCGCTCCTCGGCTTGCAGACCTCGGCGAGCTCGAAGCGGGAGGCCGGCGGGAAGGCCAGCCCGTCCGTCTGCGGCACGAGGCCCGTGGCATTGCAGATGGCGGTCATCTCGATGCCCGACTTCGTGCCGTCGATGAACGAGTTGAACATCTTCGGATTGATGTGCCGGCGATCCTCGATCTTGAGATACGTCGAGAGAATGTCCCAGACCGTGTCGGGGTTCGACTGGTGGTAGGTCGGGTGGTAGCGCGTGCCTTTGCCGGCGGCGACGACCTCGAAGCCGCACGTGCGCGCCCAGTCGACGTGCTCGCAGACGAGGGCGGGCTGGTCGCCCCAGGCCAGCGAATAGACGACGCCGGCGGCGCGCGCCTTCTGCGCGAGCAATGGCCCTGCGACGCTGTCGGCTTCGACGTTCACCATCACGATGTGCTTGCCGTGGGCGATGGCGGCGAGGCAGAGCCTGATGCCGGTTGCCGGATCGCCCGTGGCTTCCACGATGACGTCGATGTCGGGGCAGGTAATAAGCGCCATGGCGTCGTCGGTGACGTGCGTTGCGCCGGACTTGAGCGCATCGCCGAGCGACTTGGCGCCGGCCTGCTCGGCCGGCCAGCCGACCTCGATCATGCGGCTCCTGGCGCGGTCGGGAAGCAGATCGGCGAGGCCGACGAGATGCATGCCCGTTGTCAGGCGCACTTGTGCGAGGTGCATGGTGCCGAACTTGCCGGCCCCGATCTGGCCGATCCGCACGGGCTTGCCTAGCGCGGCGCGCTCCTTGAGCATGAACGAGAGATTCATGGGGCGTCCTCCGGGAGTGATGCTCTTGTGGTGCGGACAGCAGCACAGCGCGGGAGCACCGGCAAGAGGCGGGGCGCGCAATCGCCCCGTTTCCCTGCCTCTGCCGGGAGCCAGGAGAGGGATCGCAGACCATGCGCGTTGGGGCTCCCCCATCCGTCCTCCTTGTGCGGGGGAGGGGGATAGAGCCAAGCCACACACGCCCGCGACTACGAGCGCTTGCGCAGGCGTTCGGCGGCGGTGCGGATCTCGTCACGCAGGCGCTGCCAGCGCGGATCGGTGTTGGCAGTGGCCCGGCGCACGTCGCTGCTCCCGAACAGCCAGCGCCGGAAGCCGGCGATGCTGGGAAGCGGCGTGCCATGCTTGGGCTCCGCGGCCGGCTTCTCGGGCGGCGTGTAGGTTTCGGCGGATGCGGGCACGTTGCGGACAGACGCGGCGGTGAAGTAGCGGCTGAGGCTCTCGAGGCGCGCCTCGACAGCCTTGAGGCGGTCGAGGCTGCCGGCGATGCGGCGCAGCTCCGTGGTACTGTCGTCTCGCCAGTCGCCTATGGCAGAGGCGAGCGTGTGCTGGTTCTCGCTCAACCGCATGAACCCCTCGTGCAGCTCGTCGGTATTGCGGTCATAGACGCGGGCAGCGGCATGGACCGCGGCATTGTTGGCCTGGACGACGTGCTCGAGCGCAGCGACGCGGCCGCCGATCTCGGCCATGGCGCGCGCGTGGCTGACGTCACGCGCGGCCGCAGCATCGGCGACCGATGCGAGATAGCCGACGACGGGTCTTGTGATGTCTTCGGCTGTTGGTGGCGCAGCGCCTGCCGACGCTTGGGCAATGCCGCTGATGCGCCCCTCGATGGAGGTCAGGCGATCGACCAGCTCGAGCCAGCGCCCGCCGGTCTCGCGTGTCCGGCCATCGAGGGCGCTCTCGAGTGCGCGGAGACGCTCGTCGAGGTGCATGGCCGATTGCGTGTCGTTGCGCGTGCCGATGACGCGTTCGACGCCGCCGACGCGGTCGGCGAGCAAGGTGTTCGAGCGTACGGCATCGCCGAGCGCACTGCGGACCGTGCGCTCGATCAACTCCAGCCGCTCCGCGAGCGCGCCGCCGTCGATCGGGGCCGACTGCTGCTGAGCGAGCGACTTCAGGATCTCGGCATTGCCTTGCGTGAGGGTGCTCCACTGGCGAATCGCTTCGCTCGAGCCGGCTTGATAGAGCTTCTCGAGGGACTGCACGCGATCGGCGAGCGCGACCCAGCTGCGAACGGTGTCGCTCCCGCGCTCCTGCAGCGCCTGCTCGACGAGGGCCAGCCGTTTCGCGAGCGGTTCGAGAAGATCGGCGGCGCGGACGGCGGTTTCGAGGCTCTCCAGACGTTGCTCGATGGCCGTCCACGTGCGGACGCCCTCGCCCATCGTGCCCTGCACGGCCTGATCGATGGACTGCAGCTTCTCCGCGATTTGCGGCGTGGCGCGGAGGTGCCGCTCCAGCTCGGCGAGACGCTCGCGGAGTGCAGTTGAAAGACTTGCGCTGTCGCCGCGTTGACTGGCGACCTCGCGCTGAAGATCGCGTACGAGGTCGGAGAGCAGCTTGCGGTCGCCGGCAAGCTCGGCATGGATGCCGCGCAGCGTGTCCTCGATCAGCTCGAGGCGCGCCGCCGGATAAGCCTGGAGCGCGCTCTCGGCGCGGAGCTCGGGGGCCATCCGCCTCAGAAGGTCCACGGCGGGATCGGCGCGGTGGCCCATGAGCAGAGCGTGCAGTACATCCTCGACACCGGCGGCCGCGCCACGACGCCGGGCTGCATCGACGGCGCGGCGCAGGACGTCCTCGAGCTCGGTCGAGCGGCGCGGCGGCGTGCGATCGCCGGTGAGCGGCACCGGGCTCTCGTTGACGATCAGCGCGGCGCTCTCGTGGCGCAGCCGGGCAGTGCTGATGGCGCGTTGCTCGAGAATGCGGACGGCGGCATCGACGCGGGTGAGCGCGTGGACGAGGTGCGCGAGCCGGACCTCGGCAGCACCGTAGGCGAGGGCCAGGTCGAAGGCGTTGTTGCAGCAGGCGAGCACCGTCTCGTCGACCCAGAGGGTGGCATCGCCGGCACCGATGCCGCCGCGCAGACGGCCGGGCGGAACCTTGAGATCGAGATCGTCGCCTCTGTAGGACATCGCCCCCACTCCTGCCTGACGCGAACCAACCCAACTCCCCTCGTCATCCTCTCACCGGCCAGTGTGTGCACGCGCACAATCGGCCGTAAAGGCGGTCCGCTATCGTCGCACGGCTTGGGTGCAGAATAGCGCCATTCGATAACGGCATCGAGGCGTGGGTGCAGACGCTGTGGGAAAACTGATTCGCCGGGCCGGTGGAGCTATTTGGACGGCTTCGAGCGCATGAGCAGGATCAGCGGGAGCGTCAGGGCGCAGGCCGTCGTGAAGAGACCAAATGCGTTGAGGTAGGCGATCAGCGTCGCCTGCCGGGTCATTTCCTTGGAGAGCGAGGCGAGGCCCTTGAGGCTTTCAGTATCCCAGCGCCCGAGCACCGAGGGCATCTCCAGGATCTTGTTGTACGGCGTGAGCAGTTCGGCGAGATGGGCGTAGTTCATGCCTGTCGAGCGGACGATCTCAGCGACGCAGACCGAGATGAAGAACGACGAGCCGAGGTTGCGGAGCAGGTGGTAGACGGCGGTCGCTTCCGCCATTTGGTGTTTCGGCAGCGTGGAGAAGGTGGCGGTCGTCAGCGGCACCCAGATGAGCCCGATGGCGACGCCCTGGAGGCCTGCGTTCAAGGCGAGACTTATGTACGTGACGTTAAGGTCGATGTGCATGAGCCAAAGGCCGGCGACCAGCAGCATACCGAAACCGACCATCATGCTGATGCGCCCGTCGAGGCGGCCGGCGAAGCCGGCGATGAGGAAGCCGATGCAGCCGCCAGCGCCGCGGGCGCCGACCACGTAGCCGACGAGGCTGTCGGTATAGCCGGCGGGGCCGGTGAGCAGCGGCGGCAGGAGGACCATCGGCGTGAAGTTGAGCATCCCGTAGATGGTCACCAGGATCAAGCCGAGGGCGTAATTGCGGTCGAGCAGCAGGCGCGGATCGAGGAAAGGACGCGGGCTCGTCAGGCAGTGGGTGGCGAAGATCCAGAAGCCGATCACGGCCACGATCGAAGCCACGGTGATCTCGTAGGAGTCGAACCAGTCGAGACGCTGACCACGCGCGAGCACGAGCTGCGTCGCGCCGAGCGCGATCGACAGCGCGATGAATCCGATCCAGTCGAGCGGGCGATCGGTCACTTCGTCATCGTCCGGCAATACGGCCTGCAAGCCGACCGTGGCGGCGATGCCGACGGGCACCAGCGCGTAGAAGGCCCAGCGCCAGTTGTAGCTTTCGGCCATGATGCCGCCGAGTGCGGGCCCGAAGATCGGCCCGAGCACGACTCCGAAGCCGAATATGCCCATCACGCGCGTCTGCTGGTCGCGCGGGAAGACGGTGAGCAGGATCGATTGCGTGAGCGGGGTGGAAGGGGCGCCAAAGCCACCTTGCAGAATGCGCCAGAAGACGAGGCTCTCGAGCGATTCCGCCGCCCCGCACATAAACGTCGCGGCGGTGAATCCGGCGAGCGACCACACCATGACCCGACGCGTGCCGAAGCGGCCCGCGAGCCAGCCCGACATCGGCGTCACGATGGCGGTGGCGAGAATGTTGAACGTCATCGCCCAGGCGATCTCGTCGGCGGTGGCCGAGAACGAGCCCTGCATCTGCGGCAGGATGGTCGAGACGACGAGCAGCGTCGTGCCGTAAAGCGTTGTCGCCAGCACCACCATCAAGAGGATCAGACTGCGCCGCACCGGCGTCAGTTCGGGTTGCGCGGTGGCGGCAGTGTTCATGGTAACTCGGGGCCGGCTCGGTCGCGCGCGCTGGTCGCAGGGTTCAGTCGTGGCCGCACCCTACACCACACCGGCGCGCGATGTGTAGGGTGCCCGGCGCCCAGGCCCATGCAGGCGCGGCAGGTGGTGCGCTGCGCCACGGTCAGCCGCCGGACCTCAGGCGCGCGGCCATGGTCGCGATCGTACGCTGGTAGACCTCGGCGCGGTTCCAGTCGCGGATGACGGCGTAATTTGCCGTGCCCGGCTCCCAGGGCTCGCCGCGGCGCCAGCCGTGGCCCTTTAGGAAGTTCGCCGTCGAGGCCAGGATGTCGGGGACGGAATTGACGAGGTCGCGCCGGCCGTCGCCGTCGAAGTCGACGGCGTACTTGATGTAGGGGCTCGGTAGGAACTGCGTCTGGCCGATCTCGCCCGCCCAGCCGCCGCGGAGCTGCTCAGGAGTCATGTCGCCGCGCTGCACGATCCGGATGGCGTCGAGGAACTGCGGCGTGAAGAACGCCGAGCGGCGGCAGTCATAGGCGAGCGCTGCGAGCGAGCGGATGATCGAGAAGCGCCCGGCGGTGTCGGCGCCGAAGTTGGTCTCAAGCCCCCAGATCGCGACGATGATCTCGCGGGGCACCCCGAACTGCTTCTCGACGCGGTCGAAGATGGCCTTGTGCCGGGCGAGGCGCTCTCTGGCCCGGCGCATGAGCGCGCTGCCGACGCGACGCGCGTAGAATTGCTCGAAGCTCAGCTTGAACGAGCGCTGGTTGCGATCGAGGCCGATGACCGTACGGTCGTATGAGACACCCGCGAGGGCCCGATCGATGGCGCTCTGGGAAATGCCCTGCCGTGCCGCCTGCACCTTCATCGCGGCGAGCCAGCGGTCAAAGCCGCCGGGCCCGTTGCCGCATGACTGGGCGCCGGCCGTACCGGGCGCAGCCACAAGGAGGCTCACGAGCAGCAGAGCCGCAAAGGCCACGGCTGATTGGCGCCGATCCCTCATCCTCTTGTCGCTCCCTGATGCTTGCCTTGGATGGCAGGCCGATCCACGGCTCAGGGGGCGTGCTTAGCACGGGATGGCAGCGCGGCAAATTTCCGCGCCAGGCTCTTCAATGGTGGCAATCTGCCGAATCAGGCCGCGCGCTGCGAGGGCGTGCTCAGCGCCGCGTCATCGCCGTCCCATGGGAGGGGCCAGGTTGCGATGTAGTCATTGCCGTTGATCGTGCCGGTCACGGCGAACGTGCCGCTCCGGCGCAGCTCCGTCCAGCGGTCTGTGTTGATGGTGTTGAAGCCGACGCCGCCGAACTCCGTGCCCTCACGATAAAGGGTGAGCTGATACGACCGATAGCCGAGGTCGGGCATGTCGGCGGCGCGCTGAATTTTCAACGTACCGTTCTCGTGCGCCTCGGCAAAGCCGGGAAGCTTGGACGTCCCGCTCCGGTTCATAAGGGTGAGCGCCTGTTGCTCGAACGCGGCGTCGTCAAGCGGATCAGGCTTTCGGAGAGCCCAGGCATCCGCGCCGAGCGACTCAAGCCAGGCAATCTTGTCGGCGGGAATGCCATCGCACGCGTAGGCGTCGCTCACCTTGCCGACAGCGGCAGCCGTCTCGCGGGGGATGAGCGCGTTCAGCCCAAGGACGGCGTCTGCCGCAGCGTGGGACAGTACCATGCGCGAGGCGCCGGTCAGCGCTGGCGCGGACGCCGATTGCAGCGTGGCTGTGCCGTTTGCCGGAGGCACTGGCACGAGCGCCTGGAGCGCGACGACGCTTGCGGACAAAGATGGAGAAATGACTGTCATGAAGGAGGCTCGGGAACTCAGCGCAGGCGCGTCACGAAACAATCGACACGCTGGCGGCGAAGCGCGGTGCATGCCTGGGCAGCGGGGCCGGCATCGAGGCCGGCGAAGCGGGCCCGATAGAAGGTGCGTTGGCCTTGCGCGACCGGCTCGGTCTGATCGACGGCCGAGGCGAGCAGGTGGCCGGCGGCGTAGCGTATCTCGCGCAGGCGGGCTTCGGCTTCGGCTGCCGTGGGGAAGGCGCCGACCTGGACGGCGTAGTCACCGGTGCTGATGGCGCCTGCATAGGACGGCAGGGCGTGGGCCCGTTGCGCGGCGGCGAGCGTGGGGCTCGATGGCGTGCCGTGATGGGCTGCGTAGACGGCCGGCTGACCGCTGTCGAGGCGGCGCGCCTGGGCGTCGAGCGTGGAAGGCCGGGCGCCACGGCCGTCTTCGGGCGCCAGGAACTGACGCGGCGGCTCATGCTGGGGCGGCAGAGCAGCAGTCGCCTGCTGGTGCCACGGCTGGCTATTGGCGGGCTGTCCGATGGGCACTGTGCGCACGCGGGCCATCTGGATGGGCGGTTCGTTCGTTGTGTGCGCGGGGGGAACTGCCGGCCGGATCGGCTCAACGAGGCGTGGCGCGGGCTGAGGTGCCGGCGTGGCGCGCTGCGGTACCGGCCGCGTGCCCGGTACCGGCTCGGCCCGCGCAAGCATGACCGGGCGGCGCGACCTTGTCGTGTTCGCACGGGCGAGACCGCGGGTGAGCAGCGTCCGCATCTGGGCATTGCGCGCGGCGGCCGTTCGCCCGCCCATGACGACCGCGACCACATGCCGGCCATCGCGGCGAACGGAGGCCGAGAGATTGAAGCCGGAGGCGCGCGTGTAGCCGGTCTTGATGCCCTCCATGCCCTCGAAAGAGCCGAGCATGGTGTTGTGATTGCGGTAGGCGGCGCCAGCGTAGGTGAACTGGCGCGTGGCGAAGACGCGGGAATGCCGCGGAAAGTGATCGTAGAGGGCGAGCGAGAGCGTGACCATGTCGCGGGCCGTGGTCACTTGGTCGGGATCGGGCAGGCCGTGCGCATTGCGAAAGACGGTTGCGTGCATGCCGAGCTGGCGGGCCTTGGCCGTCATGGCGCGGGCGAAGGCTTCTTCGCTGCCGGAGATGTGCTCGGCAACCGCTACGGCAACGTCGTTCGCTGACTTCGTCACGAGGGCGCGGATCGCCGCGCCAAGCGGGATCGACTCGCCCGGATCGAGACCAAGCTTGGAGGGCGGGACGGCGGCCGCCTGAGCCGAGATCCTGATCGGGGTTGCCGCTGTCAGGCGGCCGGCCTCCATCTGCTCAAAGACGAGATAGAGCGTCATGAGCTTGGTCAGGGAGGCTGGAAAGCGCCGGGCATCGGCGTTGGCGGCGTGCAGAACCCGGCCGGTGTTGGCATCGACGACGAACGCGGCATAGCGGCTGTCGGCGCGCGCGCCCGCGCTGCCGACCACCATCAGGCAAAGGATCAACACTACCGCGCTGGCGAGTGCGCCTCGCCAGCCTGCTCCCGCGCGCATAGCCGCAAACCCGCATTCCGCGCCTGGCGGCGCGTTCAAGCCTCCCCGGTCGCTCACGGACCGCCGCCCGGATGGCCACCCCTCGGTCGGATGTTCGTTTGGAACACCGTTTTGGGGCGCCAATGGGGCGCATGGTCCGGGACCGTAGAGGGCAGCTTAACGCAGCCGGCCTTGCGTCCCGTGAAGCGGACAATGAGTATTTTAGTGAAATTTTATCGAGTTCTGACCGGCAGATGAGCGCGGGTTCATGCTGCATTGCAATATTGAGGTTGACACGATTGTGCAGCGCACCTAAATCTGGGGCATCGCATGAGGCACGCGCTCTGCCTCCGCGTCCCACACCGCCAATTTCGAGACCCCGCTGGTTCGAAGGACCCACCCCCATGATCAAGTCATTTGAAGACCTCCAGAAGCTCGGCCAGGCCAATACCGACACCGCGATGCGCCTCGTCGGTGAGTGGAGCAAGGGCTGGCAGACGATCGCAACCGAGATGACCGACTACTCGAAGCGCTCGTTCGAGGACGGGACGGCCACGTTCGAGAAGCTGCTTTCCGCGAAGACGATGGAGCAGGCCTTCGAGATCCAGTCGAGCTACGCGAAGCGCGCTTACGAGGAGTACATGCAGCAGCTCTCTAAGATCGGCGCCATCTATACCGAGTTTGCGAAAGAGGCCTATAAGCCCGTCGAGAAGGCCTTCACTGCGCGCTCCTGACGCGCCTCAGCCGGCACGCCACTGCCTGCGACCGAACGCCCGCGACGATACCCTCATCGTCGCGGGCTTTTCTTTCCTATGGTTCAATATTCCTGAACGGGCTGCAGCCGTCGGTCGGTACCGCCACGACTTCCTTCCGCCGCAGTGCTGCTTATGGCTTGTCCATCCTGCCTGTGTGGGGCATTGATGCCCCGACAATAAGGCAATTGCGGCATGTGCGGCATGTGGAACGCTCGGCGTGCGCCGCCAAATGGGGTGATTGCTCGCGGTGAGGGCGCAACGGGCGCGGGTTGGGTCGGAGCGAAAGGGGAGGGAGCGTGGCGAGAAGGATGGCCGAAGGAGCGCAAGCGGCGGACGGTCCGCCGCTCGAGGATGACCCGTCGGGCACGGGCGCGCGCCGATCGCTGAAACCTCTTCTGGCCCTTAAGCCCTACATCCTCCGCTACCCTGCCATGCTGGCCCTCGCCGGCCTTGCCATGGTCGTCTCGGCACTGGCCATGCTCTCGGTGCCGCTTGCCGTGCGCCGAATGATCGACTTCGGCTTCTCCGGCAGTGACGGCGGCTTCATCGATCGCTACTTCGCCGTGCTGGTGCTGATCGGCGCGCTGCTCGCCGTCGCCAGTGCGGCGCGTTTCTACTGCGTGAACTGGCTCGGCGAGCGGGTCGTCACAGATGTGCGTGCGGACGTCTTCCGCCATCTCATGACGCTCGGGCCCTCGTTCCACGAAAGAGCCCATTCGGGCGAGCTGATGAGCCGCCTCACCGCGGATACAACCCAGATCAAGGCGGCGGCCGGCAGCGCGCTCTCGCAGGCGGCTCGCAACCTCATCATGCTTGTCGGTGCGCTCAGCATGATGATCGTGACGAGCCCGCCGCTGTCGGCACTGGTTCTCGTGGCGATCCCGCTGATCGTGCTGCCGCTCGTAGCTTATGGCCGCATCGTGCGGCGGCGCTCGCGTCGGGCCCAGGACGCGCTCGCGGAAGCATCCTCCCTTGCTGCCGAGACGCTCGCCGGGATCCGCACGGTTCAGGCCTTCGCGGCGGAGAAGGTGCTCGGCACACGCTTTGCGGACGCCGTTGAGGCGGCCTTCGCTGCCGCGGACGCTCGCCTCAAGGCGCGCGCGGGCCTGACCGCGGTGGTCATTCTGCTGGTGGTCAGCAGCGTTGTCGGCATCCTGTGGTACGGCGCCGCGCTCGTCGTCGCAGGCGAGATGACGGGCGGCCGGCTCGGCCAGTTCGTCCTCTATGCGCTGTTTGCCGCCGGCGCGCTCGCAGAGCTCTCGGAAGTCTGGGGCGAGGTGACGCAGGCAGCCGGTGCGGCCGAGCGGCTCACCGAGCTGCTCCGGACTGAGCCCGAGATCGTATCACCGGTACGGCCGGTCCCATTACCCGAGCCCGCCGTGGGCCGCATCGATCTCGAGCGCGTAGGCTTTGTCTATCCGGGGCGGACGGAGAGCCCGGCCCTCATCGATGTGTCGCTCCACATTGCGCCCGGCGAGCGAGTGGCTCTGGTCGGTCCTTCCGGATCGGGCAAGAGCACGCTGCTCTCGCTCGTGCAGCGTCTGCGCGATCCCACCGCCGGCCGCGTTCTCATCGATGGCGTCTCGGCGCGTGAGGCCGACCTCTTGCAGCTGCGCCGCCGCATGGCGCTGGTGCCGCAGGACATTACGCTGCTCGCTGGCTCGGTAGCCGAAAACATCCGCTTCGGCGACGAGCGCGCGACGATGGCCGATATCGAGCGCGTCGCTGTCGCGGCTCAGGCCGATGCCTTCATCCGGGCGCTGCCAGAAGGCTACGAGACGCGTATCGGCGAGCGCGGCATCACGCTCTCCGGCGGCCAGCGCCAGCGCATTGCCATTGCGCGCGCGCTCCTGCGCGCGGCGCCCATCCTTCTTCTCGACGAAGCGACGAGCGCGCTCGATGCCGAGAGCGAGGTCGCGGTGCAGCAGGCGCTCGATGCGGCAATGCGCGGGCGCACGACGGTCGTCGTGGCGCACCGACTTGCCACGGTCCAGAAGGCCGACCGCATCGTGGTGCTGGACGAAGGCCGCATCGTCGAGGAGGGCACGCACCGCGAGCTCATTGCGCGGGGCGGCCTTTATGCGCGCCTCGCCAATCTCCAATTCGTGGTGCCGCACGCCGTCGAGGCGGCGAAGTAGGCTTCGGGAAGGCGGCTACTTCACGGGCACGATGTCGGTGGTGAAGCTGTAGCCGATACCGCGCACGGTCTTGATGAACAGCGGGTTGTCCGGATCGCGCTCGATCTTCTTGCGCAGACGCGCAACGTGATTGTCGATCGTGCGGTCAAGCGGGTTCCATTCGTGACCCTTGGTAAGATCCATGATGCGGTCGCGGGAGAGCACGCGGTTGACGTTGCGTACGAAGACCTCGAGGAGCGCGAACTCGGCAGTCGTAAGCGGGACGAGCGCGCCATCGGGCCCGCGCAGTTCACGCTTCGAAAGATCGATGACGAAGCCGCCGAAGCAGAAGGCTTCGCGCGTGGCGATCGTGACATTCGGCGCCGCCGACTCCTCGGTGCGTCTGAGCACGGCGCGCACGCGCGCCAGGACCTCGCGGACGTGGAAGGGCTTGGTGATGTAGTCGTCCGCACCAAGCTCGAGCCCGACCACACGGTCGATCGTGTCGCCCTTGCCCGAGACCATGATGATCGGCACGTTGGACTCCTGGCGCAGCTCGCGCGCGATCGTCAGGCCATCCTCGCCCCCAAGCATCAGGTCGAGGGTGACGAGATCGACCCGGCGCTCGGCGAGCTGGCCGCGGACCTCGTCGCGGCATGAGGCCTCCGAGACCTCCCAGCCCTCGCCTTCGAAAAGCCGGCGGAGCAGGGTGCGGATCTTCGCGTCGTCGTCAACGACAAGGATGCGAGTCTTGCTGGTCCGTTGCATATCGCGCGTAATTCGGTATCCGATCCGTCCGGTTCCGACGCACGACTGGAACCAGATCTTCATTGCCTGCAGCAAGAGGGCCGCTCTTTCAATCTATTCAAAACATAGCATGGTGCCATTACAATTCGCGACATTTCATGACCGGCAGCCGGTACGGGCATGACGTGCCGGATGTTTGATCCTCCGCAAGGTCGAAGGCCAGAGCTGGAGGTTACGAAATGACAGCGTCCGCAGTGCATCATGTGCTTTCTTCCCGCTTAGACGTCGCCGGCGTCGAGCCCGGCCTCCTCAGAGCCGCCACTGACCGCGTCCGGGCCCCGGGGGCCGGTGAACAAGCTGGGACCATCCACCTCGGCAATCGGGAGGATCTCTTCCTCGAGGGCGACGAGGCGAGCCATGTTTATGAGGTGAGCGACGGCGTCGTCTGCCTTTACCGGATCATGCCCGACGGGAATCGCCACATCCTGGCGTTCCGCTTCGCGGGCGACTTCGTCGGGCTGTGCAGCCCCGCGACCTACGGCTACAACGCCCAGGCGGTCGGCGACACCCGCGTCCGCAGGATCTCACGGGCCGGCCTCGAGCGCATGATCGACGAGCGGCCGGACTTTGCGCGCAAGCTGCTGAGGATGGCCTCCTCTGAACTGAACGCCATGCGCGATCACCTCACGTGCCTGGCCTCGAAGTCGGCCGAAGCCAAGGTCGCCGATTTCCTTCTCATGTTGGCCGAGCGCAGCCGGACCCGCGCGGGCGATGCGGTGGTGGTGGACCTGCCGATGACGCGGACCGACATCGGCGACTATCTGGGGCTCACCATCGAGACCGTCAGCCGGACGATCAGCAAGATGCGCCGGACAGGGGTCATCGACCTGCCCCGCACGACCCAGGTCGTCGTGCATAGCACGGATCGGCTCGCCGAGCTGGCTGGCGCCGCTTGATACGTTGGCTGACGAGCAACACTGGAGCAAGAAAAGCCTTGCCGCATGCGGGTGCGGGATGCATCCCGCTTGCCATGGCCCACTGATCTGTTAAGCGGTTGATAATGGATGCGCTGTCTGGATTCGGCAGCGCACGGATCACGGCGAGCGGCGCGGACGCTATGCGCAGCGGCAGAGCGTGGGGAATGATTGGCTATGGCGCGCTTGCGCTCGCCATGGGGACGGCGATCGGGACTGTGGCGCCGGATGCGGCGCGCGCTGAGGTGCAGATCCAGGTCTATGGCGGCGTCAACGGCAACTTCTCGAGCGATGTTTCGGTGCGCAAGCCCGGTGTCGTGACCGACAACCGGAGCATCGACTGGGATGGCAAGTCGTTCGCCATGCCGCCCTACTGGGGCGCGCGCGGTATCTACTGGATCGACAGCAGCCCCAACTGGGGCGTTGCCATCGAATTCACGCACGCCAAGGCTTATGCCAAGCTTGGCGGCGCCGCTGGCGCCATTTATGACAGACTCGAGTTCACGGACGGCAACAACATCTTTACGGCCAACGTGCTCTATCGGTTCGATCCGTGGCAGCACTACCGCATTCGGCCCTACGCCGGTCTCGGTGTGGGTTTGGCGGTTCCACACGTGGAGGTCGAGCTGGTCGGCGATCCGGGGCCCCGCACTTATGAGTATCAGCTCACGGGTGTCGCTGTGCAGGGGCTGGTCGGGCTTGAGATGCCGTTGGGGGCCAATTGGTCCGGATTCATCGAAGGCAAGATGACGTACACGCGCATCGATGCAGACCTGAAGGGCGGCGGCTCGCTCAAGACCGACCTCTGGTCTCCGCATCTTGCGGTCGGCCTCTCCTACCGTTTCTGAGCGGCCCGCGTCAGCGCCTCCCGCGCTTGGCGGGGGGCCGTTTCCCGTTAGAATGATGGCAAGGCGCTGGTCCGGCTGTGTCCGGCTGGCACCTGCGGCCATGCGGGGAGTTGGCGGATGCAGCAGCGTGTCGACGTGAAGATCGGCCATTCGGCATGTCCCCACGACTGCCCCTCGACCTGCGCGCTCGATGTCGAGCTGCTCGAGAATGGCCGGATCGGCCGCGTCCGCGGTGCCAAGGAGAACGAGTACACGGCCGGCGTGATCTGCGCCAAGGTCGCCCGCTATGCCGAGCGCATTCATCACAAGGAGCGCCTGCTCCATCCACTGAAGCGGGTCGGGCCCAAAGGATCAGGGCAATTCGCGCAGATCTCCTGGGAGGAAGCCCTCGACCTCACGGCTGAGGCGCTGCTCGCGGCGGAGCGCCGCCACGGCAGCGAGGCGGTCTGGCCGTACTTTTTCGCCGGCACCATGGGCCTGGTCATGCGTGACGGCATCGAGCGCCTGCGCCACGCCAAGCGCTACTCGCGTCAGTTCTCGACCATCTGTACGACCGCGGCCTGGACAGGCTTCGTCGCCGGTACGGGCCGGCTCGCGGGGCCGGACCCGCGCGAGATGGCGAAGTCCGACCTCGTTGTCATCTGGGGCACAAATCCGGTGCACACGCAGGTCAACGTGATGACGCACGCCATCCGGGCGCGGCGCGAACGCGGCGCCAAGATCGCGGTCATCGACATCTACCGCAATGCGACCATGCAGCAAGCGGACATCGGCCTCTGCCTGCGGCCTGGCACGGATGGTGCGCTCGCCTGTGCGATCATGCACGTGCTTTTCCGCGATGGACTTGCGAACCGGGCGTACATGGCGAAGTACGCCGATTGCCCGGATGAGCTCGAAGCGCACCTCGCGACGAAGACGCCCGAATGGGCGAGTGCAATCACCGGCCTGACGGTGGCGGAGATCGAGAGCTTCGCGCATCTGATCGGGAAGACGCCGCGGACGTATCTCAGGCTCGGCTATGGCTTTTCACGCTCGCGCAACGGCGCGGTGAACATGCACGCCGCCTCCTGCATCGCGACGGTGACAGGTGCGTGGCTTCATGAGGGCGGTGGTGCCTTCCACAACAGCGGGGCCATCTTCAAGTGGAACAAGGCGCTGATCGAGGGCACGGACGTGCTCGATCCGACCGTGCGGATGCTCGATATGAGCCGCATCGGCGCGATCCTGACCGGCGACCGCAGCGACCTCGGCGATGGTCCCGAGGTGCACGCGCTCTTCATCCAGAACCAGAACCCGGTGCAGGTCTGCCCGGACCAGAACAAGGTCAAGCAAGGCTTCGCGCGCGAGGATCTCTTCGTGTGCGTGCATGAGCAGTTCATGACAGCGACGGCAAAGGTCGCGGATGTCGTGTTGCCGGCGACGATGTTTCTCGAGCACGACGATCTCTATCAGGCGGGCGGCCAGCAGAGCATCCTCTTCGGCCCGAAGCTGATCGAGCCGCCCGGCGAGTGCCGCTCGAACCACGATGTGGTCTGCGCGCTCGCGAAGCGCGTCGGGGCCGAGCACCGCGGCTTCAATATGACGGTGCGCGAGATCATCGACTGGACGCTGCAGAACTCGGGCTGGGGGACGCTCGAGAACCTCGAGGGCAAGCGCTGGATCGATGCTCAGCCGGACTTCGAGACATCGCACTACGTCGGCGGCTTCGCCTATTCCGATGGCAAGTTCAGGTTCAAGCCGGACTGGCCCGAGGTGCCGGCCTCGCGCAAATGGGACTGGGGCATTGCCCATCTCGTGCCGCGTCTCCCGGACCACTGGGATGTCATCGAGAAGGCCGATGCACAGCATCCCTTCCGCCTCGCGACGAGCCCCGCGCGCAACTATCTCAACTCCTCGTTCAACGAAATGCCGACGAGCCGCAAGCAGGAAGGCCCGCCGCGCGCCAAGATCCATCCCGACGATCTTGCCGCGCTCGGCATTGCGAACGGCGAGCGCATCGCCATGGGCAATGAGCGCGGCGAGATCCGGATCAAGGCCGAGGCATTCGATGGCGTGCAGCGCGGCGTCGCGATCGTCGAGTCGATCCCGCCGAACGAGCAGTTCGAGGGCGAAGCCGGCATCAACACGCTGACCGGGGCGGACCGGATCGCGCCATTCGGCGGTGCGGCCTTCCATGACAACCACGTCTGGATTCGGCGGGCGCTCAGTGACTGAGGCCAAGCGCAGGAGCGCGCCCTGATGACGAGCGCGGACGTCGTGATCGTCGGCGGCGCTGCGGTCGGCAGCGCCACGGCGTACTTTCTCCGCCGCGAGGGCTTCAACGGGCGCGTGGTCGTCGTCGAGAAGGATCCGAGCTATCAGCGGTGCGCGACGGGCCGCTCGGTCGCCTCCATCCGGCGGCAGTTCTCGACGCCCGAGAACATCCTGCTCTCGGCCTTTGGCTGGGCCTATTTCAGCAGCGTCAAGGAAGCCCACGGGCCCGAAGCCGATGTCAGCCTCGTCGAGCGCGGCTACGCGATCATGGCAAGCGCGGAAGGCGAACGTGTGCTTCGCGCGAATGTCGCCGTTCAGCGGGATCTCGGCGCAGATGTGGAACTGCTGGCGCCTGAGCCCCTCAAGAGGCGCTTTCCCTGGCTGGCGGTGGATGATCTTGCGGGCGCCGGGTGGGGCCGATCGGGCGAGGGCTGGGTCGATCCGCACGCGCACCTCGCGCTCATGCGCAAGCGCGCCATCGCCGAGGGCGTGGTCTATCTCGCGGATGAGGTCGTGGGCATCGATCTCAAGGGTAGTGCGGTCGTCGGCGTGCGCCTCGCATCGGGCGGCACGATCGCGACACCGATGATCGTCTGCGCGGCAGGATGGCACTCGCGCAAGGTCGCGGCCCTGGCGGGCGTCGATTTGCCGGTTCGCCCGCGCAAGCGGTACGTCTTCGTGATCGACTGCCCGACGCCTCTGCCGGGTGCTGGCCTCATGATTGATCCGAGCGGCGTCTACTTCCGCCCGGAGGGCCGCTACTACCTCACGGGCGTCGCCCCGCCTGAGGATGAGGATCCCGACGCCGAAGACTTCGACATCGAGGACGGCTTCTTCGAGCGCCTGATCTGGCCGACGCTCGCCCATCGCGTGCCGGCCTTCGAGACACTGAAGGTGGTGAATGCTTGGTGCTGCCACTACGATCTCAACACCCTCGACCATAACGCCATTCTTGGCCCGCATCCGGAGGTGGCGGGCTTTCTGCTTGCGTGCGGGTTTTCGGGCCATGGGCTCCAGCACTCGCCCGGGATCGGTCGGGCCGTGGCCGAGCTGATCGTGCACGGCAGCTACCGTGCGATCGACCTCACCCGCTTCGGCTGGGCGCGGATTGCGGCAAACGCCCCGCTGGCGGAAGCGAATGTTTTCTGATCGCGACGACGCCGGTGGCAATGCCAAGGACGAAAGATGGGCACCATCCTTGCGATTTCATCCCAGGTCGCCCGCGGGTACGTGGGCCTTGCCGCAGTCGTGCCGGCGCTGCAGGCGCTCGGCCATGAGGTGATCGCACTACCGACGATCATCCTCTCGAACCATCCCGGCCATGGGGCCACTGCGGGTGCGCGCACGGACCCCGCGCTGCTCGAGCAGATGCTCGCGACACTCGACGCGCATGGCTGGCTTGCCGGCGTCGATGCGGTGCTTAGCGGCTATCTGCCGACGCCGCAGCATGTGGCGGTCGTCGCGGATGCGATCGCGCGCGTGCGTGCCCACAAGTCGGCGGCCGCGTACTATTGCGATCCTGTGATCGGCGATGACCCCAAGGGACTCTACATCGCCGAGGAGGCCGCGCGCGCCATCGCGGCGACGCTGGTGCCCCTTGCCGACGTCACGTTTCCGAACCGCTTCGAGCTCGCCTGGCTCACTGGCCTACCGGTCACGGATGTCGCGAGCGCGAGACGTGCGGGGCGTGCGCTCGGAGCATCCGTAACCGTTGCCACCTCCATACCGATGGCCGATGACGGCCTCGCGACGCTCGCCGTGACGGCGGGGGGCGCGTGGTCCAGCCGCGTCGCGAAATTGGACAATGTTCCGAATGGCACGGGCGATCTCCTCGCCGGTCTGTTCGCCGGACACAGGGTTAACGGCTGCGCCGTCCCGAGCGCTCTTGGCATGTCAGTTAGCAGCGTTCAGAAAGCGATTCGTGCCGGTGCGACACGAGATGAGCTGAATTTGATTGCCATTCTGAAGGGAATTGACAGCGAGGTGTCGCATCCAACGGCAGCTTTGGGGTAACGATAGTCCAACGCAGGCCGGGAACTAATCCGCGTCCTGAGGTCTTACTGCTCGGCGTACAGTGAACGCGCCGCGGACGCTCCCAGGGTGCGGGCGTCGCTGCCTGCGAAGAAAAAGAAGTTCCGGAGATCGGGCTTGTCCGGCATCCGGAAATCGGCTTCCTACCCGCCACTCCGGCCAGGGCCGTGGGTCGCCCTGGTTTGGATGGTGATACTAGAAGCGCTTGTCTTGCCGCGCGCTGACAATCTCGCCAGAGGTCTCCATGGGCCGCCGTTCGATACATACCCCCGAGCAGCTGCGACAGCTCATCCTTGATGCTGCGGCGGCGATTATCGAGGCGCACGGTCTGGCTGGGCTCTCCGCCCGGGAGATCGCGCGCCGGATCGGCTATTCGCCCGGCACGATCTACAACATGTTCGAGAACCTTGACGACGTCGTGCTGAATGTCGAGGGGCGCGTGCTCGATGCGCTCGATGAGCGCTTGGCGGCGGAGCTTGCCAAGGGCGGGGATCAGAAGGCGCTGGTCCTGCAGCTTGCCCAAACCTATCTCGCGTTCACCCACGAGCGGCCGAAGCTATGGAACCTGCTATTCGAGCATTATATGCCGGGCGGCTTGGAGACGCCGCCTTGGTATCAGGAGAAGCTCGAGCGGCTGATGAGCCGGGTCGAGGCGGCCGTCGCGCCGCTCTTTCCGCCAGAGGCCGTCCTCGAGCGGCAGCGGGCAGCCCGTGTGCTGTGGGCCGGCGTGCACGGCATCACATCGCTCTCGACGGCCAACAAGCTCACTAATGTCACCAGCGACGCTGCGGCACTGCTGATCTCGGATCTCGTCAGCAACTACCTCGCAGGCGTTGCTGCAAACGCTGGCGCGGTGCGCGCAGCGGCGTCCTGACGATTGACGCCAAGCGTGGCCAATCTCAAGTTACTGCTTAAGCTGCGCATCTTCAGGGCGCGCATCTTCAGCTTTCGGGATCGAGCCGGTAGCAATGGGTGCGGCAGTATCCGGCGTTGCTGCGGGCGCGCGCCGACCGGCAAAGCTGATCACGTCACCTGACACGCCGAACCAGTTGTTGTCCTGCGGCAGCAGGCGCTGGCGCAGGCCCGACCACATAGCGCGTGATGACATGCCGTCGACGAACGTCTTGGTCGGCGGCGTCAGCAAAAGGGCGGCGACGGTGGCGAGTGCCATGGCGATCGAATGATCGATGCGCCGCCCGTCGTAGAATTTGACTGCCGTACCGAACGAGCGTTTCACGCGCGTGCCAAGTACATCGACGCTGTAGACCTCGTCGAGCACAAGATGGACCATGTAGCCGATGAACATGAAACCGCCGGCGAGCCAGCAGACGCCTTCGTGCCGGCCGAGCACGTAGTAGTAGACGATCGCCGTCAGGAAGGCGAAGAAGAAGCCGGCGAGTATCGAATGATAGATGCCCCGGTGGTAGGACATGCGATGGAAGATCGCGTGCACGACGTAGCGGACGAACAGGAAGGTGCCGATCGAGAGCAGCCACAGCTCGGCGACTGAGAATTTTTCCGCGAATGTAAAGAGGACCGCAAAGGAGAAGAAGGCGGCGAGGCCGGCGAACATGGCGCGGCCGGCGCGCGAATCCTTGAGGTCGATGTCGGGAAGCACGCTGCCGAGAACGCCCGCGAGCGTGACGGCGACGAGGTTCTCCGGCGCCACGACGTCGGCGGCGAGCGTGAGCGTCGCGAGCATCCCGCTGACGACCGTACCGACCCCGATGTGCGTCGCGAAGTTGGCCATGGCTCGCCCCCAAGCTCCTGAGCACCGCTGTGCCTCGCGAGACCGACCAGATTCGCCAGATGGTGAAAAGCCTTGCGCCTGCAAAAGCTGTGGGGAGCGCGTCTCGCGAAGCGCCTCGGGTCGCGCGGGCGCTGGCAGGCCGCAAGATTGCCCGGATGGGCTGTAGGATGCCGGGCGTCCACGGTGGCACGGACTATGCTCTTATGGGGATGACGCCGCTGAAGACGCGGCTTGAGCAATGGTAAATGTGCCGAAACCGTTCAGTGCTGCGTGAGGGAAGGCCATGGTGAAGAATGACACGGCAACAGCCGGCGATGTGGCTGTCGAGGTCAGGCCGCGGGCCGTGGCCGGGGGACGGGCGGATGTCGCCGGCGTACGCGCCACGCTCGAGCAGATGCACGACGAGCTGGCCGGGACGCCAGAACTGGGGCGCGTGCGCAATGCGCTCGCCATTGCGCTGATGGAGCTCGATAAGGCCCGCCGACAGAGCTCGGCCGTCATTGCCGACGATCTCGGAAGGGCCCGCTACTTCCCCTGGACGACCAAGCGGCTCTGAGTGTCGCGACGCGAGCTAACTGTTCGCCAATGAGACGATGCGTGCCAGAACGGCACTCTCGGGGCGCGCCAGCTCGTCCAGAATCGTGAAGTGGTTGGCGTTCGGCACGACGACGCACTCGGCCTTGACGCCGGCCGCGCTCCACGCAGCCGTCAGCGCCAGGCTCTGGCGAATGAACTCCTGGCTTTCATCGCCCCCCACGGCAGCTACCATGATGGCTGACGGCGGTGGCTTGCGGCCGGCCACGACATTCGCGGCGCGGGCGCTGGCTGCGTCGAGCTTCAAGGCCTCATTAAGCGATGTCGCGATCAGCGGCTCGGGATCGAACACGCCGCTCAGCGCGTAGGCCGCCCGCACCAGATCGCGCGGCACGTCCTCTATGGTGGTCCAGTCGGTGGCCAGCATGGACGCGGCGAGGTGACCGCCTGCCGAGTGCCCGACGACGACCGGATGCTTCTTGGTGCGCGCGTAGAGCGTCTTGAGGCACTGGCGCAACTCGTCGGTTATCGCCGCCACAGTGACCGCCGGCGCGAGCGAATAGGAGGGCAGCGCCACGTCAATGCCGCTTGCATTGAGCTCCCTGGCGACGAAGCTCTGCCCCTTGCGGTCGCCACGCTGCCAGTAGCCGCCATGGATGTAGACGACGAGCGGCGCGTCCGCGGCGCCACGCGCGCGGAAGAGGTCGAAGCGCTGGCGCTCGCCGGGGCCGTAGGCCTGATCGGCGAGGAGATCGGCTTCGTCCCGCCACGCGGCTGAGGCTGCGGCCCAGCGTGCGGTGATGGCCTCGTGATCGGGCACGCGGCGGCGGTTGTTGTACTCGGCCTCGTAGTCGATCTTCGTCATGTGCGGGCTCATTCCATGGTCTGCAGGAGCAAAACCAACCATAGCGAATGACGGTGCCTCATGCGATCGGTTGGCCGAGACTTCGGCCATGCATCTGGGGCGCTGACCGTGTATGCGGCTTCGATGTTGCCGCGCGCATTGGGGTGGGTGCGCCGTGCGGTGATCACGCCTTCTCGTCCACGAAATTTGATGGAGCGGGCGCGGGGGCCACAGGCAATGCCGGGTGAGTGCTCGTCCACACCCGGCCGTGACCGTGCATAACCATCAGAGAAGGGCGGCGCGCGTGAGGAGATGGCGCTAAGAAGGGCGCATGGGAGCTGGCCGGCGCTGGTGTGGCGGGGTGCCAGGCCGACGGCAGATGTCTCGGGACGCTGGCCAGCTCTCCCAATCCTACATGGCCCTCGACATGAATTCGGTTGCGGCCGTATGTCCGGCGCGGCACGATTGCGCCGTCCTGGACCGCGAACGGTCCCAAGATCCTCGAGGAACCGCCCCCCATGAAGCTGATGTCGTCGCCTCTTTCGCCCTATGGCCGCAAGGTCAAGATCGCTGCGGCCATGAAGGGGCTGACCGATCGGATCGAGATCCTCGTGACGGACACCAATAAGGGTGACGAGGCGCTCAACAAGCTCAATCCGCTCGGCAAGATCCCCTGCCTGATCACGGACGAGGGCGAGGCGGTCTTCGACAGCCACGTGATCTGCGAGTACCTCGACACGCTGAGCGCATCGCCGGTGCTTTTTCCGAAAGGCGGTGCCGAGCGGTGGCGCACGCTGACGCTCGGTGCGCTCGCGGACGGCATCCTCGATGCGGCTCTGCTCCTCGTCTACGAAGGGCGCTTCCGGCCCGAGAACATGAGGGTTCAGGCGTGGGTCGATCGTCAGCAGGCGAAGGTTGACCGCGCGCTGGCGCAGCTCGAGGCATCGCCGCCGAGGTGGCGGAGCAGTCCCGACTACGGCCATCTGACACTTGCTTGCGCGCTCGGCTATCTCGACTTCCGCCATGGCGGAAAGTGGCGCGCCGGCCATCCCAACCTCGTCAAGTGGCTCGATGCGTTCGCGGCCGCCGTGCCGGCCTTCGAGGCGACGCGGCCGGCGCAGTGAGTGGGTGCGCGGGCAGCGCGCCTGGATGTGCTTTGTGTCTAGCGTTAGGAGGTGGCGATGATTACCGCAATCGTGCGCTTCAAGCTCCCGGCGACCGTGAAAGCCGAGGACGCCGTGGAGCTCTTCAAGGGCTCGGCGCCCAAGTACCGCGGCCTCGCGGGCCTCGTGCGCAAGTACTATCTCTACAACGAGACCGGCATCGGCGGTGGTGTCTATCTGTGGGAGAGCCGCGCCGCGGCGGACCGCGTTTATACCGCCGAGTGGAAGAAGATGATCGCCGACCGCTACGGCGCCGAGCCGGAGATCACCTATTACGAGACGCCTGTGGTGGTCGACAACACGATCGACGAGATCCAGGTCGCAGCGGCGGAGTAGGGCCGTCTGAGAGCCGAGGCCGGGGGCCCGACGGAGCGCCGCCGGGCGTGCCCCGGCACGCGGCTTAAAGGTTCGTTAAGCCTTTCCAGCAATACTCCGGGGTCATGCCGGATCGCGTGTCCGTGCGCCGCCGCAGAGGGCCGGCAGCAGGGGCAGCGCGAGCGCGGGAGGCGCGGGGGGATGCGCTTTTGCGTGCGCCGGCAATGAGATCGGTGGGTTGGCGCGGGGCCAAGGGCCGGGCGCCGGCCTGCCCCTGAGACGGGCGGAGGCCTCGGTGCCCGAGCTCGATGAGTTGGCGTGCTCCCGGCACGCAGTCGGTATCGAGAACTCAGCGACAGTTTGAGGCCGAAAGGCCCGGACGGGTGCGTGCACCCAGTCCGTTGCGAGGCGGGCGCCCGGGCCCGCCTCGCTGCATTTCGGCGCAGGCGGGCCCAGCGGAAGGAAGCGCCGCGGCACGGCTTTTCAGACGCAGCGGACGGCGGCCCGTCAACGATATTCACGGGCGCACCATGGTAACGCCCCAATCCGCTCCCTATGTTTGAGTGCGGAGGTACGGCCATGCGCAGGGTCATCATCGGGTGCGTCGTGGCGGCAACGGCCGGCGGGTGGCCGCTCGCCGCACTGGGAGAGCCGGCGCGGGACGGCATTGCGAACGTCATCCGCCAGCAGGGCGCAGACGTCCATCGTGTGCAAGGAATGCCGGGCCGCGGTCAGACCCCGCCGCAGGCTGCGCAGCCGTCCGATACGGCCGAGGCGGCGCCCGTGACGCGCGATCCGCGCGAGGGCGATCCGCTGCACGAGCAGGCGCAGCGCCTCATGAAGGCGATCGACGCCATTCTCAACGATGCGGCGCGCCACCGCGGCGAGGCGCGCAAGCTGCCTTCGAACCGCGACTTCATCGTCCGCCCCCTCTGGACGGAGACGCGCGAGGACCGCGAGCGCAAGATCCGCGATGTGCTCGATGCCGCGCTCGGAATCGTCACGGATGTGCCCGTCGTCGAGAGCCAGAAGAAGATCGAGGGCCTGCGCAGGAACATTCGCGAGATCGAGGACCGGATCGTCAAGCTGCGCGAGAAGCAGCTCACGGCGCCGACGAGTGCGCTCATCCCAGGTATCACCGCCGACACTGTCGACAGCCTCGAGCGGGATATTGCCGACGCCCGCACGCGCATCGACCTCAACCGCGATCAGATCGCGGCGGCAAAGGAGGAGATCCGCGCGGCGCTCTCCAAGAGCGGCATCGAGCTCGGCAACGACCAACTCGACCTGCTGCTCGACGGCGTGCTCTCGGGCGACATCGTCCGCCTCGTCGCGGTGTTCAACTCGGCGAAGCTGATCGACGGCCAGCTCGGCAAGCTCATGGCGGCCACCGGCGAGAACATCGGCGCGGCGCGCAAGTACTTCGCCATGCACGCGGCGCTCTTCGCGATCCTGGTGCACGCACAGGATGCGATGATCGAGAAGATCGACAAGCAGTACCTGCCGAAGCTCGAGGCGATCATGAAGGATGTCGAGCAGGCGCGGGCGAAGACCAACCAGCTGCTCCGCGCCGAGAACCGGCCCGATCAGCGCCGCGCGCTCGAGGCCAACCGCGAGAGCCAGCGGCTCGCCGAGGACGCGGCCAAGGGCTACCGGCGCTACCTGCTCCAGCAGCGCGAGCAGATCGCACGTGCGCGGGCCCGCGCGGTGCACGATCTCAGGATTGCCGATAATACCTATGAGACGGTCGAGGCGAGCTTCCAGCTCCGCATTCTCATGCGCGACAGCGCCACGACGTTTGAGGCCATCCAGAAGCTCGAGGCGCCGACATTCGAGCAGATCTTCCGCAACGAGGAGCTGCGCCGCGAGTTCGAGAATCTTACAAGAAAGCTCGATCAGCCAACGAGCTGAACCGCATTGGCATCCGGCGAGCCGGGCATGAGACCAAACTCCGCTCCTGCGTGGCTTTCAGGGTTACCCGGTTGTGGTCATCCTGATATATTGCGCCTGTAAGTTCGGCCCAGGCGCCGTCAGCCGCGGCAAGTGCAGAGGAGGCATTCATGGCCCAGACGCCCTTCGAGTTCCCCCAGCAGATGCGCGAACTCGCGGAGAAGAATGTCGAACAGGCGCGCGCGACCTACGGCCAGTTCATGGATGCCATGACACAGGCGATCGGCATGTGGACCAAAGGTCTGCCGGGCAACGAGCTGACGAGCGGCTTCCAGGCTGTTCAGGAGCGGGCAATCAGTTTTGCCAAGGAGAACGCCGAGGCGAGCTTTGCTTTGGCGAGCGATCTCGCGGCGGCCAAGGACGTGCAGGAAGTGTTCACGCTGCAGAGCCACTTCGCGCAGGCGCAGATCCAGGCCTATGCTGCCCAGGTGCAGGAGCTCGGCAAGATGATGACCGAGGCCATGCAGGGCAAGGCCCACAAGCGCTGAGCCAGATCCACACCAACCGGGCTGACGCCTTCGCCGATCCGATCGAACCAGTTGCCGCGCCGGCGCGACCAATGGTTCAGACCCGGATCGAGGAGGCGCGCATGAATCGGCTGCCCGAGCCGCCACGGCATCGCTACGAAGCGCTGCTCGAGCACTATTTCCATCGGCTGCCCAAGGCTGCGCGCACGGCGGAGTGTGCTGCGCATTTCCATTGCCCGGAATTCGAAGTCCGCACGGATGAGCTGGCATCGCTCTTCGCCCACACCATGCGGCGGTCGGCGAGCGACCTCGCTGCCTTCAGCGACGATCAGGTGGGTATGGGCCTGACCGCGCTCTTTTCAATGCGGTGGTCGTCGTTCGGCTATCGGCTGGCGAACTCGCCCGCGCACCGGCAGAACGGCGAAACGGTGCCCGTTGTGGATCAGTGTGCTGCGCTTGCCGCCGTCAAGACGCTGTACGCCGAATACCTGACGCCGCGCGCGCGTGCGGCACCGGGGACCCCGCATCATGCGGCGGGGGCGCTCGGCACGTTCACCTACATCCTCTGGGATGCCTCACCGCTCGGGTACTGGCGCGGTGCGGGCCCGAGGGATCCGCGTGTTGCCACGCTGCTCGATGTCCGTGTGGCGGCGCTTGGCTCTCCCAACACCGTCTGCATCAAGAGCGCGCTGCACGGTCTCGGCCATCTCGCCGGAGCCGCGGCCGAGGCGCGCCGGCGCGTCGTCGAGGATTTTCTCGCCAAGCGCGGCACGGACATCGAGCCCGACCTCGCGCGCTATGCGGCCGCGGCCGCGCGCGGCGCGCTCTAGACGCGGATTGGCAGCGCAATCGATGTGGTTGACAGCCCCCGCTCCGACCCGCCCCCGCGCCGCGCGAGGGGAGCGGAGCCCTGCATCCATCTGAAAGCCGGATGCGCTAGTGCCCCGATCCCGACGTTCGTCACCACCTGCAGCGGGCTCTCGAACGAACTTCGCGATCGAAAGGACACGAGCAAGCCTATGTTTCTAGTGGGGTCCAGATTCCGAAGTCCGCCTTCGACACCTACCGCAAAGTGGTGGCGGATTTCGGAATTACCGCACTAGCGATTGAGCACCACCACGAGGGCCTTCACGTCCCCACCCTGCTCGCCGATATAGGTCTCGAAGAGCTGTTTGAGAAACGGAGTGACCCAGAAGCCGTAGACCATCGCGTCGCGCACCCGATAGGTGTTGCCGACTTTCACGAGCAGCCAGCGCACGTCGTAGCTCGAGCCGTCGCGCAAGGTCACACGGCTGTCGACCATGATGCCGGAGCCGCCCTGAATGCTCGGGCTCATGATCTCGTATTTCACGACCGGGTACTTCGGCACCTGGCTTGCCGCATAGCGGCCGATGAAACGCACCATGCCGTTGAGATAGGTCGGGCGGTCCGCCTGCGAGAGCTTCGCCCGATAGGTGCCGAGGGAGTACTGGCCGATGTAGCTGACATCGCCGTACCGCTTGACGGCGTTGGACAGCAGGATCGGCGACTGGGTCCGCGCGCCCGCCAGGAGGTCCCGCGCAACCTGCTCCATGAACACCACCGCAGGATCGGCTGGCTTGTTGGATGACGGCCGCGCATCGGCCGGCCCTTTGACCAGTGAGAGGGCCACTAAAGCGGCAAGCGCCACTCCGACCCATGCCCTAGTGGCTGCGGTCAGGCATGAACCATTAAACCACGTGCGCATCCCTTGGCCTCGCAACTGGTCAAGCTGTATTCGATTGGGCGGATACTAGTCCGGAAAATGTGGACAATAGGTGACCGGCCGCCTCAGTCTGCCACATATGCCGCCTGACCGGCGCCGAGGTCAAAGGCCCGCGCCCGAAAGGGTGAACCGGCCTGGAAATACCGTGGCGCACGCGCAACGCCCGCCAGATTCTGCATGGTTTCGGACCGTTTCCGCCTAGTCAGGCGGGATCCGCAGCATCCTGGTCATTGGATATTCATCCGCCTTGTGGTCAAAGTCCTGGTGCAAGCGCGTGGGGCGCGTTTGGCAGCCCGCCGCCGCGCGGGGACGCGACCGCGCATGAAATGGCACGAACGGTGCAAGTGGGCGCCGGTTCGCGGAGCGGTACCAGGAGAAGCAGGATGATGAGGCCGGGGGTGGTCACGCGGTGGGCCGTTGCGGTCGTCGCAGTCGCGGCAGTCACGGCCGGCGCACTTGGGGTATTGCCGCTTGCCGCCCAGCAGGGCCCTGCGGGCGCGACGAAATGCCAGCCGGGGCCAAATGCGCTTGGCGTGTCGCGCACGATCGAAATCGATACCTCGGGCGGGCCCCGGTTCGGTCGCCTGCAATATCGTGACCATGACTTCCTCCAGGATGGCGAAGTCGTGCTGACTTTCGATGACGGTCCGCATCCGAAGTTCACGCCGATGATCCTGGATGCGCTCGATGAGCACTGCACGAAGGCGACGTTCTTCGTTCTCGGGCAGCGGGCGCTCAGCTTTCCCAATCAGTTGCGCGACGTCGGGCGGCGCGGCCATTCCATCGGCACGCATACCTGGTCGCACCGCAATCTCGCAGGCAGCAGCGCCGTCCAGATCGAGGCCGAGATCGAGCTTGGCGTCAGCGCCGCTCAGCTTGTGCTCGGCGGACCGACCGCGCCCTTCTTCCGCTTTCCTTATCTGAGCGATCCGGCAAGCGCCCAGCGCTACCTGCAGGGCCGCAACGTGGCCAACATCTCGATCGATGTCGACTCCCACGACTTCCGCACAAAGAGCCCGTCCCGCATGATCGCCAACGTGCTCCGTGGCCTGCAGGAGAAGAAGAAGGGCATCATCCTCTTCCACGACATCCAACCTTCGACGGCACACGGCATCCGCCAGATGCTTGCGGAGCTGAAGGCGCGCGGCTATCGGGTCGTCCACATGAAGCCGAAACACAGCCAGTCGACGGTCGCCGCATATGACCAGCGCCTGGAGCGAGATGGCAGCGCGCAACCGCGCGTAGCGGCCGTGCGGCCGAGTTCGGCGCCTGCCGCGCGTCCGGAGCCGCAGCAGTTGGCTGCGCCCCCGCCGCCACCGCCGCCGCGCCAGCGCAGTCAGCCCGATTGGCGCGAGACCGTCTTCGAGCGCTGGTAAGCCGCGCCGCCGGAGCTCCGATCTCGGCTGACTGATGCTGGGGGCTCTACAGGAATTGCACTGGTGTCCCCGTCTCCCGGACCGCCTTCACGGGAGAAGGGCGGAATGTGTGCCCCGACAAGCGCTCCTGGCGATGCCGGCCGCCGCCCATCACGATGGGCCGCTCTCCAATCGCAAGGAAGGGAGAGCAATCATTATCGCCCGAGCTTGTAGAACTCGTCGTTCGGCCGCATCGCGGTGAGATTGGCCATGCGGTTCGAGAGCGCGAAGAATGCCGCGATGGCACCGATATCCCAGATCTCGTCGTCGCTGAAGCCCTGCTTCTTCAGCGTCTCGAAATCGTCATCGGCGATTGTGTGCGCCGCGAGCGCCACCTTCATGGCGAAATCGAGCATGGCCCGCTGGCGCGGCGTGATGTCGGCCTTGCGGTAGTTGATCGCGACCTGATCGGCGACGAGCGGGTTCTTCGCGCGGATGCGCAGGATCGCCCCGTGCGCGATCACGCAATACTGGCACTGGTTTGCCGCGCTCGTCGCAACGACGATCATCTCGCGCTCGGCCTTGGTGAGCCCCTCTGCCTTGTCCATGAGCGTGTCGTGGTAGGCCATGAAGGCGCGGAACTCGTCGGGACGGTGGGCCAGCACCAGGAAGACATTCGGTATGAAACCGGACTTCTCCTGCACGGCCTCGATGCGCGCGCGAATGTCCGGCGGCATGTCCTCGAGCTTCGGCACGGGAAAGCGGCTAACGGGCGGCGCCTTTCCGGCGGGCATATGCTTGTCCATGTCCTTGTGCCGTCCTGCAGTGAGTTATGGCTCTTGCATTGCCGGCCGCACGGGCGCACCCGCGGCGAGCCAGGACTCGATAGCCTCAGGAAGCCCATCGAGTGGCCGGAAGCCGTTGGTGACGAGCGCGTAGCCGCCTGCCTCGCTGCCGGCCGCAAGCAGCGGGAAACCCTGCACGCCCGCCTGCTGGCTGGTGAGGAAATCGCGGAAGGTCTCATTGCGCACGTCGGCCGAAAGCATCTCCAGCTCGAAGCGCTCAGCGTCGATGTCGAACTCCGGCGCCAGGGCCGCCAGCACTTTCACGTCCGTCGTGTCACGATTCTCGCCATAAAAGGCACGCGAGACGCGGGCCTTGAAGGCAAGCGCTTTCTCCGGAGCCAGTCGGCGCATCGTCACGACCGCCCGGCAGGCGGGCTCGGTGTCGTAAACGAAGTGCTCGCGATCGAAGAACGAGAAATCGAAGGGCTGGCCCGAAGCCTCGCCGACACGTGTCCAGGCGCCGCGGATATACTCGCGATCCTTCTCGGTCATGGCCTTGGTGTTGCCGGCCCTGAGCCCGCCCATTACGAGACGCACGGGCAGCCGTCCCTCGAACTGCTGCGCAAGCGCGCGGATCACCGGCGCGAAGCCATAGCACCACGAACACATGGGATCGGCGAAGTAGATGAAGTGCAGCCTTTCGCCATTGTCGTGATCTGCGCTTGATATATCGGTCATGCTGACCTTTCCCGGGCGCTTCATCGCCTCGTCAGCGCACGCTAGTGATGGCGTGCACGCATGTCAAACAAGCGTGCTGCAAGTGTGTCGCGTCCGGCAACTGGGACTTTACCACCCGTCTGCTTCGCCGTGGAACCGACCCGCGTCTCGGCTGTATTATCGAGACCATGGATGATAAGCGGATCACACGGCGACAGCGCGTTCTCAAGAGCGGCAAGATCGTCTTTGCGGGCGGCGCTTCAGTCGTGGATTGCGTCATCCGTGATCTCTCGAGTGCGGGCGCACGGCTTGAAGTGCCCAACACGGTTGGGCTGCCGCAGGAGTTCACGCTGCTTGATGCGCATTCCGGCAAGTCTTACGCTGCGAAGGTGGCTTGGCGCCGCGGCCAGCGCATGGGTGTCGAGTTCCCGAGTGCGGGGAAGCAAGAGAAGTAAGCGAAAAGCTAGACGTGGGGCGGTGACGCATCTGGCGATGCTCCTGGAGCGCGCTCAGGGACACCTGGGCCGTTTGCCGCAGACGGGCGCGGGCGATTGCCGAATACCTATTTTACGGATCAGGCGATTTTGAAGTCGGGCCACGGCGTCAGCGGCGGCGCGGCCGGCTATAGTCAGCGACAGTGTCCATCCCAGCAATTCAGGCTTTGACGCATGCCCACGCCCCCCCGAAGCGACGCCTCCATCATCGATCCCGTCAAGCTCGACCGCCTTGCCGAGGTTGCGGTCAAGGTCGGCCTACAGCTCCAGTCTGGACAGGATCTCTTCCTCTCGGCCCCCGTTGTCGCGCTTCCGCTCGTGCGGCGCATTGCCGAGTACGCCTACAAGGCCGGTGCAGGCCTCGTCACCACACTCCTCACGGACGAAGAGATCACGCTTGCGCGCTACCGCTACGCGCCCGATGCGAGCTTCGACCGCGCCGCAGGCTGGCTGTATGAAGGCATTGCAAAGGCTTTCGACCAGAACACGGCGCGGCTCGCCGTCGTCGGCGACAACCCCATGCTGCTGGCGGGCGAGGACCCAGCCAAGGTCGCGCGCGCGAGCAAGGCGAACTCAATCGCCTATCAGCCGGCCCTCGAGAAGATTGCCGGCTTCGACATCAACTGGAACATCGTTGCCTATCCCGGGCCGTCCTGGGCCAAGATCGTCTTCCCGGGCGAGGCGGAGGACGCGGCGGTCGCCAAGCTCGCCGATGCGATCTTCGCCGCCTCCCGCGTCGATGGCGCGGACCCTGTTGCGGCGTGGGCCGCGCACAATGCGGCCCTGCAGGGCCGCACGGCATGGTTGAATGGCCAGCGCTTCGCGGCCCTGCATTTCACTGGCCCCGGCACGGACCTGACCGTCGGCCTCGCCGATGGCCATGAATGGCAGGGCGGATCCTCGACGGCCAAGAACGGCATCACGTGCAATCCCAATATCCCAACGGAGGAGGTCTTTACGACGCCGCACGCCCGCCGCGTCAGCGGTCACGCCGCCAGCACCAAGCCGCTCTCCTACCAGGGCACGCTGATCGACAACATCGCCGTGCGCTTCGAGGAAGGCCGCATCGTCGAGGCGAAAGCATCGAAGGGCGAGGAGGTGCTCAACAAGGTGCTCGACACCGATGAGGGCGCGCGCCGCCTCGGCGAGGTCGCCTTGGTGCCGCATTCCTCGCCGATCTCGAAGAGCGGGCTCCTCTTCTTCAACACGCTCTTCGACGAGAACGCCGCCTGTCACATCGCGCTCGGCCAGTGCTACTCGAAATGCTTCGTCGATGGTGCCAAGCTCAGCCCCGAGCAGATTGCGGCGCAGGGCGGCAACAAGAGCTTCATTCACATCGACTGGATGATCGGCTCCGACAAGATGGACATCGACGGTGTGCACGCGGACGGCCGCCGCGTACCGGTCTTCCGCAAGGGCGAGTGGGCGGCATGAGGCCGCGGGGACAATCTTGCCGTCGGAGCCGCGTCACACGTTCCTGAGCCCCTGGTGGGGAGGAATGGCATAGCTTGCGCGCAAGGCGCGTCCGCCCCGGTCGGCGGATGTGCCGGCACGCCGGCGTCTTGTGGGCAAAGAGAAAGCGCCGGTACCCACCGGGACCGGCGCGTCTGTCTTGGCGCCAATGGCGACTTTCTATTTCCCGCGGTAGGCCTTGAGCAGGGCCGTGCCGTCGGCGCCGGCCGACTTCTCCCACTCCTCGGCCATGGTTGCGCCGATCTTCTGGAGGGCCTCGCGCAGCTCAGTCGACGGCTTGACGATGACGATCTTGTTGTCGGCGAGCACCTTGGTCGTGCGCTCCGTCTCCTTCTCCGAGACCTCCCAGCCGCGCTTCTCGGCTGCGGCGGCCGCAGTCAGGACGGCTTTCTGGTGGTCGGCGGGGAGCTTCTCGAAGGCGGCTTTGTTCACGAACACGATGTTGCGCGGCTGCCAGCCCTTGAGATCGTGGAAGTGCGTGAGGAAGTCCCACGCCTTGCTGTCGACGCCCGTCGCCGGCGACGTCACCATGGCCTCGACGCGGCCCGTCTGGAAAGCGGTCGGGATATCCGGCGCCTCGATCTGGGTCGGCACGGCCTTGATGAGCTGTGCGAGGCGGCTCGTCGCGGCATTGTAGGTGCGGAACTTGAGGCCCGAGAGGTCGCCAATGGTTTTGAGCTCCTTGCGGGCGTAGAGGCCCTGCGGCGGCCACGGCACGGAGTAGAGGAGCTTCAGACCTTCGCTGTCGAGCTTCTTCTCGAGGAAGGGTTTCTGCGCATCGTAGAGCTTCTTGGCGTCGGCGTAGCCGCCGGTCAGGAACGGCACCGAGTCGACGCCATAGATCGGGCTCTCGTTGGAGGCAAGCGAAGCCAGCATCTCGCCGATCGGGGCGAGGCCGCGACGCACCGAAGGCTTGATCTCGGGGTGCTTGAAGAGAGAGCCCGAGGGGTGGACCTGTATGGTCAGCTGGCCGCCGGTAGCCGCTGCAATGTCCTTGGCGAACTGCAGGATGTTCTGGGTGTGGAAGTTGCCCTCGTTGTAGGGGACCGGCATGTCCCACTTCGTCTGCGCCAAGGCCGGAACCGACAGCAGCCCGGTCAGGGCGAGTGCAGAAACGGACTTCAACATCAAGCTCATAGACACCTCCAAATATGGCTCCGAGCGGTATCTTGCACGGCCACGCGGCGCGCTCAACACTACAGTTGGTGCGACCCGCCTCTTGGCGTGCGCAAAAGGCGGGCAGGGTGGCGACGGCGCGTCGCTCAGAGCCAGTCGGCCTCGGCGGCGGCGCGGCGCTCGTGGGCCGCGATGGCATCGGCGTACGTCAGGGTAAGCGAGATGTCGTCGGTGCCCTGGAGGAGGCACTGCTTGCGGAAGCTGTCGATCTCGAAGCTCTGCGTCCAGTTGTCGGGGCCGGTGACGGTCTGCGCCTCGAGGTCGACCGTGATGCGGGCGTCGGGGCGTTTTGCCACGTGGTCGAGCATCTCGCGCACGCGCGCAGCCGGGAGGCGGATCGGCAGCGCGCCGTTCTGGAAGCAGTTGTTGTGGAAGATGTCCCCGAAGCTCGGCGCGATGAAGACGCGGAAACCGTTGTCCACGAGGACGGAGACGGCGTGCTCGCGGCTCGATCCGCAGCCGAAGTTGTGCTCGGCGATCAGGATCTCTGCGCCGGCAGCCGTCGGCGCATTGAGCGGGAAGCCTTCGCGGGGCGCGTGATCATCGCGGTAGCGCAGATCATGAAAGAGGTGCGGCACCTGCTGCTCGCGCGGCAGGGCGAGATAGCGCGCGGGGATGATCTGGTCGGTATCGACGTTGGGCTGATCGATGGCGATTGCTGTCGAGGTCAGGCGGTCGAAGGCCCTGAACTGCTTATTGCCGCTCTTGGTCATGCTTTGCCCCCTAGGCCGGAAGCAGCCGGCGGACGTCAGTGAAGCGCCCGGTGACGGCAGCGGCGGCGGCCATGGCAGGACTGACGAGATGCGTGCGTACGCCCTTGCCCTGGCGGCCGACGAAATTGCGGTTTGACGTTGAGGCGATGCGCTCGCCGGGACGGCCGATCTCGCCATTCATGCCGACGCACATGGAGCAGCCTGCCTCGCGCCACTCGAAGCCCGCCTCCTTGAAGACCTTATCGAGCCCTTCGGCCTCGGCCTGCGCCTTGACGATGCCGGAGCCGGGCACGATCCAACTCGGGACCTTTGCCTTGCGGCCATTGGCCACGGCGGCGGCCAGGCGCAGGTCCTCGATGCGGCTGTTGGTGCACGAGCCGATGAAGACCCGGTCCACGGTGATCTCGGCGATCGGCGTGCCGGGCTCGAGGCCCATGTAGGCTAGTGCACGGGCCTGCCCATCGCGCCGGGCGGCATCCGGCGCCGCGGCCGGATCGGGCACGGCTTCTGTAACCGGAGCGGCGTCCTCGGGACTCGTGCCCCAGGTGACCATCGGCGCGATGTCGGGGCCAGCAAGCGTGACCTCGCGGTCGAACGAGGCGCCATCGTCGGTCGGCAGCGTGCGCCAGAAGGCGAGCGCACGATCCCACGCCTCGCCTTTCGGGGCATAGGGCCGGCCAGCGATGTACGCGTAGGTCTTGTCGTCCGGTGCGATCATGCCGGCGCGGCCGCCGCCTTCGATGGACATGTTGCAGAGCGTGAGCCGGCCTTCGATGGAAAGCTGGCGGATGCCGCTTCCGGCATATTCGAGCACATGGCCAGTGCCACCGGCCGCACCGATGCGGGCGATGATGGCGAGGATGACATCCTTGCCCGTGATGCCGAAGCCGAGTGGCCCATCGATCGTCACGCGCATGGCTTTGGGCTTTCTCTGCCACAGTGTCTGCGTGGCGAGGACGTGCGTGACCTCGGACGAGCCGATGCCGAAGGCGAGGCAGCCGAGCGCGCCGTGCGTGGACGTGTGGCTGTCACCGCAGACGAGCGTGATGCCCGGCAGCGTGATGCCCTGCTCGGGGCCGACAACGTGCACAATGCCCTGGCGGCGGTCACCGACGTCAAAAAGCGTCACGCCGGTGGCCGCGGCGTGCTCGCCAAGGCCGATGATCATGCGGCGATGGTTCGGGTCCGAGATCGTGGATGTATCGCGGGTGTCGGTCGGCATGTAGTGGTCGGGCGTGGCAAATGCGCGGTCCGGCCGACGTATGGCAAGGCCACTGGCCGCGAGGCGGCGGAAGGCGTTGTACGAGCCGTCGTGGAGCAGGTGCCGATCGATGTACAGCAGGGTGTAGCCGTCCGGCCGGTCGACGACGACGTGGCGCCGCCAGATCTTCTCGAACATGGTCGCCGGTTGGGCGCCCCGTGTTTCAGCCATGCCGCGCTCCTCCTTGGGGGCCGTCCATGCGAGCCGTCGGCACCCGTCTTGGCGCGCGGCCCGTCTGCGGCGTGTTGATTTTGCTCATTGATGGCATGGGCCGGCAGGGCCGTCCAGCTGCGGGCCGGGCGATCTGGTCTGCGCCGGATGCGGGCGCACGAGGCGCCGCTCAGCGGCGACGGAAGAGGTCGCCGATTCTGCCGATCAAGGACTTGGCGCTGCTCTTGGGCTCGGCCGGGACGGCTTCAGGCACTGTGCCCCCTGTGTGGCCGATCAACGCGGGAATGCTGTTGAAGAGGCCCAGGACCGAGTCGCCCGCACCCTCGGTCAGATGTTTGAGCGTCTTGTTGAAAGGGAACACCGCGAGATCGCCGTCCAGCACGACGGCCCAGCCATGCTCCGTCTCCTGCCACGCACCGCCGTAGGTCTCTATGATGCAGGTGCCGAGAAACGAGCCGAGCTGGTCACAAAAGGTTTCGGTGTCTTCGACACCCCCTTGCTCATGCACCTGCTGGAGGTAGCCGTCGAGCCAGCGCACACCCTCGGCGTCGAAGCCGAAGCTCTGACCATACTCATCCCGCGCCACGGCCAGCACCAGATCGGCATTGGCGCGGATCATGTCATGCGGTGCGAGGTTCTCGCTCATCGTCCCCCGTCAGCGTGGCGCAGAAGGCTCGTGCGCACACAGAGAACTATAGAGACGCGGCGCTCCTGATGGTACCCGTCGCACGAGCCGATCGGGGCGAAGGCGGATCGCCGTGTGACGCTTGGGCCGCAGGGCCGGCGCGCACGGGTGGGCGGTGACATGTCCGGACGTTTGCTCTAGCTTCACCGCGGCCCGGCCGCCGTGGCGGGCTGAGGGGAAAGGAAACGTGCCGTGCAACGATTGAAGGGAAAGATCGCCTGGGTCACGGGCGCGGGAACCGGCATCGGTGAGGCTGGCGCGGTCGGGCTCGCCGCGGAGGGGGCGCACGTCGTGCTGAGCGGGCGGCGCGCCGCGCCGCTTGAGGCGGTCGCGAAGAGCATCAAGGGCAGCGGCGGGTCCGCCGAGGCGCTGGCCGTTGATCTGACCAGGTCGGCGGATGTCGAAAAGGCGGTCGCGACGATCAAGGATCGGCACGGCCGCATCGATATTCTCGTCAACAATGCCGGCGTCAACATCCCCGACCGGAGCTGGCAGCGCATTTCGCCGGAAGGTATCGACACGCTCATTCACGGCAATCTCTCGAGCGCGGCCTACGTGGCGCGCGCGGTGTTACCGCTGATGCGGGCGCAGAAGGGCGGTCTCATGATCCATACGGCCTCGTGGGCGGGCCGCTACGTCGGCCCGGTGCCGGGGCCGCTCTACATTGCCGCGAAGCACGGCGTCGTGGCCATGAGCCACTCGATCAACCTCGAGGAATGCCAGCATGGCATCCGCTCGACCGTCGTCTGCCCCGGCGAAGTGGCAACCCCGATCATGCAGCAGCGCGATCCGCCCGAGCCGCCGGAGGCGCTCGCGCGGATGCTGCAGCCCGGCGATCTCGGCAATCTCATCGTCTATCTCTCGACGCAGCCGGCGCACGTGTGCATCAACGAGGTCGTGGTCAGCCCGACGTACAACCGCGGCTACATTGGTCAGATGCGCGCGCGCCAGCAGCAGCAGGACGCCGCGCGGCAAACGTAGGGCGTAACAGTTGTGAAAGCGGAGGCTGCCGCCGGGATTTTCTGGCGGCGCCGTCATGACGGGCGCCCTGTGTGCGCCTGAGAAGGAGCGGACTGGAATGACCAAAGAGATGCTCGACGCGGACGTGATCGTTGTCGGGGCTGGCAATGCTGCGGCGTCGGCGGCGCTTGCCGCGCGGGATGCGGGCGCGCGCGTCATCATGCTCGAGGCCGCGACCATCGAGGAGCGGGGCGGCAACTCGACGTACACGGCAGGCGCCACGCGCCTCGTCTACAATAGCGTTGAAGACGTGACGTCACTGGTCGATCTTTCCGAGGCCGAGCTCGCGACGATGGATTTCGGCACCTACACGGCCGAGCAGTACTTCGACGACATGTACCGCATGACGCGCTACCGCACCGATCCGGAGCTCTGCGACATCCTCGTGCACAACAGCCTCTCGACGTGGCAGTGGCTCAAGAGGCAGGGCGTGAAGTTCCAGACCTCGCAGGGCCGCCAGGCCTTCAAGGTGGACGGCAAGTTCAAGTTCTGGGGCGGCCTGTGCGTCGAGATCTGGGGCGGTGGGCCAGGCCTCGTCGATATGGAGCACGACATCTGCCAGAAGAAGGGTGTCGACATCCGCTACGAGACGGCGGGCATCGCCCTGCTCACAGACGATGCCGGCCGCGTCACCGGCGTCAAGGTGCGCCACAAGGGCCGCACGAGCGACCTTCGCGCAGGCGCGGTGGTGCTGGCGTGCGGCGGCTTTGAATCCAATGCCGAGATGCGCGCGCGCTACATGGGGCCGGGCTGGGAGCTCGCGAAGGTGCGCGGCACCCGCTACAACACGGGCGGCGGCATCAAGATGGCACTCGACATCGGCGCCATGCCCTGGGGGCACTGGTCGAGCGGCCACGCAGTCGGATGGGACTACAATGCGCCGCCCTTCGGCGATCTCTCCGTCGGCGACAACTTCCAGAAGCACTCCTATCCGCTCGGTATCATGGTCAACGCGCGCGGCGAACGCTTCGTCGACGAGGGCTATGACTTCCGCAACTACACCTACGCGCGCTATGGCCACGTCATCAAGGACCAGCCTGACATGATGGCTTGGCAGATCTTCGACAAGAAGGTGCTGCATCTGCTGCGCGACGAGTACCGCATCCGGCGGGTGACTAAGGTGTCGGCGGATACGCTCGAGGAACTCGTGAAGAAGCTCGAAGGTGTCGATGCCGAGCGCTGCCTCGAGGAGCTGCGGGCCTACAATGCGGCCGTGATGACCGAGGTGCCATTCAACCCCGCGATCAAGGACGGGCGTGGCACGCGTGGCCTCAAGGTGCCGAAGTCCAACTGGGCGAACGTGCTGGATACGCCGCCCTTCGAGGCCTATCAGGTGACGTGCGGCCTCACCTTCACGTTCGGCGGCCTCAAAATCTCGACGGGCTGCGAAGTCGAGGACACGGCCGGACAGCCGATCCCGGGGCTCTATGCGGCCGGCGAACTGGTTGGCGGCCTCTTCTATCACAACTACCCGGGCGGTACGGGCCTCACCTCGGGCGCGGTGTTCGGCAAGATCGCCGGCGAGGGTGCGGCCGGGTTCGCGTTGGGCGAAGCGCAGCGGACGGCGTGAGCCTGGGCGTGTGCGGAGAGGGCTCAGGCGAGGGGCGGCGGCAAACTCCTGCGTGGCGCAAGCGCCCGCCCCTCATCCTCACCTTCTCCCCGTATAGGACGCGGAGAAGGGACATGCCGCGCGCGCGGCGCGCTCCGAATGCATAAATGGCGGGGGGGCCACGAGGTCCCTCCCAGTAGAGCGCGAGACTTAGCCTCGCTCGCGCCGCGGGCGCCATCCCTAGATCGATCCCGGGAAGATGCCGCCGTCGAGCAGCAGGTTCTGGCCGGTGATGAAGCCGGCGTGCTTCGAGCACAGGAATGCGGTGGCGGCGCCGAATTCCTCGGTGGTGCCGAAGCGGCCGGCCGGAATGGCCTTCTTGCGCTCCTCGGCAATCTGCTCGACGGGGACGCCCCGGACCTCGGCCATCTTCTTGCTGGTGCCGCGGAGCCGGTCGGTGTCGAAGGGGCCGGGCAGGATGTTGTTGATCGTCACGTTGTGGCGGACGGCCTTGCGCGCGATGATGGCGATGGCGCCGGTGAGGCCTGTGCGCGCGCCGTTCGAAAGCTCGAGCGAGGCGATCGGCGCTTTGACCGACTGCGAGGTGATGTTGACGATGCGGCCGAAGCCGCGGTCCATCATGCCGTAGACGGTGGCTTTGATCAGCGCGATCGGCGTAATCATGTTCCACTCGACGGCCTTGCGCCAGTCGTCGAGCGTGAAGTCCTTGAAATCGCCGGGCGGCGGGCCGCCAGCGTTGTTGACCAGGATGTCAGGGTTGGGGCAGGCGGCAAGCACCTGCTGGCGGCCTTCCTCGGTCGTGATGTCGCCCGCAATCGGTGTGACCTCGACGCCCGTCGCTTTGCGGATTTCGTCGGCGGTGGCCTCGATATCAGCCTTGGTGCGGGCCGTAATGAAGAGATTGACGCCCTCCTGCGCGAGGGCAAGGGCCGCGCCCTTGCCAAGGCCCTTCGAGGCCGCACAGACAATGGCCGTCCTGCCCTTGATGCCGAGATCCATGGCGTCACTCCTATTTGCTCTTGTTTGAGATCAATCATCGCCGCTGCGGTGATAGCGCATGTGCCGCAGGCGGCAAAGCGTGGCGTTTCGCGGAGCGGGCCACGAATTGACAAAAGCCATCAGCTTTCTAGGCTCAAGCGGCATTGATCCGTGTTTGGGGGCATTTTCATGAGGTCGCAAGCTGTTCGAGGCGGCCGCTCTTTCATTCTGTGACAAGGGATGCTGGAGGGCTCACCAGACCAGGGTGACCGGTGAGGAACGCTGCCATCAGCAGACGAAATTTTATTGCGGAGCAATTGAATGAAGGCGCGCGAAGTTGTTGAAGGTATTATCAGGGCCTGGAGCACCCAGGATGTCGAGACCGCACTGTCGTATGCGAGCGATGATTTCGTCTATACGCTGAACGCATCAGAGGCGTTGGTGCCCTTTGCCGGCACCACCGAGGGCAAGGAGGCCTTTCGCAATACGCTTCCTGATTACGCACCATCATAAGCCCTGATGCTGCCATTCGAATCTACAGAGAATACGTGCCAGATCAGGGAGATGGGCGATGGCGCGCAACCGCATCCAGTTTCAGAAGGGCCTCTCGGA
>JBKBPL010000013.1:0-100576 GCA_046293075.1 Hyphomicrobiaceae bacterium | reverse complement strand
GAACCTTATTGGATCCTCCAGATGAGCCAGGAGCCCGATGCAGGTGATAACATTAAATGGTTGGTCGGGTAGACTGAATGCCGTGTTGAAGTCAGTCACCCACGTATCAGGGTGCTCCTTCACACAATCGACCGGAATGTAACGCACCGACGTCGGCAGATACCGACGCAGCGTCTGCGCGCCAGACCCTAGATCGCACACCGCGTCGTGCGGACGGATGAGGTGGGCAATAAGCTCGGATCGGTGTTGCCACGAAATGCGTGGTTCGGACTTCGCTGTCTCCCGCCAATGTTCTTTGTCGGTGGCCATCCAGCATCCCCGCACGTCAAACAGGCAGCGATACGCTAGCACGCCGGGTTGCTCAGTAGATAGCGCTTCACCCATGTTTGCTTTGGATTTGAATTGCTGCGGCACCTTCGGACTGTAGCTCGTCTGCGAGCCACTGCTTCCTTCTTCAAATCGCCAGCGCCTCGCCTCTGAGCAGCTTCGGCACCTCGCCCGTCAGCCCGGCCGCTTCCTTCACCAGCACGCGCTTGAGCCCCGGCAGACGATCGACAATCCCGAGGCCTGCATCGCGCACAGACCGCAGCAGCGCGTTGTCTTGCGAGAAAAGCCCATTGAGCGCCCCGAAGGCGGCTGCTGATGCCATACCGTCGAAGCGCCGCCAGCGGGCATAGCGCTCGAGTCCCGTCGAATCACCGACATCGAGACCGACACGCACCGCGTCGACCAGGCACTCGCTGAGCGCAGCCACATCGCGCAGGCCGAGATTGAGGCCCTGCCCGGCAATCGGATGCACACCGCGCGCGGCATCGCCGGCAAGCGCGAACCGTGGCGCGCTCAACTCGCGCGCAAGATGCATCGCAAGCGGCCAGCTTCCGCGCGGGCCCGCCAGCTCCAGAGCACCAAGCCGATGGCCGAAGCGTATCTCGAGCTCACGAAGGAACCCCGCATCATCGCGTGCGAGAATGCGGGCGGCCTCGTCTTCCGCCTCCGTCCAGGTCACGCACGCCCGGTTGCCGGTGAGCGGCAGGATCGCGAACGGCCCGCCGGGAAGGAAGTGCTGCACCGCGCGGCCACCGTGCGGGCGCTCGTGGCGGACTGTCGTGACGATGCCGGTCTGTGCGTAATGCCAATCCACGGTCTTGATGCCAGCCGCAGCGCGCAGCGGTGAACGGCGACCGTCACAGGCCACGAGCAACCCCGCACTGAGCGATCCGCCACCGGCGAGCCGCACGGCGACGCCACTGGCATCCGTAGCGAAATCCACGGCCATCCCGTTGAGCCGCGTGATGCCCGGTGCCTCCGCCACCGCGGCCGAGGCAGCCCGCTGCAACACGTCCGCGGGCACGATCCACATGCCCGGCTCGCCCTCCCCAACGGCGGTATCGTAGCTGAGGAGGACCGGCCGGATGGCATCCGCCAGGCTCGAATCGGTAATGTCGATACCGCTGACCGGCTGCGCCTCGCGAGCCGCGCCTTCCCATACACCGATGGCCTCAAGCAGCCGACGCGAGCCGGCCGAGAGAGCATAGCTTCGTGGATCGGCCCGCCCGGCGGCACCGCCATCCTCGACGATGGCGAGCCGCGCGCCGCGGCCGAGGACGCCAGCGAGCGTCCGCACCAGGATGAGCCCCGTGAGCCCGCCGCCCGCGACAACAATGTCATGATCGCGCATACCGCGCTCCACCTGTTTGCTGTAGAGCGTAGACAGCATCAGGCCCCGCCCTGCCAACCCGATCCCGAGGTGTCGCCGCCATGGCCCGAGAGAAAGCGTCCAAAGCCAGCGCTGTCGATGATCTTGTTGCCATATTGGACCTCGAACGGCTCGAGCAGAACCTGTTTCGTGGTCGCGGCCCCAGTGCCGGCTGGCAGCGTGTCTACGGCGGGCAGGTTCTCGGACAGGCCCTGGTCGCCGCCGTCCGAACTGTACCCGAGGAACGGGTCGCCCACTCCGCCCACGCCTACTTCCTCTTACCCGGGGATCCGGCCGAGCCGATCATCTACGACGTCGAGCGCATCCGCGACGGGGGCAGCTTTACCACGCGGCGCGTCAAGGGCATCCAGCACGGCCGCGCGATGTTCGTCATGAGCGTCTCGTTTCACAAGCACGAGGAGGGGTACGACCACCACACCCCGATGCCGGATGTGCCGCCGCCTGAGGATCTGCCGAGCGAGCAGGACCTCAAGGAGCGAATGCTCGACAAGCTCCCCGATAACATGCGCCGCTATTGGGAGCGCGAGCGGCCGATCGAGATCCGTCCGGTCGACGTCTCACGTTACTTTGCCCGGGACAAGCGGGAGCCGCGCCAGCTCATCTGGATGCGGGCCACCAAGCCCTTGCCCGATGCCTTTCCGCTCCACCAGTGCGTGCTTGCCTACGCCTCGGACTTCACGCTGCTCGATACGGCGCTGATCGCCCACGGCAAGCTGATGTTCGACAAGGACCTCCAGCTGGCGAGCCTCGACCACGCCATGTGGTTCCACCGGCCGTTCCGCGCCGACGAGTGGCTGCTCTACGCCCAGGACAGCCCCTCGGCCTACGGCGCGCGTGGTTTTTGCCGCGGTAGCGTCTTTACACGCCAAGGCCTCCTGGTCGCCTCAACAACTCAAGAGGGCTTGGTGCGGCGGCAGCCGACAGATTTCATGGTCAGCTAGCGTGCAAAACCGCGATTTTGCCTACTTTTTAGGCAGCAGCAACTGCCCAAATCCCTGTCGCGGTCCCCGACCCTTGGAATTCCTGCCTTAAATTTCAAAGCACTAGGCGGACCTCGCCAAAGTGGCACGTCCTTTGAGTCTTAACCAACGCCTGTTCTGCGCAGGCCTTGGAACGCGCGCCTCTGCTGCTTCGGGGGAGGTGCGCCAAGACACGAGGTCGAATGGCCATGAAGCTTATCACTGCAATCATCAAACCGTTCAAGCTCGAGGAGGTGCGGTCAGCGCTGACGGACCTCGGGCTGCAGGGCATGACCGTTTCCGAGGTCAAGGGGTATGGCCGTCAGAAAGGGCATACCGAGATCTACCGCGGCGCCGAGTATGCCGTGAACTTCCTCCCCAAGATCAAGATCGAGGTCGCGGTGACCTCCGCTGAGGTCGACAAGGCGGTGGCGGCGATCGCCGCAGCCGCCAAGACCGGCCAGATCGGCGACGGAAAAATCTTCGTCTCCCCAATCGAGCACACGCTGCGCATCCGCACCGGCGAGACGGACGACAACGCACTCTAGACAACCGATCGCCGCGCCCGCCACCTGCCGGCCTGCCATGGCAGACGGGGGAGGAGCTGGCAGGCGCGTCGACCTCGGCGAAGCTCAAACCTCAAACTGGACTGGTGGCAGGAATAGACCCATGAAGACATGCATTCGTTCGATAACCAGCGTAGCGGTGATGACCGCCGCATGGGCCATGGTCAGCATGACCACGGCGCTGCCCGCGCTGGCGCAGGGCGCCGAAGCAAAGACGCTCAATTCGGGTGACACAGCCTGGATGCTCACGTCGACGGCGATCGTCCTGATGATGACGATCCCCGGTCTTGCTCTCTTCTACAGCGGCATGGTCCGCAAGAAGAACGTTCTTGCCACGGTGATGCAGTCTTTCGCTGCTGCGTGCCTGTTGTCGGTCGTCTGGATGGTCGTCGGCTACTCGATTGCCTTCGGCGATGGCGGCGCCCTCAATGCCTACATGGGTGGGTTCGATAAGATGTTCCTCGCCACCATCGGCAAGGACTCGCTTCAGGGCACGATCCCCGAGTCCGTGTTCGCGACGTTCCAGATGACGTTTGCGATCATCACCCCGGCGCTGATCGCTGGCGCCGTGGCGGACCGCATGAAGTTCTCGAGCTTCCTCGTCTTCATTACTCTCTGGCTGATCTTCGTTTATGCGCCGGTCTGCCACTGGGTGTGGGGCGGCGGCTTCCTCGGTAAGGATGGCGTTCTGGACTTTGCCGGCGGCACGGTCGTGCACATCAACTCAGGGATCGCCGGTCTCGTTGCGGCAATTGTTCTCGGGCGGCGCCGCGGCTACGGCTCCGAGAACATGGCACCGCATAACCTCGTCTACACGGCCATGGGCGCGGCGTTCCTGTGGGTCGGCTGGTTCGGCTTCAACGCCGGCTCGGCTGTGGCCGCTGATGGCGCCGCGGGCATGGCGATGCTCGTAACGCAGATTGCGGCGGCGGCGGCAGCGCTCGCGTGGATGTTCTCTGAGTGGATGACGCACGGCAAGCCGAGCATTCTCGGCATTGCTTCGGGTGCCATCGCCGGTCTCGTTGCCATCACGCCGGCTGCCGGCTTCGTCGATCCGAAGGGCGCCCTCATCCTCGGCATCGCTGCCGGCATCGTCTGCTATATCGCCTCGACGGGCATCAAGCGGGCGCTCGGCTATGACGACAGCCTCGACGTGTTCGGCATCCACGGCGTCGGCGGCATCCTCGGCGCTCTCCTCACCGGCGTCTTCGCGGTCGAGGCCATCGGCGGGACCAAGGGCGTGCTCGAAGGCAACGTCGCGCAGCTCTGGATCCAGTTCTACGGCATCCTCGCCACGATCATCTGGTGCGCCGTCGCGACCTTCGTAATCCTGATGATCATCCGCGTCACGATGGGCCTCAGGGTCGACGAGCAGACCGAGGTCGAGGGCCTCGACATCCGTCTGCACGGCGAGGTCGTACAGTAAGGGCATTGAGCCCAGGGATGCCTTCGATCCGCATCCCGCACATCAACCTGTGCCGATTGGGATCGCTCAATGAGCGATCCCAATCGGCGCTCCGCATGCCCCGGCGAGACGATCTTCTTCCGGGTCTCAGACGGCACCGTCTCCACGCGGTGTCGAGCCGCGGGGCCTGAGCCGATTGCTCCCCCAGGGTCGTCGTTCACCCCGCGGCTTTTTTTCCTCAGGCGATGACTAGGCGCATGTCGCGCCTCACCATGGCAAGCAGCATCAGCAGGTGGCGCCGGGCGAGCGCCACACATCCTTCTGTGGGCTGGTAGCCGGGCCTTGCCAGATGAATGAATATGGCGCTACCGCCCCCCTGCACCCGGGGCCGGTGGTTATGGTCAAGCACGACGACAACGTCGTAAAGGGCATCTGCGCGCCAGAGGCGCTCGGCGCTTGCGGGGTAAGGATGACGCACCCTGCGATTATAGTTGCCGTCGCCGACGGCGTCGCACCATCCATCGTCGGTCTTGAGCCCGCGCACCGGCAGTACCGTCCGCGGCCGCTGCACGCGGTCGGCGCGATAAAGTACCAGCAGCGGCCGCCACGCGCCGCTTGGGGTTGCCCCGTCGCCTTCCCGCTTCCGCACCGATCGGCCGCTTCGCCCGAGGGCGCATGGCAAGACGAGCGGACCCATGCAGATCCATCCGCGCGTCGCCGAACGCGAGCGCGCAGAGACCCGGAGCCCGGAACGATGGCGCCGGTTCATATCGCTCGCATGGCGCCCTTTCTGACGTCGGATTGCCATCTTTGCCTCGATAGCTGTTTCCATAGGGCGACCAGTGATATGCTGCGCCCGCAAAGTTCGCCAATGTGGAGCGCTGCCATATGAGTACGGCACGTACGATACTGCTCGTCGACGACGACGAGGAGCTTCGTGCTTCTCTGAAGGATCAGCTCGCGCTGCACGACGAGTTCGAAATTCTGACCGCAGGCACTGCGGGTCAGGGTATCGAGATCGCCCGCGAGACCCGTCTTGACCTTGTCCTGCTTGACGTCGGCCTTCCGGACATGGACGGCCGCGAAGCCTGCAAAGTCATGCGCAAGGCTGGCTTCAAGAGCCCGATCATCATGCTGACCGGCAATGCCGCGGATGCGGACGTCATCCTCGGCCTCGATGCCGGCGCCAACGATTATGTGACGAAGCCCTTCAAATTCGCCGTCCTGCTCGCCCGCGTCCGGGCTCAGCTTCGCCAGCACGAGCAGAGCGAGGACGCGGTCTTCTCGATCGGCCACTACACGTTCAAGCCGGCCTCCAAGGTACTGATCGACAGTGCGGGCAAGAAGATCCGCCTGACCGAGAAAGAAACCTCGATCCTCAAGTATCTCTACCGCGCAGGCGAGAAGGTCATCACCCGGGACGTGCTTCTGCACGAGGTCTGGGGCTACAATGCCGGTGTAACGACGCACACCCTCGAGACCCATATTTACCGCCTGCGCCAGAAGATCGAGAAGGATCCTTCGAGCGCCGAGCTGCTGGTCACGGAGATGGGGGGCTACAAGCTCGTCCCCTGACGGGGCCGCGCACGGGCCGGCCAGAAGGAAACAACAGCTGGCCAAGCCTCAGGAAAGGCGCTATAAGCCCGCCCGATTGCGGGGCTGGCGGCGCGAGCGGCCAGCGACCCGCGATATTCCTTTTTAAGCCTCGGCCGCCGTTCTGACGGGCCGTACGAGCTTGAGCCCGCCGCCCGCCGAGGCTGCGCGGCTCTTCAGATAGGAGAACGTATCATGGCCGTCCCCAGGAAGAAGGTGTCGCGCATGAAGCGCGGCAACCGTCGCTCCGCCGATGCTGTGTCGGCACCGACCCTCGTCGAGGACAAGAAGACCGGCAACATCCGCCGGCCGCACCACATCGACCTCAAGGCCGGCACCTATCGCGGTCGCCAGGTCCTGCCGGCGAAAAGCGAGGTCTGAGCGGCCGACGCGGTATGCCGGCTGCGGTCATCGCCGCCTGAGGCCGGGACGGATCGTCCGATGACGCGTCGATCCCCTGAAGCGGCCAGATCCGGCCATATTCGCACGCTAGCGCGGTGAGTCTGCCGCCGGTGCGGCAAACGAGGGAGATCGACATGTCGCTCAGGGCTCTGCCGCTCCTGGTCATTCCGTTCATTCTCTACAACATCATCGTGCTGTTCAGCGGCAGCACGCACGCTGACGATGTGCTGCGCAAGGTCCTGTTCGAGCTGCCCATGGTCGGCGGCGCGCGATGGCGCTTCTCGATGGGCGATCTGCTCATCCTTATCACCATGTTCCTGCTCTTCTTTGAGCTGATTAAGGCAACCTACACGTCGTCCGCCTCGCTCCTCGACCATGGCCTGTCGATGTTGGTGTTCATCGCCTGCCTCGTGGAGTTCCTGCTCGTTGAGCAAGCCGCGACGTCCGTATTCTTCTTTATAATGATCGCTGCGCTCATTGATGTGGTCGCTGGCTTCATGATCGGCATCCGCACGGCGAGGCGCGATCTCAACATCGGCGATCACTGAACGCCTGATCGCTCGTCGCGTTCGCGGCCTCGATGAACTAGGATCAATTGGCTATTTTTCTTCGGCTGCTCTGTGGTTAGTGCATACCAAGCGGTCGCCGCAGGGGGCCCGTTTGATCGCTTGTTAACCTGTCGACGCTAGGGTTTCTCCGGCTTGAGCGCACCGAGATACGGCCAAGGTCGGCTGTACGCTGACGCTCGCAGAACGGATCCTCTACTGTGGCACCGGCTCGCGACATCGTTGAAATTGGCGCGCCCACTCTGCGCATAAGCGCTGGGGGCGAGACTTCAACCCGCCACCGCTTCGGACGTGAGGCCGTTCCGCCCACCGCCGACGAGGCGCACGCCCTCACTGATGCCGACCTCCTCGGGATCCTCTCATCGGTTCAGGAAACAGCGTACGCATGGCATCTCGACAGCGATCGCATCGATTGGGCAGATAACGCCTGTGATGTGCTCGGCGTCCGTGCGCCCCAGATGATCGGCACAGGCGCCGACTTCCAGTTCCTCATTGCAGCGGAGCACCATCAGCTGCGTGCCGATGCGATGCTGCGCCCTCACGGCAATCCCGGCGAAGCCCGTGTTCAATTCCGCGTGCAGTACCGCTTTGCCCCCGGGGGCCGGCGCAGTTCCAAATCGCTCTGGCTCGAAGACCATGGCCAATGCACCCTGGACGCTGCAGGGCGGCCACTGGTCGTGCGCGGCGTGATCCGTGTCATCAACGATCGCTACAGGGAAGAGCAGCGCCTCCTCCACCGCTCGGACTATGACGAGCTGAGCGGCCAGCTCAACCGTGTCCGCCTCATCGAAGCGCTGGGCTCCATCCTGGCGCGGGCGGAACGCTCCCGGCAGATGGCCGGTTTCCTGATGGTGGCCGTCGACAATATGGCGACGATCAACGACAGCTTCGGCTTCGAGGTTGGCGACGAGGTTCAGACGGCGGTGGCGCAGATCATCCGCGCCCACATGCGCGTTGGCGATGTCGTGGGACGCTATTCTTCAAACAAGTTCGGCATCATCCTGAGCGACTGCGGCCCCGGGACCATGCGCGTGGCAGCCGAGCGCTTGATCCGGATCGTGCGGGACACGACGATCCGCACAGTCGCTTGCCAGCTTTCCGCGACCATCTCGATCGGCGGTGTGCTCATTCCCGATCAGGCCTCGAATGTCCCCCAGGCGCTGGGTCACGCACTCCAGGCGCTTGATAAGGCCAAGGCACGCCGCCGCGACGGCTTTGCCGCCTACGAGCCCTGTGCCACGACCAACGAGGCACGCCAGCGCAACATCACCATCGCCGACGAGGTTATCTCGGCCCTTGAGCAGAACCGCATGCTGCTCGCCCTGCAGCCGATCGTCGAGACGCACACGCGCAAACCCGCGTTCTACGAGTGCTTGCTCAGGATGCAGCGGCCGGACGGCAGCATCGTCTCCGCTGGCGAGTTCATCCCGCTCGCCGAACAGCTCGGCTTGTCGCGTTTCATCGATCGCCGGGTCTTGGAGCTTGCCGTCGAGTTCGCCAAGGCGCACCCGACCATTCGATTGTCGATCAATGTGTCCGGCTACACATCAAGCGACCATGAGTGGCTGGTGGCCCTGCACAAGCTGACGGGGGGCCGCCGTGAGATCACGGAGCGGCTGACGATCGAAATCACCGAGACCGCTGCGATCCACGATCTCGACGTCTCGACGGCATTTGTGGACACGCTCAAGGAGCTCGGGTGCCGCGTCGCCATCGACGATTTCGGCGCGGGCTATACCTCGTTCAAGAATCTCAAGACTCTCAACGTCGACATGGTCAAGATCGACGGGTCCTTCATCAGGAACCTGACGGCCGAGCCGGACAACCAAGTATTCATCAAGACCCTGGCCGAGATTGCCGAGACGTTCAATCTGGAGACCGTAGCCGAGTGGGTGGGCGATGAGGAAACGGCGCAGATGATTGCCAGGGCCGGCATCACCCATCAACAGGGCTACCATTTCGGCCAGCCCATGCTGGCGAGCCTGTTCGCCGACGCGCCCGAGACCTGAGGGCACTTGGCGACCGGCTGCGCGCCGCGCCTCACTCTGCAGCATCGCGTCCGGACCGTGGCGCGGTGCTGCCGCGGAAAGCCGTGCGCCGCTCGTCCCAGGCGGCGGCGCCGACGCGGGCAAAGGTCACTGCGGGGCCGCCACCGCTGAAGGTTGCAGGCGGAAGGCCGGTCGATTTGAGCTCCGCCAGGAGCTTGTCGCACAACCCGATGATCGACGACATCAGCATCCCCGGCACGATCGCCAGGCGATAGCCCATGCGCTCGATCTCGGGGAGCGGGATCGCCGGCGTCTTGCCGCTCAGCACCATGTTGAACAGGCATGGCCCGTTGACCGCCCGCGGCACCGCGGCCACTTCATCAGTGCTCTGCGGGGCCTCGAAGAAGGCCAGGTCTGCGCCCGCCTCCAGGGCCATATTGCAGCGTGCGATCGCCTCGTCGTAGCCGGCGACGCCGCGGGCGTCCGTTCGGGCGATGACCATAAAATCCGGCGTTTGGCGTGCCGCGGAGGCGGCGCGGATCTTGGCTGCGTAGTCCTCGCGGCTGATCAGCTCTTTGCCGTCAAGATGGCCGCAGCGTTTCGGAAAGACCTGATCTTCGATATGGATGGCGGCAACGCCGGCGCGCTCGAAGGTCTGCACGGTGCGATAGACGTTGAGCTCGTTGCCGTAGCCTGTATCGGCATCGCTGACGAGCGGCACGCCGATGGCTGCCGCCATCCGCCCGGCATTGGCGACCATCTCCGACATGGTCAGCAGACCGTAATCGGGGAGCCCGTGCGCCGCCGATGTGCCGGCGCCCGTCATGTAGACGGCCGGAAAGCCCGCCTGCTCGACGAGGCACGCGGTCAGGCAGTCGTAGGCCCCCGGTGCGACAACCATGGGGCCTGAGCGAATCATGGATTTGAGGGCCGTTGCTGGCGCCATGCCGTGTCCTCCCGAAAACGCCGTTTGATCGTTCCGGGCGAGCTTAAGGAGCCCGAGCCGGGGCGTCCAGCGACCGGGCCGCCGTGCGGATCTGTGGGTTTTGAGGGGAAACGGGCACGATCAGCTGGGCAGCCTTGGAGCCGCCCCCCGAATCAGCCGAGCGTGGACAGGCCAAATCTGGCAAGCGGAGTCGGCCCATGTCCATCAGCGTGCTGGCGCGCCAGCTCATGTCGCAGGAGATTTTCAGGGGGTTGCGCCCTCTGCAGCTCACCGAGATCGTTCGGCAGGCCGAGCGCATCGTCTACGGCCCGGGCGATACCATCGTCGAAGCCGGCGCCGCCGGCGATGCCGCCGTGCTGATCGTCAGCGGCGACGCCGTTCGCCTTGTCGACGGCGAACCCGCGTTCGGCTTGAACACGGAGAGGGTTGGCGCGGGCTCACTCCTCAGCGAGCTTGCCATGCTCGTCGAGCACGAGCACGGGGCAACCGTCGTTGCCCACACGACCGTCCGCGCGTTACGGATCACGCGCGCGGGCCTCAAGGCCCAGATGCTCGAAGATCCTGATCTTGCGAGCCATTTCGTCGACCGTATCACGGACCGCTTAAGCCGGGTCGCGGACGAGCTGCGGCGCATCGACCATGCGCTCGCCAGTGCCGAGAGGATCCCCTCTCCCGCATAAGACGACGGGTTGCACGCCGCTATGAATTGCCTTAGAGAGGCTGGCGGCAGCAAAAAGAAAAGCGCCCAACCCCGGGGGGAGAGGTTGGGCGCTGGAGCGCTTTTCGGCGCTTCGCACCGGGAGGGAAGCCGGTGCAGCGGATTGATGTCGTCGGCTAGACGGGGGGCACTGCCGAGTGTATGACATCCACCGCTCTACAGACGAATTTAGTTGCCTGTGGCCGAAAATCAAGGTCCGCCCGGCGGACACTCACGATTCTTTTACCGATTGTTTCAGAGATCCTGCGGCCTGATTCGCCCGCCGGACAAGAAAAGATCTTAATCGATTGATCTACTTCTGTTTTCTGAGTGTGGGGCTGATCACCCGGAACAGTTCGGAATCCAGGTCCTCCGGTCGGTCGAGATTGGCCACCTCGACGCGCGTATCGGCGCCGTGCGAATCCGTGGTTACCCACTCTCGGAGTTCAAGCGCCGGCGTCTTGGTCAGGAACAGGCGGATCTGGCCAGGCGCATCAGGGCTCTTGTCCTGCAGGGCAAGGATGATCAGATCCTCGGTTTCCTGCACCTCGACGATGCTCGCATCCCGCAGCAAGTCAACGTCCTTGCGCAACAGCAGCCGGAACGGCGTCTGGTCCAGCGCGATCCGGTCGTCCGTGTGCACCTCGAGATCCTGGATGGCCAGCATCTTCCCATCCGACACAATGAGCTGACGGCTCGGGCGATTGTACTCGAACCTCAGCCGCCCCGGGCGCTTCACAAAGAAGGTGCCGCGCATCCGCTTATTGTCGGCCGATGTCTGCACGAACGTGCCGCGGAGGTTCTCCAGCGAATTGAAATACTGGCTGACCTTGGTGACGGTCTCAATCTGCTGGGGCTCCAGCGCAATGCCCGCGATCGTGGACTCCGGCTTGACGTTGGCGCTCCACGGGGGGCTCCCGAGGGGACTGCTGCCGGCCGGCTTTCCTGGGTTCTGCGCCGCTGCGACAGACGTCCACACCACTGCCGCGCACAGAACCATCGCGCCCAAGCGCCCAAAATGCAGGCCTGCATGCATACGAAGCCCCCTCAGCGTAGCCATGCCATCCACCCCACAACGATGCCAGTCCGATGCCCATGCGTTTCACCAGAAACCACGGCACGGCGCCAGGCGCATTCCTCGGTCCGAATCATACGAGCAAGATTATGAGGTAAGTGACCTTTTCGAGACCTAAGTTCGCGCGCGGCATAAATCGCATCGTCCGCAACTTCCGCCATCCGTGCGCCAGACCCGCATCCCATTCCCCCAAGATTGAGACAAGATCTGGGCGCTCGTGCTCACGCCGAAGGATTGCGGCACGCCGCCGCGCGTGCTACCCGCCCCACGAGCCGAGACATGAGGGCTCACGAAATCCACGTCCACTGCAGAGGCGCTGCACCACCATGCCGAAGAACCCGACACCAGCATCCGGCAACGGTCCCGCCGCGCCATCCGCCGCTCCGCAGCCGCAGCAGGTCCAGGTTCGCATCGCCGGCCAATACATCAAGGACCTCTCCTTCGAGAACCCCAACATCGGCAAGCTCATCGCAAGCGCGCCCGAGAGCCCGAACCTGGATGTCGAGATCAATGTCGGCGTGACCAGCCTCGGCCCCAGCCTTTACGAATCCGCGATCGAATTCAAAGCGCGCGCCAAGGCCAAGGATCTGGTGATCTACGAGTTCGAACTCGTCTACGCTGGGGCATTCCAGATCGAGAACGCGCCGCCGCAGGCGCTTGAGCCCATGCTTTTCGTCAACTGCCCGGCGCTCCTCTTCCCCTTCCTGCGCCGGATCGTCGCCGACCTGACGCGCGAAGGCGGCTTCCCGCCGCTGCTCCTCGACCCGGTGGATTTCGGCGCGCTCTATATGCGCAAGAAGCAGCTCGGCATGCCGCCGCAGACGGAGCCCTCAACCGCCCTTTCCTGAACTCCCGTCCTCGCCTTCTGGCCGATCGAACCGGATCCAGAGGGCTTCCGGACCAAGCGTATCGATGAACGCTCGATGTGCGGCAAGATCGGCCTCGCTCAAGCGGGAGGCGAGAGACCGCGGCCGCCTACGAACCGTGAGGGCCGTTGCGGCACCGTTGGTCTGCTGCCGCGTCACGGTCTGTGCGAGCCCCAGCGTCGCCTGACGTTCGCCGAGCAGCTCGAGATAGACCTCGGCCAAAAGCCACGAGTCGAGCAGCGCGCCGTGAAACGTGCGCCTGGAATTGTCGATCTGATAGCGCTTGCACAGCGCATCAAGGCTGTTCGGACCGCCCGGATACTTGCGCTTTGCGAGGGCCAGCGTATCGACGACCCGCTCCATGCCAATCACCGGATGGCGCACGCGCTGCAGCTCGGCGTTGATGAAGCCGATGTCGAAAGCGGCGTTGTGAATGACCAGGGGTGCGTCACCGATGAAGTCGACGAACTCCGGTGCAATTTCGTGGAACTTCGGCTTATCGCGCAGGAAGTCCATGGAAATCCCGTGAATCGCCTCGGCGTCGGGATGCACCTCGCGATCCTCAGGATGGATGTACTGATGGAAAGTCCTCTCTGTCGGAATGCGATTGATCAGTTCGACGCATCCGATCTCGATAATGCGGTCACCACGGCGCGCATCGAGGCCCGTGGTCTCGGTGTCGAGCACGACCTCACGCATCATGTGCCGCCTTCCCTCCTGCCATCGGCCATCACGCCCAGTACTTGGCGTACGCTGTTCCCGTCCGTCCGCGCAATTGGGCCATGATTCGATCAATCTGCGCTTCTGTCTCGGGAATGCTGCGCGAGGTATCCACAACGAAATCGGCGCGGCGGCGCTTCTCCTCATCCGGCAGCTGACGCGAGAGGATCTGCTCGAGCTTTTCGGGCGTCATGCCCGCGCGCTCGAGCACGCGCTGGCGCTGGACGTCTGCCGGCGCACTGACGACAATTGTCACGTCCACACGCTTGTCGCCGCCGGTTTCAAACAGCAGCGGAATCTCGAGCACGACCTTCTCGGCGCCCTTGCCGGCCTTCTCGTGAAGAAAACGGCGCTCCGTCTCGAGGACGAGGGGGTGAACAATGGCTTCAAGACGCGCGTAGGCGCTTGGGTCGGCGAGCAGCGCCGCCGCCAATTTCTGGCGGTCGATGCCGCCGTCCTCAGAGGTCGAACCGGGAAATGCCGCTTCGATTGCCGCCACCGCAGCGCCGCCGGCCTTGTACAGTTTATGCACGATGGAGTCGGCATCGCAAACGGGCACACCGAGCGCCCGGATACGTGCCGCCGCGGTTGACTTTCCCATGCCTATCGAGCCGGTCAAACCGATGATCAGCATCATCCCCTCTCTATGTCGGCGATGAGGATATCGCGCAGCGCCTGCGTGACCTCCGGCTCGATGCCGAACCAGCGCGCGAACCCCGGCACGGCCTGGTGGAGCAACATGCCGAGGCCATCAACCACCTGATGTCCTCTCGCCCGCGCTTCCTTCAGGAGCGGCGTCTCCAGCGGCACATAAACGATATCGGCCACGATCGCATCTTCGTCGAGTGCGCCAAGATCAAGATCGAGCGGTTCGTTTCCGACCATGCCGAGCGTCGTCGTATTGACGATGACCCCGGCATCCGAAACGGCGCGTGAGCGATCCGACCACGCCCAGCTCTCGACGCGCGATCCGAAGTGCGCGACCAGTGCCTCTGCACGCGCCGACGTCCGATTGATCAGGCGTACGCGGCCGATGCCCGCTTCGAGGAAGCCATAGACGATTGCACGCGCCGCGCCACCAGCACCAAAGAGGGCAACAGGCGCGTCCCGCTTGTTCCACCCGGGCGCCGACTGACCAAGATGCGTCATGAAGCCATATGTATCGGTATTGGCCACACACACCCTGGCACCGTCGCGCCATACGGTGTTTGCCGCGCCCACAGCCTCGGCAGATGGATCGCGCCAGTCCGCAGCCTCGAAGACGGCCTGCTTGTGCGGCGCTGTCACATTGCAGCCCTCGAGGCCCCGTGATTCAAGTGACCGAATGAACGCCGCAGCCTCGCCTGGCGGTACCGCCACGCGGTCGTAGCAACCGGCGATGGCATACCTCTTCAGCCAGTACCCGTGGATGAGCGGTGAGCGGGACTGCTGGATTGGCCAGCCGATGACGCACGCCCGTTTCACATCAGTGCTCATGTCATCCGTCACGTCAGCACGACCCCACGCGCGCGCAGCTCCTCGAGCAGAGGCAGCAACGGCAGGCCAAGTATCGTGAAATAGTCGCCCCTGACCTCCTCGAAAAGCTGCACGCCGAGCCCCTCGAGCTGGTATGCGCCGACCGATTGGCACGCACGCGTCCCCACGCGCGCCAGGTACTCAGTCAGGAACGCGTCTGAGAACTCGCGCATGGTGAGCTCGGCACTATCGGTACAGGTCCACTGCACCTCGCCGTCCTGGGCCAGAACCACCGAAGCGTGCAGTTGATGCGTGCGTCCGCGCAACTTCCGCAGGTGCGCTCGGGCAGCCGCCATGTCTGCAGGCTTCTCGAAGATTTCGTAGCTCGCGGCGCTCCACGGCTTGCCCCCGAACTCCATGCGGCGCTCGGTCGCGAGCGCGAGCACCTGATCGCAACCGATCACGAGCGCCTCCGGCAGTTTCACGCTGACGTCGACGGCCTTGGCGGCCGCAAGCATCTCTGCGACCTCGATCGGGTAGTCCTCGTCGAGTGCGCGTTCCGGCTCGAAGGTCGCCCGCATCGCCGCCTCGTCGATCGTCGACGGCATCACGTCGAACGCGAGCCCGGCCTGCTCGAGCATGATGCGCCGGGACGGGCTCTGCGAAGCAAGGACAATACGCAATCGCTCAGCCATCGGCCGGCTCCTCGTCGCGCGTCTCTTCGCGCTCGTGCATCAGCTTGATGATCGTGGCAGCGGTCTCCTCGATGGAGCGCCGTGTCACGTCGATCACCGGCCAGCCGTGGCGGGCGCAGAGACGCCGCGAGTGGGCGATCTCCTCGGCGATGCGCGTACGGTCGACGTAGTCGTCGAGATCGCGATCGGCCATCATCTGCACCCGATGACGGCGGATCTCGGAGATGCGGTCCGGGCTCGCCACCAGCCCGACGACGAAGGCCTTGTGCGGCTTGAGCAGCGCCGGGGCAACGTCGATGCGCGGCACCAAAGGCACGTTCGCGGTCTTGTAGCCGCGCTGAGCGAGATAGATGCTGGTCGGCGTCTTCGAGGTGCGCGAGACGCCAAGGATGATGATGTCCGCCTGATTGAGGTCGGCGGGCAGCCGTCCGTCGTCGTGCGCCATGGTGAAGTTGAGCGCGTCGATCCGGCGGAAATAGTCGGCGTCGAGCACGTGCTGGCCAGCGACGATTGGCGTCTTCGGGGCCCCAAGGTAGCTCTCGAAGACCTTCATGATCGGCTCGAGCACGTGCAGACACGGTACCGCGAGCTCTCGGCACCGCTGCTCGAGCGCGGTCTGCAGCGCCTCGTTCACCACCGTGTAGAGGACAATGCCCGGCGTGGACTCGATCTCCTGGAGCACGCGCTCGAGCTGACGCTGCGTGCGCACCAGCGGATGGACGTGCTCAATGGGCCGGACCTGGGCGTACTGAACGGCCGCCGCCTTCGCGATCGTCGTGAGCGTCTCGCCGGTTGCATCCGAGATCAGATGCAAATGGAAGTAGCTCGGCTGGGTGTGGGGCATTTGTTGATAGAGTTCCGACTTATCCAGCGCGACGGCGCGGACAGCGCCGGCACTCTACACTGTCCACCGACTGCCCAACAGGGCGATCAACAGATCCCCCGCGTGGGTTCTCCCTCGGCGACCGCTGTTCGCGGGTCTCGACCAAGGGTAGTCTCGTTCGCGCCTTTTCCAGCTGCCATCCCCACGGTGTTCTCAGGGGCGGCTGCTGCAACCCCTCCAGCAAGCCCATGGCACAAAAGCGTATTTCGGGGCTAGTAGAGGAATGCATGGGCAGCTACCAGACCCGTACGGCGGCGCGGGCGCTGTCCGAACAAGCTGTGGAGGGGCTTGTGGCATCCGGCTAATTCCCGCTACCCACAGTCATAAGAAGAAGAAAAGCAACCCTGAAGACTCTGAACTGAAGATTTAAGAGCCGGAGGCCCGATCCGTGGACAAGTCATCGCCCGCAACGCATCGGCGCTTCCTGCGGCCCTTCGCCGGAGAAGCTCTCGATCCCCCGCCCATCTGGCTGATGCGGCAGGCGGGCCGGTATCTGCCCGAGTATCGCGAAACGCGCGCCAAGGCCGGCGGCTTTCTCGATCTGTGCTACACGCCAGCCCTGGCTGCCGAGGTCACGCTGCAGCCGATCCGTCGCTACGGCTTCGACGCCGCCATCCTGTTCGCGGATATCCTGCTGGTGCCCGATGCCATGGGCCAACCGGTGCGCTTTGCCGAGGGAGAAGGCCCGCTGCTCGAGCCCCTGCGCAAAGCGGCCGACTTCGCGCGCTTGTCGCCAGCCGCGACTCGCCCCAAATTCGAGCGCGTCTTCGAGACGGTCCAGCGCTTGCGCCAGGACCTGCCGGACGAGACGGCCTTGATTGGCTTCTGCGGGGCACCATGGACGGTGGCGACGTACATGATCGAGGGGCGGGGATCGAAGGAGCAAGCGGCGGCGCGGCTCTTCGCCTATCGCGATCCGGATGGGTTCCAGAAGCTTATGGACCTGCTCGTCGAGACCTCGATCGAGTACCTCTCGGGGCAGGTCCGGGCCGGCGCTGACGCCCTCCAGATCTTTGATACCTGGGCCGGCAGTCTCCCCGATGATCAATTCGAGAAATGGGTTGTCGACCCGACGCGGCGCATCGTTGAGGCCATTCACACGCGACACCCTGGCGTGCCGGTTATCGGTTTTCCGCGCGGCGCACAGGGTTCCGCCCTCTGGTATGTCGCCGAGACACACGTGGATGGGATCGGTTGCGATACCGCCATGCCACCTTACATGATGGCCGAGGCTTTCGAGGGGGAGCAGGTTGTGGTGCAGGGCAATCTGGACCCGCTCCTGCTGGTGGTCGGCGGAGACGCTCTCAAGGCTCGGGTCTCGAACATTCTTGAGCTCATGGCCGGCAAACCCTTCATCTTCAATCTGGGGCACGGCATCGTCCCGGACACTCCGCCGGAGCATGTGGCCGACCTGGTGCGCTGGGTCCGCGGGGGAGCCGGGGCGTGAACACGGAGAATCCTGCCGTCCGGGCAGCCATCGCGCTCGCCGTTACGGCCGTCGGGATCTTGGCCGCCATTGTATTCCTCGGGGATGCCGCCTACATGTGGGTCAAGGCGGCGCACGTCGTCGCCATCATTTCCTGGATGGCGGGGATGCTCTACCTCCCGCGCCTTTTCGTCTACCACTGCGACGCAGCCCCAGGTTCTCAGCTCTCCGAGACGCTCAAGGTCATGGAGAAGCGGCTGCTGCGGGTCATCATCAATCCGGCGATGGGCCTATCTTGGGTTCTGGGGCTCTGGCTTGCCTGGCGCGGCGGATTCCTCATGACCGGCTGGTTTCACGCCAAGCTGGTGGCCGTCATCCTGCTGTCAGGCTTCCATGGCTACCTTTCGGCAGCGGTCCGGCGGTTTGCGGAGGACGCCAACATGGTGCCGGCGCGCCGCTGGCGGGTGCTCAATGAGGTGCCGGCCGTACTCATGATCGGGATTGTGGTCCTTGTGATCGTCAAGCCGTTCTGAGCGCGATGGTCCTCTCGTGTGCCTTGTGCCAAAGTGGTGGGCAGAAACGAAAATTTGAGCATCTGGGCACGCTGCCCCTTTGACTCGGGGGGAACCTCTGAGCTAGAGTTGGCGCTATCAGATCGAGTCGCTGTGTCGGCGTGAAATCGCTGAGCCACCAGCCGACGAGCCCGCACATTCCAGATCGCATTGGACCCCTGCCGCGGCACCGCCGACAATGGGTTCCTTTCCACACATCGCGATAAGGCGCTCCCGTAGTTCGGCGGCGCCTCGCACCCTCCCTCCCAACGAGTTTCCAATGCAAGACGTCATCAAGAAAGAAGTCAAACTCCAGGATCTCAAGTCGAAGACGGCAACGGAGCTCTTGAGCTTTGCCGAGGAAGCCGGCGTCGAGAACGCCAGCACCATGCGCAAGCAGGAGCTCATGTTCGCGACGCTGAAGCAGCTCGCGTCCCAGGACATCGAGATCGTCGGCACGGGCGTCGTCGAGGTCCTGCAGGATGGCTTCGGCTTCCTGCGCTCACCGGACGCCAACTATCTCGCTGGCCCGGACGACATCTATGTCTCGCCTTCGCAAATTCGCCGCTTCGCGCTGCGTACCGGCGATACGGTCGAAGGCCAGATCCGCGGCCCAAATACCAAGGAAGGAGAGCGCTACTTCGCGCTCCTCAAGGTCAACCGGATCAATTTCGAGGATCCGGAGGCGACCAAGCACAAGGTTCACTTCGACAACCTGACGCCGCTCTATCCGACCGACTGGTTGAAGATGGAAATCGAGGATCCAACCATCAAGGATCTCTCGGCCCGCGTCATCGACATTGTGGCACCCATCGGCAAGGGCCAGCGTGCCCTCATCGTCGCGCCGCCGCGCACGGGTAAGACTGTCCTCCTCCAGAACATCGCCCGGTCCATCGCGACCAACCACCCCGAGTGCTACCTCATCGTCCTGCTGATCGACGAGCGCCCGGAGGAAGTTACCGACATGCAGCGCTCGGTGAATGGCGAGGTCATTTCCTCGACCTTCGACGAGCCGCCGTCGCGTCACGTGCAGGTCTCCGAAATGGTCATCGAGAAGGCCAAGCGCCTCGTCGAGCATAAGCGCGACGTGGTGATCCTGCTCGACTCGATCACCCGCCTCGGCCGCGCCTACAACACCGTTGTCCCCTCCTCAGGCAAGGTGCTGACCGGTGGTGTCGATTCGAACGCACTCCAGCGCCCCAAGCGCTTCTTTGGTGCTGCGCGCAATATCGAGGAGGGCGGCTCGCTGACGATCATCGCGACGGCGCTCATTGAGACGGGCAGCCGCATGGATGAGGTGATCTTCGAGGAGTTCAAGGGCACCGGCAACTCGGAAATCATTCTCGACCGCAAGGTCTCGGACAAGCGTGTCTTCCCGGCGATCGACGTGGCCCGCTCGGGCACCCGCAAGGAGGACCTGCTTGTGCCGCGCGACCAGCTCAAGAAGGTTTACGTGCTCCGCCGCATCCTCAACCCGATGGGGACCATGGATGCGATCGAGTTCCTGATCGACAAGCTGAAGTCGACGAAGACCAACGGCGAGTTCTTCCAGAGCATGAACACCTGATCTCAGGGGAGGACGGGCGATGGCCGCGGTCCGCTCCGAGGCAGCGACGCTCGATGAGGCCGAGGTCAAGCGCTTCGCGGCCCTCGCCGCGGAGTGGTGGGATCCGAACGGCAAGTTCCGGCCGCTGCATAAGCTCGGCCCGGCGCGCCTCGCCTTCATCCGCCAGGAGATCGAGCGGCACTTCGCGCGCGGCTCAGGTGGCCTCAGGCCTTTCGAGGGGCTCAGCGTTCTCGACATCGGCTGCGGCGGCGGCCTCATCAGTGAGCCGATGGCGCGCCTCGGCGCCATGGTGATGGGCATTGATCCTGCCGCTGAGACGATCGAAGCCGCGCGCCGCCACGCCGCCGACCAGGGCCTGACGATCGACTATCGCGCCGGCATGGTCGAGGACCTGGTCGCTGAAGGCCACACCTTCGATTGCGTGCTCTGTCTCGAGGTGGTCGAGCACGTACCCGATGTCGCGGCCTTTCTTGCCATATGCGCCAAGCTTGTCCGGCCCGGCGGACTGCTGATCCTTTCGACCATCAACCGGACGCTGAAAGCCTACGCGCTGGCGATCGTCGGTGCCGAGTACATCCTGCGCTGGTTGCCGGTCGGGACGCACCAGTGGGAGCGCTTCGTGACGCCCGACGAGCTCGCGCGCTACGCCAAAGCGGCCGGCCTTGCCATGTCGGCACGGCAGGGGCTCGTCTATAACCCGTTGACCGACGCTTGGTCGCTCTCGTCCGATCTCGACGTCAACTACATGGCGAGCGCGGTGCGACCGGCCTAGGCGGCCCTTGCGCCGACGAGAGCCCGCTCTTAAGACTTTCGGCCAGTCACGCTCAATAACAGTCTAAGGAATCGCCGATGCCGGGGCCCCTCTCGCACATTCGTGTTCTGGACCTCACGCGCGTTCTTGCCGGTCCATGGAGCGCTCAGAACCTTGCCGATCTCGGCGCCGACGTGATCAAGGTTGAGCGGCCGAAGAAGGGGGACGACTCGCGCGCTTTCGGTCCGCCGTGGATGAAGGATGCGAGCGGCAAGGAGACGACGGAGTCGGCCTACTTCATGGCCGCGAACCGCGGCAAGAAGTCGATCACGATCGACATTTCCAAGCCCGCCGGCCAGGCGATCGTGCGCGAGCTCGCCAAGAACGCCGATGTCGTCCTCGAGAACTACAAGACCGGCGACCTGCCCCGCTACGGTCTCGGCTATGAGGATCTCAAGAAGATCAACCCGACGATCATCTATTGCTCGATCACCGGCTTCGGACAGACAGGTCCCTATCGCGAGAAGCCCGGCTATGACTTCATGGTTCAGGGCATGGGCGGCTTCATGAGTGTGACCGGGGAGCGCGATAACAAGCCCGGTGGTGGCCCGCAGCGTGCCGGCGTGCCGATTGTCGATATCATGACCGGCATGTATGCGACGATCGCCGTCTGCGCGGCGCTCGCGCACCGGGCCGAGACCGGCATCGGACAGTACATCGACATGGCGCTGCTCGACACGCAGGTCGCGATCCTCGCCAACCAGGGCATGAACTATCTGGCGACCGGCGAGCCCCCCGGGCGCCTCGGCAACACGCATCCGAACATCGTTCCCTACCAGTCTGTGAAGACGAAGGACGGCAACATCATCCTCGCGTGCGGGAACGATAATCTCTTCAACAAGCTCTGCCAGGAGGCGGATGCCATGCATCTCGCCCGGGATCCGCGCTTCGCCACGAATGGTGCGCGCGTGACGAACCGCGACGCACTGGACGAGCTGCTCGAGCCGATCATGATGCGGCGCACGACGGCCGAATGGGTCAAGGCGCTGGAGGCCGCCGGTGTCCCCTGCGGGCCGATCAACAATCTCAAGGAGGTCTTCGAGGACCCGCAGGTGCAGGCGCGCGGTATGAAGATCGAGATGCCGCACAAGACGGCCGGCAAGGTGCCCCTCATCCGCGGCCCGATGCGCTTCTCCGAGACGCCGGTCGAGCACAAGCTCGGTCCGCCCGTTCTCGGAGAGCATACGGAGGAGGTCCTGGCATCACTCGGCAAGTCGGCCGAGGAGATTGCCAAGCTCAAGTCCGATGGCATCGTTTGAGCCTCGATACCAGCGGTACGCGCGATGAACACAGCGCTGCTCGGCTACCGTCCCTGCGTCGGCATCATGGCCATCAATCGCGCCGGTCTCGTCTGGGTCGGTCGCCGCATGATCGGCCGTGCCGGCAAGGAAAGCGGTGGCTCGTTCGATCGCTGGTGGCAGATGCCACAGGGCGGCATCGATACGGGTGAGGATCCGCAAGCTGCGGCGCTCAGAGAACTCTGCGAGGAGACGGGCATGAGCTCGGTCTCCATCCTCGGCCGCACGCACGACTGGCTCACCTACGATCTCCCGAGAGAGCTGCAGCCCGTAACGTGGGGCGGCAAGTATCGCGGTCAGAAGCAGATCTGGTTCGCGGTGCGCTTTCACGGTGACGAAGGCGAGATCGATATCGGCCCCAAGCCGGGTCACGATCAGGAGTTCGACGCCTGGCGATGGGCGGCGGCCGACGAGCTGATTGATCTCATTGTGCCCTTCAAGCGCGACGTCTACGCGCGCGCGGTCGCCGAGCTTGGTGTCTACGCCCGGCCGGCGTAGCGGGGCGCAGCGTCGCTTTCAGCCCTTCGTTTTCATTCCCAGCAGGAAGCGCACGCGCGTCGACGCGGGGTCCATGTCGCGCTTGAATTTCGGGCCGTCCTCGGGCTTTACGCGCAGGACGACAAAGCAGGTGCCGTTGCTTTCACGGAGCATCCGCGCGCCTGCCGCGATCTGGTCCTTGGTCTCGACGGTCATGGTCGACTTGATGCCGGCGCCGATGGCCATCTGCTCGAGGTCGACGCCGAGGCTCGTGTGGCTCTTCTGGTAGCCCGTCTCGCCGTAGTGGCCGTTGTCGACGCAGAGAATGCGCAGGTTGGGTGGATTGAGGATGCTCACCGTCGCAAGTGCGCCAATATTCATCAGCAACTCGCCATCGCCAGTGGCAACGAGCACCTTCCTGTCCGGACGGGCGAGCGCCAGCCCCAGTCCCATGGATACCGCAGCGCCCATGGCGCCGGCCATGCCATAGTAGTTCGCCCCGTCGTTGGTAAGTGCGGCGAGATCCTTGGCGGTGCCCGCGAGGCCGCCGATAAAGAGGAAATCATCCGGATTTCCAATGATCGCGGGGACGGCTTCGGTGCGGTCCAGCTCGAACTTTGGCGCCGACTTTGCCTCTGATGCCTTGGCCATGATCATCCCTTCAGAACTTCTTCGCGCCGATGAGCTTTTGGGTCAGCAGGACCGCGACGGCCTCACCAGACTGGAAGGCCATGGTGCAGGCGGCGTCGATCGCGCGCTCGACCTCGTCCTTGTGAGTGATCTCAACGGTGACGAAGCCCATGGCGTCGAGGATCGGGCGGGTGGCCTTGCCCATGCCCATCTGCCAGGGATTGCCCTCCCCGTAGTCTCCCCGCATGGAGAGAAGGGTAAGGAAGGGGAACTTGCCGCCCGTGATCATCGAGAAGAAATTGATGCAGTTGCCGAGGCCGCTGCTCTGCATGAGGAGGGCCGCCCTGGCGCCGCCGAGGTGGGCGCCGGCGGCGAGCGCTACGCCTTCCTCCTCGGTCGTCAGCGCCACCGAATGAACGTCGGGGTCGGCCAGTGACAGGTCAATCGCCATGCGGTGGCCCGCATCCGGCACGTAGCTGAAGATCGTCACGCCGTTCTTCTTGAGGGTGTCGTAAACCACCTTCTGCCAGCGATCTTCTGTCGTGGCTTCCATCGTTCGTTTCCTCCCACGGGGATATGGCGCGCTCGGGCGGTTCGCCGGCTCCGCAAGTCCCAGCATATGTCCGGACTATCGTAGAGACGGGCCTCGCGGCTCGCAAGGGCCCGCGGTCGTGCGCTTGAAGGCTCTGGCGCAGGGGCTGTCTGCGGCGCGCGCATGACTCATTGGCTGCGGCTGAAGCGTTGCGCCCGTGCACATGATGCCGGCTCGGCGTGAGGCGACGCCTTAAGTAGAGGGCTCCAAGCTGCTGAAGTTGAGGATTTATCGCAACACTCCTTGGGCAACATGCGAAATTTTCACGGGAGATTTCAAAAAGCCTGTCAACATTCGCTTTGAAAAACAGCAAAGCTTTTTTACGCACGAGTGATTCGTGCGTGGAACTCGACAGAGACATACGGGAGACTATTGAAATGGCGAAAGCTGCTGCGAAGAAGGCCCCGGCCAAGAAGGCTGCGAAGAAGCCGGCCAAGAAGGCTGCGAAGAAGAAGTGAAGTGCCTGCGGGGCACCCGTCGCGGCAGCCCCGTTCAAAAGATTTCGCTGTTCGAGTTCTAGAGGCCGGAGGCTGCAGACACCTGCCCTCCGGTCCTTGCTTTTTGTATCGCTTTCTATTTGAGCGCGACGAGGATCACGCCGGGAACGACGAGGGCGATGGTCGCGACCATCCGCCAGGAGAAGCGCTCCCGCCGGAATACGAAGAGGCCGAGCAGCATCGTGAATACGGGTGTTGCGGAGACGACCGGCACCACGGCCACCAGGTCACCAATCTGCAGGGCCGAGTTCAGGAAGTGGAGGGAGACGGCCGCCGCCAGGCCCGACGCGATGAACCACTTGAAGGAACCCGCCGTCCCGCTGACGGGTCGGCCCTCGATGCGGAAGGCTGCCGCGGCGATCGCCAGTGACACGGTATTCGATACCAGCACGGCGAACGAGGCGCTGGGAACCTCCTCCAGGCCGATTTTTGTGACGGCGTGGCCGCTGGCCCGGACCAAGGCTGCTCCGACGGGTAGCCCAATCGCCCACAGCGGCCAATCCCGAACGAGACCCTGGCGACGGTAGCTCGCGACCACCGCACCCGCGATCACTGCCGCGATGCCAATGCCGGTTTTCAGATCGAGCGTTTCGCCAAGCAGGAAAACGGCAAAGAGCGCGCCGAAAATGGGCGCCGATGCCGTGAGCGCGCTCGTCAGGGTCGGGCCCATGACCTTGATGCTCTGGATGGCGAGCACGGAGGACAATGACGGGCGAATGATGCCGACAAGCGCGAACAGCGCCGTGCCCCAGGTGAGCCAGTACCAGCTCTCGAGGAAGAGCGGTGCCAAGAGCCAGTAGAACGCCGCTCCGGTCGCGATATTGATGAGCGAGCCGGTCCGGGCGTCGGAGCCTTCGAGGCCGAGGCTCTGGAAATGGTTCGTCAGGGCGAACAGGAATGCGGAAGCGAGCGCAAGCAGGACGGCGGCGTGCGGAATTGTGCTCATTGGTCAGCGCACGGCCGCTCGGCGCAGGCGGTCGTTGATGGCCTCACCCAATCCCTGGACCGGCACGCGCATCACGGCGATCGTGGGCGCGCCGGAGGCATCGAGCTCACGGAGCGCGGCGAACAGATTGGCGGCGGCTTCGACCAGATCGCCCGTGGGGCTCAAGTTGACCATGGGGCCATCGTGGGGGGGTACCGCTGGTCCGAATGCCAACAGGGCCTCACCCGCGCGGACGCTCGTCGCATTCAGCCGGACGGCCGCGCGCGGGGCGTAGTGGCTCGCGAGCTGGCCGGGGGAGGTTGGCCGCCCGGCCTCTTCCTTGTGGAGCGCCAGTGGGGCGCCCAAAACGGCCTCGACGGCCGCGCGCGTCACGCCGCCGGCCCGAAGAAGCACCGCCTCCGGCCCTGAGACATCGACCACGGTCGATTCGACGCCGATTGGACAAGGCCCGCCATCGAGGATGATGGCGACCTTGTCACCGAGATCGGCTTCGACGTGGGCCGCCGTCGTCGGGCTCACGTGTCCCGATCGGTTGGCCGAGGGCGCGGCAATCGGTCTCGCCGCCGCTCGGATCAGCGCCTGGGCCACGGGGTGCGAGGGAACACGCAGGGCCACGGTTTCAAGACCGGCCGTCGCAAGATCAGCGATCGCGCAATCCGGCCGTTTCCGCAGGACGAGCGTGAGCGCACCCGGCCAGAAGGCTGCCGCCAGGGCCTGCGCCCGTGCATCCATCATGACCAAACGTGCCGCCTCCTCGGTACTTGCGATGTGGGTGATCAGCGGATTGAACCGGGGCCGGCCCTTCGCCTCGAAGATCGACGCGACCGCTCGCGCGTTGGTCGCATCGGCACCGAGGCCGTAGACCGTCTCGGTCGGAAAGGCGACAAGCCGACCTTCTCTAAGGGCTGCTGCTGCTGCGGCGATCGCATCGGCTGTGGCGGGACGGATCGGCATCGGACTTTCGGGTTTCAGGATTGCGCGGGGGAACGGGCGCGAGCGGTCTTCTCGGCGCCTGGACTTATGCCTATTGTGCGCGCGAAGCTTTCGTCCCAGCACTGAGGACTGCCCGCCATGACATACCGCGCTCCAGTAGACGACATCGTCTTCGCGCTCAAGACCGCCGCTGGCCTGCCTGAGCTTGTGGCAAACGGCACGGTTGAGGTCGACGAGGAGACCTTGCGGGCGGTGATCGAGGAGGCCGGCCGCTTCGCGAGCGAGGTGCTCGATCCGCTCAACGTGCCCGGCGACCGCACCGGCTCACGCCTCGTCAACGGGAAGGTCGAGACGCCGCCCGGCTGGAAGGAAGCTTATCAAGCCTTCTGCGCGGGCGGCTGGTCGGCGCTGCCGTGCCCGCCCGAGTATGGCGGCCAAGGCTTGCCTGAGTTGGTGGCTGTGGCGGCCTGCGAGATCTGGAACTCGGCCAACCTGTCTTTCGGTCTCTGTCCGCTACTCACCCAAGGCGCCATTGATGCGCTCTCGCTGCACGGCTCCGAGGAACTCAAAAGGATGTACCTGCCGAAGATGGTAGCGGGGACCTGGGCGGGCACGATGAACCTCACCGAGCCGCACGTCGGCTCCGACCTCGGGCATCTGACCACGAAGGCGATCAGGCAGCCGGACGGCACCTACCGCCTTTTCGGCACCAAGATCTTCATCACCTACGGCGACCATGAGTTGACCGAGAACATCATCCACATGGTGCTAGCACGGCTGCCCGACGCGCCCCCTGGCACGCGCGGGATCTCGCTATTTCTCGTGCCCAAGTATCTCGTCAACCCCGACGGCTCGCTTGGGGCCCGCAATGATCTCGTCGCTGCGAGCCTCGAGCACAAGCTCGGCATTCACGCCAGCCCGACCGCGGTCATGAAATACGGCGAGCGCGGTGATGGCGCGGTCGGCTATCTCGTCGGCGAGGAGAACCGCGGCCTCAATACCATGTTCATCATGATGAACGCCGCGCGCCTCGCCGTCGGTGTGCAGGGCGTCGCCATTGCCGAGCGGGCGACGCAACGCGCCTACGCCTATGCCAACGAACGCAAGCAGGGCCGCGCGCCCGGGGCGCCGGCAAGCGAGATGAGCCCGATCATCGTGCATCCGGATATTCGGCGGAGCCTGCTCACCATGCGGGCGCTCACGCAAGCGGCGCGCGCGATCTGTCTCGTGACGGCCCGCGAGCTGGACGTGGCGGAGGCCGGCCAGGATGCGGAGACCAGGGCCAAGGCCGCCGCTCGTGCCGCGCTCCTCACACCGGTCGCGAAAGCGTTCTCGACGGATATCGGTACGGAGGTCGCCTCAATCGGCGTCCAGATACACGGCGGCATGGGCTTCATCGAGGAGACCGGCGCCGCCCAGCATTACCGTGATGCGCGCATCCTGCCGATCTACGAGGGCACCAACGGCATTCAGGCCATCGACCTCCTGACCCGCAAGCTGCCGCTCGAAGGCGGCAAGGTCGCGGAGGCGTATATCGCCGAGCTGGCGCAGACCGTCGCCGACGTGAAGGCATCGAACCGGCCGGAATTCGGCCGCATGGGCGAGCGGCTCGGTGCGGCGGTGGAGGCACTGGCGGCAGCCTCGCGTTGGCTCGGTGGGGCCTTGCAGAAGAACCCCGAGGCAGCTCTCGCCGGCGCGCAGCCGTATCTGCGGCTCTTTGGCCTGGCTGCGGGCGGTGTCTATCTGGCGCGCGGCGCGCTTGCGGTCGTGCGCGACGGCGCAAGCGACGGCGCCGGCCGCATCGCCATTGCGCGCTTCTTTGCCGAGAACCTCGCCACCGCCGCCCCCGGCCTTGCCGACACGATCACGACCGGCGCGGATACGGTGCTGAACGCTGCCGTTTAGGGCCCCGCGCTCACACGAGCCGGCCCCGCGCGGCCACCAGGATCACATCCACGATCTCTCCGCCGCGCACGGCGATGAGCTGGTCGACCATGTTCACGACCACGCAGACGTGGTTCGGGATAATGCGCACGACCTCACCGACATCGGGCCGCTCGTTCGTGCGCGAAAGGTCGAGAAAGCCATGCTCCTCGGCGAAGGCGCCGATGCGTGCCTGTGGGTACTCGAGGATATGCCCGAAGCCGTCGAGGCCGCCGCCTGGATCGGATGTCAGCGTTTTCGAGCCTGAATCGAGGATGCCGCGTTCAGCTCCCGCGCGGCTCACGACCGTCGCGTAGACATGGAGCGCGCAATCATCCTCGCTCGCCCGACCGCAGGCGATCATCATGCGGTCGTTGAAGATATACGTGCCGGCGCGATGCTCGGTCGCCCCGGCGAGCTTGCCGATGTTGGGCAGATTGGGTGTGCCGCCGGTCGAGATGATGCCCGGCGCGAGCCCCATCGACCGGAGCCCTGCCACCGCGTCGTCGTGGAAGCGCTGCGCGGCATCCCATCCGCTCTCGGTCGGATAGAACAGCAGGCCACGGAACTCGAGGCCTTCGGTATCCCGCACCATCCTGGCGAGCGCGACTGCCTCCTTCGGTGTCTCGACGCCGGCGCGCTTGCGGCCGGTGTCGCACTCGATCATCACGCCAATGGGTGCCTCAGCGGCTGAGGCGGCCTCGGCGTAGGCGGCGAGCGTGACCGGATTGTCTGCGCAGATGGTCACATCGGCACGCTTTCTGAGCGCCGCCAGCCGGCCGGACCTGGCCGCGCCGATCAGATTGTAGCTCACCAGGATGTTTTCGATCCCAGCATCGGCCATGACCTCGGCTTCGCCGAGCTTCTGGCAGGTGACGCCGCGCGCTCCAGCCGCGATCTGCATTTTGGCGAGGACGGGGCTCTTGTGGGTCTTGATGTGCGGGCGGTTGGTGACGCCGGCGGCCTCGCAAAGGGCCTGCACGCGCCCGATGTTCCTTTCCACACGATCAAGGTCGATCACCACCGCCGGGGTGCCGAACTCGCGCGAGATCCGCTCTTTGAGGAGATCGAGGCTCATGGGCGGTGTTCCTACGTCAGCGGATGGTTTCACCGGGGGCGTACGTTGCGAGAGCGAGGGCGTGCACGCGGCCTTTGAGTTCGTCCGCCAGCGCCTCGTTCACCATGCGATGTCGGGCGACACGAGATTTCCCGGCGAACGCCGGCGACACGATCAGCACGCGGTAGTGGCTCTCGCCGGTGCCGGGCGAGCTTCGATGTCCGGCGTGCAGGTGCGACTCATTGATAACGTCGAGCCGGGTCGGCTCGAACGCGACCATGAGCTTCTCACGAATTCTCTGATCGGCGGACATCGGCTGGCGGCTACCCCTTCAATCGGCACTCTGGGCCAAACGCATCGAGCAGGACCCATCCTGCGAGCACAGATCATATGCCGCGGTCAATACCCGGAGCGAGGAGCGAAAGACAATCCGTCGATGAGGCTTGATAAATTGGGCATGGCGCACGATCTCTATGCCCATCAGGCGTGCCCCGGCGAGGTGGTGGCGTTCGATCCGACGGACCTCGGCGAGATGCGGGAAGTCCCGTAGCTGGGAGGGCGCGCGTTTCCGGTGGCATCGCAGCAACGCTTCCCCGCGGTAACCGGCGGCCCGCTTGTGTGCTGTGGTCACAGTGGACCATAATGCCGAGACATGAAGCTCGACTCGAAATACTTCGACCAGATCAGGCTCAGCCCGACCGTGCCCCGTGGGGCGGAGGAGCCCAAGCACGTCTGTCAGTGGAAAGGCTGCACTGCGGCCGGGGATTTCAAGGCCCCCAAAGGGCGCGGCCGAGAGGGCGAGTACTATCGCTTCTGCCTCGACCACGTGCGGCAGTTCAATGCCTCGTACAACTACTTCGCGGGTATGAGCGACGCTGAGGTCGAGGACTTCCGCAAGGGGGCCGTCACCGGCCACCGCCCGACGTGGCGGCTGGGGGCCGATAGGGGGGGTACGGACAACCTTTCCGAGGCCAACGTCGGCAATGCGAGAGCCCGCCGCTATGCGCATTTCGCCCGCCACGGCGTGGGGGATCCTCATCGCATAATGGATGACAGCGATGCCATAACGCATGGCACCGCGGGCCACGCCCCCCGCCGGGCACTGAAGCCGCTGGAGCGCAAGGCCTTCGATACCCTCGATTTGGCCGAAACGTCACATGGGCCGCAGATCAAGGCGCGGTTCAAGGAGCTCGTGAAACGGCACCATCCTGACGCCAATGGCGGGGACCGCGGGGCCGAAGACAAGTTGCGCGAGATCATACAAGCCTATAATTACCTTAAACAGGCGGGTCTCGTTTGACCGGCCGATCAGCCAAACTCGATCGTCCCCAAGACATCAGCGATCCGTCGCGGGACAGCACGTGGGGGCGATTCCATGGACCTGCGGAACAGCGAAACTATGCGCGCTTCAGCTAACGCCGGCATTCCCGGCCTTCCGGACAAGACCGTCTCGGTTCGCGAGACGTTCCGCATCGATTCCGACATGGAGGTGCCGGCCTACTCGAAAGCTGATGCGCATGTTCCGGACCTCGATCCCGACTACCTGTTCAACCGGGAGGTCACGCTCGCCATTCTGGCCGGCTTCAAGCACAACCGCCGCGTGATGATCCAGGGCTACCACGGCACCGGCAAGTCGACGCACATCGAGCAGGTCGCGGCGCGCCTCAACTGGCCGTGCGTGCGGGTCAACCTCGACAGCCACGTCTCCCGCATCGATCTCGTCGGCAAGGACGCGATCGTGCTCAAGGATGGCAAGCAGGTGACAGAGTTCCGCGAGGGCATCCTGCCCTGGGCGCTGCAGAACAACGTCGCGCTGGTGTTCGACGAGTATGATGCCGGCCGGCCGGATGTGATGTTCGTCATCCAGCGTGTGCTCGAGGTCTCGGGCAAGCTGACGCTGCTTGACCAGTCGAAGGTCATTCGGCCGCATCCCGCGTTCCGGCTTTTCTCGACGACGAACACGATCGGCCTTGGCGACACGTCGGGCCTCTATCACGGCACCCAGCAGATCAACCAGGGCCAGATGGACCGCTGGTCGATCGTTGCGACGCTCAATTACCTGCCGCACGACGACGAGGTCGGCATCGTCCTCTCGAAGGCGAAGGCGTATCAGAAGACCGAGGCCAAGAAGAAGATCGTCAACAACATGGTGCGGGTCGCCGACCTGACGCGCCAGGCGTTCATCAACGGCGATCTCTCGACGGTGATGAGCCCGCGCACCGTGCTGACCTGGGCCGAGAATGCCGAGATTTTCGGCAACATCGGCTTCGCGTTCCGCATGACGTTCCTCAACAAGTGCGACGAGCTCGAGCGGCCGCTGGTTGCGGAGTTCTTCCAGCGCTGCTTCGGCGAGGAGCTGCCCGAGAGCGCCGCCAATGTCGCGCTGAGCTGAGGTTTCGGAACCGGGACACTAGCGGCGTGGCTACTCCTCCGAAGAAGAAAGAAGCCCCAACCGAGCCCTTCAAGCGGGTGCTCGGCCTGTGTGCGCGCGCCGTCGCCGGCGACGATGAGATGCAGGTCACCTTCGCGCCGGGCAAGCCCGAGCTCGACGGCAAGGCTATGCAGCTCCCGGAGCCGTCGCGGGCGCCTTCCAAGAAGGAAATCGCGGTCATCCGAGGCTGGGCCGACAGCCTTGCCCTGACGGCAGCCATGCACGACGAGAAGCTGCACAAGCGTCTCGTGCCTGGGGCCGGTCCCGCACGCACGGTATTCGAAGCTGTCGAGCGCGCGCGCGTCGAGGCGATCGGCTGCAATCGCATGCAGGGTATGGCGTCCAACCTCACCGCGAAGGTCGAGGATCAGTATGCCCACGGTCGCTTTGCCCATGTCACCGAGCGCGCCGAGGCACCGATTGAGGATGCGCTTTCCCTCATCGTGCGGGAGCGCCTGACCGGTCTGAAGCCGCCGGCATCGGCGCAGGCACTGGTGGACATCTGGCGGCCATGGATCGAGGAGCGCGCGGCTGCGACCCTCGAACGCATGGGTGAGGCCGCAGGTAGCCAGGCCAAGTTCGGTCGCCTGATGCGGGACATGTTGCGCGATCTCGAGCTCTCCGAGGAGTTGGCCGACGGCGAGAAGGAGGAAGGCGAGAGCGACGACAAGCAGCAGCCCGATGGCGGCGAGTCCGAGACACAGGACAGCGCCGACAGCGCCGAGTCCGATGAGCAGCCGAACGACGAGCAGCAGGCTGAGGGCGAGGAGGGCGAGACCACCGAGGCGTCCGATGCTGGCGAGACCGAGGACTTTGATCTCGATGCCGAGGGCGACGAGAGCGCGGAGACCAACGAGCCCTGGCGCCCGAATACCAATGTCCTCGATGACCCGGAGCGCTTCGGCTACAAGGTCTTCAACAAGACCTTCGACGAAGAGATCGATGCGGCCGATCTCTCGACGCCCGATGAGCTCGAGCGCCTGCGGGCGTTCCTCGACAAGGAGCTGCGCAATCTCTCGAGTGCCGTCGCGCGGCTCGCGAACCGCCTGCAGCGCAAGCTGCTTGCGCAGCAGAACCGCGCCTGGGATTTCGATCTCGAGGAGGGCCTGCTCGATACAGCGCGCCTGACGCGCGTCGTTATCGACCCCATGCACGCACTTTCCTTCAAGCACGAGCGCGACACGGACTTCCGCGACACGGTCGTAACGCTGCTGATCGACAATTCGGGCTCCATGCGCGGGCGCCCGATCATGGTTGCGGCCTGCTGCGCGGACATTCTCGCGCGCACGCTCGAGCGCTGCGGCGTCAAGGTCGAGATCCTCGGATTTACGACACGGGCCTGGAAGGGGGGACAGTCGCGCGAGGCTTGGCTCGCCGCCGGCAAGCCGGCCGCACCTGGCCGGCTCAACGACCTCCGCCACATCGTATACAAGCGTGCCGACGCACCCTGGCGCCGCGCCAAGCAGTCGCTGGCGCTGATGATGCGCGAGGGCCTGCTCAAGGAGAACATCGACGGCGAAGCGCTGGCCTGGGCGCACAATCGTCTGCTCGGCCGGCCCGAGCATCGCCGCATTCTGATGATGATCTCCGATGGAGCACCGGTCGATGACTCGACGCTGTCGGTGAACACAGGCTGCTACCTCGAGCGGCACCTGCGCCAAGTGATCGAGGAGATCGAAACCCGTTCGCCTGTGGAGCTGATCGCGATCGGTATCGGACACGACGTGACGCGCTACTACCGCCGTGCCGTGACCATCACCGACCCGAGCGAGCTTGCCGGCGCCATGACGGACAAGCTCGTCGAGCTGTTCGAGGAGAGCCCGCCGATGCGCGGCGACGGCCGCGGCCGCCCTGCTGTGGCGGGTGCGCGGCGGTAATCTTCGTCAGTGGTGAAGTATGCTTCACGCGCCGGCATGCGGAGTGCCGGCGTTTTTTACATTCAAGCGATGGACGGCATAGTTCGGCGAGATCTATCCATGAGACATCGAATGCTTCGTCCGCGGTTCTCTTTTGTGGCGGGCCTTGCGCTCGCCGCGCTGGCCGCCGGCATCGTCATTGGCTTTGCCCCGCCGGTCGCGGCACAGCGCGAAAGCACAGCGGCAAAGGCGGGCGTATCCACCGTCGAGGTTTCGGCGCGACGGCTGGAGAGCTTCCAGCGCGGCCCAACTGATACGAAGCAATTCGGTCGCCTCGAATTCCGCGGCGGTCTCGTTCTGACCTCGGCGGATGCGCGTTTCGGTGGTTTCTCGGGGCTCATCATCGCGCCGGACGGGCGACGCATTCTCGCCGTTACGGATGAAGGGCATTGGCTCTCTGCTGAGATCGCCTATTCAGGCAGGGCGCCGATCGGCATCGAGAAGGCCCGCATGGGGCCCATAGTCGGGCTCAACGGCCGCCCACTCACCCGCAAACGAGATTCCGACGCGGAGGAGATTGCGCTGCTCTCCGGCACGCTCAAGAGTGGCGAGGCGCTCGTCGCCTTCGAGCGCAACCATCGCATCGCCCGCCACCCGATCGTCGATGGTGCGCTTGGCCGGCCCACAGGGCTCGTCGCGTTGCCGCCCGAGGCGCGCCGCATGAAGAGCAACAGCGGCCTGGAGGCCCTCACGATCCTGCGTGGCGGGCCTTTTCGCGGCGCCATCCTGGCCTTTGCCGAGGATTTCCGCGATGCGAACGACCATCACACGGGGTGGCTGCTTGGCAAGGGCGCGCCGCAGCGCCTGGCCCTTAAGGACATCGGCGGCTTCGCACTGACCGGTGCGGCTGCGATGGAGGATGGGTCGGTGCTGATCCTCGAGCGACGCTATCGCTTGAGCGAGGGCGTCAAGATGCGCCTGCGTCAGCTCCCTGCGGACGAGCTCAAGCCCGGTCGGGTCATCGAAGGCGAGACACTCATCTTTGCGGACATGAGCTACGAGATCGACAACATGGAGGCCGTCGCCGTCCACAGGGGGCCCGCTGGCGAGACGGTCGTCACGCTTATGTCGGATGACAACTTCAACCGGTTTCTTCAGCGCAATCTGCTGCTGCAGTTCACACTGCATCCGCCCGGCAGCAAGTCGACATCGCGGTAGTCAGACGGCCCGCGCGTGGCGCGACGGCGCGGCATGATGGGCATCGAACGCCGCTGCCGCGAGCCGCAGGAATGGCCGCCCGGCCTCCGTGACCCGCACGGTGCGCCGGCCGAGCTCGACCATACCGAGTGCGGCGAGCGCGTCGAGCTTGACGAGATCGCGATCAAAGAAGGCAGGGTCCACCCCGCGCGCTGCAGTGAGTTCATAGAGGTCCACGGTGCCGTGGCACATGAGCTGGGCGATGGCTTCGCCGCGCAGGATGTCCTCCGGCGTGAGCGCATAGCCTCGCACCGTCGCGGGCCGTGCGGCATCGATCGCTCGGAAGTAGCCGCCGAAATCCGGCGCATTCTGCACGAAACCCTGGGGAAGCCGACCGATTGCCGAGGCGCCGAGGCCGATGATCGCGTCCGCGTCGTCGTCAGTATAGCCCTGGAAGTTCCGATGGAGGCGCCCGCTCCGTGCGGCCTTGGCGAGCGCATCGTCGGGGCGCGCAAAGTGATCGAGCCCGATGGGCACGTAGCCGGCCGCGGTAAAGGCGTCGAGGGCTGCGCGTGCTTGCGCGAGACGGGCTTCGGCACCGGGCAGCGCGCTCTCTGAGATCAGCCGCTGATGGGTCTTGAACCAGGGAACGTGTGCATAGCCGAACAGGGCGATGCGGCTCGGCGTCAGCTCCAACACGCGGGCAATCGACCGCTGGAGGTCCTCCACGCTTTGATCGGGCAGACCGTACATAAGATCGATGTTGAGCCCGCTGATCCCGGCGCCCTGCAAGGCATCGACGGCGCGCGCGACGACTTCGAACGGCTGCACGCGGCCGATGGCCTGCTGCACGTGCGGGTTCAGATCCTGAACGCCGAGGCTCACGCGCGTCACGCCCATGCCGGCGAGACCGCGTGCGATATCGCCATCGACATGGCGCGGGTCCAGCTCGACAGCGTGCTCGCCCATGCGGGTGAGGTCGAAGCGCCGCGCCACGCGCCCGACCGCCTCGTGCATGCTGTCCACGCCGAGAGTCGTCGGCGTGCCGCCTCCCCAGTGCAGCCGACGGATGCCGCGCGCCGGCGTCAGATCGGCGATGAGGTCGATCTCGGCGAGCAGGCGCGCGAGGTATCTGTCAATGGGCGCGCGGCGGCGCACCACCTTGGTATGGCAGCCGCAGTAGGCGCACATCTCGGCGCAGAACGGGACGTGGACATAAAGGGAAAGCGAAGCATCAGCCGGAAGTGCCGCGAGCCAGCCGACATAGGTCGCGGGCCCGATATCCGGTTTGAACTGCAGGGCGGTCGGGTAGGACGTGTACCGCGGCACGGCCCGCTCGGCGAGGGCAAGGTCCGTCCAGGTGCTGGGCTGGCTGGTGGCCATTCGGTTCGATCTCTGTTGCGGCGTCGCGAAAACCTTGCGGCCGGCGGTGCGGTCCGGCCTTGATACCGGTCAATGGACCTCAATACCGTATTCTGCGGCCGAGGCCACGAGCCATGACCACAGGCTCTCCGCCGTGCTGCGCGCCGAGATGAGCTCGAAGGTGGGCGCCGCGTCGATCAGGGCAATCTGCAGGCCGATATGGGCCACGATGGTCTGGGCGGTGTCCCCGACATGGAAGGCGATGGCGTCGAGATCGATCGCAATGCCCTTCGCAAGGGCATCGCGCGCCCGCGGACCGGCGACGTCCAGGATGACGCGCCCGTCGCCCTGGTCTGTCACCGCGGCAAGGCCGGCAAGATCGGCGCGCACGGCCGCAAGCTGTGCCGCCGCCCCTCGGCCGCGGCCGACCGCCAGCCACTGTCCGGGTGCCGTTCCGGCAATGGCGAGAGCGCCGCCGCTTGTGCGCCTTGCACCATCGGCGACCGGGCTGCCGAGATGGCGGGAGAGAACCGCGGTGACCGCGCCGATCTTGCCGCGTCGTGCAGTGAGACCGATGGCGGCGAAATCCGTGACTTCGCGGATGCGCACGCCTGGATCGGGCATCGCCGCGCCGCGCCGCCCCGGGGTCGCCAGCGCCGCCAGCGGCGACCGGCTGCTTATGGCGCGATCAGCCATGGAGGCGCTCCCCTTTGGGATCGTAGAAGACCGGATCGCAGACCTCGGCCTCGACATCACTGCCGCGCAGCAGGTCGACGAGGCGCACGCGCGCGCCGTGCCGCGCCGGTCCCTCTGCGATCAGTCCGAGCCCGATCCAGTGGCCGAGCACGGGCGAGAACGCTGCCGATGTTACGTATCCGAGATCATTGGCTGTGGTCGCTGCCGCGCCGATCGGCAGCAGGTGGGCGCCGGCGCGAACGCGCGCCGTCCGATCGAGGGGCTTCAATCCGACAAGACCCCAGCGGTCCGGCGCCACGAGTGACGGCCGTTCGGCGAGCACCCGGCCGATATAGTCCTTGCGCTTTGACATGAGTTTCCCGAGCCCGAGATCGCGTGCAGTGGTCTGGCCGTTGATCTCGTTGCCGGCGACGTGCCCCTTCTCGATGCGCATGATGCCCATGGCTTCGAGGCCGTACGGCTGAATGCCGAGGTCCGCGCCGGCTTCCATGATGGCAGCTGGCACGGTACTGCCGACGCCGGCCGGCACCGCCAGCTCGTAGGCCAGCTCGCCCGAGTAGGAGATGCGGAAGAGGCGCGCGCGCGTTCCGCCGAGAATGGAGATCTCTCCCGCCGTCATATAGGGAAAGGCGCCATTGGAGATGTCGTGCTGGCGATCGATGATGCGGACGAGCACGTCGCGCGATCGCGGGCCCGCGATGGCCATCTGCGCCCACTGTTCGGAGATGCTCGCCATCTGCACGTCGAGATCCGGCCACAGGCACTGATGGCAGAACTCCAGATGGCGCATGATCCCGAGGGCATTGGCGGTCGTCGTGGTCATGATGAAATGATCGGGCGCGAGCCGCGACGTGGTGCCGTCGTCCAGGACGAAGCCGTCCTCCCGCAGCATCACGCCGTAGCGGGCGCGGCCGACGCCCAGCGTCGAGAAAGTATTGCAGTAGACGCGATCCAGCAGCGTTGCGGCATCGGGGCCCTGGATGTCGATCTTGCCGAGTGTCGAGACATCGGTGAGGCCTACGGCGGAGCGCACGGCGCGTACTTCGCGTGTCGCGCTCTCAAGCCAGTCGCTTTCGCCGGGACGCGGGAACCACGAGGCGCGCAGCCACGCGCCCGATTCGATGAAGAAGGCGCCCTGTGCTTTTGCCCACTCATGCAGCGGCGAAAGCCGCGTCGGGCGAAAATCCTTGCCGCGATGATGTCCAGCGAGAGCGCCAATGGCGACTGGGGTGTAGGGTGGGCGGTTGAGCGTCGTGCCGATGGCCGCAATCGGCTGGGCGCGCGCGGCAGCGAGGATGGCAAGGCCGTTCACATTGGACGTCTTGCCCTGGTCGGTCGCCATGCCGAGCGTGGTGTAGCGCTTCAGAAGCTCGACGGATCGGTAGCCTTCTTGGTGTGCGAGGCCGAAATCCTTCGCCGTCACGTCGTTCTGGAAATCGACGAACGCTGGCCCGCGGCCGCCGCCGATGTGCCAGAGCGCCCGCACCGTGACCGGCTCGTCCTCGGCCCTGGGCAGCGACGTGGTACCCGCTGACAGGCCAAGCTCACCCACGGCCCGCGCGCCGGCATCGCGACCACTCGCGAGACAGGCTGCAAGAGACATCACGCCATGAGCCGCACCTGCGACGCTCATGCCCGGCGGCAGCGCGCCTGGCACGAAGGCGGCGAGCCCTTCATTCCATACTGGCCGGCCGCCGAGATGGCTCGTGAGGTGCGTGATCGGCGACCAGCCGCCGGACATGGCGAGCGCATCGCACGGAACCGTGCTGATGCGTCCTGAAGCGTCGCGCACTTCGATGGCATGGACCGCCCGGGAGCCGAACGCGCGCATGACCTCGGCGCCGCGAAAGATGCGCGCACCGCCCTCGGCGAGCGCGGTGCCGAGCGTTGACGATACCTCGTCGCGGCTGTCGATGACCGCCTCGATACTGATGCCCGCCGCGGCAGCATCCACGGCCGTCCGCCAGCCGTCATCGCATGTGGTGAATACGGCGAGGCGCTGGCCCGGCGTTACGGCAAAGCGATTGATGTAACTGCGCACCGCCCCGGCGAGCATGATGCCGGGGCGGTCGTTATTCGCAAAGACGAGGGGGCGTTCAAGGGCGCCGGCGGCAAGGATCGCGCGTCGCGCGTAGAGCCGCCACATGCGCTGGCGCGGTGCGAACGGCGGCGGTACGGCGACGTGGTCGTTGACGCGCTCAAGGGCCGCATAGGTGCCACCATCGTAGACACCGAAAACGGTCGTGCGCCGCATGACGCGGACATTCGGCAGTGACGCGAGTTCTGTGGCTGCCGTCGTGGCCCATTGGCCCGCTGGCGCGCCGTCGATCTCATAGCGCTCGGCATTGAGCCGCCCGCCAAGCGCGAAATCTTCATCGGCCAGGATCACACGGGCACCGCTCCGGGCTGCCGTCCGCGCCGCCATGAGGCCGGCAGGCCCACCCCCAATGACCAGCACATCGCAATGCGCGTGGGCCCTCTCGTAGATGTCGGGATCCTCGGCGCCAGCACTGCGCCCGAGGCCTGCGGCGCGGCGGATGAGCGGCTCGTAGACCTTCTCCCAGAAGGCTGCCGGCCACATGAAGGTCTTGTAGTAGAAGCCGGCCGAGATCAGACCGCCCGCGAGGCCGTTCAGCGCCAGGAGATCAAAGCCGAGGCTTGGCCAGCGGTTCTGGCTCCGGGCCTCGAGCCCGTCGAACAGCTCGACGGTGGTGGCGCGCGTGTTGGGTTCGCGCCGGGCGCCGGTCCTGAGTTCGACAAGGGCGTTCGGCTCCTCGCTGCCTGCCGAGAGGATGCCGCGCGGGCGGTGATACTTGAACGAACGGCCAATGAGGCCGACGCCGTTGGCCAACAGCGCCGACGCGAGCGTATCACCCGCAAAGCCCGACATGGTCCGCCCGTCGAAGCGGAACGCGATTGACCGCGTCCGGTCGATTTGCCCGCCGGTCGACAAGCGTCCCCCGGGGCTCATGCGGCGTCTCCGGCACCGCGACCGCTGGCGAAACTCACGTCCGCAATCTCGTGCGTGCGCGTGTCGCGCGTCACGACGAGCCAACGCCGGCAGCCTGCGGCGTGGTACCACAGCTCGCGGTGCTGACCGGCCGGATTGGCTCGCAGGTAGGCGTACGCGAAGAACGCTGCGGGGTCTCCCTCGCGGGGGCGTGCGCGGAGCGCGTCGGCATCACCGAGCACGGTGAACTCGTCGTTCGATCGCTCGCCGCAGTAGGGGCATCGGAGGCGCATGGCTTTGTCGTTTCAAAGTGGGGTGGTCAGTGCAGATTGGGCTGGGCGCCCGCGCCCTTCTCATCGATGAGGCGGCCGCTCGCGAAACGGTCGAGGCGGAAGCCGGCGTTGAGCTTGTGCGGCTCGTCGCGGGCGATCGTGTGCGCGAAGCACCAGCCCGAGGCCGGCGTCGCCTTGAAGCCGCCGTAGCACCAGCCGCAATTGAGATAGAGACCGTCGATCGGAGTCTTGTCGATGATCGGTGAGCCGTCCATCGACATGTCCATCACTCCGCCCCAGTGCCGCAGCAAGCGGAGCCGGCCGAGCGCCGGCCATAGCGCCATGCCGGCTTCGTGGACATCCTCGATGACATGGAGATTTCCGCGCTGGGCATAGGAATTGTAGCCGTCGATATCACCGCCGTAGACGAGGCCGCCTTTGTCCGACTGGCTGATATAGAAATGTCCGGCACCAAACGTGATGACCTGATCGATGGCCGGCTTGATGCCTTCGCTGACGAAGGCCTGGAGCACGTGGCTTTCGATCGGCAATCTGAGGCCGGCCATGGCTGCGACGCGTGACGAATTCCCGGCACACGCGAGGCCGATCTTGCCGGCACCGATAACGCCGCGTGTCGTCTCGACGCCGACGGCGCGGCCCGCCTCGACTCGTATGCCCGTGACCTCGGTATTCTGGAGAATGTCGACACCGCGGCTGTCCGCGCCGCGCGCATAGCCCCAGGCCACGGCATCATGACGGGCCGTGCCGCCCCGGCGTTGCAGAAGGCCACCCTGGATGGGAAAGCGCGCGTTGCCGAAGTCGAGGAACGGCGCCAGCGCCCGTACGCCGTCGACATCGAGGAGCTCGGCATCAACGCCGGCAAGCCGCATGGCATTGCCGCGCCGCACGTAGGCATCGCGTTGGGCGTCCGAGTGATAGAGATTGAGGACGCCGCGCTGGCTCACCATGGCGTTGAAGTTGAAGTCCTGCTCGAGTGCTTCCCACAGCTTCATCGACCACTCGTAGAAGTGCGTGTTGTCGGGCAGGAGGTAGTTTGATCGGATGATCGTCGTATTGCGGCCGACGTTGCCGGAGCCGATATGGCCCTTCTCGACGACGGCGACGTTGGTGAGGCCGTGCTCCTTGGCGAGGTAGTAGGCGGTTGCAAGCCCGTGCCCGCCGCCGCCGACGATCACGACATCGTAGTGCGCCTTGGGTTCGGGTTCGCGCCACGCCGGCGTCCAGCCCCTGCCGCCGCTGAGGCCTTCCCGCAGAACCGCAAAGATCGAGTATCTCATGGCTGCCCCCGGGGGGGCGGGCGCAGGCCCGCTCGCTCCGAGGTCTTAGAGCCAGATGGCGTCGGAGGGAAGCCGCCGATATCGGCAAATCGGTGCTTGATCATTGGGCCATGACGCCGGATGTTCGCTCACTTTGAGCAAGCCCGGGAGTATCGCCATGGCCGTCCTGACCTTCGAGCGCCGTTCCGGCCGCAGTCGCGACGTCGCGAGCTTTGCGCCGACCCACCTCGTCGTCGCCGGCTGGACGGGGACCGACGAGAAGGGCCTTCTGCATCACATCGAGGAGCTGGCCGCACTTGGCGTGCCGCGGCCTTCTTCTGTGCCGGTGTTTTATCGCAACGCCGTCTCGAACGTGATGCAGGTCGACCGCCTGCAGGTGCTGGGGCCCGACACATCGGGCGAGGTCGAGCCGGTCGTGCTTGCGATGGACGACGGGCTCTGGCTGACGGTCGGCTCGGATCACACCGACCGCAAGGCGGAAGCCATGGGTATCGCCCTCTCGAAGCAGCTCTGTGGCAAGGTCCTGGCCACGGCTGCTTGGCGACTCGACGAAGTCGCCGACCGCTGGGAGAGCCTAGTCGTGCGCGCGTACGCGACAATCGGCGGTGAGCGGGTTCTTTACCAGGAGGGGGCGCTCAAGAGCCTGCGCCGTCCGTCCGACCTGATTGCCCGCTACACCAGCGGCAAGGCGCTCGTGGCCGGCACCGTGATGATGGGCGGGACCATGTCGGCGATTGGCGGCATCCGGCCGGCCTCACGCTTCGAGATGGAGCTCGAGGACCCTGCGACCGGCGACCGCATCACCCATACCTACGATATTGAGGCGCTGCCGGTGGTCACTTGAGCGGGACGCGGCCCTCGACGGGATCGGCGGCATTCCTGTGCCGACATTGGCCCTGACTACGCAGCGGCGCCGCGTCGCCTCGCTCTTGCCCTCCCGTCCGAGTAGAATTATTCAAAAAGGAGCAATACGAACCGAGCGCCCATGGCGTCCCATAACGACATCACCATCGAGATCACGCCGCAGGTCCTGCTCAAGGCGTACGCGTGCGGGATCTTCCCGATGGCCGAAAGTGCCGATGATCCGGCGCTGTACTGGATCGAGCCGCAGGCGCGGGGCATTCTCCCGCTCGATGCGGTTCATGTGCCCCGTCGGCTCGCGAAGACGATCCGTCAGGGCGCGTTTGAGGTCCGCATCAACAGTGACTTCGAGACCGTGATCGATGGTTGCGCGGCCTCCAAGGCCGGGCGGCGCTCGACGTGGATCAACGCGCGTATCCGCAGCCTCTACGGCGCGCTCTTCGCGCAAGGCTGCTGCCACACCGTTGAGACTTGGCGCGACGGACGGATGGTCGGTGGCCTCTACGGTGTTGCCCTTGGCGGTGCTTTCTTCGGTGAGAGCATGTTTTCGACGGAGCGGGACGCAAGCAAAGTTGCGCTGGTCTACCTGTGCGCACGGCTTGCGCATGGCGGCTTCACGCTGCTCGACACACAGTTCGTGACGGATCACCTGCGCCAGTTCGGGACGATCGAAGTCGAGCGGCAGGAGTTCCATCGCCTGCTGGAGCCGGCGCTCGCGCGTGAAGCTGATTTCCATGCCCTGCCGGTCGATGCGGCGCCCGACCGGATCCTGTCCGTCTTGCGGGCGGAGCCGCTTCACCGCCACTGAAGGCGCTTGCGTCCGTCACATGGGCAGGCGCGCGCCCTGGTGGCTGAAATAGTTATCGATCGCGGCACGGATCGAGCGGGCGACATTGCGCCGCCATTCTTCCGAGCGGAGTTGCGCGGCATCGGCACGGTTGGACACGTAGGCAAGCTCGATCAGGACGGCGGGGACCTTGGCCGTCAGCAGAACCTGGAACGCGGCGTTGCGGTCGGGGTTCTCGTTCATATTCGTGCTGCGCCCCATGTTCTCGATCACCGCGCGCGCGAAAATGTTGGTCCGGTCCCGGGTCGACTCGAACTCGCGTCCGGCAAGGTCGGCGAGGATGCTCTTGACCGCGGGGCCCTGGCGGCCGATCGCTCTGAGCGAAGCGAGCTCGCTGTCCGAAAGGGCTTCGTTGGCACTTTGCCGGCGGGCCGATGCGGCGAGGTTGTTGGCCACTGAATCGCGCAGGGAGTAGATCGTGGCGCCGCGCGCGCGCGGCGTGGCGTAGTCGGCGTGAATGGCGATGAACAGGGCCGCCTTGCGCTCCTCGGCGAACCGCCGCCGATCCTCAAGGGGAATGAACATGTCGGAATCGCGGGTCATGGCCACACGATAATGGCCGCTGGCGCGGAGCTGATCCCGCAGCGTGCGCGCGAAGGCGAGGACGACCTCCTTCTCAACCGTCCCATTACGAATGGCGCCGGAGTCATGTCCGCCATGGCCGGGATCGAGAACGATCAGGGGCTTGTAGGCATTGGCGGCCCGTTTCTCGGGCCGCTCGGCCGGGCGCGGGACCGGCGGCTGGATGGCACCGGTGATGCTGGCCCGCTGCACGGCCGCGTGCGGCATCGAGGCTGCGGCCTGCACCAGCGAATTCAAGTCTGTGGCGGCCGGACCGATCTCTAGCGACAGGAGGATCGGGCCGCTTCCATTGTTCTCCAGGAATCCGGCTCTCTCGACGACGACCGGCTCGGTCACGTCGATCACGACGCGCGTTTTGCCGGGAGCACCAAGGCCTGCGCGAAACCCGCTCACGATCCCGACGGGCTTGCCGGCGAGGGCTGGGGGAAGTTGCAGCTTGACGGCCGGCAGATCGACGATCACCCGGTTCGGGTTCGGCAGTGCCTGCACTTGATAATCAACCGGGCGCTCAAGCGCGATCACGAACCGGGTCTTCTTCGGGAGCTCCGGGCGCGCTGCCGGGACAGGAACGGCTGCGGCGAGCTCGGTCGGTGCAGCGGCCAGCACGGACTGCGCCGAGGCCTCCGTGGTGCCCATGCATGCCGCGATCACGAGGACTATGGCCGGCAAACACATGCACGCGGGAAGCCGGAAACGTCGCCGGCTACCTGCACCTGCCTGAAACATGACGAACAACCCCCGTCAACGCGACACCGGTTTCAGTGGTGGACTCAAAGCATCTAGACCCGGAACGTGGCCATTTCCGGGAATTCCGTAGCTCTTATTATGGAACGGTAAACGTTAACATCCCGCAAAGGCCTGTCGCGAAAGCTCCGAGACCGGCGCCGGGTCGCGCGGGTGATCCGTCTGCGTTGTGCGGAAGCGGCGGTCGCCGGACCGGTGCGCAAGATCGCGCTCGGGGAGCCGCTCAACTGCCCTGGGCGGCTGCCGGCTTGGACAGCAGCCATGATGACGTTTTGGGCGGCAACGCATTTGACTTTGCGACTAGGGCGTCATCTTATGGATTTGGCGAGGGCCGCAAGGCCCGTCCAAAAACTTTCGGCGGCTGACTCGCTGGCAGGCGGCTGCAGAGAAGCGTCAACATAAGGGGAGGCTCCATATGAGCACCATGCGTCGCGCGCTGACCGTCCTGACGGCGGCCGCTACAATTCCTTTTCTCGCCACCGTTGCGAATGCGCAGAAGACGCTGCGGTTCGTTCCCCACTCCGACCTCAAGATCCTCGATCCGATCTGGACCACGGCCTACGTCGTCCGCAATCACGGCTACATGATCTACGACACGCTCTTCGGCATGGATGAGAAGGGCGAGATCAAGCCGCAGATGGTCGACACCTACAAGCTGTCCGACGACAAGCTGACCTGGACCATGACCCTGCGCGATGGCCTGCAGTGGCACGACGGCAAGCCGGTCACGACCGAGGACATCATCCCGTCCATCAAGCGGTGGGCGGCGAAGGACTCGATGGGCCAGAAGATGATGTCGTTCGTGGCGTCGATCGACGCGAAGGACGCCAAGACGTTCGAGATCAAGCTCAAGGAGCCGACGGGTCTGGTGCTGCTGGCGCTCGGCAAGCCTTCCTCGAACGTGCCGTTCATGATGCCGAAGCGTGTCGCCGAGACGGACCCGAACAAGCAGATCGAGGAGTTCATCGGCTCGGGCCCGTTCGTGTTCAAGCGCGACGAGTGGCAGCCGGGCAGCAAGATCGTGTACACGAAGTTTGAAGGCTACAAGCCGCGGTCGGAGCCGCCGTCCGGCACGACGGGCGGCAAGGTGGTGAAGGTGGACCGCGTCGAGTGGCGGCCGATCCGCGACCATCAGCAGTCCGTCAATGCGCTGCTCGCCGGTGAAATCGACTACATTGAGTCACCGCCGCACGATCTGCACCCGCTGATCAAGAAGAGCAAAGACCACTACATGTTCAACTGGAACCCGCTCGGGAACCAGTACACCTTCCGTTTCAACACCCTCCACAAGCCCTTCGACAACCCGAAGATTCGCCAAGCCTTGTTCTACGCCTTCAACCAGGAGGATTTCCTGAAGGCCGTGGTCGGCTCCGAGGAGTACTACAAGGTCTGCAAGGCGATGTTCATCTGCGGCACGCCGTTCGAAACGACCGCCGGCATGGAGGATAAGCTCGAATCGAACTTCAAGAAGGCGCGCGAGCTACTCACCGAGGCCAAGTATGACGGCACGCCGATCGTCTTGATGCACTCAACTGACCTCCAGGTTCTGACCAACCTGGCCCCGGTGGCCAAATCGCTCATGGAAAGGGCCGGCTTCAAGGTCGATATGCAGTCCATGGACTGGCAGACGCTCGTCGCGCGGCGCGCAAAGAAGGACCCGCCGGAGGCTGGCGGCTGGCACGCCTTCCTGACCTCGTGGGTGGCGGGCGACCTGCTCAATCCGGTCATGGCGGGCTTCCTCAACGCCGGCTGCGACAAGGCGATGTTCGGCTGGCCCTGCGACGAGAAGATCGAGAAGCTGCGCGACGACTTCGCCAAGGAGACCGACCCGGCCAAGCAGAAGGCCATCGTCGAGGCGATCCAGAAGCGGGTTGTCGAGTACCCGACGCACATCCACCTTGGGCAGTGGTACAACTACGGTGCGCTGCGAAACAATGTGAAGGGTGTCGTCGCGGCGCCGGCCCCGGTGCTCTGGAACATCTCGGTCGAATAGCGGCCCTGACCACCCGCGCAGACGTTGTTCACGATAGCAGCCGAGCAAGACCAACTGGTCTTGCTCGGCTGTTTGTTTGTTTGTGGCACGCGTTGTGCGACGCTCTGCCGCTAAGCGCTTATTCTACAAGCATTAATGACCGCAATTTGTGCAGTGCAGCGTTTGACTTCCGGGGGGACGCGACCGCCATAATGTCGGCCGCCGGCTGCGAGGGCCGTTGGTGGAATTTGGCGAAGATCGACCTCAAAGGGAGTTCCTGAATGAGCACTATGCGCCGTGCGCTGACCGCGTTGGCGGTGGCGACCGCATTTCCATTGCTGGCAACTGGGGCATCGGCGCAGAAGACGCTGCGGTTCGTTCCCCACTCCGACCTCAAGATCCTCGATCCGATCTGGACCACGGCCTACGTCGTCCGCAATCACGGCTACATGATCTACGACACGCTCTTCGGCATGGATGAGAAGGGCGAGATCAAGCCGCAGATGGTCGACACCTACAAGCTGTCCGACGACAAGCTGACCTGGACCATGACCCTGCGCGATGGCCTGCAGTGGCACGACGGCAAGCCGGTCACGACCGAGGACATCATCCCGTCCATCAAGCGGTGGGCGGCGAAGGACTCGATGGGCCAGAAGATGATGTCGTTCGTGGCGTCGATCGACGCGAAGGACGCCAAGACGTTCGAGATCAAGCTCAAGGAGCCGACGGGTCTGGTGCTGCTGGCGCTCGGCAAGCCTTCCTCGAACGTGCCGTTCATGATGCCGAAGCGTGTCGCCGAGACGGACCCGAACAAGCAGATCGAGGAGTTCATCGGCTCGGGCCCGTTCGTGTTCAAGCGCGACGAGTGGCAGCCGGGCAGCAAGATCGTGTACACGAAGTTTGAAGGCTACAAGCCGCGGTCGGAGCCGCCGTCCGGCACGACGGGCGGCAAGGTGGTGAAGGTGGACCGCGTCGAGTGGCGGCCGATCCGCGACCATCAGCAGGCCGTGAACGCTCTGCTTGCCGGTGAGGTCGACTATCTCGAGTCGCCGCCGCACGATCTGCACCCGCTGATCAAGAAGAGCAAAGACCACTACATGTTCAACTGGAACCCGCTCGGGAGCCAGTATACCTTCCGCTTCAATACCCTGCACAAGCCCTTCGACAACCCGAAGGTGCGTCAGGCCGTCCTCCATGCCTTCAATCAGGAGGACTTCCTGAAAGCGAGCGTTGGTTCGGACGAATACTACAAGGTCTGCAAGGGTCTGTTCATCTGCGGCACGCCCTTCGGGACCGAAGTGGGCTTCGAAACCATGCTCGAATCAAACTTCAAGAAGGCGCGTGAGCTGCTCGCCGAAGCCAAGTACGACGGCACGCCGATCGTCCTCATGCGCTCGACGGACAACCAGTCGCTGACCAACCTGGCTCCGGTCGCCAAGGCCCTCATGGAGCGCGCCGGCTTCAAGGTCGATATGCAGGCGATGGACTGGCAGACGGTCGTTGCCCGTCGCGTCAAGAAGGACCCGCCGGAAGCCGGCGGCTGGCACGCCTTCCTGACCTCGTGGGTGGCGGGCGACCTGCTCAATCCGGTCATGGCGGGCTTCCTGAACGCCGCCTGCGACAAGGCGATGTTCGGCTGGCCCTGCGACGAGAAGATCGAGAAGCTGCGCGACGATTTCGCCAAGGAGACCGACCCGGCCAAGCAGAAGGCCATCGTCGAGGCGATCCAGAAGCGGGTCGCCGAGTATCCGACGCATGTCCATCTGGGGCAGTTCTACAATCACGGCGCGCTGCGAAGCAACGTGAAGGGTGTCGTTGTGGCGCCGGCTCCGGTGCTCTGGAACATCACAATTGAATAATGGGTCAGGTCACGTATTGTATTCCCGGCGGGCCCGCCGGGAATACAGTCCCGTGATGGGGTGCCCCGGTAATCAGCAGAGTGACAGACCAGGAATACTATGGGCGGCTATATCCTCCGACGGGTCCTGGCCACATTGCCCGTGTTGGCGATCGTGGCGGTGCTCGTCTTTCTCATGCTGCGGCTTACGCCGTCCGATCCTGCGGCGATCATCGCGGGTGACTATGCGAGCCCTGAGCAGATCGAAGGCATTCGCGAGCGCCTCGGCCTAAATGAGCCGATCCTCAAGCAGTTCATCATCTGGATCGGCGGCGTTCTCCAGGGCGATTTCGGCGAGAGCTTCTTCTACAAGAAGCAGGTGGCCGAGCTCATTGGGGAGCGTCTGGAGCCGACCCTCTCGTTGTCGGTTGTGACCATCTTTCTCGTGATCCTGGTCGCGGTGCCGCTCGGCGTGATCGCGGCTCACAACCACGGAACCTGGATCGATCGCTTCGTGATGGGGTTCTCGGTCCTCGGCTTCTCCATTCCTGTGTTCGTTGTCGGCTACATTCTCATCTACATCTTCGCCGTCACCCTCGATTGGCTGCCAGTGCAGGGATACCAACGGATCGCTGACGGCGTGGGCGGGTGGCTGCTGCGGCTGATCCTGCCGGCCATGACACTCTCCGTGGTATTTATCGCGTTCATCGCGCGCATGACGCGCACGAGCGTGCTCGAAGTTCTGAACGAGGACTACATCCGCACGGCGCGCGCCAAGGGCCAGACCGAGATCAAGGTTCTGATCCGTCATGCGCTTGCGAACGCCGCCGTGCCGATCCTCACGATCATCGGTCTCACCGTCGCGATTCTGATTGGCGGCGTGGTCGTCACGGAGTCGGTCTACACGCTACCCGGTCTCGGGTTGCTCACGGTCGATGCGGTGCTCGCGCGTGACTATCCGACGATCCAGGCGGTGATCCTCCTCTTCTCGTTCGCCTATGTGCTCATCAACCTGCTGGTTGACGTCGCCTACACGTTCCTCGATCCCAGGATCCGCTACTGATGGCCAGCATCGACGCAGCTCCACCTGTCTCCCGACGTCGGTCCGTCTGGTCCACCGTGCTGCGCAATCCGAGCGTCATTTTCGGCGGCTCGATTGCCCTTGTCCTGCTGACGGTTGCCATTCTCGCGCCCTTCCTCGGCACGCGCGATCCCGCTGAGATCAATCCGTCGGCGCGGAACCAGAAGCCCGGCTACGTCACCATGGTGCGCGACGAAGAGGGCAAGCGCATACCGGTTGTGTACCGCTTCGGCAGCGACAGTCTGGGGCGCGACATCTACAGCCGCGTGATCTACGGCGCGCGCGTGTCGCTCATCGTCGGCGTAACGGTCGCCGTCCTCGCGGTCTTCATTGGCCTCATCATCGGGATGATCGCCGGCTACATCCGCTGGCTCGACGGCATCATCATGCGTTTCATGGATGGGTTGATGGCCATCCCCGAGATATTGCTCGCGATCGCCCTCGTATCGCTGTCGCGCGCCGGATTGCCGGCCGTGGTCATTGCGATCGTGATTCCGCAGGTGCCGCGCGTCGTGCGTCTCGTGCGCTCGGTCGTCCTCTCAATTCGAGAGGAGCCCTATGTCGAGAGCGCCATCACCGTCGGCACGCCCACGCCGACCCTGCTGTTCCGCCACGTTCTGCCGAATACCACTGCGCCGCTGATCGTGCAGGGTACCTTCATTTGCGCCAGCGCCATCCTGGTCGAAGCAATCCTGTCGTTCCTCGGCATCGGGATTCCGCCGGAAGTGCCGACCTGGGGGAATATCATGGCGGAGGGGCGGACCTACTTCCGCATCCTGCCGCATAACATCCTCTATCCCGGCATCGCCCTGGCGCTTGCCGTACTTGCGATCAACATGCTCGGCGACGGCTTGCGCGACACGCTCGACCCGCGCTTCGCCAAGAGGTTCTGACCAGCATGCAAGAGGTTCTAACTGGCATGACGGAGCCCGTTCTCTCAGTGCGCAATCTCACAGTGCGTCTGCCCCGTGGCGCCGATCGTGAGAACGCGATCGAGGGTATCAGCTTCGACATCGGCCCCCGCGAGATCGTCTGCATTGTCGGCGAGTCGGGCTCCGGCAAGTCGGTCACGGCGCAGGCCGTGATGGGGCTGCTCCCGAAGCGCGATCTCGTGGTCACGGCGGGTGAGACGCTGCTGCAGGGCGAGGATACCATCAAGGCGGACATCCATCGCCTGCGCGCGTTGCGCGGCACGCGCATGGGCATGATTTTCCAGGAGCCCATGACGGCGCTCAACCCCGTGCAGCGGGTGGGGCAGCAGATCGCCGAGGTGCTGGAGATCCACACCAATCTCTCGGCGGCGGAGCAGCGCCAGCGCGTGCTGGAGATCATGCGCGCGGTGCACCTGCCCGATCCGGAGCTGATGATCGATGCCTATCCGCATCAGCTCTCCGGCGGCCAGCGCCAGCGCATCATGATTGCTGCGGCATTGATCCTCGATCCGGCGCTGCTTATTGCAGATGAGCCGACGACCGCACTCGACGTGACGACTCAGGCGCAGATCCTTCGGCTCATCAAGGAGATGCAGTCGCGCCGCAATACCGGCGTGATGTTCATCACGCATGACTTCGGCGTCGTTTCCGAGATCGCCGACCGCGTGGTCGTCATGCAGAATGGCCGCGTCGTCGAGCAGGGTACGCGTGAGGAGGTGCTGAGGCGTCCCCGGGAAGCCTACACCAAGATGCTGGTGGCCGCCGTGCCGAGCCTGGTGCCGCCAAAGCGCGCGCCCGTCGAGGGTAAGATCGCGCTCGAGGCGAAGAACCTTTCGAAAATCTACGGCCGGCGCACGTTCTTCAACCGCAGGGCGCGCATCGTCAAGGCGGCGCAGGCGGTGAACTTCCACATCCGCAAGGGCGAGACGCTCGGGATCGTTGGCGAGTCAGGCTCGGGAAAGACGACCGTCGCGCGCTGCATCGCGCGGCTGATCGAGCCGACCGACGGCGAGATCCTTATTGACGGTGCCGACGTCGCGCACCTGCCGGAGCGCGAGCTCAGGCCCTATCGGCGCAATATCCAGATCGTCTTTCAGGATCCCTATCGGTCGCTCAATCCCCGACGCACGGTCGGCCAGTCGATCGTCGAGGGGCCGATGAATTTCGGGATGGCGCGCGAGAAGGCCCTCGACAAGGCGCGCGAGCTGATGGGGCTCGTCGGCCTCTCACCGGACGCGCTCGATCGCTACCCGCACCAGTTTTCGGGCGGCCAGCGCCAGCGCATCTGCATTGCCCGTGCCCTCGCGATGGGGCCGACGTTGCTGATCGCGGATGAGGCCGTATCGGCGCTCGACGTGTCCGTGCAGGCGCAGGTGCTCGAGCTGCTCGACAGCATCCGCAAGCAATTTGACCTCGCGGTGCTGTTCATCACGCACGACCTTCGCGTTGCGGCCCAGATCTGCGACCGCATCGCAGTCATGAAGAACGGTGTCGTTGTCGAGCATGGGACGACGGCAGACGTCTTCCGCGATCCGAAGCACGAATACACCAAGGCACTGTTCGACGCAGCGCCCGGCCGGGATTTCGGAGCTGAGCAGTCGGTCGCCTGAGCGACGATCTGCTCTTCTCGCCTGTTCCGATCACCGGGCACGGGAACCCGCGCCTGCACAGGGTTGCTCACCCGCCGGCGATTTGTGGGAGGATATGGACCTCCGAGTCGGGTCCGATTGGCGCGAGCAGCGCGTCCTGGTAGATCTGGCCGTCGATCGCGACCGCGAGCCCTTCCTCGAGATGAGGGGCCAGCTCCGGGAACCTCTCGCCGAGCTTGCGAAAGAGCTGGCGCACGGTGCCGGCATCGACGTCGAGCTCGGTAATGTCGCCGGTGTACTGCCGCAGGTTTCCGATCAGAACGACATGGGCCATGCGTTGGCCTCTCCTTTAAAGTAAACGGGCCTGCACCTCTTGCGGCGCAGGCCCGAAGCCGGCAGGCGCGCCGCAACTGGGCGCGCCTCGTCCCAATTACGCCTTGCCGGCGGCCTTCATGGCCTTCAGCACCTTCGGTGGCGACATCGGGAGCTCGAAGAAACGCACACCTGTTGCCCGGCGCACCGCAGCCCCGATCGCGGCCATCGGTGGCACGATCGGCGTCTCGCCGATGCCGCGCACACCATAGGGATGGCGCGGGTTCGGAACCTCGACGATGATCGTGTCGATCATCGGCAAGTCTGAAGCGACAGGGATGCGATAGTCGAGGAAGCCCGCGTTCTGCAGCTTGCCGTCGGGGCCATAGATATACTCCTCGTTGAGCGCCCAGCCGATCCCCTGCGCGGCGCCGCCCTGGTACTGCCCTTCGACGTAGGAGGGGTGGATCGCGCGGCCGGCGTCCTGGATGGTCGTGTAGCGCGTCACCGTGATCCTGCCGGTGCCGGGGTCGACCTCGGTGTCGGCGATATGGACGCCGAAGCTCGGGGCTGCACCCTGGGCGCTGATCGCCGCATAGCCGACGATCGCACCGCCGGTCTTGCCGGCGATCTTGCCGATGTCGCTCAGCGACATGGGCTTGTGCTTGCCGGCGTTTTCACCGGCTGGGCGGACCTCGCCGTCCTCCCAGGTCACGGCCTCCTCCGGGATCTCCCAGAGCTTCGCCGCGCGCTGGCAGGCCTGCTTGATGATGGAGCGCGCCGCCTCGACGGTGGCCATGCCGCTTGAGAAGGTGGAGCGGCTGCCGCCGGTGAGGAAGTTGTAGCCGAGCGAGCTCGTGTCCGCGATGATCGGGCGGATCTTGCTGACGTCGACCTTGAGCTCTTCAGCCGCCATCATGCAGAGCGAGGCGCGCAAGCCGCCGATGTCCGGTGTGCCGGCCATGAGCGTCAGCGTGCCGTCCTCGTTGAGCTGCAGCGACACAGTCGTCTCGCCGCCAATGTTGAACCAGAAACCGGCTGCAACGCCGCGTCCCTGGTTCGGGCCGAGCGGAGCCTTCCAGTGGTCGCTCGCCTTCGCGGCTTCGAGGCATTCGACGAGGCCAACGGGACCAAACTTGGGTCCGTAGGCGGCCTTCGTGCCTTCCTTGGCCGCATTCTTGAGCCTGAGCTCGATCGGGCACATGCCGAGTTGCTCGGCAAGCTCGTCGACGACGCTCTCAACGCCATAGGTCGAGATCGGTCCACCGGGCGCTCGGTAGGCAGCCACCTTCGGCCGGTTCGACAAGACATCGAAGCCGACAATCTTCACGTTCTCGAGGTCGTAGTTGGCAAAGGCGCACATACAGGCCGGCTGTATCGGGCTGCCCTGGAAGGCGCCGGCCTGTAGGATGATCTCGCCCTCGGCAGCTGTGATGCGGCCATCCTTTTTTGCACCCATCTTCACGCGTACGGTGCCGCCGGAGGTCGGGCCGGAGGCCTTGAAGACCTCCTCCCGGCTCATCACCATCTTCACCGGCTTCCTGGCCTTCTTCGAGAGCGCCAGCGCCACCGGCTCGAGATAGACGACCGTCTTGCCGCCGAAGCCGCCACCAATCTCGGACGATGTGACGCGAATCTTCGTCACATCCCACCCGAGCAGCTTCGCGCAATGGGCGCGTACGACCCAATGACCCTGGGTGGTGACCCAGAGATCGGCCGAGCCATCCTCCGAGACCGAGGCGACGCAGGCGTGTGGCTCGATATAGGCCTGATGGACCGGCTTGGTCTTGAACTCGCGCTCGATGATCACGTCGGCCTCGGCGAAACCCTTCGCCGTGTCACCAAGCGCGAACTCGACACGTTTCGCGACGTTCGACGCCTTTGTCGGTGCCGGGGTCACGCCCTGCGTGATGAGATCGTCCTGCAGGATGGGCGCGTCCGGCTTCATCGCCTCGATCTCGTCGATGACGTGCGGCAGCACCTCATAGTCGACCTTGATCGCATCGAGTGCGGCGAGCGCGGCTTTCTCGCTGATCGCAGCAACGGCAGCCACTGCGTGGCCCTCGTAGAGCACTTTCTCGCGCGCCATCACGTTGCGCACGACGTCGCGGTAGTTGATCAGCATCTCGCCGGCCGGCACGAACTCCGAGCCCTGATCGGCGAAGTCGTCTCGCGTGACGATCGCCTTGACGCCGGGTAGCGCCAGCGCCTTCGAGACATCGATCGACTTGATGACGGCGTGGGGATGCGGCGATCGCAGGACCTTGCCCACGAGCTGCCCGGCCATCTTGAGGTCGGCGCCGTACTTGGCGCGGCCGGTGACCTTGTCGACACCGTCCGGGCGGACGGGGCGGGTGCCGATGACATCGAACTGGGGCTTCTTGACACGCTCTTGCATGATCAGGCTCCTCTCATCTCGGCGGCCGCGTCCATGACGGCGCGAACGATCTTGTCATACCCGGTGCAACGGCAGAGATTGCCGGCGAGCCAGTAGCGGACCTGGGTTTCGGTAGGGTCTGGGTTCTTGGCAAGGAGTGCCTTGGCGGCGATCAGAATGCCGGGCGTACAGACGCCGCACTGCAGGGCCGCGTGCTCAAGGAACTTCCGTTGCAGCGGATGCAACTCGTCGCCCTGAGCCATGCCCTCGATCGTCTCGATCTCCTTGCCTTCGGCCTCCACACCGAGGACCAGGCACGAGCAGACGAGGCGGCCATCGAGCAGCACGCTGCAGGCGCCGCAATCGCCGGACGAGCAGCCTTCCTTGGCGCCGATGAGATCGAGCTCGTCGCGCAGGCAGTCGAGCAGTGTCTGCTCGCTCTCGCAAAGGTACTCGACCGGGTCACCATTAATGGTGGTCGTTACATGATGCTTGGTCATCTCAAACCTTTCTTGCACGCTCGAGCGCGATCTTCGCGACCCTCTTGGCGAGGGTCCCCGCCACGTCGATGCGGAACTCTACGGTGCCGCGCTTGTCGTCGATGGGCTTGCACGCTGCCCGGGCGGCAGCTTCCAGCTTCCCGAGGGCGGCATCATCGACCTTGGTACCGATAAGCGCCTTGGCTGCATCTGCGACCAGAAGTGGCCGCGCGGCGACGGCGCCGAGCGCGACGCGGGCGGTGGTGCAGGTGCCCGAATCATCGAGCGCGAGCGCTATGCCGCAGCCGACCACGGCAATGTCCATCTCGGTGCGCGGGATGAAGCGCAGATAGGCGTCGCCGCCGTTCTTCGGCCGCGGTGGAACCTTGAACGAGACGATGAACTCGCCTAGCTCCAGAGCCAGCTTGCGCGGGGCGAGCATGATGTCCTCAACAGGCAGCTCGCGCGTGCCCTTGGGGCCGGCGATGGTCGCGACAGCGCCGGCCGCGATCATGGCCGGTACGCTGTCGGCGGCCGGGGAGCCGTTGCAAAGGTTGCCCCCGAGCGAGCAGCGGCCCTGCACCTGCGTCGAGCCGATCAGATTGGCGGCCTCGACCAGACCCGGCCAGTCCTTGGACAGTGTCGGATGCTCCTTGATCTCGGCGCCCGTGACAGCGGCGCCGATGGTGTAGCCACTGCTGTCCTTGGTGATCTTGCGGGTCGCCTCGATCCCCTTGATGTCCACAAGGATGTGCGGAGCGACGATGCGGGACCGCATCTGAACAAGGAGGTCGGTGCCCCCAGCGAGGACCCGCGCCCCTTGCGCGGCCAGGAGGGCTGTTGCCGCCTCGACCGTCGTCGGTTTCTCATATCTCATGCCGTGTTTGCCTCGTGCGTTCGCTCGCCTGAATAGAATCCTGGGTTGAATTTGGCCGCCGCGCGAGAGCACACCGGCTGCAAGGAGACCTTGCCCGGCAGCCGGCGCAGGGTGTGCGCAGGTACGCCAAGCATTCCAACCCGTCCGGGCCCGGCTTGGCAAGGGGCGATGTCACAACCGAGGCATACCTGCGCGCCACTTTTCGGGACTGGCGGGGCTCAGCGCGACAGGTAGGGCGCCCCGGCCGTGTCGACGAGATTTCGCAGCCTCGCGGTGCCCGGTATCGGGCATGCCGCGGCTTCCCGATCGGCAAGCAGGCGGCGCGCGCGGTCCAGCCACATGGCGGACGCCTTGCCAAGGTCGGGGGTGCGCCAGACGCAGGCCTCGATGAAGGCGCGAGCAAAGTCGGGGTCCTCCGGTGCGAGCTGCGCCGCCCGCTCGCGCAGGCCGAGACTGTCTGCGAACAGGGCGCGCATGGCCTCGCGGTCAGGAACGTCGCGGGCGCAGCGCCCGGCGTCCTCGAGATGGGCGGCGAGCGTGTCGAGCGCATAGGGGTCGTCGCGGCTTTCGACTTTGTTCCGATAGGCGGCAATGCCGGCCTGCAATTCGGCGAGTGCTTTGGCCGGCTGGCTGCCGCGCTGGTAGGCGTGCGCGATTGCGAAATGGCTTGCTGCAAGCTCGATTGGTATCTCGACCGTGGCGCAGAAAAGGTCATCGGTCACAGTCGCGTGAGACAGCAGCTCGCGGATCCGCAGACCCAGGCGGAGGGCCTCCACGCCCGGCTCTAGCCGCTCGTGTGCGAGCAGCACCTCGCCCGCGCGATCGCAGGCAAGCGCAAGATCATGAAGATGCCAGTGGGCATCCTGCCGCGGCCCGTCAGCATCCTGCAAGAGAGCCCGTTCGACAGCCGCGATGAACCGCGCCTGCGCTGTCGCGGCACTGCCGGAGGCCAGGGCGCGCTGCAGCGCCTGAAGAGAGGCCTCGACCGACCCGGAATCGGCTTGGGCAGCCAGCGTCCCTGCCTTTTGTTGTTCGATCTCCGACGTCATGAGCGACCCAAGCTCCTTGCCCTGTGCGACTCCTTGGCGATTGCTCGTCCGTCGCAACCTCCGCAAAGTCGCGAAAAGGGTATCGAAAATCTCAAGACCGTTTCATGATCGCGCCGGCTCCTTTCTTGGAGCGGTGCCAGCTTGGCCTCATGCTATCGGCAGACGAGCGATGACATCAAGCACAACCACGGCAAAATCCGGCGCCGGCAACTTCTTCGAGACCTTTCATGTCGGCCAGGTGCTGGCCCACGCAACGCCACGCACGATCACCGAGGGCGACGTGGCCGTCTATCAGGGCCTTTATGGCGGCCGCTTCGCGGTGCAGTCCTCGGTGCCGTTCGCGCGTGCGATCGGATACCCGACAGCCCCCATCGATGATCTCATCGTCTTTCACGTGATCCTCGGCAAGACGGTACCCGACATCTCGCTCAACGCGATCGCAAATCTCGGCTATGCGGACTGCCGCTTTCTCGCCCCTGTCTATCCGGGCGATACGCTGACGGCGACCTCCGAGGTGCTGGGCCTGCGCGAGAATTCGAGCGGCGATTCGGGGATCGTCTACGTCCGCACGAACGGAATCAATCAGGACGGCGTCACCGTGCTCACCTATGCCCGCTGGGTCATGGTGCGCAAGCGGGACAAGTCGGCGCCCGCACCCACACCTTGCGTTCCGACGCTTCCCGCGGCCGTTACCGCCGATCAGCTCGGCGCGGCTGTGCCGCCGCTGCACGTTGCGTCATGGGACACGGCCCTCTCAGGTTCCGTGCACTTCTGGAATGACTATTCGGTCGGCGAGAAGATCGATCACGTCGACGGCGTGACCATCGAGGAAGCCGAGCATCAGATCGCAACCCGGCTCTACCAGAACACCGCCCGCGTGCACTTCAACCAGCACGTCGAGGGGCAGGGCCGCTTCGGGCGGCGGCTGGTCTATGGCGGCGTCGTGATTTCGCTGGCGCGGGCGCTGTCGTTCAATGGCCTCGCCAATGCCTTCCATATCGCCGCGATCAACGGCGGACGGCACGTTGCGCCGGCGTTTGCCGGCGACACCGTCTATGCCTGGTCGCAGGTGCTCGACAAGGCGGAGCTGCCGGGGCGCAGCGATGTCGGTGCGCTGCGTCTGCGGCTCGTCGGTGTCAAGGATCTCGCGCCCGGCTCATTCCCGCTGGAAACCGCGCCCGGCAAATATGCGCCCGGCGTGATCCTCGATCTCGACTACTGGGTGCTGCTGCCGCGCGCGTAGTCGCGCAAAGTCAAGTCCACCAGCGGTCCGGTACAGGGAAGCGGCCGGCGGCATTTTCGATGACCTGCGCGGCGCGGAACAGCGTGCCTTCGTCGAACGGCTTGCCGATGAGCTGGAGCCCCATCGGCGTGCCCTCGCCTGAAAGGCCTGCGGGCACCGAAAGGCCGGGCAGCCCGGCCATATTCACGGTCACCGTGAAGATGTCCTCAAGATACATCGCAATCGGGTCGCCGGCCTTCTCGCCGAAGCCGAAAGCAGGGGAGGGGGTCGTGGGCGTCAGCACCACATCCACATCGCCCCAGGCGGCATCGAAGTCGCGCTTGATCAAGGTGCGCACCTTCTGCGCCTTGAGATAGTAGGCGTCGTAGTAGCCGGCCGAGAGCACGTAGGTGCCGATCAGCACGCGCCGCTTGACCTCTTTGCCGAAGCCGGCCGCGCGTGTCGCCTCATAGGTGTCGATGAGATCCTTGCCCGGCACGCGCAGGCCGTAGCGCACGCCATCGTAGCGCGCGAGGTTCGACGAGCATTCGGCCGGCGCGACGATGTAGTAGGCCGGCAGCGCATACTTCGTGTGCGGCAGCGAGATGTCGTGGATGGTCGCGCCCGCGTCCTTGAGCCACTGAATGCCCTTCTGCCAGAGCGCCTCGACTTCGGCGGACATGCCGTCGACGCGGTACTCCTTCGGCACGCCGACGCGCAGGCCCTTGACGCTGCGCCCGATCTCCGCCTCGTAGTCCGGGACCGGCAGATCGACGCTGGTCGAATCCTTGGGATCGTGCCCGGCCATGTGGCGCAGCAGGATCGCCGCATCGCGCACGGTCTTGGCGATCGGGCCGGCCTGATCGAGGGAGGAGGCAAAGGCGACGATGCCCCAGCGCGAGCAGCGGCCGTACGTGGGCTTGATGCCGACGGTGCCGGTCAGCGCGGCGGGCTGGCGGATCGAGCCGCCGGTGTCGGTCGCGGTCGCGCCGAGGCAGAGGTCAGCGGAGACGGCCGCTGACGAGCCGCCGGAAGATCCGCCCGGCACCAGCTTCGCGTTGTCGATCCGGCCGTGGCGGGTGCGCCGCCAGGGATTGACGACGGGCCCGAAGGCGCTCGTCTCGTTCGACGAGCCCATGGCGAACTCGTCGTTGTTGAGCTTGCCGAGCATGACGGCGCCGGCATCCCACAAATTCTGTCCTACGGTCGATTCATAGGTCGGCTTGAAGTCGTCGAGAATGCGCGAGCAGGCCGTGGTGCGGATGCCCTTGGTGCAGAAAAGATCCTTGTTGCCGATCGGCAGACCTTCGAGTGGTCGCGCCTGCCCCTTGGCGAGCCTCTCATCGCTCGCTTTGGCCTGCGCGAGGGCATGGTCCGGCGTCGGCAGCACATAGGCATTGAGGTGCGGGTTGGCCTTATTGATCGCGTCGAGGAACGCGCGCGTCAGCTCGCTGGCGCTGAACTTCTTCGCGGCAAGACCGTCGCGGGCCTCGGCGAGCGTCAGTTTGGTGAGATCGGTCAAGCGCTCACTCCACCACCTTGGGGACGACGAAATAGTTGTCCTCGCTCATCGGTGCATTGGCGAGGATCTCGTCGGCCTTCTCGCCGTCCGTGACCACGTCCGGGCGCTTCTTGAGCTTCATGTCGGCGACTCGGGTCATCGGCGGCACAGTGTCCGTGTTGACCTCGCCGAGCTGCTCGACCCACGCCAGGATGCCGGACAGCTCGCCTTCGAGCGCCCTGGCTTCCTCGTCGGTGATCCTGATCCGCGCCAGCCGCGCGATCCGGCGGACGGTCGCCTCGTCGACCTGCATGCTCTATCCTGTGCCGATATTGGGGACGGGTTTCGTGCCGCACTGATAGCGGCGCGTCTCCCGCTGCGCAACAATGGCGTTAAGCCATGGGCTGATGAGGGAAAATCGCGATGCGTGAGCTGAAGCCGGCGCCGCGGCGGGTGCAGCAGGCGGCGGATGCGCTGGGGCTGGCCGTGCGGGTGGTCGAGATGGCGCAGTCGACGCGCACGGCGGAGGAAGCCGCGGCCGCCTGCGGCTGTGCGGTCGGCCAGATCATCAAGTCGCTGGTGTTTCGCGGTAGAGAGAGCGGCAAGCCTGTCCTGCTGCTCGTGTCGGGGGCCAACCGGGTCGATCAGGCCGGCGTGGCCGGGATCATCGGGGAGGCGCTGGATCGCCCGGACGCGGCGTTCGTGCGCGAGGTCACCGGCTTCGCGATTGGCGGCATTCCGCCGTTCGGCCACGCCCAGCCTCTGCCGACGTGGATCGACAAGGATCTGCTGCAATACGAAGCCGTCTGGGCCGCTGCTGGCTCGCCCGAGGCCGTCTTCGAGGTCGATCCGCGGCGGCTGGCCGCTGCGATTGGAGCGCGGCTGATCAGTGTGGCGGGGGACAGCTAGCGCCTCGATCCCGAGATTTAGTGCTGGCCACCTGTCGGACTGAGCGCGCTGAGATCGTCTAGCTGGCATGGAGCGGTGAGAAGATGCCGCTCCGCTAGCGAAAGGATAAAGCTTCATGTCCGACAAGCAAGAGACCGGTACCGTTCGCCTGCACCGCGTATTGGCTGCCAAGCCCGAGAAGGTCTACCGCGCCTTTCTTGATGCCGACGCCATGGCCAAGTGGCTGCCGCCGTATGGCTTCACATGCCGCGTCCATCACCTGGAGCCGAAGGTCGGGGGCACGTTCAGGATGTCGTTCACGAACTTCACGACAGGCAAGAGCCATTCGTTCGGCGGCGAGTATCTGGAACTCGTGCCGCATGAGCGCCTCCGCTACACGGACCGCTTCGACGACCCCAATCTGCCGGGCACCATGCATGTGACGGTTAGGCTGAAGGCCGTATCGGTGGGCACCGAGATCAACATCGAGCAGGCGGGCATACCCGCTGTCATCCCGCCGGACGCCTGCTATCTCGGCTGGCAGCAGTCGCTGATGCAGCTTGCCAAGGTCGTCGAGCCGGACATCCCGGAATAGACCTGCTCCACCCTTTCCTTTTCTACCCAATTGCCCTATCCACACGGGCGTCGGGCTGACCCGGCGTCTGAGCGCGCCATCTCGTTGCGCTTTATAAATCGGAGATACATCCCATGCTCGACCGTCGTCGCGCCGAAGGCCTGCTGTTTCTCGCAGGCTTCGCGCTCTGCATTCCCGCCGCCAACTGGCTCATCGGCAATGTCGGCACGCGGTGCGTGCCGAACGGGCCGTGCCTCATGCCGGTCGGGTTTGGCATCATGGCGCCGACGGGCGTGACGATGATCGGCCTCGCGCTCGTATTGCGCGACCTCGTGCAGCGCCGTCTCGGCGTCGGCTGGGCCGCGGGGGCCGTGGTGGCCGGTGCCGCGCTCTCGGCGTTCCTCGCGCCGCCAGCGCTCGTGATCGCCTCGGGCATGGCGTTTCTCGTCGCGGAGATGGCCGATCTCGCCGTCTATACGCCGCTGCAGCGCCGCCGCCTCGTCACCGCCGTCGTCGCGAGCAGTTTCGTCGGCCTCGTGATCGACAGCATCATCTTCCTCTATCTCGCCTTCGGCAGCCTCGACTACCTGCTCGGGCAGGTGATGGGGAAGTCGTGGATGGTCCTCGCGGCGATCCCCTTTATTGTCTGGCTGCGCCGCCGTGATGCGCGGCTCGGCCTCGCGCCCGCTTGAGGGGAGGCGCCCCCATGACGACGCCAGCTCTTGGCCGGCAGTCGGCCCTGCCGCAGAGCCCCGACGAGGCGGTTCTCGACCGCGTGCCGAACCCGCACCCGGATACGCTGTATGTCGCCCGCTTCACGGCGCCGGAGTTCACCTCCCTCTGCCCCGTCACCGGCCAGCCCGACTTCGCGCATCTGGTCATTGACTACGTTCCCGGCGATTGGATCGTGGAATCAAAGTCGCTGAAGCTCTATCTCGGCGCTTTCCGCAATCACGGCGCCTTCCACGAGGACTGCACGATCGCCATAGCCAAGCGGCTCGTCGTGCTTCTGGCGCCGAAGTTCCTCAGGATTGGCGGCTACTGGTACCCGCGCGGCGGCATCCCCATCGACGTCTTCTGGCAGACGGGGCCCTGCCCGGACGGCGTGTGGCTGCCGGAGCAGGGGGTGGCGCCATATCGCGGGCGCGGATAGTCGGTGCGACTGTATGCCGGAGCGGCAGACGCATATTCCGGCCGGTGTGCCGCTGCGCGACGCTATTCACCACGTTTCCAGGGCGGACGGTGGACGTTCGCGCATGCAGCATTGATATGTCACGACTTTTGCATTGCGAGTGCTAACAATGGAACACTTGTGTGGCCAGTCGGTTGAACAGAAGGCCATTGGTACGCGCAGGCGGGGTGGCCGACCGTGCGACTAAAGGTCGGGTTGTGAACAATGAGGGGTTTGCTTAGAGGCGTTCCTTCTGGAAAGCGCGGAGCCGTCAAGATTGCGGTTGAACGTCCTTCAACGTTGGCCGCTCCCCCGTCGTTGAGCGGTCGGGACAACATCCTGCGGCACCGGACTCTCAGAACGGCGATCTTCCGGCAGACAGTGATATCCGCATGAGCAACGAGACGTTTTCTTTGAGTGTTCCCTCCGCCGTTCGCCATAATCGGCCGCTCGTGGAGCTGATCGAGGAGTCCATTCGCCGCGGCGAGGCGCATTTTGCTGCGACTGGCGCGCTCGTCGTCGAGACCGGCGCCCATACAGGCCGTTCCGCCCAGGACAAGTTCACCATCCGTGATGGGGCGACGGAGGAGAGCATCTGGTGGGAGAATAATAAACCCATCACGCGGAAACATTTCGACATCCTGCTCGAGGACTTCAAAGCTCATGCGGCCTCGCGTGAGCTTTTTGTTCAAGATCTCTTCGCCGGCGCCGATCCCAAGCACCGGCTGAACACGCGCATCTTCTGCGAATATGCTTGGCATGCCGCGTTCATTCGCCATCTCCTGCGCCGCCCGACCGCTGCCGAGCTTGTCGCCTTCAAGCCCGAATTCACGGTCGTCAACTTGCCGACTTTCCGCGCCGATCCGGCGCGTCACGGCTGCCGCACGGAGACCGTGATCGCCTGCGATTTCACCCGTCGGCTGGTGCTGATCGGCGGCACCTCCTATGCGGGCGAGACCAAGAAGTCCGTCTTCTCGTTCCTCAACTATCTGATGCCGGAGCGGGGCGTGATGCCGATGCATTGCTCGGCAAACGTCGGCAAGGGGGGCGACGCGGCGGTGTTCTTCGGCCTTTCAGGCACCGGCAAGACAACGCTCTCCGCCGATCCGGGCCGCATCCTGCTCGGCGACGACGAGCATGGATGGTCGCCGGACGGCGTGTTCAATTTCGAGGGCGGGTGCTACGCCAAGACCATACGCCTGTCGGAAGAAGCCGAGCCCCAGATCTGGGCTGCGTCGAACCGCTTCGGGACCGTGCTTGAGAATGTGATCCTGAATGAAAACGGCGAGCCTGACTTCGACGATGGACGCCTGACCGAGAATACCCGTTCGGCCTACCCGCTCGAGTTCATCGCCAACGCGAGCCCTACGGGCATCGCCGGCCACCCGCGCAACATCGTGATGCTGTGCGCCGACGCGTTTGGCGTCATGCCGCCGATCGCCAAGCTGACGCCGAGCCAGGCGATGTACCATTTCCTCTCCGGCTATACCGCGAAGGTCGCGGGCACGGAGAAGGGTGTGGGCAACGAGCCCCAGGCAACCTTCTCGACCTGCTTCGGGGCGCCGTTCATGCCGCGCCACCCGAGCGTCTATGGCAACATGCTGCGCGAGCTGATCGCCAAGCACAATGTGGACTGCTGGCTGGTCAACACCGGCTGGACCGGCGGCAAGTACGGCGTCGGCCAGCGCATGCCGATCAAAGCGACCCGGGCCCTGCTCAATGCCGCGCTGTCGGGCACGCTCAAGAGCCAGCCCATGCGGCTCGATCCGGCCTTCGGCTTCGAGGTGCCGACCTCGCTTGAGGGCGTCGATCCGAAGATCCTCGACCCACGCGAGACGTGGCCTGACAAGGCCGCCTACGACGTCCAGGCGCGGGCGCTGGTAAAGATGTTCAAGGACAACTTCGCCAAGTTCGAGCAGCACGTGGATGCGGACGTGAAGGCGGCCGCCCCCGGGTTCCGGGCTGCGGCCGAATAGGTACCTCCAAGATGCGCCTCACTCTCCGGCAAGGCGCGGCATCTGCACCTTGATGCCCTCGCGCTCCGCCCGCGCGAGCGCCGCCTCGTTGTGGGCCATGTAGTCCCGCGTCAGCGGAAGCGCATCGAGGCGCCGCACCGCCTGGATCTGGAAGACGACGAGGTTCTGGTAGCGGAATGCCGTCTCCGAGCCGGCCAGATAGAACTCCCACATGCGGCAGAACCGCTCGTCGCGAATGCGGGCGGCCGTATCCCAGTTCTCAATGAAGCGCTTCCGCCAGGCCCTGAGCGTATCGGCGTAGTGGAGCCGCAGGACCTCGATGTCCGTCGTGATCAGACCTGAGCGCTCGATGGCGGTCATCACCTCAGACAGCGCCGGGATATAGCCGCCAGGGAAGATGTACTTCGCGATGAACGGGTTGGTGATCGACGGCGGCTCGGAGCGTCCGATGAAATGGATAACGGCGACGCCGTCGTCCTTGAGAAGCTCCCGGACTTTGCGGAAGTACGTGCCGTAGTGATTTACGCCCACGTGCTCGAACATGCCGACCGAGACGATGCGGTCGTAGGGGCCGACGACCTCGCGATAGTCCTGCAGACGGAAGTGGACAGCGTTGGCGAGACCCGCGCGCCGCGCGCGCGCCTCGGCGATTTTGAGCTGCTCGACCGAGAGCGTCACCCCATCGACGAAGCAGCCGGCGGTCTCCGCAAGATAGATCCCAAGGCCGCCCCAGCCGGAGCCGATGTCGAGCACACGCTGCCCTTCCGAGAGCGCGAGCTTGGCGGCAAGGTGCCGCTTCTTGGCCCGCTGGGCCGTCTCGAGCGGGATATCCGGCTCGGTGAAGTAGGCACACGAATACTGTCGATCGGCGTCGAGAAAGAGATCGTAGATCGAGCCGTCGATGTCGTAGTGATGGGCGACATTGCGCCGCGATCTGCTCGCTGGGTTGAACTGCGCGAGCCGTCGCGTGAGGAAGCGGGCCACATCCAGGGTCTGCGCCCAGCGCGGCAGCGGGCGCGCCACTGCGTTTTCGAGCACGAGGGCCAGGAGGTCGTAGATGCGGCCCTCTTCCATGACGAGCCGGCCGTCCATGTAGGCCTCACCGACCACCAGATGCGGATCGAGCGCGAGCTGGCGTTCGATCTGGCGATCCCTGAGCCGGGCGACGACAGCCGGGCCCTCGCCGTCGCCGAAGCGGAGCGTTTTCCCATCGTGGGTGATAAGGGAGAGATTTCCGCGCTCTACGATGCGGCGGAGCAGGATTTCGAGCGGCTTGAACATGGCACGCCTCGACGCTGTGCGCCCGCGCACCGGTCCATCCCTGGCCCCGTTTACTCGGGCATTAGACTTTCGAATGGGCCGAGACTAACGCGTTTACGACATTCTGTCACATGTTTGACGCTCAGCAGCGCTTCGTCCGCGGTCCGCCATTCCGGGAACGTGCCAACGCCGGCATTGTTCCGCGGGCGCGACCGCAAACACGCAAAGGGCGCACGACCGCCGGCCGTGCGCCCCAAGATGCTGAACTAATGGTGTTTCCGACGATCAGACTTCGGGCTGCTCGCCGAGGCCGGCGGGGATCGGCGCCTCGCCTTCCGCCTCCTCGCTGTAGGTCTCGATCTCGGGCAGCTCGTCGCGGATGAGGGTGACATCCTCGCCGCGCGCCTGGCGCTCGGCCTCGTCGGGAGAACGGGCGACGTTGATGGTGACCTTGACGGTCACTTCCGGGTGGAGCGCGATGCGGACTTCGTGCAGGCCGAGGGCTTTGATCGGCTTGTCCAGCAGCACTTGGCGCCTCTCGACCGAGAAGCCTCCGGCGCTGACCGCCTCGGCGATGTCGCGGGTTGACACCGAGCCGTAGAGCTGACCCGTATCGCCAGCCTGACGGATCGAGATGAACGTCTGGCCTTCAAGGCGGCCAGCCACGCCCTCGGCCTCGGCCTTGAGCTCGAGGTTGCGCGCCTCGAGCTGGACGCGCTGGCTCTCGAAGGTCTTGCGGTTCGCCTCGGTCGCCCTCAGCGCCTTGCCCTGCGGCAGCAGGAAGTTCCGGGCGTAGCCGTCCCTGACCTTGACGACATCACCCATTTGGCCGAGCCGCCCGACCCGTTCCAGCAGAATGACTTCCATGTTCAACTCCTTGCCTGTTCTTTCAGTGTCGTTTGGTAGGTCGCGAGCGACCGCCGTCAGTCGGGACCGCGCGGGGCGGGAGGCCCGGACGATGACGATGGCCAGCGTTTGAGCGGTGAAATCGGTTCGGCGATCGCGATGAGCGCGATCACGGCGGCCGTCCAGCTATTGAAAAGAAGAAGCAGGATGTAGACGCCCCAGAGGATGAACGGCCGATGCGGCCTGCCGCGCGTCACGTAGTGGATGATGGCGAGCCCCATCAGCAGGTAGGCGAACAGCAGCGCGCCCGCAAAACCCGAGGAGATGAGGCCGGGATAGCCGGGCAGGAACGAGAACGCGAGGGCGATTGCCAGTCCCCACAGCATGCCCGGCGGAAAGGTCATTGCGGCGAGGTCCGGCCATGGCCGGACGAGCCGGCCCGATGCGTGCGTGATCCGCCCGGCGAGCCACAGATTGAGGCTGAATCCGGCGAGCCAGGAGGTCGCAGAAGCTGCCGGCAGAAGATAGAGCCCAAGCCGCGCAAGCGCATCGATCTCCTCACGTGTCAGCGGCTTGTCGCGGAGCGCGGCGAGATCCTGCGCGAACACCTTCTCGATCATTTCCCGCAGCACATTGCGCACCTGCTCGAGATCGCTGCCGAGCATGAACAGGCTCATCACCGATAAGCTGCCGGCGATGATGGCCCCGGCGGCGAGCAGGCGTCCGACGGGATACCACTCGAGTGCCGGCGCGCCGGTCGCATCCGCATCCGTTTCGTCAGGCGCTGGCGCGGTCAGGGGGCGATTGAGGAGGGCCAGATGGCACAGAATGACGATGGGCAGACCTTGGGTGACGAGAAACACGAAGGCCGGCCAGATGCCGCCCAGCACTAAGCCGATGCCTGCCGAAGCGGCGAGTGCCGCGATCAGCGCCGATGGCGCGCCCCAGCCAAGTCCGGCAAGGAAGCTCGGCAGTGGTGCCAGGAAGTAAAGGAAGACGCGCCCAGCCGGTCCGCCGGCGGTCGCCGACATGAAGAGCACGGCGGACGCGAAGCCGCCGGCAAGGCCGATGAGAGCAAAATAAGGCATGGCCCGAAGCTGTCCCGCACTGGTGGCGGTTAGAGGCGGCCGCCAATCGGCACGCCCCAACCCGTCGTGAATGGCCCGCCGCAACGGCGGCCGGCCCGTTGTCTTATCGTGCCGCGCTATTTAATCACGTAGGGCAGCAGGCCGAGGAAACGCGCGCGCTTGATCGCCTTGGCAAGCTCACGCTGCTTCTTGGCCGAGACGGCCGTGATGCGGCTCGGCACGATCTTGCCGCGCTCGGAGATGTAGCGGCCGAGCAGGCGCGCATCCTTGTAGTCGATCTTCGGCGCACCCTCGCCCGAGAACGGGCAGGTCTTGCGGCGGCGATGGAAGGGGCGGCGTGCCGCGCCTGCGCCCGCGCTGCTGGTATCGGACATGGATCAGCTCTCCGGATCAGAACGGGAAGGACGGGGGCCGCGAGGGGCATCGCCTTCGCGTGGCGGACGCGGCCCGCGCGGGGCTTCACCTTCACGCGGGGGGCGATCGCCGCGATCGGCGCGGAAGCCGCCCTCGCGTGGCGGGCGGTCGCCGCGGAAGCCGCCCCGTTCGCCGCCGCGCTCGCCGAAGCGTCCGCCGCCACGCGGGCCACGCTCGCCGCGCTCGCCCCGCTCCTCGCGCTCGCCCTTGCGCAGGGGTGCGGAAGGCTCGGCCTCATGCGCCTCGACCTTGACCGTGAGGAAGCGGAGGATATCCGGCGACAGACTCATGCGCCGCTCCATCTCCGCGACCGCCGCCGGCGGGGCATCGATGTTGAAGAGCGCGTAGTGGGCCTTGCGGTTCTTCTTGATCTTGAAATTGAGGGTCTTCAGTCCCCAGTACTCGGACTTGGCAACCTTGCCGCCGCCAGCCTCGATGATGTCCGAGAACTCTTTGGTCAGTGCCTCAACCTGCTGGGTCGAGATGTCCTGGCGAGCCAGGAACACGTGCTCGTAGAGCGCCATGCTCAGCCTTTCTCTCGTTTCTGTCCCCTCCGGCGCAAAGCCCCTTATGGGCCTGAGAAAGGCCCACCAGGCACCCAAAGAGCGTAGACCCGGAAAGCCGGACCAGCGGTCCTACGGCGCGCGCCGCCTTTCCTCAAGCCTTCGACCGGAGCGGGTGATGGCGCGCACTTATACCGGGAAACGGCACGCTGGCAAGGGGCCGTTCATCAAAAAGGCCGCCGCGCCCAAAGCGCGACGGCCTTCTTGCAGTGCCCCGAAGCTCTTATGCCGAGGCGGCTTAGAAGTCCATGCCACCCATGCCACCCATGCCGCCGCCCGGCATCGCCGGCGCCGTTTCCTTCTTCGGCATCTCGGCAACCATGGCCTCGGTCGTGATCAACAGGCCGGCCACGGACGAGGCGTCCTGAAGGGCGCAGCGCACCACCTTGGCCGGGTCGATCACGCCCTGGGCCACGAGATCGCCGTACTCTCCGGTCTGGGCATTGTAGCCGAAGGCGTACTTGTTGCTCTCCAGCACCTTGCCGACAATCACCGAGCCGTCGTCACCGGCATTGATCGCGATCTGCCGGGCTGGCCATTGCAGCGCCTTCTTGACGATGTTGACGCCGACCTTCTGGTCCTCGTTGCTGACGTTGACTTTGTCGAGCGCAGCGATCGCGCGCAGCAGAGCCACGCCACCACCCGGGACGATGCCCTCCTCGACCGCGGCGCGGGTCGCGTGCAGCGCGTCGTCGACGCGATCCTTGCGCTCCTTCACCTCGACCTCGGTGGCGCCGCCGACCTTGATCACAGCGACGCCGCCAGCGAGCTTCGCCAGCCGCTCCTGCAGCTTCTCGCGGTCGTAGTCCGACGTCGTCTCCTCGATCTGGGCCTTGATTTGCTTCACGCGGGCCTCGATGTCGGCCTTCTTGCCGACGCCGTCGACGATCGTCGTGTTCTCCTTGTCGATCGAGACGCGCTTGGCACGGCCGAGCATGTCGATCGTCACAGTCTCGAGCTTGATGCCGAGGTCTTCGGAAATGACCGTGCCGGCGGTCAACACGGCGATGTCCTCGAGCATGGCCTTGCGGCGATCGCCGAAGCCCGGCGCCTTCACCGCCGCGACCTTGAGGCCGCCACGCAGCTTGTTGACGACGAGCGTCGCCAGCGCCTCACCCTCGACCTCTTCCGCGATGATGAGCAGCGGCTTGCCCGTCTGCACGACCGCCTCGAGGAGCGGCAGCATCGGCTGCAGACCGGAGAGCTTCTTCTCGTGGATGAGGATGTAGGGGTTGTCGAGCTCCGTCGTCATCTTGTCGGCGTTGGTGATGAAGTACGGCGAGATGTAGCCGCGGTCGAACTGCATCCCCTCGACGACATCGAGCTCAGTTTCGAGGCTCTTCGCTTCCTCGACCGTGATCACGCCCTCGTTGCCGACCTTCTGCATGGCCTCGGCGATGATCTTGCCAACCTCGGAGTCACCGTTGGCGGAGATGGTGCCGACCTGGGCGATCTCGTCGTTGGAGGTGACCTTCTTCGCCTTGGCCTTGAGTTCGGCGACGACGGCATTGACAGCGAGATCGATGCCGCGCTTGAGGTCCATCGGGTTGGCGCCCGCGGCGACGGACTTCGCGCCTTCTTTCACAATGGCCTGGGCGAGGACGGTTGCCGTCGTGGTGCCATCACCGGCGACGTCGTTGGTCTTCGACGCCACCTCGCGCAGCATCTGCGCGCCCATGTTCTCGAACTTGTCGGCGAGCTCGATCTCCTTGGCGACCGTGACGCCATCCTTGGTCACGCGCGGGGCGCCGAAGGACTTGTCGAGCACGACGTTGCGACCCTTTGGGCCGAGCGTCACCTTCACGGCATTGGCCAGGATATCAACGCCGCGCAGCATCCGCTCGCGGGCGTCCTGAGAGAACTTGACGTCTTTGGCTGTCATCTTGGCTCACTCGTCATGGACTTGGGGGGGAACCTACCCGGACCGAGCCAAGGTGCCTCGTGTCACCCGGCAGGCCCAGGGCTCCAGTGCCTGCTCAGGCGGCGGCCTTCACGGAGGCCTTGCCTTCAAGAACGCCGAGGATGTCGCTCTCCTTCATGATGAGGAGCTCCTCGCCTTCGATCTTCACTTCTGTGCCGGACCACTTGCCGAAAAGGACACGATCGCCGGCCTTCACATCGAGCGGGATGAGCTTGCCGGCATCGTCGCGCGCACCCGGGCCGACAGCAATCACTTCACCCTGCATGGGCTTTTCCTTGGCGGTGTCGGGAATGATGATGCCGCCGGCAGTCTTGGTGTCCTCCTCGATGCGGCGGACCACCACGCGGTCATGGAGAGGGCGGAACTTCATGGGTTCATCCTCTTGAATTAGCTATGATTTGCTGAGTGCCGGCCCAGCAGCATCCGGCCGGACACGGCTGCGGGATATCGCCGGGACCGGTGCCGCAATCGGCGCCGACGGCGATCCCATAAAAGGCTATATGCGGCCCGCTGCTAGCACTGTCAAGGCGTGAGTGCCAAATTTGATCATGGCCTTTTGGCGCTACCTCTCAGCGCTTCAGGGCATCCCAGCCCTGTAGCCGCCGGGCGGCCGCGGCCATCTCCTCGGTTGATCCGGCATAGGAAAAGCGGATGAACCGGCTACCGCGGCCGGCGTCGAAGTCCACGCCCGGCGTCGCCGCAACGCCCGTCTCGTCGAGCATACGCTTTGCGAACGCGAGACTGTCGTTCGTGTAGGCGCCGACGTCCGCGTAGAGATAGAAGGCGCCGTCCGCCGGCACGATCTCGGAGAGGCCAGCCTTGGGCAGCGCCTCGAGCAGCAGGTCGCGGTTTGCCATGTACACGCGCTTGTTCGCTTCGAGCTCGTCCATGCCGTCGAAGGCGCCAAGCGCCGCGACCTGCGAGACTGCTGGCGGTGAGATGTAGAGATTCTGCGCGAGCCGCTCGACGGGGCGGACGAGCGTCTCCGGCACGACCATCCAGCCGACCCGCCACCCGGTCATCGAGAAGTATTTCGAGAAGCTGTTGATGATGATCGCATCGTCCGAATACTGCAGCGCCGTCGCTTGCGGCACGCCGTACGTGAGGCCCTGGTAGATCTCGTCGGAGATGAACCATGTGCCCGTGTGCTGGCACGCTGCAACGATCTCCGCGAGGCGCTGCGGCTCAAGCATGGTGCCCGTCGGGTTCGCGGGACTGGCGATCAGAAGGCCGGCAAGGCGCGCGCGCGACGCGGCATCCATGACCTGCGCGGCCGTCGGCATCCAGCGCGTCGCTGGCCCGGTCTCCAGCATGAGAGGCCGCTGACCGAGCGCCGTCAGGATATGGCGATAGCAGGGATAGCCGGGCGAGGGCAGCGCAACGGTATCGCCAACATCGAAAACCGCGAGGAACGCGAGCACGAACGCGGCCGACGAGCCATTGGTGACAACGATCCGCTCCGGCGACACCTCGACACCGTACCAGTCGCGATAGAGCTCGGCGATCCGCACCCTGAGCGGCTCCATGCCGAGCGCCAGCGTATAGCCGAGCTTGTCGCAGTCGAGCGCGCGGCGCACCGCATCGCGGGCGGCCTTTGGCGCAGCCGTTGCCGGCTGGCCGACTTCCATATGAATGACGTGCGCCCCGGCAGCTTCCTTGGCAGCGGCCGCACGCATCACGTCCATGACAATGAACGGGTCGATGCCGCTGCGCTCGGAAGCGGCAAGGGCGCGCTGGGCCGCGGCCAGTCTGCTCGCGTCGCTCATGACGTTCTCCTTCGCGCGAAGCGCCTCTAGCCTCTTGCCCGCGAGCGGCCATTGCCTTGCGCCGCGCAAGCTGTGTCATAGTGCACCCGTGCCGGGTTGGGAATATCCGGCCCCACGCTTCAGACGGTCACGACGCCGCCTTGCCGGCCGGAGCGACGACCCAGCGAGCAAACCGAGGAGACGACCACCGTCATGACCGAGCCCATCAGCATCCAGTTCACGCGCTTTTCCGCCTTCTACAGCCCCCTCATCGCAACGTTCGCCGGTGGATTTCTTCAGGAGGAAGGTTTCGACGTGCAGCACTCCGTCTCGCCGGTCGGCAAATCGGCGATTGCCGGCCTTCTCGATGGGAGCGTTCACGTTGCGCAGTCGGCACCTTCGCAGGGTCTGCAATCGCTCGAGCGCGGCGAGAAGCCGAAGGCGCTGCATTTCGCGCAGATCAACGAGAAGGATGGCTTCTTCATCGCGGGCCGCAAGCCCGATCCGAACTTCACCTGGGACAAGCTCAAGGAGGGCGAGATCCTGGTCGATCATGGCGACCAGCCGCTCGCCATGTTCAAGTATGCCTGTCATCGCATGGGGCTCGACTTCAAGAGCGCCAAGGTCGGCGATGCCGGCATGGGGAAGAACGACGCGGCGTTCCGCGCCGGCCGCGGGGCCTATGTGCATCTCCAGGGCCCTGGCCCGCAGCAGCTCGAGCACGATGGCGTCGGGTATGTCGTGACCGCACTCGCCGACGCGATCGGCCCGTGCGCCTTCTCGAGCCTCGCCGCGACGCCGGCATGGCTGAAGACCGATGCCGCCCATCGCTTCACGCGCGCCTATCGCAAGGCCCGCGCCTGGCTCCTCGCGACACCCGCTGGCGAGGTGGCGAAGAAGGAGCTTCAGTTCTTTCCTGGCATCGACGAGGGCGTGCTGAGGGACACGATCGCCGTCTACCAGAAGCTCGGTAACTGGACGCCGCACGTCGAGATCACGCGGTCGGCCTTCGACGCGACGCAGGAGATTTTCATGCACGCTGGCCTGACGACCAGGAAATACGCCTACGAAGATGTCGTGGCACAGCCGCCTGCCGGCTGAATTGCCTGAACAATGGGCGCCGTGGACTTTGACATGGACGGCGAATCCTTCGATCCCTTCGAGGAGGGATCGGGGGATGACATGGCGCTCAAGGCGACGTTCGAGCTTGAGCAGAGCGAGCTGCAACTCGGCAACGGCCCTATTGCGGGCGTTGACGAGGCCGGCCGCGGGCCGTGGGCCGGGCCGGTCGTCGCGGCGGCGGTGATCCTTGATCCCGATAACATCCCGCCGGGCATTGCCGACTCGAAGGCGCTCGATGCCGAGGCGCGCGAGGCCCTCTATCCGCGCATCATGGCAACGGCCCGCGTCGGCGTCGGCATCGCCGACGTCGCTCGCATCGACCGGGACAACATCCTCAACGCCACCATGTGGGCCATGACGATCGCCGTGAAGGCCCTGCCTGGCGGCAAGGCCGAGCGGCCGAAGCTCGTGCTCGTTGATGGCAACCGGGCGCCGCGCTTTGCCTGTCGCGCGCGCACGATCGTCAAGGGCGACGCCCGCTCGCTTTCCATTGCGGCGGCCTCGATCATCGCCAAGGTGACGCGCGACCGCATGATGATTGCGCTCGGGCGCTCATTTCCCGGTTACGGCTTCGAGCGCCACAAGGGCTATGGTACGCCCGAGCACGCGGACGCGCTGGCGCGTCTCGGTGTGACGGAGCACCACCGGCGCTCATTCCGGCCCGTCCAGCTGGCGCTCGGCCTCGTGACGGATGGTGGCACGGAAGCTCTCAGCCTTTCCGCCGATGCTCCTCAAGGCGCGGCATGATCTCTACGAAGTTGCAGGGCCGGTGACGGTTGTCGAGTTGCCACTTGAGGATCTCGTTCCAGCCATCCTTGCAGGCACCCGGCGAGCCCGGCAGGCAGAAGATGTAGGTGCCGTGCGCGACGCCGCCGCAGGCGCGCGACTGGATCGTCGAGGTCTCGATCTTGCGATAGGAGATCATGTGGAAGACGGTCGAGAAGCCGTCGATTTCCTTCTCGAAGAGCGGCTTTACGGCTTCCGGCGTCACGTCGCGGCCGGTGAAGCCCGTCCCCCCAGTGGTGATCACGACGTCGACCGACGGGTCGGCGATCCATTGCTCGATCCGGGTGCGGATGGCGGGGACGTCGTCCTTTTCGATCGCCCGGCCGGCCAGTTCGTGCCCGTCCGCTGTCAGCAACGCGACGAGCGTGTCGCCGGACTTGTCGTCGGCCGGCGTGCGGGTATCCGATACCGTCAGTACGGCAATGCGCACGGGGATGAACGGGCGAGTGTCGTCGAGCCTGGGCATGGGTTGGTGCTTTCGGTCGGTCAAGCGGCTTCAGCGCGCCATTGTCTCAGCTTCGCCCGGCAGCGTCATCTGTTGCGGCAATGCGACGTAGAGCCCCATTCGCACAGGTTCGTTATCGCAGTGCGCAGGGCGCTTCACATCCGTGTCACGGAGGACTAGTATCCGGCCGCCGTAAGACAAAATCCGAGTGCGATTCGGACAGGGAACTGTCAGGACGAGCAACTCGTGACCGTTTCGACCGCGCAACCGCACGCTTTTCCAGCCCTTGTCTTGAATGCCGATTTTCGGCCTTTGAGCTACTATCCGCTGTCCCTCTGGAGCTGGCAGGACACGATCAAGGCTGTATTCCTGGATCGTGTGAACATCGTTTCCGAATACGACCGAATCGTGCGCAGCCCCTCCTTCGAGGTCCGGCTGCCGAGCGTCGTGTCGCTCAAGGCCTACGTGAAGCCGGCACTTTACCCCGCCTTCACCCGGTTCAATGTCTTCCTGCGCGACAAGTTCACCTGCCAGTACTGCGGCGCCAAGAAGGATCTGACGTTCGATCACCTCATCCCGCGCTCGCGTGGCGGCCTCACGCGCTGGGACAACGTGGTGACGGCGTGCTCGCCCTGCAATCTCGCCAAGGGCGGCCATCTGCCCGAGAAGGTCGGGATGCAGCCCATGCAGTGGCCGTACCGGCCGACCGTCTTCGAGCTGCATCGCAATGGCCGGCTCTTCCCGCCTAACTACCTGCATGAAAGCTGGCTCGACTACCTCTATTGGGACACCGAGCTCGAACCCTAAGCCTTCGAGAGCTCATGCCGGCGGCGGTTATCGTCGCCGTTTCAACCGAATAGTCGGCAGGCCCATGCACGCGCGTGTCTGGACAAAGCGCGCCCAATTTGCGCGAATGAGGTCAGCGCCTCCCGCGCCCGCGTCGAGGCTCACAACACAAAACCCCAGGAGGAAGCGATGGCCGCAGGCAAGGTGACGGTACGCAACCCCGCGCGCGAGCGCCTTGAGAAGGGCGAGCTTTCGATCGGCATCGGGCTGCGCCAGGCGCGCACGGTCGATATTGCGCCGGTCATGGTGCAGGCTGGTTACGACTGGCTCTTCATCGATCTCGAGCACAACGCGATGACGCTCGACATGGCCGTGCAGATCTCCGTCACCGCCAATGCCGCCGGCATCTCGCCGATCGTGCGCGTGCCGAATGGCCAGTACGACATGGCGACGCGCGCGCTCGACGGCGGCGCCTTCGGCATCGTGATGCCGCATGTTGATACTGCGGACGAAGCCCGCACGGTCGTCGACCGCCTCAAGTACCCGCCCGTGGGGCATCGCTCGGCTGCGGGTGCCATGCCCCAGCTCGGGTTCGCGGCCCTACCAGCCGGCGAGTCCACCAAGCTCGTCAACGACAACATGCTGATCGTCGTCATGCTCGAGACGCCGACGGCCATCGCGAATGCCGAGGCGATTGCGGCGGTGCCGGGTGTCGACGTGCTGCTCATCGGCACCAACGACCTGACCATGGAGATGGGGCTCCCCGGCCAGGTCGCCCATCCCGACGTCGCCAAGGCCTATGAGACGGCCGCGGCGGGCTGCAAGAAGCACGGCAAGTGGTTGGGCATGGGCGGCGTCTACGTCGAGGAAGCCATGTCGAAGTACATCGGCCTTGGGGCCCGCATGATCCTTGCCGGCAATGACCTGCCCCTGCTTGTGCAGGCCGCGTCGGCGCGCGCGCAGTTCCTGCGCAAGCTCCAGTAGCATCCGTCCAGTGCAGGGCGCCAAGCGAGAGGATGGCGCCACATGTCGGCCGCTCGTGGTGGCTGGCAGTCGGTGCCCTGCCGGGGAGAGACGATGATTGGCACGGCAGCCGCTGGGGTCATCGGCGTCTCGATCCTGGTCACCTCTTTCATTTCGGGTGTCTTCGGCATGGCCGGGGGGCTGATCCTCCTTGGCATCTTGCTTGTTTTTCTGGACGTCGCCCCGGCAATGGTCCTTTTCGGAATCATTCAGCTCGGCGCCAACGGCTGGCGTGCGGTGCTCTGGCGGCGGCTCGTCGATTGGCCGATCGTCGCACGCTACCTCGTCGGCGCTTGCGCGGCATTCATGATGATGCGGCTCATCTCGTTCGTGCCGGACAAGGCCGTCGTCTACCTTCTGCTGGGCGTGCTCGTCTTCGCCGCCGATCTGCTGCCGAAACGCCTGACACCGGACATCACGCGTCCCGGCGCCCCGCCTATCGCCGGGCTCATCGTCATGACGCTGCAGCTGGTGGCAGGTGCGGCCGGCCACATCCTCGATCTCTTCTTCCAGAAGAGCCTGCTCGACCGCCGTGTCGTGGTGGCGACCAAGGCCGTCTGCCAGACCTTTGGCCACGTGGCGCGCATTGCGTACTTCGGCACGTTCGCCGCCGCCTGGGATACGCCGCTGCCCATGTGGCAGTACGTGATCGCCGTCGCCCTCGCGCTGATCGGCACGTCGGTCGCCGCGAAAGTCCTCCTCGGCATGACCAATGAGGGCTTCCGCCGCTGGAGCCGCTGGATCGTGGTCGGGATCAGCATCGTCTACCTGATCCGCGGCGCATGGTTGCTCATAAGCCGCTGATGCAACGAAGCTTCGATCCCGCGACAGGGATGGCCATCGCGCCGCGCCAGACTTGTTGTTAAGAATATTTTAACGTAAAGGATTCGTTATGGTGATCACGTGCGCCCTGGGGCACTGCGTACTGCTTGGATCATCAGGGGGACCATGGCTAAGCGTAGTCGAGCGCTGAGCGTTGCCGTCGTGGCCGGTCTGACAGCGGCTGTTGTTGCCGGCTGCAGTGGCGAGGTCACACCACCACACCTTCGCCCGTTGTCCAAGGACGCCATGATGCTCCTTGGCAAGAAGAACATGCGCACCGACACGCAGATCTTCGTGCGCATCTTCAAAGAGGAATCCGAGCTCGAGATCTGGAAGGCCCGCGACGACGGGCGCTTCTATCATTTCAAGACCTACCCGATCTGCATGTGGTCGGGCGAGCTCGGTCCTAAGATTCGCACCGGTGACAAGCAGGCGCCTGAAGGCTTCTACACGGTCACCAGGAGCCAGATGAACCCGAAGTCCAGCTTTCATCTGTCCTTCAATCTCGGCTACCCCAACGCCTATGACCGCGCTCACGGGCGCACCGGCGAGTTCCTGATGGTGCACGGCAAGTGCACGTCCGCCGGCTGCTATGCCATGACGGATGGCCTCGTCGAGGAGATCTACGCCCTCGCGCGCGAGCAGTTCGAGGCCGGGCACGAGTCCTTCGAGGTTCATGCGTTCCCCTTCCGCATGACCGACGAGAACATGGCGCGCCACAGGGGCCATCCCGCCTACCGCTTTTGGCAGACGCTTAAGGAAGGGTATGACTTTTTCGAGATTGCCCGTCAGCCGCCGCGGATTGCCGTGTGCGAACGGCGGTACCTTGTGAACGCGGACTTCCGCGACCCCCGTGTCGGACGCCTTGACCCTGTCGGGCGGTGTCCTGCCTATCAGATCGCACAGCCGGTGCCGTTCATGCCGCGCGCCGACGATAAGGTCGCGTTCATGCCCCACGTCGTGGCGCCTGGCCTCAAGAAGCGCGAGGTCATGATGAGCGCGATGCCGGGAATGGGCCAGCGTATGAGCCTCGGCATTCCGCCGGAGCTCTTCGAGTTGCGACCGGGGACGGGGCGGCCGGGAACCCAGCCCGGCAGCCAGTAGGCTGTCTCATCCCACAGCGCGAAGCGCTGGACAGGGCAGAAAATTCCACGATTTCAGGCCGCAACCGCGACCGAAGGCGACTGTGGCGCGTCTGCGATACCGGGCGACCATTTCAAGCCAGCAGGCGGCCCGCGGTCTTGTCCCTGCCGTGGGCCTATGGTTCCTGAGGGTGAGCATTTGTGGCGTAACTGCGGCTGGGGTGGCTTGGTGTACCGCAGAAGTTTTGCGTCGGGGGACATGGTCGGCGCGGCATTCTGGCCGCGACTAGGCGCCTGGGCGCTGTTCATTGGCCTTCTCATACTCGGATGGTGCGCCGCACCGGCGTCAGCCCTTGTTGTCGAACTCGACGATGTGGCGCCAGACCGGATCGAGCGCCAGCGCGCCTTTGCGCGCGGTACGCTGCCGCCATCCAGTGCACCCGAACTGAGCGATCTTGGCGCGCGCTTGGCTGAGAAGGGCCTCACCGAAGGGGCGCCCATCCTGATCCGCATTTTCAAAGCCGAGTCGGTGCTCGAGCTGTGGATGCGCAAGGGCAGCAGCTTCGTCCTGAAGGCGACCTATCCGATCTGCCATTGGACCGGCACGCTTGGTCCCAAACTGCGTGAAGGCGACAAGCAGAGCCCGGAGGGGTTCTACACCGTCGGACGCCGCCAGATGCGCCATCTTGGGCGCTGGCGGTACGCCTTCAACCTTGGCTTTCCCAATCTGCACGACAAGCGGCTCGACCGCACCGGCTCATTCATCCTCGTCCACGGCGGCTGCTCGTCGACCGGCTGCTACGCGATGACCCAGCCGGTCCAGCAGGTCATCTACCGCCTCGCGGCTGCTGCGCTGCGCGGACGTCAGGACCACTTCCAGGTGCACATCTTTCCGTTCCGTATGACCGACGCGAACATGGCGGCGCACGCGGAAAGCCCATGGGCAGACTTCTGGCGGGATCTGAAAGCCGGCTATGACGCTTTCGAGGAGACCCGCTTGCCGCCGCGCATCGGGATTTGCGGGCAGCGCTATGTGGTGGCCAAGGCGCCCATTGGCGTGCGCACTGACGGGCCGCTGACGCGAATCGATCCAAGCAAGGCTGAAGCGGCCGCATTCGATACGAGCCGCTGCGGCATCCCGGTCGTGCGCGTGCCGGAGCCGGTGCTTGCGGCATCAACGCCGACGTCCGTTGGCAACGGGGAACAGGCGGGGTCGACCTATACGCCAACGGCCGCGCGTGCCGTCGCGCGCATCGAGCGCCGAGAGCCGGCGGTCCCACCGCTGCCGTCGCGCGCGGAGCGGACCGACTACGGCTGGCGCGAGCGCAGGCCGCACCCGAGTGAGCAGCGGGCGCGAAAACCGGCGGAAGCCCGAGCTCGGATGCTGCAGAAGCACGCGCGGGAGCGGGAGCGTCTCCGGGAGCAGCGCCGGGCTTACCGCGAAGCCCTCAGCGAGAACTATCGCAGGACGACGGTCGGAATCTCGCATTAGGTGCAGCGGGCGTGCTATGCGGGTTTGCGGTAGACATCCTTGAGGGCGATGCGGCCATCCTTGAATGTGTAAACTTCGACACCCTGATGTTCGCTGACGGCGCCGTCAGCGCGGCGCGTCTCGGTCAGCCGAAAGGTCATGAACGAAACCTCGGGCAGGTGCTGGTAGACGACATCGCGAAAGCGCTGCTCGCTGTAGATCTCACGCTGGCGTTCAAAGTGGGCCCGGATCGCCTCCGGACTTGCCAACAGACGGGGGGCTCCGGTCTCGTCCTGTCCCCGCCATTCGAAGTCGGGTGTCACGACCCTGTAGAGCGCGTCGACATCCTTCTTGAAGAATGCGCGTCCGAAGGACCTGAACAGTTCCTCCCGCTCGGCCAGCGCCGGTCCCGTGAGTGTCATTTTTTGAGATCTCCCGTGATGTTATGAACGCGCACAGCCTGCCTTTTGGACGAAAGCCGCCCTTTCTTGTCCGGTGAAGTCAGGCTAAAGGGAACGCGACGCCGACGCCACCACGGGGATACGTTGCCATGAACATCCACGAGTACCAAGCCAAGGAGCTTTACCGCCAGTACGGCGTGCCGACGGGCATGGGATACCCCGCGTTCACGGTCGCCGAGGCCGTCGAGGCGGCGAAGAAGCTTCCTGGCCCGGTATGGGTGGTCAAGTCACAGATCCATGCCGGCGGGCGCGGCAAGGGCAAGTTCAAGGAGGCGTCGGCCGGCAGCGGCGGCGGCGTTCGTCTCGCCAAGTCCGTCGAGGAGGTGGCGACGTTCGCCGGCCAGATGCTCGGCAACACGCTTGTTACCGTGCAGACCGGCCCCGAAGGGCGGAAAGTGCAGCGCCTGTACATCGAGGAGGGCTCGGCGATCGCGCGCGAGCTCTATCTTTCCGCGCTCGTGGATCGCAGCACGAGCCGGGTCTCGTTCATCGTCTCGACAGAAGGCGGCATGGACATAGAGCAGGTCGCCCACGACACGCCCGAGAAGATCCTCACGTTCTCGATCGATCCGGCTTCGGGCTACTTCCCTTTTCACGGCCGCAAGGTCGCCTTTGCGCTGGGCCTGACGGGCGAGCAGGTGGGCCAGTGTGTCAAGCTGATCGGCGACCTTTACAGGATGGTCGTCGAGAAGGACATGGCGCTGCTCGAGATCAACCCGCTGGTCGTGACCAGGGATGGCAGCCTGCTCGCGCTTGACGGCAAGATGAACTTTGATTCCAACGCGCTCTTCCGTCAGAAGGATATCGTCGCGATGCGCGACCTATCGGAAGAGGACCCTTCTGAGGTCGAAGCGTCGAAGTATGACCTCTCCTACGTCAAGCTCGACGGCCAGATCGGCTGCCTCGTCAATGGCGCCGGCCTCGCCATGGCGACCATGGACATCATCAAGCTCAACGGCATGGAGCCCGCGAACTTCCTCGATGTCGGTGGCTCGGCCTCGAAGGAGAAGGTGACGGCGGCATTCAAGATCATCCTCAACGATCCGAGCGTGAAGGGGATCCTCGTCAACATCTTTGGCGGCATCATGCGCTGTGACATCATCGCGGAGGGCGTGGTCGCCGCGGCGCGGGAACTCGGCGTCACAGTGCCGCTGGTCGTCCGCCTCGAAGGAACCAACGTTGAGCTCGGTAAGAAGATCATGGCCGAGTCCGGCCTGCAGATCTTGAGCGCCGACAACCTCGCCGACGCTGCCAAGAAGATCACCGACGCCGTGCGCGCCGCGGGCTAGCGCTTCTGGATTAGCCTCACCGCCGCGGCGTGCCGATGCGTCAAGTGCCGTGGCGGCTCGCTCTTTCATGGGTTGTCCAGCGCGGCTGGGCGGGGCAAGCCCCCCGCTCCGCGCGGGCGACCATGCCAGCGCGCGATTGCCAAATGCGCCGGCTTGTTCGAGGATGCTTGCAGCCTGAGCAAGAGCGGCCGTCGCCGCTTTCCGGGCGTGCGCCAGCCGCCGCCCGCGCCCCACATTCTGGCCCTCGTGGAGACGTCGCCATGGACCTTGGTACGACCAAGATGCTCGCGCGCAAGGAGGACGGCATCGGCTGGATGATCTTCAATCAGCCGGAGAAGCGCAACGCCGTCTCCTACGAGATGTGGGTCGCCATTCCGAAAATCATTGCCGACTTCGAGGCTGATCCCACGGTTCGCGTGATCGTGCTAGCGGGTGCCGGTGATAAGGCATTCGTCTCCGGCGCCGACATCTCAGAGTTCGACAAGAAGCGCGACCGCGAAGAAACGATCAGGATCTACGACCGGGCGGGGTCGGCCGCACAGGCCGCAATCGCCAACGTGAGCAAGCCGACCATCGCCATGATCCGCGGGCTCTGCGTTGGCGGCGGCGTCGCCATCGCACTCAACACCGACATCCGCATCTGCGGCCACGACAGCTTCTTCGCCGTGCCGGCAGCGCGATTGGGGCTCGGGTATCGCGCGTCCGGGATCAAACGGCTCGTCGACATCGTTGGGCCGGCATTCGCCAAGGAGATCTTCTTCACGGCAAACCGCTTCACAGCCGAGGACGCGCGCATCATGGGGCTCGTCAACCGTGTCGTGCCCGCCGATGAGCTCGAGGCCTACGTGCGCAAGTATGCCGCGACGATTGCCGATAACGCGCCGCTCACGATCAAGGCGGCCAAGCTCGCCATCCATGCCGCGACACAGGATGCCGACAAGCGTGATACGGCAACGGTGGAAGCGGCGATCGACGCCTGCTTCGCGAGCGAGGATTATGTCGAGGGACGCCGCGCCTTCATGGAGAAGCGCCGCCCCGTGTTCAAGGGGCGGTAGGCGCAGCGGGAGAGCGGAAGGCGCATGTGGATGGGCATCGAGACGCGACTGACCCAGCGGCTGGGCATCAGGCACCCCATGATTCTGGCCCCGATGGACCCCGTTGCTGGCGGGGGACTGGCGAGCGCCGTCACGCGCGCGGGCGGGCTCGGCCTTATTGGCGGCGGCTATGGTAACGCCGAGCAAATCGAGCGGGAGTTTCGCGAGGCCGGCAATGAGCGGGTTGGTGGAGGCTTCATCACCTGGTCTATGGCGAAAGCGCCCCACCTCCTCGGATTGATGCTATCGCACAAGCCTGTTGCCGTCTTTCTGTCGTTCGGCGATCCGCGGCCGTTCGCACAAGAGATCAAGGCCGCGGGCGCCCTCCTCATGTGCCAGATCCAGTCACGCCAGGACTGCCTCGAGGCCATCGAGGCCGGCGCCGACGTGATTGTTGCACAGGGGGCGGAAGCAGGAGGTCACGGCGTTCACCGCGCGACGATGACGTTCGTGCCTGAGATCGCGGACCTGCTCGCGCGTGAGGCGCCGGAAACATTGCTCTGTGCCTCCGGCGGGATTGCGGACGGACGCGGCCTTGCCGCCGCGCTGACGCTCGGCGCAGACGGCGTCGTTGTTGGAACCCGCTTCTGGGCCGCCAAGGAAGCGCTGGTTCATCCAAGCATGCACGCGGCGGGTCTCGCCGCGACCGGTGACGACACCATACGAACGACCGTGACCGATATCGTGCGGGAGAAGGATTGGCCCGAGCGCTATACGACGCGCATCATGCGCAACGCCTTCACTGACCAGTGGCACGGCCGCGAAAGCGCGTTGCGAGCGCAAAAAGCAGCCGAGATGTTGCGCTTTCAGACGGCCGTGGCAGCAGGAGATGCAACGATTGCCGGCCTCGTTGCGGGCGAGGCTCTCGGCCTCATCGATACGATCGAGCCGGCGGAAGCCATCGTCTCGCGCATGGTGCAGGAAGCTGCGGATGTCCTCAAGTCGACGGCGCGCTTGGTGAAGTAGCAAGTGTGGTTCAGATTACGAAGTCCGTCACCACGTCGCGGAAGGTGTCGGAGGCGGAATTCTGAATCGGAACCACATTAGCCAATCCGCGCGTATCGCCCCTCGACCGGATAGCCGGGATCGGTGTAGCCAGGCGACGATGGATGACCGGGCCTGACAAGGCTGTCGACCAGTGCCTCATCCTCCTTGCTCCAGGCAAACTCGAGCGCACCGGGATAGACGGCCCACTGCTCGAAGGTGCGCGGACCGGCGATGACTGAAGAGATAGCCGAATTGTTGAGGACCCATGCTACGGCGAAGTGGATGAGGCTCACGCCCCTGGCATCGCAGTGCGCCTTGAGCTTTGCCGCGATGGCGAGCGACTCGGGCCGCCACTCCGTCTCCATCATCCGCCTGTCGTTGCGTCCGGCACGCGTGTCCGGCGGCGCGTTGCTGCCGGGCTGGTACTTGCCCGAGAGCACGCCGCGCGCGAGCGGACTGTAGGAGGCAACGCCGAGGCCGAAGGCGCGTGCCGCCGGCAGGATCTCCACCTCGGGCATCCGGTTCATGAGATTGTAGTAGGGCTGTAGCACGATCGGTGTTGGCGCGCCGACCGTCCGGCAAGCGTGGTCGATCACCGGGATGTGCCATGCGCGCACGTTCGAGAGGCCCCAATAACGGAGCTTGCCGGCGCGGATCAGGTCACCGAACGTCTCCGCCACACTTTCCCACGGCACGGCAGGATCGACGCGGTGGATGTACTCGATGTCGATATGGGCGGTGCCGAGCCGCTTGAGCGAGGCATCGACGGCCTCGATCATGTGCCGGCGCGAGAGGCCACGGTCGTTCGGCCCAGGTCCGGTCGGCTGGGCGAGCTTGCTCGCCAGGATCCAATGACCGCGCCGCGCCTTGATGATGCGCCCTGTCACCTCCTCGGAGCGGCCCTGCTCGTAGACGTTGGCCGTATCGATGAAGTTGACCCCGAGGTCGGCAGCGTGATCGGCGATGTGCTGGGCCTCGGCCAGATTGGTCGGGCCGCCAAACATCATCGTGCCGAGACAGAGCTCGGAAACCTTGAGCCCGCTGCGGCCCAGCGTGCGATAGCGCATGGCGGTCATAGGCGCGCTCCTGCTGCCTCAAATTGCGCATCGTGAGATCTGGTCGATCATGGCCGCGGCACGGCCAGGGCGCAAGCAGGCGCCGACTGACAGCTTGCGTTTGGCGTCTTTCGGGCTATCGATCGAGACTCGGACGGCAACGGGATCACGGCTCGGGCTGTTGTTCCGCATTGGAATCGGACCGCTATGGACACTGTTGATCTGTTTCAGCGGCTTTCTGTGGCATTGGCAATCGGGCTGCTCATCGGTCTCGAGCGTGGTTGGCGCAGCCGCGAGGCGGGCGAGGGCGACCGCACGGCGGGGCTGCGGACATTCGCGCTGAGCGGTCTGCTGGGCGGCGTGTGGGGCGCCATCGCGCAGACGATCGGTGATGGCGGAGGGGCGGGAGCACTTGGTGCCGCATTCGTCGTCTATGCGGCCATCTTTGCGTTCTTCCGCTACCGCGAGATCGCCCATGATGGGACTTTCGGCATAACGACGATCGTCGCCGCCATGCTGGCCTTTGCCCTCGGTGCCCTCGCCGTGCTGGGGCCGATCGAAGTCGCGGCCGCCGGCGGGGTTGCCGTCGCGGCCTTACTGGCATGGAAATCGGTGCTGCATAGCTGGCTTCAGCGCATGACCAGCGCCGAGCTTCGCTCGGGTCTTGTTCTGCTGGCGATGACATTCATCATGCTGCCGCTGCTGCCGCGCCGGACCGTCGATCCGTGGGGGGCGCTCAATCCACATGAGATCTGGCTGATGACGATCATGATCGCCGTCATCAGTTTCGTTGGCTACGTGGCCGTCAAGCTTGCGGGCGACCGCAGCGGTATTGCGATCACCGGCATCGCGGGCGGGCTTGCCTCGTCGACGGCCGTCACGATGACCCTGGCCCAGGTCGCCAGCAAGAATCCTGGGCGGCGCACGCTGCTCACGGCCGGCGTTCTGTTCGCGAGTGCGGTGATGTCGGGACGCGTGCTGGCGATCACCAGTGTGATCAACCCAAGCCTGCTCGCACTGATCGCGCTGCCGCTGGGCGCGGTCGGCGCGGTGCTCACGCTCGGGGCCGTCCTGGTGATGATGCGCAGCGCGGACGATGATGGAAGCGGGGAAGGCGCGATCGTGCTCAAGAACCCGTTCGAGCTCGCAACGGTCCTGAAGTTCGGTGCGATCCTCGCGACCGTGATGCTGGCGACGAAGCTCCTCACGGGCGCCTTCGGCTCGGCAGGCGCTTACCTGGTCGCGGCCGTATCCGGGATAGCCGATCTCGATGCCGTTACGTTGTCCATGGCGCGCGGTGCCGGCGGCGACGAGGCCACCGCAGCGCGCGCAATCTTCATCGCCATTTCGGTCAATACAGCTTCCAAGACAATAATGGCGTGGTGGATCGGCGGCACAGGCATGGGCCGGCTCGTGGCGGCGGTATCGGTGCCCGCGATTGTCGCGGGCGCTGCCGTGCTGTTCCTCGGGGTCGTGTGAGAAGGTCGACCGCCCCCCGCCGCTCAGTAGCGGATGACGGGCGCGAGGCCGGCCGCCCCCGGCGCCAGGACGCGGGGGAGCGCGACGGCCGCATCGGCAAATGCGATCTCGTCGGCAACGAGTGCGTCGAGGGCCGGATCGGCAAGGAGCGCGAGCGCCTTCTCGATGCGGCGGCGGTAGCTCCAGCGGGGGCGTCGACTTGGCGAGACCTGCCCGACCTGGGAGGACTGCAGCCGCAGGCGCTGACTGTGGAAGGCACCGCCGAGCGGTGCGGCAACATCCCTGTCGCCGTACCAGGAGAGCTCGACAATTGTCGCTTCGAGACCCGCGCAGCCAATGGCGGTCGCGAGGCCTGGCGCAGAGGCGCTTGTGTGGACGACGACGTCGGCGCCGCGCGGCGCGTCGGCGGGGGCCGCAAATGAGGCGCCGAAGCTCGTCACGATGCCACGCCTGTCGGCGACGTCGACGACGGTGACTTCGGCGCCAGGTAGACGTGCGGCGAGATGCGCAACCAGGAGACCGACGATGCCGGCGCCGATCACGACAATCCGGTCGCCGGCACTGGCGCCCGAATCCCAGATCGCATTGAGAGCCGTCTCCATGTTCGCGGCGAGCGTTGCCCGGCGGAGAGGCACGCCGTCCGGCACCGGGACCAGCATCTCGAGCGGCGCAACGAAGCGGTCCTGGTGCGGATGCAGGCAGAAGACGCTGCGTCCCTTGAGCGCGGCGGGCCCATCCTCCACCGTCCCGGTCGCGCAATAGCCGTATTTGACTGGAAAAGGAAACGCGCCCTCCTGCAGAGGCGCGCGCATGCGTTCCCATTCCTGTTGACCGACGGCCCCACTGAAGACCAGCCGCTCGGTACCGCGGCTGATACCGCTGAACGCTGTCCGTACGAGGGCTTGGCCGGGCTCCAGTGATGGAAGCTCGCTCAAGCGTATTTCCACTGCGCCCGGAGCCGTGTACCAAATGGCCCGGGCAGTCCGGGCCGACGGTGTCGGCCGGAACAAATCAGCCGGTGAGGCGTTGGCGAGAGGCGTTTCTTCCGCGGTATATTTGGGCTCGTCGGCCATTGTCGATCCGTCCCGCCCGTCGCCCGGGCATTGTTCTCAAAACCCCAGCAGCACAGCAATGACCAACAATGTCGAAGATGCGGCGCCGAGCAGCGCGAGGTTTGCAGGCGCCCAAAGCCTTAGCGTACCGACCGGGCTCCAGGCAAACGCCGAGCTCACCCGCCGCCGCCTGATCATGACGATGCTTAATGTCGTCACGTGGCTGGTCATGCTGTGGCTTGGCGCACGGGTGCTCGGCGCGGGTGGCTGGACGCTCGTCGACATGATCATGTTCGCCTGCTTTGCGATTGGCACGCCGTGGACGGTCGTCGGTTTCTGGAATTCGGTGATCGGGCTCTGGTTGCTGCATTTCCACAAGGACCCAATGGGGGCGGTTGCGCCCTATGCACGTGCCGGCGACGTGCCAACGCCGATCACGATCAAGACGGCGGTCTTCATGACGCTGCGCAACGAGGATCCCGAGCGGGCGATCCGCCGCTTGCGCATCGTGAAGGAGAGCATCGACGCAACTGGCGAGGGGGGCGCCTTCAGCTATTTCGTGCTCTCGGATACTAACCGGCCGGAAGTGGCGGCCGCCGAGGAGGCGGCCATCGCCGCGTGGAGGGCAGAGGACCCTGACGCCGACCGCATCGCCTACCGGCGGCGCGAGGAAAACAAGGGCTACAAGGCTGGCAACGTCCGCGATTTCTGCGAGCGTTGGGGCACGGACTACGAACTGATGCTGCCGCTCGACGCGGACAGCCTCATGTCGGGGCCCGCCATCGTGCGCCTCGTGCGCATGATGCAGGCGCATCCGCGGATCGGCATCCTGCAGTCGCTGGTTGTGGGCATGCCGTCGTCATCGGCCTTCGCGCGCATCTTCCAGTTCGGCATGCGTCACGGCATGCGCTCTTACACCATGGGGCAGGCATGGTGGGTGGGCGACTGCGGACCCTTCTGGGGACACAACGCGGTCGTGCGCATCAAGCCGTTCGTCGAAGACTGCGCGCTGCCCCTGTTGCCCGGCAAGCCGCCGCTCGGCGGGCATGTGCTCTCGCACGATCAGGTCGAGGCGACGCTGATGCGCCGCGCGGGCTACGAGGTCCGCGTGCTGCCCGTCGAGAATGGCTCGTGGGAGGAGAACCCGCCGACCATGCTCGACTTCGCGCAGCGCGATGTCCGCTGGTGCCAGGGCAACATGCAGTACATCAAGCTGCTCGACCTGCCGGGGCTCTATGCCATGAGCCGCTTCCAGCTCCTGTGGGCCATCCTCATGTTCATCGGCATCCCGGCGTGGACAGTGATGATCGCGCTGCTGCCGCTCGCAGCGTGGGAAGGCCAGTCGATCTCCAATTATCCCGCGGGGCTGGCGATCTTCCTCTACGTGCTGTTCTTCCTCATGTACCTGAGCCCCAAGATCGCCGGCCTGATCGACGCCGTGCTGACCAAGGATGGTGTTGCGCGGTACGGCGGTCCGGTGCGGTTCGCGGCATCGGCGGCCATTGAGCTCGTCTTCTCCTTCCTGCAAGGTGCCATCTCCACCATCCGCACGTCGATCTTCATGGTCGGTCTCGCGTTCGGTAAGTCGGTCGTGTGGGGCGGGCAGTCCCGCGACGCTTATGGCATCTCGTGGGCCACGGCCGCGCGCAATCTGTGGCCGCAGACACTGTTCGGCGTGGTCGTATGCGGGCTGCTGTGGATGATCTCGCCGGCCGTGTTCTGGTGGAGCCTGCCGCTGACCGCCGGCTACCTCGTCGCCATTCCCTTCGCCGTACTTACGGCGTCGCCAGCACTTGGCCGCTGGTTTCAGCGGGTCGGCCTCGCCGGTATTCCGGAGGATTTCGATCCAACAGCAGAAATCCGCGCTGTGCAGGCGACGAAATGACACTCGAGCCGCTTCTCACAGCAAGTCCAGCCATACAGCTTCACGCGCTCGCGGCGATCAGCGCGTTCGGCCTCGGCCTCGTGCAGCTCACCCGGCGCAAGGGCGACCGGCCGCACCGGCTTGCCGGCTATGTCTGGGCGGGCCTGATGCTTGTGATTGCCGCAAGCTCATTCTGGATTCACGAGATCGACCAGTGGCGCGGCTTCAGCCTCATTCACCTGTTGTCGATCTGGGTGCTCTCTTACACGCCTTTTGCGGTGATGATGGCCAGGCGCGGCAACATTTCCGCGCACAAGCGCGGCATGATCGGGCTCTTCGCCGGCGCGCTCATCATCGCCGGCCTCTTCACGTTCGTGCCGGGCCGGATCATGCATGCCGTCCTGTTTGGCGGCTGATGCGACGCTCAGGTGGCCGGCCGCGCCCTGGCGCCGATAGGCAAGATGAATCCCACGCTCGAGGCCAAGGCCGCCGGCTGGCCGCTTCAGGAGGTCGTGCTCCTCCTCGCAGCCGAATGTCCTACTCTGCGGCGATGGGACGCGGCGGCGCGCCGGCACGCGCGGGCATCGGCAGATCGAGAGACGGCTGGCGGTCATCGGCAGGCGGAGCTTGGGCTTCTCGGGGTGCCTCTTCGCCCGGACCGACGAAGCGCCCGAAAATCCACCACATGAACCGCGAGACATCGTCCATCACGGCAAACACGGCCGGCACGAAGAGCAGGCTCAGCAGCGTCGAGGACAACAGGCCGCCGATCACCGCAACGGCCATTGGCACGCGGAACTCGCCACCATCGCCGGCATTGATCGCGGCCGGGACCATGCCGCCGACCATGGCGATTGTCGTCATGATGATCGGGCGTGCACGCTTGCGCCCGGCATCGACGATCGCCTCGGCGCGGCGCACGCCCTTCGCCATTTCCTCGACCGCGAAATCGACGAGGAGGATCGCGTTCTTGGTCACGATGCCCATCAGCATGAGGATGCCGATGACCACCGGCAGGCTGACAGGCTCGTTGGTGAGGTAGAGCGCGAAGATGGCGCCGCCGATCGACAGCGGCAGCGAGAACAGGATCGTGATCGGCTGGAGGAAGGAGCCGAAGAGCAGGACCAGCACCGCATACATCATCATGATGCCGGCACCCATCGCCTTGGCGAAGCTCTCGAAGACCTCGCCCATGATCTCGGCATCGCCGAACTGGCGGACCTCCACGCCTGCCGGCAGGTTCTGCGCAGCGGGGTGGGAAAGGACCGCCTTGAGGGCGTCACCAAGCGCCGTTTCGCCCGCGAGATCGGCCCCAATCACCACCTGGCGCCGCCGGTCATAACGGCTGATCGCCGTGGGGCCCTGGCTCATCTTGAAGTCGGCCACGACGCTCAGCGGCACCGCGCCGCGGGTGGCGGTCGGGACCCTGAGGTTCTCGAGTGTGTTGCGCTCGCCGCGGGCCTCCTCGGTGAGCTGGACGCGGATCGGGATCTGGCGGTCGTCGATATTCATCTTGGCGAGCGCCGCAGCAACGTCGCCGATGGTGGCGATGCGCACGGTCTCGGAGATGGTCTCCGTCGACACGCCGAGATCAGCGGCAAGCTCGGTACGCGGTACAACGAGGAGTTCCGGGCGGTCGAGCTCGGCCGTTGAGACGACATTGAGCAGCATCGCATTGCCGCCCTTGTCAACGAGGCGCTTGGCCTCGGAGGTGAGGGCTGCCGCCACGCGGTCGACATCCGCGCCCTCGCGCCCGGTCACGACAACCGTGAAGCCGCGCTGTCCGTTGTCCCGCATGAACCAGTAGCGGATGTCGGGAACCGACGCCAGCTCGGCGCCAAGCGACTCAGTGATGGCGAGCTGCGAGTCCTTGCGCTTGGATTTTGGAACCAGATTGATTGTCAGCGTCGCTTTGCGCACCTCTGCGCCGGAGCCAAGCACCTGGCCGCCGGTCACGAACACGCTGACGACTTCGGGACGCCTCTTGATGCGATCCGTGAGTTCATTGGTCACGCGACGCGTGTCGTCAAGCCGCGATCCCGGCGGCAGTTCGACTGCGAGCAGAATGCGGCCGGTATCGTCCGTTGGAAGAAACGCCGAGGGCAGCAGAAAGAAGCTGCCGATCGAAGCGGCGAAGATGCCGAGGCCAGCGAACAGCGTGAGGAACCGGTGACGCACCGACCAGCGCGCAATGCGCGTGTAGCCGCGCAGCCAGAGCGGCTCGTGATCGCGGTGCGGACGCGGGCGGAGAAAATAGGCCGCGAGAAGCGGCGTCAGCATGCGCGCGACGACGAGGGAGAAGAAGACCGCGATCGCAACTGTCAGGCCGAACTGCTTGAAATACTGCCCGGCGATGCCGCCCATGAAGCTCACCGGCGTGAACACGGCGATGATGGTCATGGTGATGGCGATGACCGCAAGTCCGATCTGGTCCGCGGCATCGAGTGATGCGCGGAAGGGCGGCTTGCCCATGGCCATGTGCCGCTCGATGTTCTCGATCTCGACGATAGCGTCGTCGACGAGGATGCCGGTCGCGATCGTGATGGCGAGCAGGCTGACGAGATTGAGTGAGAAGCCGAGCGTGTGGAGGACGAAGAACGCCGGTATGATCGATAGCGGCAGGGCGACGGCCGTGATGACCGTCGAGCGCCAGTTGCGCAGGAAGAGGAAGACGACGGCAATCGCCAGAAGCGCGCCCTCGATCAGCGTCTGCATGGTCGACGAGTAGGCGCCGCGTACGGCGGTCGTCGTGGTGTCGATGAGGGCGATCTGCACATCGGGGTAGCGCTGGGCGAGGTCGGTGACCGCTTTATGCACGTCGGCAGAGACGGTCGTGTCGCTGGCGCCCTTGGCGCGCTTCACCGAGAACGCGACGACGGGCTCCTTGTCCACGACAGCAAAAGCGCGCGGCTCCTCGTAGGAGTCCGTGACGGTGCCGAGCTCGTCGAGGCGCACTTTGCGTCCGCCGGGAAGCGCGATCATCGTGGCGGCGAGGTTCGCGACCGTGGTCTGGCCGGCGAGCGTGCGGATAGCCTGTTCGCGGCCGCCGATCTCGCCCCGGCCGCCGGCGAGATCGACGTTGGTGGCGCGCAGCTGGCGGTTGACGTCGCCAGCGGTGATCCCGAGCGACAGGAGGCGGTCGGGATCGAGCGCGACGCGGATTTCGCGCTTGACGCCGCCGACCCGCTCGACTTCGCCGACGCCTCTGACACCCTGAAGCGTGCGGATCACCACATCGTCCACGAACCAGGAGATCTCCTGCGGGGTCATGGCCGGCGCGCGCACCGCGTAGGTGACGATGGGCAGACCTTCGACGTCGAGCCGTGCGACGACCGGTTCCTCGATCGTGCGCGGCAGCTCCGAGCGGATGCGCGCGATCGCATCCTTGACGTCGTTGACGGCGCGGTCCGAATTCGTCTCGAGGCGGAACTCGATCACCGTGAGCGAGATGCCTTCGGTAACGGTCGAGGTGATGTGCTTGACGCCGTTGACGCTGGCAATTGCATCCTCGACGCGCTTGGTGACCTGCGTCTCTAGCTCGGCCGGCGCCGACCCCGTCTGGTAGATGTGCACCCGGACGATCGGGACGTCGATGTTGGGGAAGCGCGTGATCGGGAGCTGGATGAAGGCGATAACGCCAAGCACCATCAGCACCAGGAACAGGGTGAGCGGCGGAACCGGATTGCGGATCGACCAGGCCGAGATGTTGAAGCTCATGGCTTACCGCCCATCTGCGACGGCACTTGGGAGGACGACCGGCCGGACGCGGTCGCCGTTGCGCAGGAAGGTGCCGGACTTGGCGACAACCATCGTGCCCTCGGCGATGCCGCTGCGGATCTCAACACGGTCCGCTTCGGCGAGACCGACTGTTACCGGGCGGGTCACGATGGTGTCGTTCTCGACGACCTGCACAGTCGGGCCCGACTTGCCGAAGAGGACCGCAGAGCGGGGCACAGCGAGTCCCGTGCCGCGGGCGACGACAATCTCGCCACGGGCGAACGTGCCGATGCGCAGGTTCGCATCCTTGCCGATCAGGATGCGCACGCGGCCAAGTCTGGTCGCCGGGTCAATGGCCGGGGAGATCAGGCGCACGGTGCCATCAACCTCGCCGTTGCCGGGGACAGCGATGCGGGCCTTCTGACCCGGCGCAAGGCGGACGATGTGCGCCTGGGGAACCTCGGCGTCGAGCTCGATCTCGCCCTTCTCGATCATGCGGAACATCGGCTCCTGCGAGACGAGCACCGCCGTGCTGCCGACGCGTGCCCGCCGATGGCTGATGACGCCGTCAGCAGGTGCAGTAACTTCGGTTTTCGATCGGCGCCAAAGCAGCTCGCGGCGCTGCGCTTCGATGCTCGCGCGATCCGCCTCGGATGCCTTCAGACCGTCACGCGCAGCAACAAGCTGGGCCTCGGCGAGCCTGAAGGCCGCTTCGCGCTGATCGAAGACGGCTTCAGAGACATGGCCGGCTTCCTTGAGCGCGCGCGTGCGAGTGATTGCGTTCTGCGCTTCTTTGAGGCGTGCTTCGGCTTCGGAGATGACGCTGCGGGCTTGTGCCATCGCGGCAGCATTGCGGGCAAGCGCCGCCTCGTTCTGTGCGAGCTGCGCATCGAGCGTGTCAGATACGAGGCGCGCCAGGACCTGTCCGCGCTTGACCTCGGCGCCCTCATCGACCAGCACCTCGAGCACGCGCAGTCCCTCGATCTCGGGCCCGATCAGAATCTCTTCACGCGGGGCCAGCGAGCCGCTGACGGCGAGCGTCTCGACAAAGGCGTGCGGCGCGGCGCGGGTGACGCTCACGCTGATGTGGAGGTTCGGTGCTGTGGCCGGGGCCGCCGCCTTCTTCTCTGCGGCAATTGCCGGCAGGAGGGCGGTGCTGCAGGTGAGGGCGCCCAGAACGGTGAGCGAAAGGAGAGGCCCCCAGGGGAACCGTTTCTTTTTCATGGCTTAGCCTCGGCGGATACGGGACGCAGCAGCGCGGCTACGGCATCGCGAAGGGGTGGCAGGACAACATCGGCGTTGAAGTTCTCATCCACGGCGCGACGCCAGAGCATTCCATCGACGATGGTCAGGAATGCCTCGACGACCGTGTCGATGTCGAAGACCGGTGCAATGCGGCCGTCCTCCTTGAGCTTCGTGAACAAGGCGTGGAAGGAGCTACGGATGAGGCTGTCGATCGATTTCTGAAGCTCACCGACCTTCGGATTGCGGGTGGCCTCGATGCCCACCTCGATGCACAGAAGGCGGCGGTGAAGGGGGTCTTCAAGGAACTGCCGGCCGAGCTCGCCCAGCGCCTCCATGACGTCATCGCCCACCGGCATATCGCGGAAGCGGTCGGCGAATTCGGCCCGATCGCGCTCGCAGATGCCGGCAATGAGGGCCTCCTTGCTGTTGAAATAGAGGTAGAGGGCGCCCGGGCTGACCTCCGCCTCGCGGCAGATGTCCTGCATGGTCGTGCGGTGAAAGCCGGCGCGGGCGAAGCAGCGACCCGCCGCGTCGAGAATGTGATCGCTGCGCTCGCGAAGGGTTTCGGGGCTGAGCTTCGCCATGTGTCGGGACCGTGATGCCGCTCTTTTGCGGCGCAATAAAAACGAACGATCGTTCTTTTTCATGGCAGCAGCGTGGAAGTCAAGCGGCATTCTGGCGGCACACGAGACTGTGAAGGAAAGGGAGGCGGGAGGTGGAAGGTGCGTCGGGGGGCAGAGGGCGCAGGGGGGGCCGGCCCCAGCTCACGAACGGCGCAAGGCAACTGATGGGTCGCTGGCGGCGGTCTCAGGCTGCGTCAAGCCCTGGCCGGGAGAGGGGGCGACGCGCCGCGCCTATGCATTGGCAACACGGAGCCAAAGACTTTCAGGTGGGCAAGGCCCGTCCACAATTGACGGGCCGCGCGGACATTGCCAGATGGAGGCAGCACCGGTTGCGCAGCGCATCTGAGCGCGCAGCTCGGGCCCCTATTGAGGAACCACGCCATGGCCGCCCCCCTCCTGACCGTCGTGTTGGCCGCCGGCCAGGGTACGCGGATGCGCTCCAATATCCCCAAGGTACTGCACAGAATCGCCGGGCGATCGATGCTCGGCCACGTGCTTGATGTCGTGCGGGAACTGACGCCGGAGCGGCTGGCGCTGGTTGTCGGGCCGGGAATGGAGGACGTGGCCGCCGAAGGGCGCGCCGCAGCGCCGGCGCTCGAGACCTACATCCAGTTGGAACGCCGCGGAACTGCAGATGCCGCTCTGGCGGCCGCGGCGGCGCTGACAACGCACAAGGGCGACGTGCTGATCCTCTATGGTGATACGCCGCTGCTGACCGCGGCGACGCTCAGCCGGATGCGTGGCGCGCTGGATAAGGGCGCCGGCGTCGTGGTGCTGGGGTTTGAGGCAGCAGATCCGACCGGCTATGGCCGACTGCTCACCCATGCCGGCAGGGAGCTGATTGCGATCCGCGAGCACGCCGATGCCAGCGAGGCGGAGCGCCAGTTGCGCCTGTGCAATGCCGGCGTGATGGCCTTCCGGGTTCCGGATCTCGTGGCGCTGCTCCGCCGGATCGCCAGCAATAATGCAAAAGGCGAGCTGTACCTCACCGACGCCGTCGAGCTGGCGCGGGCCGATGGCTATCTCGCGCACGTGGTCGTGTGCGATGAGGATGAGGTGCTGGGTGTCAATGACCGGGCGCAACTGGCCGCCGCGGAGGCGATCTGGCAGCGCCGGCGCCGGCATGAAGCGATGCGTGACGGCGTGACGCTCGTCGCGCCCGAGACCGTCTGGCTCAGCTATGACACGGTAATCGGGCGCGATGTGCTGATCGAGCCGAATGTGGTGATCGGACCGGGCGTGATCATCGAAGATCGCGTCACGCTGCACGCGAACTGCTACTTGGCCGGCCACGATGGAAAGAACCGCGGAACCGTCCGAATTCGCGCGGGCGCCACGGTCGGGCCGTTCGCGCGCCTGCGGCCCGGGGCGGACATCGGCCCCGATGCGCACATCGGCAATTTCGTCGAGGTGAAGAACGCGACGATCGAGGTGGGGGCAAAGGCGAACCACTTCGCCTATATGGGCGATGCGCGTGTCGGTGCCGGTGCGAACATCGGTGCAGGGACGATTTTCTGCAACTACGACGGCTTCGAGAAGCATCGTACGGATGTCGGCGCCGGCGTTTTCATCGGCTCCAACTCGGCCCTGGTCGCGCCGGTCAAGATCGGCGACGGCGCGTACATCGGCGCCGGCAGCGTCATCACGAAGGACGTGCCGGCGGACGCGCTCGCCGTCGGGCGGGCGCCGCAGGAACTGCACGAGGGCTGGGCGTCCCGCTACCGCGCACGCCGTCAGCGCCGCAAATGATCGGACGGGCCCGGCGGCTCAGGTGTTCGTGCGCGGCGATATCCCTTGCTGCAGAGGCGTAGTGGCGCGGGCCCGGCCGATGAGCGCCATGAGCGTACCGATCAGGCCCCCGACCGCCTGAATGACCAGCACGACGTCCTGGCCGATCCGCTCGGCGAGATCGGGCGTGATGCTGATGCCGAACACCACGCCGAGCAGTGGCAGGACAGTCGTGATTGCGGTCAGCAGGGTGCCCCAGATCGTCATCGACTGCCACCAGTTCTTGGTCTCGGTGGCTGCATCGAGCTTGGTGGTGGGGGCGTCGGTCGGGCCGGTCATGAAGGGGCTCTCCTCGGTCGTTGCGGGATCGCTGGCTGGTGGAATGAGGCGAATGGCGGCGGCGAGCGTGGCGTCGACGCGGCGCAGCCAGCCGCGGCCGAATCGCCAGTAGTGAGGAAGTGTGCGGTAGCGCTGGCGCCGGATGGCGGCGTAGCGGGGGAGCGTCTGGCGCGGGTCCGCAGAACGCGCCGCGCTGAGCGTCATCGGTCCGATCTCGCCGTCGATCTCGACGCCGAGCGCTTCCTGCAGGAAGCGTGCGGCAGTGCCGACGCCGTGATTGACGCTGGCATCGAAATGCATGAGCGCCAGCGATGGCCGCAGCGCCGGGCAGCGCGCGGGCTGCCAGTAGCGCTTCTGGTAGATGGTGCGGACCAGCGTGTCGGGGATCGCGCGCAGGGCGGACTTCAGCTCGGCGAGATTCGACGAGGTTACCTCGAGACCGCGCTCGCGGGCGTAGACGGCCAGCGTGATGCCCTTGTTCGTCGGACCACCGGGATCGTGTGGATCGTCCGTCCAGCCACCCTCCATCGCGAGGACGTGGCGCAGGGCAAGCTCGAACTTGTGATCGCTTGCGCTCGCCGCCGGTTGTGAAGGGGGCTCGCGAAAGCCGAGCACGAGCGTGCGATCGAAGGCAGCGACCGTGACGGCATTCGATTGATTGCCGCCGAGCACGAACACGTGGCTGCTGGTCATGCCGACCAGGAAGCCGACGTGGCCGAGGGCCGGATCATTGCCGCGCCTGAGCACGACGACCGACCCTGTTTCTGGCGCGTCGCTTGGGGTGCCCCAGTCGAGGTATGAGCGGGCGCGCAACGAGCGCGTGCTGGCGATGCCGGCGCGCTCGAGACAGGCCCCGACGAAGGCAGCGCACCAAGCGGTCTCGTCGCCGTGGCCGTAATGTCCGAGTTCGTGGAACATCGCCACGATGCGCGGATTGTTTGCTGGTCCAGGCAGCTCGGACTGGCCAAGCTCGCGCCAGGCCTCGGCCATCCAGGATGGCTGCTGCATGAAGGTCTCCATGGCGCAGGCTAGAGGACGGCCGTTGCGGCGCTGCCGCGGCCATAGCTTTCGCCGAGCTGGCAGATGCGGACGGTGATCGCGGACTGCGGGCTGCCGAAATCGGCGGCTTGATCGGCGGCGCTGTAGATCAGTGATGGGCTCGTTGCCGTGAGCGTTCGCACGACAGTCCCGGCAGCGAGGACGTCGAGTTCATAGCGCTCGCTCTCCTCGGCCAGGGGCACCTCGGCACTCTCCCAGCTGTCACCGCCGATCCGCGTGCGACGAATCCAGCTGATGTGGAGGTCGCCGGCGTCGCGGCGGCCGCGTACGTGCGCCGGCGCAAATGGGCGACGGCCGAGGGCGGCGAAGGCGTGGGCAACCGTGTCGTAGGACGGCGATCCGAGATCACGGTTCGAGGGGCCGAATCGCCAGGTGAGCGGAAGGCCCACCTCGCCCGGTGCAAGGTTGAGCTGTGTGAGCGCTGAATCGAGGAGAACGATGCGCGCACCAGCAGGCAGAACATCGCTGATCGCGCCTTCCGTTCCCTGCTGCCCACGGAGAAGCATCGCGAGCGCGTAGGTCGCAGGCGCGACAAGCGTGGCATCACGGAACTGAATGATCTCCCAGCGTCCAGGCGCGTGCTCGATCGCGGCAGCATTGGCGCCCGAGAGAAGTGCGAGATCGCTGACAGAAGCGAGCGTGCCATAGTCGAGGCGGACGCGCAGAACATTGGCCTTGTCGAACCTGCTCGGAGGCCTGGCCGGCAGATCGTCGAGCGTCGTCCCCATCGTGGCCGGTCTTGTTGCCAGCGCGCGCAAGGTGAAGCCGGAGGTTTCGGGCGAGCTGTAGAGCGCGACGGCACCGGGCCAGGGCCGCATCGTGGCCGCGAAGTAGCCGGCCTCCGGCGGCTCGTTGCCGAGGAGTAACGGTAAGTCGAGCAGGACAGCGGACGGCTGACCGAGCGTGGTGACCTGCGGCGGATCGGCGTCACGCGGTGTCGCCGTGATGGGCGCATAGACCTCGGGCTCAATCCGGATCGCATGGATCTCGCGGGCGCCGTGGTCGCCGATCTCGGTGATGCGGAAGAGGCGCGCATCGCCAGCCCCCTCTAGGGCGACGATGTCGCCGGGCTCGAGCGCGATGCGACTCGGCGGAAGCGCGAACTGTGCCCGCTCGCGGGCTGCCCACGTTTCGAAGAGCCAGCTCTCGGCAATCTGTGTGGCCTGATCGGCCTCCAGGACGACGGCGAGCTCAGCGAGCGAGATGCGGCCACTGGCGCCGACGAGGCGACGCGCCTCGGCGACGGCGCGGCGGTAGTCGCGCTCGGAGGCGGCATAGGAAATGCGCGCGGAAGCCGGCAGGTCCGTCTCCTGACCGCGCGTGAGCGTGATGAGGTCGGCACCGGGTTTGAGTTCGGCAGTAGCGTCGGCCGACAAGGCCAGCGTCGGCGGGTCGATGCCGCGGTGACGGAAGACGATGCGGCCTCCGCTCTCAATCGAGTCGAAGAAGTAGGCGAGCTCGAGCGGCTGGAGCGCCTCGCGGGCAGACATGACGTGATCGACAACGTAGCCCGGCACGACGCCAGCGAGGGCGCCGGCATCAAAAGCCTTGAAGCCGTGGGCTTGAAGGATATCAGTGATGACGGCGCTGAGCGGCTGGCTGGCAACGCGGCCGTTGAGCCAGTGGCCGAGCCGCCAGTTCTCGCCGTCGCCCCAGGCCAGGCGATTGTTGGGAAAGGCAGGATAAGGCCGCGCGTCCCAGGCATAGACATAGGCATGGTCGAGATCGACCATCGGCGCGTGATAGACAGACGAGGTCGGGTTGGCGCTCTCGATATAGCCGGGATGCGACGGATCGAGCCCCTCGATCAGCGCCTGAAGGTAGAGCCGCTGGATGAGGTCGTCGCGTGTGCCGTTTGAATAGTGGGGCCGCGCACTTTCGACACTCTTGGGATCGACGAAGACGTTCGGCTGGTTTGCGCCCTTGTCTATGGCCGGACAGCCGATCTCCGTGAGCCAGAAGGGTTTGGATTGGGGAACCCAGGAGGTTGGCGTCGCGCTTTCAATGCCGCCGGGGCGATCGTAGTGCGCGTTCTCCCACCAGGAGCGGATATCCTTGAAGCGGAAGACCCAGGGCTTGCCCGCGTGACCGTCGGTAATCGGCGTGCGGACCTGGAGATCGCGGTCCGCATCGCTGGCGTAATACCAGTCGTAGCCCTCTCCGCCGACGAGATTGGATCTGAGGTAGCGGAGATCATGAAGCACGCGGTGGCCCGCCCGCCGGTCGGCATGGTCGCGACCATCGCGCCAGTCCGCGAGCGGCCAGTACGTGTCGATGCCGATCGCATCGATGTTGGGCGAGGCCCACAGCGGATCGAGATGGAAGAAGACGTCGCCGCTGCCGTCCTGGGGATGATGACCGAAATACTCGGACCAATCGGCGCCATAGGTAAGCTTCGTGTGCGGGCCGAGGACAGTTCGGACGTCGGCGGCAAGCGCGACGAGGGCGGCAACGAAGGGATAGCTGGAGGCGCTCGCGCGCACCTGTGTGAGCCCGCGCAACTCGGAGCAGAGAATGAAGGCGTCGACACCACCCGCTGCAGCGGCCAGGTGCGCATAATGCAGGATCATACGGCGGAAGGACCACTCAGAAGGGCCCGAGTAGTTGATCTGCTGGCCGCTGATGGAGAAGTGGTGTGGCGCCGCACTACCGACGAATGCCGCGATCTGGCTTTCGGCGGCGCTGGTCTTGTCGGGAGAACCCGGGACCATCGGCGCCGGACTGATCGTGATGCGGCCGCGCCAGGGATATGCCGGTTGCGTCCCATCGGGTGCGTAGGGATTGGGCCGCGCGTTGTCCTCGGGCACATCCATGAGGATGAAAGGATTGAGCGTGACCTTGTAGCCGCGGGCCTTGAGGTCCTGGATAGCGGCGATAACGGTCTGATCGGAAGGCGTCCCGCCGTAAGCCGGGCGGCCAGTGTGACGACTGACGAGAGGCGCGCTGCTGCGCGTGAGCCCGGCGACGCGCCAGGCGAGCGGATCGGTGCGCTTGTCGTCGCTGTCGACGGCCGGGCGGACCTGGCAGTGGCCCGCG